>CAWEFC010000051.1:0-61510 GCA_963808085.1 uncultured Acidobacteriota bacterium
GGCGCGCGACCTGGAAGTTTGGAGCGGTGGATTTTCTTTTTTTGTGCTATATTTCTGAGCGTATATAGATGCTCAGACAGGAGGCCATAATGCCTGACTCTCTCTCGGCTTTAGAAGTTGACCGCTCCAAGCTCCTCGAGGAGTTCTTGGGCTTGGGCGATCTGCGCCCGGGCTCGATTACCGCCGTGGTGCGCCGCTGTGGCAAGCCCACCTGCCATTGCGCCAAGGCTAACGACCCCGGCCACGATCCTCAATTCCGCCTGACCCGCCGCGTCGCCGGCAAAACCGTCACGGAAAGTTTCCCCAACCCTGCCGCCTTGCGCAAAGCACAAAAGGAGGTCGCCGAGTTTCGTCGTTTTCAGAAGCTCAGCGCGCAACTGGTGACCCTCAATGAAAGCATCTGTGCGCGTCGCCCCGTGGAGCAAGAACGCGGCGGCTGGACCGAGGCGGAAAAAAAACGGCTGCTGCTATCCATCAGGAGGTGGGGCGGGAAATAAACCAACTCCTGGGTCGTATCTTTGCTCAGCGCCATAAAGACGGCCGCACGGATCTGGAGGCGATCGAGACCGCCGTGCGCTCGACCGTGCATCAGGCGGGCGCCGCGGCCCTCACCGCCTTGCTGCAATTTCCCGCTCCCGCGGCCGACACGCGGACCCGCCCCTGTTCCTGTGGTCGGGCGGCCCCCTACGGCGGGTTGCGCTCCAAGCCCGTGCTCACCGTGGTGGGCCCGGTGCAGGTGTCGCGGCCCTACTACTTATGCCCGGACTGTCACACCGGCCAATTTCCTGCCGATGTCGAACTGGACATCGAGAATACGGAGTTCTCTCCCGGGGTGCGGCGCATGCAGGCGCTGGTGGGCCAGCAAGCCCCCTTCGATCAGGGGCGGGAGCAGATGAAAGTCCTGGCGGGCTTGGAGGTGACCGCCAAATCCGTGGAGCGCACGGCGGAGGCCATCGGCAGGGATATCGCGCAGCGCGAGCAAGAGGAAATCCCGCCCGCCCGGCCGTTGAACCTTCCCGTCGCCGCGGGGGAGCCGATTCCCATCCTCTACGTGCAAATGGACGGGACCGGAGTGCCAGTGGTGAAGAAAGAGACGGTGGGTCGGCAAGGCAAAATCGCTGGCCAACCGGCGCATACGCGGGAAGTCAAGCTGGGGTGCGTCTTCACCCAAACCACCTGGGATCACGAGGGCTACCCGATCCGCGATCCCGATTCCACCACCTATACCGGCGCCGTCGAAAGCGCCGAGGAGTTCGGCCACCGCTTGGATCGGGAAGCCGGGAAGCGGGGCTGGAGTCGTGCCCAAAAGCAGGTGGTGTTGGGCGATGGCGCCGAATGGATTTGGAATCTCGCCGCCCTCCACTTTCCGGGCGCCATTGAGATTGTCGATCTTTACCACGCGCGTCAGCATCTGTGGGAGTTGGCGCGCCAGTTGTACTCCGATGACCCCGCCAAGCTGAAGGCCTGGATAAAGATTCACCAGAAGCGCCTGTTGGACAAGGGGAAAATCGAAAAGCTCGTTGCCGCGCTCCGCGCTCTCCCCTCCCGCCCTCCCGCCCTCGCGCAGAAGATCCGCACGGAAGCCGATTATTTCGAAACGAACACCGAGCGCATGCGCTACCCCCAGTTTCGCCGCCAACACCTCTTCGTGGGCTCCGGCGTCATTGAAGCCGGATGCAAAACCGTTGTCGCCTCGCGATTCAAGCAGTCGGGAATGTTCTGGTCTGTCCGCGGAGCCAATGCCGTCCTCGCCTTGCGTTGCTGCCACCTCAATGGCCGCTTTGAGGATTACTGGGAGGGCCGCCGGGCGGCTATCGCCGCTTAATTCCAACTTCCAGGTCGCGCACCCCTTAGCCGGGGGGCGCGCGACCTGGAAGTTTGGAGCGGTGGATTTTCTTTTTTTGTGCTATATTTCTGAGCGTATATAGATGCTCAGACAGGAGGCCATAATGCCTGACTCTCTCTCGGCTTTAGAAGTTGACCGCTCCAAGCTCCTCGAGGAGTTCTTGGGCTTGGGCGATCTGCGCCCGGGCTCGATTACCGCCGTGGTGCGCCGCTGTGGCAAGCCCACCTGCCATTGCGCCAAGGCTAACGACCCCGGCCACGATCCTCAATTCCGCCTGACCCGCCGCGTCGCCGGCAAAACCGTCACGGAAAGTTTCCCCAACCCTGCCGCCTTGCGCAAAGCACAAAAGGAGGTCGCCGAGTTTCGTCGTTTTCAGAAGCTCAGCGCGCAACTGGTGACCCTCAATGAAAGCATCTGTGCGCGTCGCCCCGTGGAGCAAGAACGCGGCGGCTGGACCGAGGCGGAAAAAAAACGGCTGCTGCTATCCATCAGGAGGTGGGGCGGGAAATAAACCAACTCCTGGGTCGTATCTTTGCTCAGCGCCATAAAGACGGCCGCACGGATCTGGAGGCGATCGAGACCGCCGTGCGCTCGACCGTGCATCAGGCGGGCGCCGCGGCCCTCACCGCCTTGCTGCAATTTCCCGCTCCCGCGGCCGACACGCGGACCCGCCCCTGTTCCTGTGGTCGGGCGGCCCCCTACGGCGGGTTGCGCTCCAAGCCCGTGCTCACCGTGGTGGGCCCGGTGCAGGTGTCGCGGCCCTACTACTTATGCCCGGACTGTCACACCGGCCAATTTCCTGCCGATGTCGAACTGGACATCGAGAATACGGAGTTCTCTCCCGGGGTGCGGCGCATGCAGGCGCTGGTGGGCCAGCAAGCCCCCTTCGATCAGGGGCGGGAGCAGATGAAAGTCCTGGCGGGCTTGGAGGTGACCGCCAAATCCGTGGAGCGCACGGCGGAGGCCATCGGCAGGGATATCGCGCAGCGCGAGCAAGAGGAAATCCCGCCCGCCCGGCCGTTGAACCTTCCCGTCGCCGCGGGGGAGCCGATTCCCATCCTCTACGTGCAAATGGACGGGACCGGAGTGCCAGTGGTGAAGAAAGAGACGGTGGGTCGGCAAGGCAAAATCGCTGGCCAACCGGCGCATACGCGGGAAGTCAAGCTGGGGTGCGTCTTCACCCAAACCACCTGGGATCAGGAGGGCTACCCGATCCGCGATCCCGATTCCACCACCTATACCGGCGCCATCGAAACCGCCGAGGAGTTCGGCCAACGCCTTGACCGGGAAGCCTGGAAGCGGGGCTGGAGTCGTGCCCAAAAGCAGGTGGTGTTGGGCGATGGCGCCGAATGGATTTGGAATCTCGCCGCCCTCCACTTTCCGGGCGCCATGGAGATTGTCGATCTTTACCACGCGCGTCAGCATCTGTGGGAGTTGGCGCGCCAGTTGTACTCCGATGACCCCGCCAAGCTGAAGGCCTGGATAAAGATTCACCAGAAGCGCCTGTTGGACAAGGGGAAAATCGAAAAGCTCGTTGCCGCGCTCCGCGCTCTCCCCTCCCGCCACTCCCGCCCTCGCGCAGAAGATCCGCACGGAAGCCGATTATTTCGAAACGAACACCGAGCGCATGCGCTACCCCCAGTTTCGCCGCCAACACCTCTTCGTGGGCTCCGGCGTCATCGAAGCCGGATGCAAAACCGTTGTCGCCTCGCGATTCAAGCAGTCGGGAATGTTCTGGTCTGTCCGCGGAGCCAATGCCGTCCTCGCCTTGCGTTGCTGCCACCTCAATGGCCGCTTTGAGGATTACTGGGAGGGCCGCCGGGCGGCTATCGCCGCTTAATTCCAACTTCCAGGTCGCGCACCCCTTAGCCGGGGGCGCACGACGTAGAAGTTGGACGATTTTGAGGAGGAGCGAAAAGAGGGTGGGGTTTTGTGTTCTGACAGCGTATAATACTGTCAGAGAGTAGAAACCCATGTCTCCCCCTTCGCAACTGGAAGTTTGGCAAGCCCAGCGTGCGCAGTTGAAGGCACGGCTGGCAGAGATTGGCGATATGCGTCCGGGGTCTTTAGTCGAGCGCTTCCGCAAGTGTGGCAAGCCGACCTGCCATTGTGCGGAGAAGGGTGCGCCCGGACACGGACCGTGCTATTCGCTGACGCATGCCGTGGCCGGCAAAACGCTGACGCGCGTGATCCCCAAGGGAATGGCGGTCGAGCACACCCGCCAACAGATCGCCGAGTACCATCGCTTTCGCCATCTGGTGCGGGAGATGATTAAGGTCAGCGAGCAGATTTGCGATGCGCAAATGCCCGCGGCGAGCGCCCCGGACCAGACCGCGGTTAAAAAAAACTTCGCTCGCCGCCCTGCTGGCCACCGACCTCGTGCACGAGATTGAGGCCCTGGTGGGGCGCCAAGCGGTCGACCAATTGGACCTGGAGGCGCTGGAAATGGCGGTGCGCCAACAGGCTTTGCAGTTGGCCGCGCGCGCCGTCGAACCGCGACTCAATGCTGACACCGGCGATTACGCCGGGCCTCGCCTGCCTTGCCCTTGTGGCGGTGAGGCGCGCTACGCCGGACGCCGCTCGAAACGCTTTCACAGCGCCCTGGGCTCCCTGCATTTGCAACGCGCCTACGATCATTGTGGCTCCTGCCGGGGCGGGTTTTGTCCGCGCGACCGCACCCTGGGGCTGGAAAACTCCTTCCTCTCTCCGGCCGTTACCCGCATGGTCGGGACGGTGGGAGCGCTGGTGAGCTTTCAGGAGGGCAGTGAACTCCTGCAAGAGTTGGCCGGGGTGGCCGTCGACGCCAAGCAGGTGGAACGAACGGCAGAAGGCTGGGGAACCGAGATCGCCGCCGACGAGCGGCAGGACACCCAACCGGCCCGCGACGAAGGTTCGGTGACCTATTCCGCCGCCATCGAGAGCGCCGCCACTCCCGACACCGCCGCGCAACGCTCGGAATTTAGCCAGCGGGTCTGGCGCGAAGCCACGCGCCGCGGTTTCTCCGCAGTGCCGCGTCCCGTGGTCTTGGGCGATGGCGCACCCTGGATTTGGCACGTCGCCGACGAACTGTTTCCCCAAGCCCGGCAAATCGTCGATCGCTTTCACGCCCAAGAGCACCTCAGCAACTTGGCCAAAACTCTCTACGGACCCGCCAACCCGCGCACCGCGGCATGGGTCAAACGCCGACATCAAGAACTGGACACAGGCCGCTTCGACGCTCTGCTGACGGCGCTCCGCCGCCATGCCTCCTCCTGTGAAGACGCCCGCCGCACTCTCCACTACTTCCAGACCAACCGTCACCGCATGCGCTACCCCGAGTTTCACGCCCAGGGTCTCGGCACCTCCACCGGCGTCGTCGAAGCCGGCTGCAAGGTGGCCATCGGCACTCGCCTCAAGCGCGCCGGCATGCACTGGACCTTGGACGGAGCCAATGCCATTATCGCCCTGCGCTGCTGCAAGCTCAGTGGACGGTTTCAAGATTTCTGGGAGCACCGATCTACACCCAGGGCCGCCTGATGGTTTCATCATTTTCCTGACGTGCGCCCTCGCCTCTCCACCATGTTGATGATAATAAAGAGACTTATCAAAATCGCAGAGGAGCGAGTGACAAGAGGAGGTGAAAATCCAAGACCGCGAAGGGGGGGCCAACCGGCACGGTCAGGTTCATATCGGAACCCCGCACTCCCTCACTTCGGCGATCGGCAAGGTCGGACGAAAGGCTGAATCCATTTGCCGAGTTTGCAGGATAGGGTGTGAGATCGCAAATCAGCAATCACAGTTGGATGTGGGCTGGGGTTCGGTGCTTGCATTCGATGTGCGAAAATGAAGGTTCATCCGGGGATATTGATGAAAACAAACAACGGCTGGTGTACCGTGCCAGGTGTCGGACGCAAGACGCCAGGGTCTGCGCGCCTGATTCTTCGGTTTGAGGCAAACGTCGGTGCGTGGAGTCGAGGAAGTGACGGGCGCTCAGATTCATTCCCGCCGCGTACACTCCCCCGCTTCGGATATCGGGCGGCGCGGATGAAAAGGTGAGAGAATTCGCCGACGTCGGAATCGCAGACCAAGGCATCCGAACTTCAGAGATGGCCCAGCGGCCCGAGGGCACTATGATACGGCGCGCTACGTACGCGTAACGTCGCACATGATAGAGATCATTTCAAAAACTCTTCGAGATACGCGTCGTCCTGGGCGTCGGCGAGGTCCGTGGTGTCACCCAGGATATAGCGATACTCATACGGACCGTGAAGCGACACAATTCTGTTCATCCAGTTCGCCGGGTCGGTCCACATCACGGGCCTCGCGCCCATGGCCTTAGTCAGATCGTCGAGATCCCAATGCAACGCAAAGCCCGGAATTACCGCATCGAACAAATTCATGTTGAGCGTGTTCTGGAGGGCGGCTCGCAAGCTGCACGGAGTTCGGTCCAGCCAGACCTTGCCGATTCGTGGGTCCGCCGCCGCCGCGAGCAACAGCCAAATCCCCTTCACCCCGCGAGCGGTGGCATGAATCGAGGCTGGGTCCACGTCACTCCGTGCGGCAAGAAGATCGATCCCCCGCAGGATGTCGTGGGCCCGCATGGCCGGCAAATTCAGCCCGATCTGGTTGGCTCGCGAATTGGTGATCCAATTCCCCACAAACGGGGCATGGGTATTCTCACCGGGAGAGTCGCGCGGTTCGAGCGTCAAAACCACCCGGCCTTTCTTGGCCATCCTGCTCGCGAGCGATTCTGTGGTCGCTGCCTGGAAATAGGGACCGCTATCCTCCACCATCAGTACTGCGGGTTTCCGGCCCCCAGGCGATGCGGGTACGTAGAGGCTTCCTTCAATTTCCACCCCAGACTCCACCGCGAACTTGATATGCAGACGGTGGAACTCCGCCGTGTTCGATTCATCGAGCACGGCCATTTCCGGCGAACCGCCATCCGTGGGAATCTCCAGGCGGCGCAATTCCGCTTGCAGTTCGGGAATTGTTCCCGGGTGTTCTTTCGCGTGAAAATCATCAAGGATCAGTTGGTAGACCTTGCGGCTTCCAGGAATATCGTCGACATGGCCCGTCGGCGTGACCAGCAGTTCGAAATTGTCGTAGAGATGAACAGGCTGCTCATGAAAATCCCCCTGGCCGTCTTTGAGCCAGCGGATCATCCATTGGTACACGGCTTCGCGGCTGACCAGGGGAGTTCCATGCGGGCCCGGCCCGACGAAGAAACCGATCTTGTCCTCAGCTCCGTAGATGCTGTACCAGTGTCGAGCCTCCTCATAAACCATACGAGCGCCCGCGGGCGTGAAGTAGTCTTCCTCAGTTTCCTGAATCAGCCATGGCGTGGGCGCGGTGACTTCCACAAAATCCGGGACGTCAAGGCCCCTCGCAAGGAAGTCGGGGAAGCTCATTTCCGTGTCGGGATCGGGGCCGGCGAAAAGCAACTGATAAGAGTTGGGGTAGCAGGCGGGCACCACCGCTTTCAGGCGCGGGTCCAACGCACCAATGAAGGTGGTGAGTGCTCCCCCACCCGAGCAGCCCGCGGCGCCCAACCGTGTGGGGTCCACATCCGGCCGGCTGACCAGGTAGTCGATGCCGCGCTTCGCGTCCCATATGAAAAAGCGGGCCGCACTCTCACCAATCAGAATGCTCTCCGCTCCGCTTTGAATATGCTCGGGAACGGACCACCCCGCGAGGGCGCCCGAGATGTGCGGATCGTAGGTTTGTTCTCGTTCGCCTTGGCCAATCGGATCGGGAGCCAATACCACAAAGCCTTTCAGAGCCAGATTGGCCGCCGCTCTCTGCGGCTCGGGCTTCCCTTCTTGGGTGTGGCCCGACTGATACAGAATCGCGGGGTAACGGCCGGGTTGATTGGGCCGGTAAAGGTCGGCGGTGACATAGAAATTCGGCAGACTCTCGAACCGTACCTTCTCGATGGTGTAGCCGTCCGCCTTGATCTCACCCGTGACTTTCGCGTTCAACGGCCCGTCGTATTTGGGCAGACCGCCCAAAAGCTCCAGGAGCTTCGCTCGAACCCCGGTCTTCCGGCGGTCCGCGTCGGCCACGGTGTGGATTTGGTCGATCGCCCGCTGCCGCGCTTGCAGTTGCCGCTGCGCAATTTGGTTCATCCACTTCAGCAGAGGGTCGTGAATGGCTTCTTGGGCAAGGGCGGAGCAGCTAGTGAATAAGATCGCGCAAAGTGAAGTTGCGCCCAGTAAAGCGACTTTCGTGGGTTTCATAAATCTCTTCCTCGCGACGGCGTGCGCTATGGTGCGACCTCGTTGCGCGGACCTCTTCGTTAGGTCCGCGGCTCTTACCCGGGCTCCGCACACTTCGTCGTCATTGATGCACGTCCTTACCGGTGGAATTGCCTGCTGCACTCATCAGACGCCGCGCATTGTCTTCGAAAATGGCCTTCTGGGTGGTCTCGTCCAGGCCGGATTCCCGCATCTTGAGGACCGCCGACTCGAAATCGAAGTACGGGTAATAGGAGCCAAACAGCACGCGCGAGAGCGGAACAGTCCGTACGTATCGCGCGACGCCGGCAACGCCTTCGAGCATGGAAATCTCAGTATAGACATCGCCCGCGCCGAGCACCGACTCGTACTGCTCCCGATCGATGTTTGAGGTGCAGTTCAAGAGTTCCAGTTGCAGACCCGGCGTGTTCTTAACGACCGTTGCCAGGGGGACAATGTCCACGGGCGGAACGCGCATCAGCGGGTGCTGGGTGCGCACATCCTCCATGCAGAGTGCTAACTGTACGATGAGGCGCCGGCCGGTTGCCAAACTCACCAACTCGGCAAACGCCGGGTCATCGAGGGTGTACCCGTGATAGTTGGGATGCAGGCGGATCCCCGGCATCTTGTGCTCCTCCTGGCAGCGGCGAACGTCCTCCTGCCAGTCGGGAAGTTTGGGGTCGATGGATCCGAAGGGAATGAGAATCCCTTGGCCGAAGTCGCGGCAGACCTGAGCAAGCCGGATGTTGACGCCAGCAATATCTCGGTGCAGCAACCCGTCGAAGCTGCCTGCCCAAGCCTGCTCTACGCTCCGCTCGCGCAGCTTGGCTACCAGAGCCTCGGGCTCATCGCCCGCCAGGCGTCGAAAGGGCCATCTTGAAAGGCATACGTTGGTATCGACGATCATACCTTGTATCCCTTCTTCTGCAGCACAGGGGTCAAAAGACGGCGGAGGTTTCCACCCAGAATAAGCCGCTTCTCGGGTTCCGAAATATTGGCGCCGACAACCTTCGCGACCTGCGAGGCGAAGCTCCGGCCTCCGACGTCGCTGCCGTAGATCACCCTTTCGGCGCCCAACTCGCGCACCGCCATTTCCACATAACCCGACGTGGGGGCCGAACCGGCGAGTCCGCAATAGACGTTCTTCGTGGTGCGAATGGCGCGAATCCCCAGCTCCCAATTTCCTCCTGTGTGGGCGCAGACGATCTTGAGCTTGGGGTGGCGCTGAGCCAGTTCGACGACATCGAAGGGAGTAGATTCGCCCGGCTGATTGCCGCGGGCGTTGATCCATTCGTGTTGAAGGATGACGACGTCATTCGCGACCGCCCACTCGGCGATGGGATCCATTGCGGGGACGTTGCACCGAGCGTCGGCCTCGATTTCGCCAATCATCACCATGGGGCCGTACAGCACGCAACGCTTCAGTTCTTGCATGCTGAAGTCGAGCAGCGCTGGAGACAGATAGACGGAACCGTAAGCGCGATCGGGAAACGCCTCTACCGCGCGCATGACGCGGTCATTCTCCAGGCGAAATTGCTCGGGAGTATTCGGGTGCTGGTCGTCCGAGTAGCCTTGGGAAAGGATGAGCCGCTCGACTCCGATTCGGTCCATGCACTTCGCCAGAAAGGCAATCCGCTCCTCGGGGGTATCACCTGGCACCGAGCCGAGGTGGGAGTGCTGGTCCCAGATCCGCAGGTTTTCGACGGAATCCGCAGCGCCAGTTGCGGCATTCGCCTTAGCCTGCGCAAGCGCCACTGCGCCGCCTGCACCAACCGATTTGAGAAACGTTCTACGGTTTAGCATGACCTTCTCTTCATTGAATCCGAAGCTCGCCTCGCGCTTGGGACCGCGGGCATCCTGCCCGCACCGGCGGCGGGAGCGGGACGCTCCCGCGACAGCGGGCGAGACGCCCGCGCTACGTCCGCTTGTTAGCTGGGCACTTGCCGCTAACAACCGGCCACTGCCTGTCAATGCCCGATGTTATGACAGGCGTCACAGTTTACTGCCGCCTTTCGCAGTTGGTGGCAGTTCACGCAGGCGACCATGGAGACTTCTTTCTCCTGCCAGAGTTGGTCGCGGTCTTTCACCGGGCCGTGGCACACCGCACACTCAACGTTGGCGCTGAGGTGCTGCTGATGGCTGAAGTGAACAAAGTCAGGAAGGGTATAGATCCGTTTCCAGGCGATCAGGCCGTCGTCATTGCGAATTTCGGCCAGCTTTTGGATCGCAGGGCTGCCCGCCTTGATGGTCTGGTGGCAGTTCATGCACTCCGCCACTCCGGGGATCTGCATCTTGCCGCTGGCTCCGGCGGGTTGATGGCAAACGTCGCATTTGAATCCCGCCTGAACGTGCTGCCTGTGACTGAACGGCACGGGCTGCATAATTGCCTGCGCTGGAGCGGGAAGGTCCTGGGGCCCGCGCCCCGGGCTGGGGGAAATCGTTTTGGGATAAGCCTCGGCTCGGAGGCGCGCCGGGGCTTGTCCTTTCGGGTACAGCGCATAGGCTGCAAGCACGGTAGGCGCGGAGTTGTCGGGATTGAAATATCCGCCGGGCCCCACTGCCACCACCACAAACTGCTTTTTCGTTTTCGTTCCCAGATAGGTCATAGGGGTGGCGTGGGCGTTCGATTCCAGTTTGTCGACCCAAAGCTCCTTTCCGATGCGCGAATCAAAGGCGCGGAAGCGGTGATCGACGGTGCCGCCAATGAAGACGAGCCCACCCGCGGTGGCAATCGAGCCGCCGAGGTTGTAAGTGCCGGTCTCGGGAACGCCTCGCGCCTCCAAATCGTCCATGACTCCCAGCGGTACCTTCCAGGCGAGTTTTCCTGTCTTTATATCGATGGCATTCAGGTCGCCCCAAGGGGGCTGCTGGCAGGGATAATGGTGGTCATCCCAAAAGCGCGCGTAATTTCCCCACTTGCTGCTGCGGAGGTAGGGCTCCTCTGCGCCCGCCGGCTGCGGCTGCATCAAACCAACGGCGCCCACCTCGCTCACATTGACGAAGAGATAATCAAGAGACGGGTCAAAGGAACTCCCCGACCAGTTGCCGCCCCCCAGAGTTCCGGGCATCTCCACGGTCAGTCTCGTAAAGCCCCACGGGGTGAAGATCCCCCCCGGCAGTGAATTAGCGAAGTTGTCGAGGCAGTATTTTCTCGACTGGGGAGTGACCGTGGTGACGTCGTCAAGCGTTACGGAAGTGCGGGAGAGTTGCATTGACTTGGGGGGGAAAGGCTGCGTCGGCCAGGCCGCCTCCCCCGGTACCTGACTTGGCGCTACTGGCCTCTCTTCCACCGGAAAAAGCGGCTTCCCCGTGAGGCGATCGAGAATAAAAACGAATCCCATTTTGGTGACCTGCGCCACCGCGGGGATATCCTCCCCATCGCGCCGCACGGTCATCAGGTTGGGTGGAGAGCAAACATCATAATCCCAGATGTCGTGATGCACCATCTGGTAGTACCAAATGAGCTTCCCGGTGTTGGCGTCCAAGGCCACCAGGGAGTTGCCGAACAGGCCCAGGCCTTTGCGGTCGGCGCCGTAGAAATCGTAGGACGGCGACCCGAGAGGAAGGAACACCATTCCCCGCTCCGGGTCCACGCTCATGATCGACCAGACGTTGGTGCCCGAACGGTCCTTCCACGAGTCACCTTCCCAGGTGTCGTGCCCAACCTCGCCGGGCCTGGGGACGGTGTGGAATGTCCAGACGAGCTTTCCCGTGTGGACATCGAAGGCGCGAACATCTCCGCTGGGACCTTTCGAGGGGAATTCCTGTACCTCCGATCCGGTAATCACCAGATCCTTGTAGATCGTGGGGGGCGAGGTTGCGTCGTACCTGCCTTTGGGCCAGTTGTCGGCCACCCCAATGCGAAGATCAATGGCCCCCCCTTCTCCAAAGCCCTCGCAGGGCCGGCCAGTGCGGGGGTCGAGTGCGACCAAGTGTGCGTCCAGCGTGATGTAGAACAGGCGCTGGTCGATTTTGCCATTCTCCGCGCCGCAGGGAACGGTGGATGATCCTTCCCAATAGGCGGCGCCGCGACTGGGATTGGTGCGGATGGTACCGCTCTCTTCCGGATGGGGATCAAACAGCCAACGCTGTTCTCCCGTCTCCGCATCTAGGGCAATCACCTGGCCCCTGGCGGTGGTGAAGTAAAGTACATCGTCCACCATCAACGGCGTGCTCTCAAATGCGCTGATTCCGCTATTCGGGGTCGGCGGCGACTGATAGGTCCAGGCTCGCTGCAAGAGCTCGACATTGGAGGGGTTGATCTGATTCAGGGGCGAGAAGCGCATTCCGCCGGGATCGCGGCCGTAGTTCCGCCACTCGGAATCAACCGAAGTCGGAGCGTCTTGTCCGAACACGATGCTGCATGCGATCAGAAGAAACATCAAAACGAAAACAAGTCGGCTCATTTCATCGCGCTCCCTGACGGCAATCCAAAGCAAAGAATGTTGGGACCAATTGCAATTGCCACAAACTGTTTACCGCCCACCGTGTAGGTCATCGGTGAGGTTTTGTTTTCTGAGCCGGCGGTGAAGTGCCACAAGGGTTTCCCGTTTCGAGCATCCATCGCTACGAAATCTCCCGGCGGGTCACCATAGAAGAGCAGTCCCCCCGCCGTCGCTAACACTCCCGCTTCTCGCTTGCCTTCAACGGGCCCGATTTCGCGCCTTTCCCAAACCACGTTCCCGGTATCGATGTCGAGCGCGCGCAGGTATCTTTGGCCAGGGTCTTCCTTCGGAGGCGGCTTTTTCCAATCTTCCCTGTTGGGATTGATCGAACACTTCTCCAGCGCCACGACGTAATAGAGCCGCGTTTTCGGACTGAACGCGGTAGCATTCCAATTGGTTGCCGTGTCGGGACAGCTCAGGTCTCCTTCCTTGAGAAGCTGGGGACGCCCATCCGCGCCGACTCCGCTAGCCCACGTCAACTTCTTCACGAACGGCTTCGCCAGCAACACCTTGCCATTGGTTCGATCGAGCACATAGAAGAAGCCATTGCGATTGGCGAAGAGCATCAGCTTGCGGTCCTGCCCTTGATACTTGGTGTCGAGCAGAAGCGGAGGCTGATTCGCATCCTGATCCTTCAGGTCGTGGGGCGTGAACTGGTAATACCACTTCATCTTTCCAGTGGAAGGGTCGAGCGCCAGGATGCAGTTGGTGTAAAGATTGTCGCCAGGCCGATCGCGGTCGTCGGAATCGGGCCAGGGATTGCCCGTGGGCCAGAAAAGCGTGTCGGTCTCGGGATCGTAAGAGCCGGTCAACCACGTGGCGCCACCGCCCATCGTGGGCTCATTGGAACCCCACGTCTCAATGCCCGGCTCTCCTTTGGCGGGGACCGTGTAGGTGCGCCAAACGCGCTCGCCGGTCTCGGCCTTGAAGGCGGCGATAAATCCGCGGATGCCCCAATCGCCTCCCGATACGCCGGCGATAACCATATCCTTTACCACCAACGGCGCCACGGTTGAGCCATAGTGCTGGGCTTCTTCCGGCATCACCTGTTCCCACACCAGTTTTCCCGTCGTGCGGTTCAGGGCAATCATGTGGGCGTTGTCGGTGGTCATAAACACCTTGTCGCCGAGAATGGCCGCGCCTCGATTCGTTCCCAAGGCCGCATCCCCGACAACCGTCGCCGTACGCTTGCGCGTATACGCCCAGATCTCACGCCCGGATTGAGCGTCCAACGCGTAGACTGAACCCGGACCGGTGATGTACATGACGCCGTCGGCAACCAGCGGGGTCACCTCAAGCCCGAAGTAGGCATAGTTCTGGGCGAAGTATGACGTGTCAGGAACTATGTTCCTCCACAGTGGCACGGTGAAGATCCATTGCACTCTTAGCTGGCTAACATTGGAAGTGTTAATCTGAGCAAGGTCGCTGTAACGGTTGGCGTTCAGCCTCCCGTCGTAACTCAACCAGTCGCCGGGCCTGGGGTGAAGGATGCGGTTGAAATCAATATCGCTCGCTTCTCGCGGCGGCGGTGCGTTGAGGGTTCCGGGTTTCACGCCTGTGAGTTGACTTAGGTATGCGAGCAGGTCTTGGAAGTCTGCCGGAGAGGCTTGCACCGGCGGCATTGCTGATTGCCGCTCTTCCACGATCGAGGCAATCTCGCTTTCCTCAAGGAGGTGCAACTTTCCTTGAAGGTCCTCTACCCGAATATCAAAATTGCTCCGGCTGCGGGCGAAACCGCGAAGAGTGCTCCCGTTCCGAGACCTGACGATGACCAATTCATACCCGGGAGTGATATCCGCGCTTGGGCTTTTCAGCGTAGACTCTATTTCGGTTACGGTTTTTTCGTTCGCGAGGTTGGAGAGATCGGGGCCGATTGCTCGCCCTCTTCCGGATACCATATGACACCCGCCGCAATCTCCCTTACCGAAGAAGATCTGTTCACCTGCTGCGGGATTGCCGGGCACCCTGCTTTGTGCCGCGACGGAATTGAGCGAGCCCACAAAAGTCGCAAGCGCATCGAGGTCGTCAGCCGGAAGATCAAACGGAGGCATGCCGGCCTTTGGAACTCCGCCCCTGATGATGTTTTGCAGATGCCGAAGGGACATTTCGCGAACGCGAGAATTTCCTTTTAGCGCCGGACCTTGGTCCGTACCCTGAAGGTCTGCTCCGTGGCAGCCGACGCAATTTTCCGCATATAATTTCTGGCCTCGTGCCGATGCGCGCGGGATCATTGTGGATATTCCGCAAATCCCCGAAACTCCCTGGATGAGCCAGGCGATCATGCCGACCGCGATCAATCCGCCCGAGCGTTTTCCTTGAGCAATAGCAATTTGATTATGCTCATCCATCAAGTTTGCCATTGAAATTGAACAAGATGCTTTGGGGAATTTGCCTAACACTTCTCATCTGGCCGATCCTCTCACGACGTCGGGCGACTCCCCCGCTGGGAGCGCGGGCATCTTGCCCGCCGACGGGAGCGGGACGCTCCCGTGGCAGCGGAAAGCATGCCCGCGCTACGACCGCCGGTTGAATTCGCCGTTTTACGATTTCCTGTCACCGCACCTGGCCCTGGAGGTAGCCCACGACGGCGCGCGTTAGGTCGCCTTCGGCCTGGCCGGTGAACGGCGAGGTTTTGGGCTCATACCCCCCGTAGGGGAATTCAGCCTTAGTCGGGAAGTAGCCGAGCCATCCATTCGAGTAGCCGAAATAAAACGTGTACGGAAAGGGCGAGAGGTTGCGAACGTTCATAGCAATCTCGCAGAAAAGCTCCACGGGCGCCGACCAGATGGCGATGTCGTTGTTGATCCGCAGGAACCTGATGGGGAGCAGCACGAGGTTCTCGCCTCCGCTGGTTGTCCGCGAATACTTGCCCAAGTCCTTAGCCCAGCCCAAGCCGGCGCGGCGGGGCGTCTCGACCGTCGTTTCGCCCAAAGCTAGCTTGACGTCGGAAGTGGTGGGTCCCATCAAGTGGTATGCGGCAATGATTTTATCGCCCACCAGCACCCGGAACTGGCTGAGGTGGCCGCTTTCGAAGTCCGGGTAGACGGTGTAAATGGGGGCCAAATTGCCGGCGGCGCCGTTGATGTAGAGCATGGGCGCGCCCAGTTTTTCTTCCACATAGTCCGCGATAATTCCCGGCGCGTCGCCGCTGATGATCTTATTCGTATCTCCCAAAACCGTGCCATGCATGGCGTAGTTGGCCACGAGCGCCAGCAAGCTCCCGTCGGCTTTTTCCAATCGTAATAGCCCAATGGCGCGATCCGCGGGGCCATCGGGATTCAGTCCAAGAAACGCCTCGCCTTCCTCATCGCGCGCGCGCCGATTGATATTGGCCATCGCCATTCCCCAACCCACGCCGAGCCGCGCGGGTTCAAGTTTGGCCTGAGCTTCCTTCACCCCTTCGATCAGCTTTTTTTCGGCCCAGGCGGAATACTCGGTGTTGTGGTCGTGCTCGTAGCGCTCGCCCATGAACACAGCGCCCAGCCCGGGCGGTCCAAGTTCCGGCGCCGCGTGCGTGTGGGTAACGGTCCACCAAATCTGAATGGGTTTGATTCCGGTTTGCTTCTCGATCTCCGCCTTCACCTGGTCGTAAACCGAAGGCGAGTAGAGGCAGATGTCGGTGGAAATCAGATAGAACTGTGTGGTGCCATCGTCCATGGCCACGATGCGATGAAACAAATGGTCGTGGACTCCGGTGGACTGACGCGGTCCATAGCCCAGGAGCCACTCGGACTTGTCGGGGGTAATGTCAATCTTCACCACCGAAGCGCGAAACTGGGCGGCCCCGAGGCCGAAGCTACTGCCTAAAATGCCGAGAACAATTGTTAATGAAAAAAGGTACCCCAAAAGGGACGTGCCATTCGCTTTCCCGAATTTGGTCATACGTTGCCTCCGTGTTTTGACTGCGCGAGCCATGACTCTACCATCAAGAGGGAATAGAGTCGAAGCAATCCTCCCTTTTTGGCCGACTACACATTTCAGTTCAGGCGAGGTAAAAGTGCGCGCTCGGATTGTCTGCGGGCGGTCGATCATTCGTCAGGTCGACGCTCAGACAGCATTCTGAAGATTAGTTACGGACTCGAGCACGGGAGCGCCGGGAGAGCGCAGAGTCCGAACATCCCGCATGGGCGGTTGGCCGAAGAAGCGGCTGTATTCGCGATTGAATTGGCTGGCGCTCTCGTATCCAACCTCGAATGCCGCACTGGCGGCGTCCAGACCGTGCAGGAGCATGCGTTCCCGCGCTGCATGCAACCGAAGCTGCTTTTGATACTGAAGCGGACTGAGGGCGGTGAGCCCCCGGAAATGGTGGTGAAGCGTGGAGACGCCCATACCCGCGATTTTGGCGAGATCTTCCACCCGCAGCGGCTTCGCGTAGTTCGCCCTGACCCACGCGATCGCCTTCGCCGTCCGTTGGCTTTGATCTCCCAGCGTGGCAATGGCTCGAAGGCGCGCCCCCTCCGGTCCCCGCAGGATGCGGTAAATGATCTCGCGTTGAATCAGGCCGCTCAGAAACGGAATGTCCCGCGGGGTGTTCAGCAGGTCCATAAGCCGGCAGCAGGCGTCGAGCAACTCCGCCGTGGTCTCACCGGTGGCCATGGCAGGACTGTCTGTCGCCGCCTCCGGCGCGTGAATCTCCTCGCGGCTCAAAAGTTCCCGGATTACAGGCATTTCGAGCTTGAGCACGAAACAGAGATAGGGCACCGCCTCGCTTGCCTCAATCACGTTGCAGATAACCGGCAAGTCGAGCGACGTCAGCAGGTATCGCGACGGGTCAAAGACGAACGTGGTTCCGCCGAGGGTCGCTCGCTTGCGCCCTTGTGCGACCACGGCCAAGCTCGGCTCGTACGCGGCCGAGGCGGGCGCGGTGGGGGCGGTCCTGCGGGTCACCAGCAAGCCGGGGACGTCCGTTACCCGTTTCTCTGCGGACCCGATGAACAAGGCAATTTTGCGCGCCAGTTCCGCTCGCAATTCATCGACTCGATCTGGCGAGGGGGTGGCGCTTTTACTGAGGTTTCTCATGGGTGTGATCTCCGTGTCTCGTGCCTAGCATAACCTCGCGGAGCTGGAGGTGCCAATGGTTCTTTCTCTGACGAGAGGAATAGGCAATAAATCGGAAGGATCGGGCTACCACCCACTAGGCGAATGCTTCTATTCTCGGGATGAGAGAAACGATTCAGGAGGAGGAGCAATCATGGAGAAGCGCAAACTTGGAAAGAGCGGCTTGGAAGTTTCGGCGATGGGGCTCGGCTGCATGGGAATGAGCTTTGGCTACGGTCCGGCCGGGGACACGCGGGAGATGATCGCGGTCATCCGGGCGGCCGTGGAACGCGGCGTCACGTTCTTCGACACCGCTCAAGTCTACGGCCCGTTTACGAACGAGGAACTCGTGGGTGAGGCTCTCGCGCCTTTCCGTGAGCACGTGGTGATCGCCACGAAGTTCGGGTTCAAGTTTGATCCGAACACCGGCAAACCAGCAGGGCTGGACAGCCGGCCGGAGCATATCAAAGAGGTCGCGGAGGGCTCGCTCAAGCGGCTGAGGATCGACACCATCGATCTGTTCTATCAGCATCGTGTTGACCCGGACGTGCCGATCGAAGAAGTGGCGGGAGCGGTGAAAGACCTGATTCAGCAAGGCAAGGTGAAGCACTTTGGCCTTTCGGAAGCTGGGGTGAAGACGATCCGCCGCGCCCACGCCGTTCTTCCGGTCACGGCACTCCAGAGCGAGTATTCTCTCTGGTGGCGAGAGCCGGAAGCGGAGGTGGTCCCAACGCTGGAGGAACTGGGAATCGGGTTTGTTCCCTTCAGTCCTCTGGGCAAAGGCTTCCTTACGGGCAAAATCAGCGAAAACACGCAGTTCGACAAAAACGATTTCCGCAACATCGTCCCTCGCTTTACTGCGGAGAACCGGAAGGCGAATCAGGCGATGGCGGATCTGGTTGGCAGGTTTGCGCAACAGAAGAAAGCGACACCGGCGCAGATCGCACTCGCCTGGCTGCTGGCGCAGAAACCCTGGATCGTGCCAATCCCGGGGACAACCAAGCTCCATCGGCTGGAAGAAAACATCGGGGCTGCTAACGTCGAACTTTCGCCCGACGAACTCCGCGAACTGGAGACGGCAGCTTCAAAAATTGCGGTGCAGGGTGCCCGATATCCCGAAGAGCTGCAAAAAATGGTGGGCCGCTGACTTTAGGCACGAGGAGCTGATCGACCGTTATCTCCGATGACAGCAAGGAACGAACCCAGGAGGGAAACACGAGTGACGAGCAGCCGAACATGAAGAAATTGCTTTCACTATGCCTCGTGACTTTGTTTGTCGGAATTGCGGCAATGACACTGCCTGGCGGTCAGGATCGGGACGGCAATGCGGGCATTCGGGACCGGTTTATCGGAGCGTGGCGGCTGGCCTGGCTGGAAGAGCCTGATGCCGACGGGAACGTTCACCGGGCCGACTGCACCGGGCTGCTGGTCTACACGCGCGACGGCCACATGTCGGTCCAGGTGATGTACCGGAACCCGCAAGCGGCGACGCAAGGCGGCCCGGTGCAGTATGCCCAAGGCGGCTACGAGGCCTCCTTCGGCACCTATGAGATCAACGATGGCGCGCACACGTTCAATTATCACGTCGAAGGCGCATTGGTGCGGACGCTGACGGGCAAAGACCTGACGCGCGCCTTTGAGTTTTCCGGCAAGAAGCTCATCGTGAAGTCACCCGACCCGAATGAACAGTGGAGAGTTGCCTGGGAGCGTTACTGATTGGGCTGTTCTCTTGAAAAATGCGGGCCAGGCCGCCTCCGCAAGTCATTCCAAGCATTTCTCTGCCTAAAGGATAAGAAACGATGGAAAAACGCAAACTCGGGAAGAGCAACCTGGAAGTCTCAGCCATTGGATTAGGCTGTATGAGGATGAGCGCAGGTCACGGCAAGGTAGCGGGAACCAAGCAGGAAATGATTACGGTCATGCGGGGAGCGGTGGAACGCGGCATCGCCTTCTTCGATACGGCGCAAGTTTACGGTCCGTTCGTAAATGAAGAGCTTGTCGGCGAAGCTCTCGCCCCGGTGCGTGACCAGGTTGTGATCGCAACGAAGTTTGGGTTCAAATTCGAGTCCGACAAAAATCCGCATCCTACGGGTCTGAACAGCCGCCCGGAGTACATCAAGCAGACCGTGGAAGGCTCGCTGAAGCGGCTCCGTGTCGACACGATCGATCTGCTCTATCAACATCGCGTAGACCCCGAGGTGCCCATTGAAGATGTGGCCGGAGCGGTGAAGGACTTGATTCAGGAAGGTAAGGTCAGGCACTTCGGCTTGTCGGAAGCAGGGGCGCAGACGATTCGCCGGGCCCATGCCGTTCAGCCGGTCACGGCGCTCGAAAGCGAATATTCGCTGTGGTGGAAGCGCCCGGAAGAAGAAATATTGCCGACGCTCGAGGAACTGGGGATTGGCCTCGTTCCCTACAGCCCTCTCGGCAGGGGATTTCTTACCGGAACGATTACGGAAAACACTCAGTTCGATCCGGAGGACAACCGAGGGAGTTTCCCTCGCTTTACGGCCGAGGCCCGCAAAGCGAACCGGGCTCTGGTGGATCTGCTCGTAGCGTTTGCCGCGAAGAAAAAGGCGACCGCGGCGCAGATTACACTCGCCTGGCTGCTTGCACAAAAGCCGTGGATCGTTCCCATCCCTGGTACCACCAAGCTGGAACGCGTGGATGAGAACATTGGAGCAACCGCCCTGGAACTTACGCCGGATGATCTCCGCGAGATCGACAGTGCCACCGCAAAGATTCCAGTGCAAGGCGAGCGGTACCCCGAAGCGCTCGAGCGAATGACGTATCGCTAGTGGATTCCATGACGAAAGAAATCACCTTCGAGCCGTTGGGGAGACAAGGACATCAAATTCATTGGAAGGAGTTCACAGAAATGGAGATCAAACGAATTGGCTCGCAACCGTCCGCAAAAGGGCCGTCTGATTGGTTCACCGGCGCCGTACGGATCGATCCACTCTTTCAGGCGCCCGATCCGGCATTCGTTCAGGGCGCCAGCGTAACTTTCGAGCCGGGGGCGCGGACGGCATGGCATACGCACCCACTCGGTCAAACGCTTATTGTCACGGCGGGTTGCGGCCGGGCCCGGCGCTGGGGAGGCCCGATTGAGGAGATTCGGCCGGGTGACGTGGTCTGGTTCGCGCCGGGCGAAAAGCACTGGCACGGGGCTGGGCCGACGACTGCCTTGACGCACGTCGCCATTCAGGAAAAGCTCGACGGCAAGGTTGTCGACTGGATGGAACATGTCACCGACGAACAATACCAGGGCTGATTTCGAGGAAAAGGGAAAACATTACGAATAGAGTCTGGCTTATCACACAGAACGCCGGGTAGTGTCCCAATTTGGACGTAGCGCCGCCATCTTGGCGGCTCCGGTGTCGGCTGGAAGCCGGCGCTACGTCTCGCACGCACGAAATATTTTCGATTGAGGAGAGTAAATCCATGTACAACGCCAAGGCATATTCCGCTGCCAGTGAAACATCATCGCTTGCGCCTGCCACGATCTCACGGCGCGATCCCACCGAACACGACGTGCAGATCGAAATCCTCTTCTGCGGTATCTGCCATTCCGATCTCCACACGGTGCGCAACGAGTGGAGCGGCCTCATGCCCACTGTCTATCCCTGCGTCCCCGGCCATGAGATCGTCGGCCGCGTCACCAAGGTCGGTTCCGGGGTCTCCAAGTTCAAGCCCGGCGACCTCGCCGCGGTCGGCTGCATGGTGGATTCGGACGGCGCCTGCCCCGAGTGCCGGGCGGGTCTCGAGCAATTCTGCCCGAACATGATCCTCACCTACAACTTTTCCGACAAGCATATGGGAGGCGTCACCTATGGCGGCTATTCCGACAGCATCGTTGTTGACCACAGGTTCGTCCTGCGCGTGCCTTCCAACCTGAACCCTGCCGGAGCCGCTCCGCTGCTTTGCGCCGGAATCACCACCTACTCGCCCATGCGCCACTGGGGCGTCACCAAGGGCAAGAAAGTCGGCGTGGTCGGTCTCGGCGGACTGGGCCACATGGCCGTGAAGTTTGCCCATGCACTCGGTGGCCACGTGGTTGCCTTCACGACTTCAGCGCATAAGAAGGACGACGCACTCCGCTTGGGCGCGGACGAGGTGGTTATCTCCCGCCATGCGGACGAGATGCAGAAACACGCCGGCAGCTTCGACTTCATTCTTGACGCGGTGGCGGCCGACCACGACATCAATTCCTATATCAGTCTCTTGCGCCGCGATGGCAACATCACCCTGGTTGGCGCCCCGGCGACCCCTCTCGCCGTCGGCGCCTTCGCCCTCATCATGGGGCGCCGCAGCCTCTCCGGATCTCCCATTGGCGGTATCCCCGAGACCCAGGAGATGCTCGATTTCTGCGGCGCACACAACATCACCGCGGATGTCGAAGTCATTCCCGTCCAAAAGGTCAACGAGGCCTACGACAGACTGCTCAAATCCGATGTGAAGTACCGCTTCTCCATCGATCTGGCTTCGCTAAAATCGAAGTAGCTTTAGTCCCGCGAGGCGGCGATGCCGCTCGCCGATTTGCGGTTGGCCTCTAACAGCTCAGAATGTAGGCGGAACTCGCGGCGGGCCTCTTCTTTTTTCCCCAAGGCTTCCAGGGCCTGGGCCAAGCCGTAGTGGGCGCGAATGAGCTTCGGGTCCAGGGCGATGGCCTTGCGGTATTCGCCCTCGGCTGCTTCGGGCTTGCGCTCCTGGAGCAGACACTGCGCCAACTGGAAGTGGCCATTGGCCTCATCCGGGTCTCGTTCGGTTGCCTGGCGAAGGAACTGTTCGGCTTCCGGCAGCCGATTGAAATTCAGTTCGATCGTTCCGGCGCGAAGGTAGGCCCCGGCAAATGTGGGATTGACCGCGGTCTCCTGACGGAATTCTTCGAGCGCCTCCGCATCCTTGCCTAAGGTCATTTGGGCCAAGCCCAGGTCGTGGTGGGCCAATGGGAGGTTTGGATCGAGTGACAATGCTTTGCGGATTTCCGGTATCGCCTCCAAAGTAAGGTTGCGATTCAGGTACGCCCTGCCCAACAGCGAGTGACCCTGGGCGTCCTGCGGCTTCAAACGAATGTACTCCTTCAGCCGGGGAATTGCGTGCGCGTATTGACGTTGGCCCAAATCGAGGAGCGCAAGGTTAAGATAAGTGTCGGAGTCGTTGGGATCGAATTCCACGGCGCGCTCCAGTTCAGCGCGCATCGCCTCCATATGCCCCGATTTGAATTCCAGGATGGCAGCAACCTTGTGGAGCGCAGCCGAGTGGGAGTATTGCTTCAACGCCGGTTGCAGAATTGCCCGCGCTCCCTCCAAGTCACCCCGGTCAAGGGATTGGGCAGCATCCTCGGCAGCCTTTTCCGGCCCCGATTGACCGTAGGCCGGCACGCCTGGCGCGATGCCCAGAACCGCCGCCACTAGACTCGCCAATACCGCGCGCCGCCACAATGTTGCCATGAATGAATCTCGCTCGATTTTCCGGATAATACCTTGGTGGAAGAGGCGGCGTCAAACTGGCCAATCTTGGGGGGGTACTAGCTTTTCTTGAATAACCCTTTAAATCGGCTCAGGAAGCCTGCATGGTGCTCTCCGGCAGCGGGCGTGCTTGAAGCTGTAGGGGCAATGGGACTTGGCGGATTTTCCGGTGAGGGAGGAGTTGGTTCGGAAAAATCAGATGCCATGGGCGTTGGGTAGAGTGCACCCGGGCCTGGAGTGTCGTCGGGCAGGGAGTACGCTAAGTGGGCCTGCTGTGCCGGGAGTTCCGGCTCAGTCTGCAGAGACGGGCTCTGCTGCGGTTCCGGAGCACTGATGGCTGGCCCAGGGGGAGGGGCGGGATGCGATGTGGAAGCCAGAGCTCCGGGCGGCGCGGCTTCGGTTACCGGCGCGCCGCAATGCTCGCAGAAATCCCCCTCCAGATTCAATGCCCCTCGGCAGAAGCGGCAGACCACTGCTCCCGGCGGGGCGAGCGGCTCTTCAAAGGACTTCCTCAACAATTGTTCGTCAATTTCCAGTCGGGGGTCGCCGAGGCTGGGGCGCGGAGGGTCCACGGGAAGCGTGGTGCTTGGAGCGAGTACGGGCGCGCGCGGAATGCCCAGTCCCGAAGTTGGCGACACCTTAGGTTTCGGGCGCGGCGTCACAGGAGACAGATCCACTGTCAGCCTTGCCGCCACCGGCTGCGCAGAAGGCGCTATAGGACTCACAGGGGTCACAAGAGCGGCGCCACATTGAAGGCAGAAGCGCATTCCCTCCGGACTACCCGCATGGCATTGAGGACAGGTCAGCATACTTTTGCCGCAAACCAGCGCCTGCGGCCAGTTCTCTTAAGGGATATTATTACACCCTGCGCGACTTCTCAAGACGTGTTCGGCGCGAGATTCGCTTTCGGCTTGAAGCCGTAGACTAAACTGACGCGGAATCGGAGAGGGTTACTCGCTACGAAGCGCTGATGTAGGGAGAGCGGAGAGGGCTTCATTCAATTCCGCACGGCTTGATTCCGCAAGGTGGAGCGGCGTCCGACAGATCGCGGTTCCCCGTGGCAATCCTGGCTAGAAACTTTCGAGAATGTCGGTAACGAGGGTGCGCGCGAGGTCGCGTGAGAGGCGATCGAGTGCGGGCTTATCTTCCTCGAACAGGGCGGACGGCGATTCACTCACCTGGTACTCTTCACGAAAAACGTAATCGCTGTTGGAGAAAAGCAGCTTGTGAGAGTGGAGGTCCTCGAGCTTCACGTCAGCGGTCACCTGCACCTGCAAAGAAGTGGCGCGGCCGGTGTTTATATCGTAGGTGATCGCGTGGGCGCGGACGTCTTTGATGATTCCCTGCAAGATGGCGTCGGCACCGGCGGGGTTGGGCACGATGCGGTAATGTGTGCGCTCCAGGAACTCACGCGTCACGGCGGATGTGACTTGCTGCTCGATGCGGAAGGTGGAAGACGCGTTCTTGAAGGCAGGCACGGCAATGGTTTTAACGTCGGGAGGAATGCGCGCAGCGGTGCCCGCTACGTGGTAGCCGCAGGAAGCGGCAGACAGCAGACAGTAGACGGTAGACAGGAAGCATAAGGCCGTGTGGGTAAGGTGGGATTTCCGGCTGGCAGAGGGAGGCGAGGAGAGTCCCGTGCTAATCCTGGCGATTCGCCGATTTCGAGCTTCAAATTTCGATTTTCGTTCTTGTGTATTCCCTGCCATCTGTGTAATCGGCGTAATCTGTGGATAGCTCCTCAGGCGCGGGCTTGCTCGCGCAGGCTGGCAGCGAGTTCCACGGCGTTCGAGGCCGCCAAGTGAAGGTTATCGGCCACCGCCCACAGCCAGAGACCGTTTGGATGCTCGGCGTCGATAGAAATGCTGTCTAAGAGAATATCGCTCGAACCGGTGACCTCGACGGGGGTGGGAGCATCGAGGTTCGACCGCCGGACTTTGATGCGTTCGCCGGCCAACGCCGCGGTGGCAGCTTCCGCTGTCACGGGCTCCGCCGTTTCAACGTAGAGGGAGACGCCCACAGAATAGAAAACGGGAACGGTAAGCAACCGAACCGCGGGGAAGGGAACTCGATCGCCAAGATATTGGTGCAATTGCTGCCGCAGGCGAGCTTCGAGGCGCGGCATCTCGCCCGTTCCCGACCTTCCCAAGCGCGAAAGCATATTAAAGGCGAGTTGTGCGCCGAAGACTTTATCGGGAATTTTCTGGAAGCTCAGGATATTCACCGTCTGCCTCTGAAGCTCTTCCACGCCTCGCGAGCCGGACTCGGATGCCGAGCTGAAAACCTGGGCCACGGAGGTCCTCAGCGGGAAGCGCGCCGCCAGTCGCAGCAGCAAACTGCTGATGACAATAACGGCGGGGTGAGGGGAAACGTGAAGGCGTCCGGCAGCCGAATGCACTCCCGCCACCGGGTACCGGCGGTCGAGGAAGGGGATGCCCACCAGATGGGCGGTTTGGCCTTCGGCGATCGGGGAATCGACGCTGGCCCCCAAGCCTTCACCTGCCACGTCGATCACCAAACAACGCGCGGCGCTTCCCTGCTGCCGCCACGCGCTCAAGAAAGTCGGCAACTGCCGCAGGGGCGCGGAGATGAACGCGAAGTCCAGTTCCTCTTCGCTGATCTGGCCATCTTCGACCACACCTGAGGAAATGGCGCCAAGGTCAATGATGGGAAGTTCAGGTTCGTCTTCGTCGGCTTCAAACGTCAGCAAACGCGAGACTGGAAACTTGCCCTGTTCCAGGATCGCCACCAACTCTTTGCCGAGTAGGGACGAAGCTCCCACCACCGCGGCACGGTATCCCTCTTTAACCGGTTTCATGCGGCGTGGACCTCTTGAGGTGCTGGCGGATGGGGCCGAATCTTGGAAATAAACCGCAGGACAATGCCGGAAATGGTGTAGGTGACGCAAATTGTCAGCAGGACAGGCTCGGAGTATAGCCATACGCCACCAATGATGAGGGCGATCACGATGACAGCGAGATACGACCGGCGCTTGCGAAGGTTGAGCGTCTTAAAGCTCCAGTAGCGCATGCGGCTGACCATGAGATAACCCAGAATCCCCACCACAATCAACCAAGCCAGCGAAAATTGCCAGGAAGTCAAAGGTTGTTTCCAAAAGTGGACGACCCCGGCCACGAATCCCGCACCGGCAGGAATGGGCATACCCACGAAGAACCGCCGGTCCGTGGTAGGTTTGACCGTATCGATGTTGAAGCGCGCCAGGCGCGCCGCGCCGCAAATCACGTAAGCGAAAGTGAGGATCGCAGCCATTTCGCGGAGGTGCTGGATGAGTCCGGGGGTCCCGGCCAGATTCGCAACGGCCCGTACACCCCAGACGTAGGCCAACACTGCTGGCGCCACACCAAAGGTGATGACGTCGGCGAGGGAATCGAGTTCGCGCCCGAAGGGAGTGGCGGTGTTCGTCATGCGGGCAATTCGGCCGTCAAGACCGTCAAAAACAATAGCCCAGCCTATGGCCTTGGAAGCATTGTCAAGCGCGACTGTGGCCAAAGCACTCAGTTCTGCCGTTTTCGAAGCCAACGTGGCGGCGGACGCAGCCGCCAGCAATTGCCCGGCGCTCTGGGTGGCGAGAATGGCAAAATAACCACAAACGAGTGTTCCTACGGTAAAAAGGCTGGGGAGGACATAGATACCCCGGCGGATGCCGTGGCGCTCAATCGGCTTGGGGGGTTGTGGTTCCAAGGATGCTGCTCCCTGCCCGTACGCGGTCTCCAACCTTGACGCTCCACTCGACCGTGGGGGCCACCAGCACGTCCACACGCGAACCGAACTTGATCATTCCCACGCGCTCGCCTCGCGCCAGGGAATCGCCTAAATGTTTCCAGAATACGATACGGCGAGCCAACAAGCCAGCGATTTGCTTGACCACAATCACGCCCTGCTCGCCCTCAACAGTGAACACATTTTGCTCATTCTCGACGGAAGCCAATTCCTTTGAGGCAACGTGGAACGAACCCTTTTTGTAGTTGATGGCCTTGATGCTGCCCGCGATCGGCGTCCGATTTACGTGGACGTCGAGCGGCGACATGAAGATGCTCAGGCGGCGTACGGGGCGGCTTTCAAATTCTTCTTCGGCAAGCTGAACGACTAAACCGTCGGCAGGCGAAACGATGGCGTGCGGATCAACGGGGACAGCCCGCTCCGGGTCGCGAAAAAAGTTGAGCACGAGGATCGCAAGAACCGCAAAGAAGATGGTAACAATCAGCAGGAAAAGGCTTCGCTGGCGTAGCCAAAAGCCCATCAGGCCGCCAGCGATCAAGACCAGCGGCAAACCGTACCAGTAGCCGTCCTTAACCATGAACCTCTGTGCGCAGCACTCATCTACCCGACCAACCGGGAGACCTTTGTAATTCTACACTTCAACGGCGCCCGCTTTGGTCGCCAGGCCGTTTGACCCGAGATCCTGAGCCCATGCCGTTCTGGGACTTTCTAGTGCACGGCCTGAGCTTGGCGGACCATCAATTCCATCTGGTCCTTCACCCGCAGCTTAAGCTTCTTCAATCGTAGCTCTTCCGTCTGCTCTGCTTCAGAAAGATGTGACTTGGCGGAAAGTTCATTGAGCTGATTCTTATAACGGGCGTGCTCATCGCGGAGACGCCGATATTCTTCGTTGCCGACCATCAACTGCTCCCGGACGGCCTCGGTAATAGTGCTCATGGGCAAGTCACCTCCACATCAAGATAAGGTTACATGCGTGTTAAGGCTAGCACAGGGTTTGAACGGGTTCAAGTTCGAAACGGGTTAATAGAGGAACCTCCTGAATTTCAATTTTTGCACTTTCCGGATGGCGTCTGAGCAAAGTGGGACTCGCCGGTCCAAACCTTGCCTCGACGCATCGTGGGTGGCCCGACGCATCGGATCGAGTGTGACAAAATGTCTTAATGTCCCCAGGCTTCCAACAGAATTCCCTTAACTAAAGCGCATCTGATAAAGCATCCAGTACACCACCACTCCCGTGACAGATACATAGAGCCACAGGGGAAGGGCCCAGACGGCGATGCGGCGGTGCCGGTCAAAACGTCTACGCCAAGCGCGATACAGGGTGGTCAGGATCAGCGGAACGATCACGACCGCCAGGATCGTGTGCGACCCCAACAGTGAGAGGTAGAACGAGCGGACGAAGCCGTGCCCGGGGAAGTGAGTCACTCCGTGGAAGTAGTGGTAGGTCAGGTAGCAGATCAGGAAGAGGACGGACGTCCCGAAGGCCGAAAGCATGCACGCCCGGTGCGCCGGAATGTTCTTTCGCCGGATAAAATAGAACCCGCAGACTAACAGAATGGCACTGGCAGCGTTCAGGGTGGCATCGACGATGGGGAGAATGTGGATCATATTGAAAAACCAAAGGTTAGAAGCCAGGAGTTAGAAGTGAGAAGCTAGAAGTTAGGAGTTAGAAGCTAGCATGAAACGACGATCCGTCTTCTCGCTTCTGACTTCTAGCTTCTTCTGCCTCACTTCTCACTTCCGGCCCCCGGCTTATCCTTGCGCAGAATGCGCTGAAACTCGCCCGTATAAATCGACCAGGCGATGTTTCCACCAAAGACCACCGCCAGGGTTAGGGAAATCAGGGTTAGCCAAAGTCCGTCGATGTTAAAGAACCGGCCGGTCGCAACTTCCCAGATGGCCGTAGCAAGTCCCCCGACTCCCAGGATGCAGCAAAAGACCAATATGAACAGATCCTCAAACATGGTTCCGTGCCCCTCTCCCATCCCGGATTCAGCTTCGGTACGAGCATCCACCACGGTAGTCCCTCCAAGTATTTTGATGCTGGAAAAGCCCACGCCAATTCCGACTAAAATGGGCTTTTTGACCCAAACCCTCTAACGCTCGATATTCCAAAACGCGCGTTAACTTGCTAAAAATCAATAGATTTCCTATGGCATCGCAATTGCACTAGCTAGGGTTGCTACCAGTGTCTGGAGAATCGAGCCTTGCTCCACCAGAGCGCTGGAAGGAGGCTGAAACCATGGCGTCCGACATCAGAGAGATTATAGAGCAACTCAAACTGCAAAGGGACATCGTAAAGGATGGCGGGTACGGCCGCTCCGTGCGCACGCCTTGGAAAGAGGAGCGCCTCTTCCGCGACTCGATCACCTGCCTGAACGTCGCTGAACAGGTGAAAAAGCATCCGTGCAACGAATGCATGCTATGGGATTGGGTACCCGAAGACCACAAGGATGAGGACATCCCCTGCCAGTTCATCCCGCTCGACGCCCAAGGCAACAGCATCGCAGAGCTGGAAGAAGCCGGAAAGCGCGAAGAAGCCGAGCAGGCGTTGCTGGGATGGTTAGATTCCACGATTCAGAAGCTGGAAGAGAAGCTCGGAGCCCGGGGTTAGGGGTTGGGGATTAGGGGTTAGGGAGCCGCGCCCCAGTTTCTAGTTCCTAACCCCTAAACCCTGATCCCTAATAATCCGATCGAACATCAACAGCCCCAACACCAGCGGCAAATACACAATCGACGCCATCAGCAACTGCTTGGCGAGGACGTTGGTGCGCTTTGCCGCCATGCGCGCGCCGTAATAAAGGAACCCTGCCCCCAGAATTCCTGCTCCCACTAGATAGGCATTTCCCGCGTGTCCTGTTAAGGCCGGAATCAAGCTCACGGGCAAAAGCGCCAGCGTGCAGCCGATGATCTGCCGCGCCATGGCCTGGCCGTCGTGGTCGTTGCGGGGCAGCATCTGCAAACCCGCGCGGGCGTAATCCTCTCGATACATCCAGGCAATCGCCAGCAGGTGAGGAAACTGCCATAAGAAAAGGATGGCATAGAGCACCCAAGCCTCGCCGCTTAGGCCATTGCGAACGGCGGCCCAGCCGATCAGCGGCGGTACTGCTCCCGGGAAGGCTCCCACCAAGGTGCAAAATGGCGTTTTCCGCTTGAGCGGCGTGTAGAAAAGCAGGTAGGTCCCAAGGGTCCCGAGCGCCAGCGCACTGGTGAGCGGATTGGCGGCGACCCAAAGTTCCGTCCCGCCGACAATGGAAAGTAGAATACCGAACCACAGCGCTTCCTGATGCTTCAAACGCCCTGCCGGTAGAGGGCGGTTGGCGGTGCGCCGCATGAAGGCGTCCGTGCGCCGCTCTAGATACTGGTTGAGCGTTCCGGTGCCGCTGGCCACAAGCAAGGTGCCCATCAGCGTGTGGAAAAGCAGCCAACCGTTCAGGGCGCCTGGGGAGGCGAGGCAGAATCCTACCAGGGCGCTGACCAGCACCAGGAAGTTGACCTCGGGCTTGGTGAGCGTCCAATAGTCGGCCAGGTGGGCAAGCCACGTATGGGCACGCCATGGCGTGCCCGTACGAGGTTGCAGGGCCTCACCCTGCGCCAGCCCGACCGCGTTTTGCGTACCTAGCGCCATGCCGTTTCTTACGTCCTTCGTAGGGGCAGGCCTCGTGCCTGCCCTCCGGGGGCCGCATCGGCCCCGATTCGGGGCACCCACGAGGGGTGCCCCTACGAACGCGTTACGTCGTCGCCTGATGCGGCGCGGACGCCATCTTCATTTCCTGCTTCGGCGTCACGAGAAACCGATGCGCCTGGTACGTAACATACAAGCTCGTTACCAGGAGCAGCGCGCCCACCGTAACGTGAGCGGTGGTGATATCCACCACGGGCGGCTGCGGCTGCGGAGCGTTCCGCTCTGCCATCTTCATAAAGTACGAACCGATGCCGAGAAAGAGTTGCACTAGCAGCAATCCCCCCAGCAGCAGCGCAGGCTTGAGCAGGCCGGGCAGCTTTGCGTAATTCATCAGGACGCTGGACACCACCCATCCCACCAGCAAAGTGACCACGCAAGCGCCGACCACATGCGGGGCGATAATGCCTTCTTTGGAATGCCGATACACCGCGCCCAGAATCAGTTGGACGAGGATCACGCCGGTAGTGATCTTGGTGAGGTGCTGGAGCGAGGGCGTGGACGCGTCCTCCAACTTGGCCTCATTCCAATGCCAATTGGGGCCAGTAAAGAAAGCCATGCTCGCCGCGAGGCAGAAGAAAATCTGCGCGAGCGTCGCGTGCGCGGTGGAAATCGCCACGGGCAGATAGAAGAGCACGGTGATGCCGCCGAGGACCGCCTGCGCCAACACCGCCATGACCGCCGCAAAGCCCACCCAACGCAGCCAGCGCCGCGAATCCTGGCGCCAAATCCATATCGCCAAAATGATGGTTAAGATACCAACCGTTCCCGCAATCATGCGGTGGCCGTGCTCGAACTTTACGCCTCCCACCATGCGCGGCATGCGGAAGGTGCCGAAAGACGTTGGCCAGTCGGGAACCGAAAGGCCGGCATCATTGCCGGTCACCAGCGCTCCGGCAATAATCAGAAGAAACGTGCAAAACGCGACAAACGATGCGTAACGATGAAGCCAAGGATGGTGTTCTGTCATAGTCGTTACCTTGCCCCCGTGGGAATCGGGAGATCAGGTAATCGGTTGATCGAGTAAACAAAAATCGGATTCGGGGAATTCTGCTTTTTGCTCACCCGATCACCCGATCTACCGATCTCGCGACTTCTTGAACTCCCTTTGCCGGCACGAGGTCCGCCAGCATCTCCTGCAACTCACGCTCGTGTTCTGGGCGCCAGTTGGCAGGTTCGCGAAACTTGTTCCGGTATCTATAGACTATCACAGTGATGAGGGCAAAAAACACCATTGGAGGTATCAGGAGAATTAAGGTTCCGTTGGCTAGAGCTTCTTTGCCGGCCGTCCTTGCCGCGGAAGCGCTGGTGTAGCACATCGCGCAGCCCTGGGCGTTAAGAAAAGTAGGCAGTAGGCAGTAGGCAGAAAGCAGAAGGCAGAAAGCAGAAGGCAGAACGCGGCAAGCCCGAAGTCGGAAGCTCGAAACTCGAAAGTCGAAAATCGAGGGTCGGGAGGCGCGTCGCACCTTTGTTCGACCAACCGGTGCGTCTCGGTTTCCAGATTCCGCTCTGCTCGTCGCGCTCATATAAGACCTTCTTTCAATCCTCGCAAAGACTGCCCGTTACGTGGTGCTTGGTCCCGGGAGGGGGTGATTGACTTGCCGGAGCGAGTGCCCCCTTAAGATTGCGTCTCGAACAAGCCCGGCCCACGGTGCGAAGCTTTGGAGTGCGGCAGCTTGCTGCCGCTTTTTCGCCAGCCAGCTTGCTGGCTTGTAACCTCGGTTCAAGAACCCGCGAGCAAGCTCGCGGGGGAAAGCGGCAGCAAGCTGCCGCACTCTAAAGCTGCGCACAACGCCTCCGGCTTCCGCCTTCTGCCTACTGCCTTCTGCTTTCTGCCTTCTGCTTTCTGCCTACTGCCTACTCTCCTAGTGCGGCCTCATGTGCAGCAGCCGCAGGCTGTCGGGCAGGAAAATATTCATCAACACAATTACGATAACCAGCGCCGGCATGAGCGTGGCGGCCATGCTGGCCTTCTCGTAGCGCAGGTGCATGAAGTAGGCGATGATCAGGGCCGCCTTTACGATCGACAGGCCCATGAGCAGAACGAGCATCAGCTTCAGCTCCAGTTGCTTGTAGCCGAGAAAGACCTCCACACCAGTCAGGGCCAGTAGCCAAAACCAAACAACCATGAAGACGCGCGTGGAGCCTTCAGCGTGGGCGTTGTCAGTTGATGAAGTCATGGTACCTCCGTTGTCCCTTGTCATTGGTCCTTTGTCATTTGCACGTCGTATGCGGGTGCGATCAGCTTTCAGCGGTCAGCGCTCAGTTTCACCCAGTTCGCTTGCTCAATCCTTAGTTCCAAATCCTAGATCCTTGCGCCGGACCAGTGACAAAGGACAAATGACCAATGACGTTCTTCTCATCCTTTAATCGACAGCACATACACCAGCGGAAAAATAAACATCCACACCAAGTCAACAAAATGCCAATACAGCCCCGCGACTTCCACATCTTCCGCGCTGAGTTTGCCCTTGCCGAACCAGCCGGCGACGATTCCCAGGTAAATGACGCCGCTGAAGACGTGAGTCATGTGCAAGCCGGTAAGGGTGAAAAAAGCTGCTCCGAACTGTGGCGCTCCCCAGGGGTTATGGAACAACCGCACGCCTTCGCCGATCAGTCCCACCCACTCTGTCGCGTGGATGGCCACAAACAGCAGCCCACCTACCATCGTCGCCACGATCCACCTGACCGCGGAAGCGCGCTGGTCGCGCTTGGCGGCTTGCACCGCCATCACCATGGTCACCGAACTCGAGAGCAGGATGAACGTCATGACCGTGGCTTTGACCAACGCGGGATAGAACTCGAAGGGCTGCGGCCAGTTGTCGCTGGCCACTCGCACGTAGCAGTAAGCCATCAGCAGAGCGGCGAAGGTGATGGCGTCAGACATGATGAAGAGCCACATCCCGAGCTTTTTGGAGCCGGTGGCGAAAGGCTTGACGCCGCCGCCCCAGGCCGATTCCCGGACGCCCTGCAAGTTCGAATTAATTGCCTCGTGGCTCGACATCCGTTCTCCCCTTTCAATATCCGTCGTCAGTAACAGAGAATTGACAATTGCCGATTGCCGATTGAAAATCCCCGGTTACTTCAATCGACAATCGGCAATCATCAATCGGCAATTTCTACGCCCACTTCGTCAGCAGGAAGAAAATATAGATCCAGAGCACATCCATAAAATGCCAGTAGATGGCCGTGACCTCGAGCGCGGTGTGGCGCTCTCGCCCTCGGGCCATGCGGACGGCGTGAACCACAACATATCCAAGCGCCAAGACCCCACCGAGCAAGTGGACTCCGTGCGCGGCGGTCAAAACATAGAAGAACGAACTGCTGGGGTTTGTGGCCAGGTACACGCCGCGCGCCGCGAGTTCGCGCCAAACCACCAGTTGCCCCACCAGAAAGCCGACCCCAAGCGCCACCGTGGCGCCGAGCCAGCGCAGGAAGTTCACCTCGGCGTGTTGCTTCAGGGCGTGGCGCGAGAATTCCAAGGTCAGGCTGCTAGCCAGTAGAATCCCGGTGTTCACCCAGAGCAGCCGTGGCATGGCGATGGAAACCCAATCGAACGACATGCCGCGGCGCACCACCATGGCGCTGGTGAAACCCGCGAAAAGCATGAAGATTCCCACCAGCGCGAACCACATGCCGAGTTGGTAGGTGTGCCCGGGAACCCGGTACTCGGGCAGGCCAGAATCGCCACCACCGCCAAAGCCGTTGCTGCCCGGGCCGTGTCCTCCTCCGCCATATCCCTCAGAGGGTTGCTGTTTCGGGGGTGTTAGAATCGTCGACGCCATAGAATTAAACGATCGTCCTTTGTCCTTGGTCCCTTGTCCTTCGTCCGTGACGACCTAAAGCGCACCGCTGACTATGGACAAGCCTTAACTCGGAGCACCCCGATCCCTCCGCCCAGGGGCTGCCATCCATTGCAAGTGACAAATGACCAAGGACAAAGGACACATGACTCCCGCGCTACCCCTCGGCCTTAATCACTTCCGTAGAATTCTGCATCACGTAATCCTTTTCCGCTCCCGGCACGGCGAATTCATAGGGGCCGTGGTAGACCACCGGATGGACTCCCGCGAAATTGTCAAAGGGCGGCGGCGAGGGAATGGTCCATTCGAGCGTGGTCGCTTCCCAGGGATTCGCCGACGCTTTCTTGCCCCAGAACATGCTCCAGAAAAGGTTGCCGAAGAACAGCAGTTGCGCCGCTCCCGTGATGAACGCGGCAACGGAAATGAATCGGTGCACGCTGATCAGCGGCAGCAGGAAGTTGTCAATAAACTCCGAGTAACGCCGAGGATTTCCTTCCAGGCCCAGGTAGTGCATGGGCATGAAAATCGCGTAGACGCCGATGAAGGTAAACCAGAAATGGATTTTTCCCACCGTCTCATTCATCATCCGTCCAAACATTTTGGGGAACCAAAACGCGGTTCCGGCAAACATGCCAAAAATGGCCGCAACTCCCATGATGAAGTGGAAGTGGGCAAGGACAAAGTACGTGTCGTGAAAGTAGATGTCGATGGGCGGCTGGCCCAAGAAGATTCCGGATAGTCCGCCGGTCACAAAGATCGAGACGAAACCGATGGCGTAGAGCATCGGAGTGTCGAATCGAATCCTTGCGCCCAAAAGGGTGCCTATCCAGTTAAATGTCTTGATGGCAGAAGGCACTCCGATGGCCATGGTGAGAATCGAGAAGGCAAAGGCGGAGTATGGGCTCATGCCGCTCACAAACATGTGGTGGCCCCAAACCGTGAAGCCCAGGATGCCGATCGCCGCCATGGCGTAGACCATGGCGCGATAGCCAAAGATCGGCTTGCGCGCGAACGTGGAGAGGATGTGCGAGGTCACGCCCATGCCGGGCAGGATGGCGATATAAACCTCGGGGTGGCCGAAAAACCAGAATAGATGCTGCCAAAGCAGCGGCGAGCCGCCGGTGTGATTCGATAACACTTTGTCGCTGATGATCAATCCGCCCGGAATGAAGAAGCTTGTGCCCCCCATGCGATCGAGCAGCAGTAGGGCGCCGGCAGCCAGCAGGACCGCGAACGAAAGCAAGCCTAGAATCGCGGTCACGAACCACGCCCAACAGGTTAGCGGCAGCTTCATCAACGACATTCCGCGCGTGCGCAGGTCCAGCGTGGTGGCAATGAAATTAATCGCGCCGAGCATGGAAGCCACGCAGAAAATGGCGATGGAGAAGACCCAGAGCGTTTCGCCCACCGCCATGCCCGGGCCAGCGGCGCCGCCAACGGCTGAAAGCGGCGGGTAGGAGGTCCAACCACCAATGGGTGGGCCGTCAGGGATGAAGAACGACGCCATCAGCACGACCAGCCCCAAAAACGTCACCCAAAAGGACATCATGTTGAGGCGCGGGAAAGCCATATCTTCCGCGCCAATTTGAATGGGCAGAAAATAATTTCCAAAGCCGCTCTGCGGAGCGGTGGTGAGGACGAAAAAAACCATCAGCGTGCCGTGCAGCGTCAGCAGGGAAAGATAGTATTCAGGACTGATGACCCCACCGGGAGCGGCGGTCGGCAGGAGCTTGCCCAGGAGCGGAACGCTGGCAGTGGCCCATCCCAGGTGCAACCGCATCAAAATTGAAAGCACGAGGCCCACGAACACGCTGAATAGCGCCAGGAGGTAATACTGGATGCCAATCACCTTGTGGTCGAGGCTGAAGATGTATTTCCAGATGAAGCCCTTGGGACCCTCGTGGTGGTGTATCGCTTCCGCGTGCATCTCAGACATCAGGATCCTCCGAGTTCGCTTCGGTAGACGGCATACGGTAGACGGTAGATAGGGGAAACCCACTGGCTCTGCCGTTTACCGCGATACCTGATACTGTTTTTGCCTGTCTGCTATCTACCGTTTGCCGTCTACCGATTACCGCCTACTGTCTTTTCCCCGTCTACTGTCTACCGTATCCCGTCTACTTAAAGCCCCACCTACTACCTACCACCTGCCACCTACCTTCCTTACTGCGCTGCCGCCATGTTCTGGAGCCACTTGTCGAAATCCTCTTGCGTCATGATGTCGACGAAGGCTCGCATCTTATAGTGGCCCAAGCCGCACAGTTCGGCGCAGGCAAGTTCATAGCGGCCGGTCTTGGTGGCCGTGAAGTGAATGGGAATTTCCATCCCCGGAACCAGGTCCTGCTTCATGCGCAGTTCGCGAACAAAGAAGGAGTGGGTGACGTCCTTGGAGCGGAGAATCAACTGGATTTCGCGATTCACCGGGAACGCCAGCGTGGCGGTAACAATGTCATCTTTGGAGGCGGCATCGTGGTCGCGATCGAGTCCCAGAAAATTCCCCATCGAGTCGTCCACTTTTTCTACATGTACGGGGCCGAATTTGCCGTCGGGGCCGGGGTAGCGGAAATACCAGGCGAACTGCTGTCCCCAAACTTCAATCTGCATGGCGCCGGGCTGCGCTCCCACAAAGTGGATGCTGGCCCAAGTCTTGTATCCCATCAGGTTGAGGCCGATGAAAAGAACGGCGGCGGCGAGGGTCCACGTGAATTCCAGGGCGTTGTTGCCGTGCGAGTACCGTGCTTTACGGCCGTCTTTGCGGTCGCGATATTTCCAAACCGCATAGGCCAGCGAAAATTGCGCCGCAAAGAAAATGATCCCCGTGATGATCAGCGTCAGCATGAACTGGTGGTCGATCGCCGGACCGTGCGTCGAGATGTCAATCGGGAACCACCAAGTGTGCGCTAAGAAGAAATAACCAGAAAGCACGGTGATGATGATCACCACCAGCGCAATCGCCAGCGCCATATGTCATCCTTTCGTGTCCGGAGTATTTTCTAAACCTGACGTCGAACTTCGGACACCGGACTTCGGACCTACGTCTGCCAATTCAGTTGTGGAAGAAGTGTTGCCCTAAATAAAAAGAAAGGGGTAAAAGACTAATGTGACGGATGAACTGTCCGAGCGTCAAGAGACATTCTGTCCCTTTCCCATTTCATTTACACGCGAACAGGCGGCGCGCCCCACGCGTGCCGCTCCGCCCAATGACTTTGCTGTTGTGGCGCGGGCATCTTGCCCGCTGTCGCGGGAGCGTCCCGCTCCCGCCCTGCGCGCGGGCAGGATGCCCACGCACCAGCGGGGGAACGCCCGCGCTACGAAAACCGCTACGATTTTCTTTTTGCGGGCGCAGCCCGCTTTAGAGTGCGGCAGCTTGCTGCCGCTTTCTCCCCCGCGAGCTTGCTCGCGGGGATTCCACCCCGGACCTTCATTTGCAACCAGCAAGCTGCTTCATGCGAAAGCGGCAGCGAACTGCCGCACTCTAAAGCTGCGCGTCGAGCTTCGCTAGGACGCCTTGAACTTGAAATCGACGGTCTTGGATTCTTTCGGGCCGACGGTCACCTTCTCATCCTGTGTCTGACCGTCTCCACCGCCGATGGCCGACCATGCCTCGATGGTGTAATCCCCCGGCGGGAGCCCCTTGATGGTGAACGTGCCGTCGCTACCCGATACGGCGTACAACGGGTTCGCGGTCACGCCGATCCACGCGCGCATCCAGGGGTGCTGGTTGCACTTTACCGGAACCATGATTTCCGGCCGCGCGAATTTCTGTTCGATGGGAGCGGCGCCGGGCGCCTGAGACATGTTCCACTCGCGATTGTCCTTGGGCATGGGGTGAATGTTGTGGGTGGTGGGGTCGTCGGAAACAATCTTCAGCGTCTGGCCCGCCATAACTCCCAGCACATGGGGTTTGTACATGCAACCGTCTTGATCAAGTTCGACAGGGTCGGCCGGAGGCGCAAACGTGTACTTCTCGGCCCCCGACTTCACGTAAACGAAGACGTTGGGCAGCGTGCCATTTTCATTCACCTCGTTGTCCTCGGCGAACACGGGTTTGCCGCCATGCTTCTGCACGCAAACCGGGTCCTGGTCCATCATAATTCTCACCTGCTTGGGCTTGGCGCCTTCGAAGGAAATCTTGCCGGTCACCGAGCCCACTGTTGATTGATCGATCGGCGTAGCGGCAGGAGTCGCCGGAGTTTCGGTCGGAGTCTCGGTGGTGGTCTCTTCTTTCTTGCTGCAACCCACCAGCGCCAGAATCATCACGGCGGTACAGAGCAAAATCAAATTTCGCTTGTTCATGGAAAAACCTTCCTTTCTGATCTGATAAAGATAGAAGCTAGAAGTCAGGAGAATACTCATCCTTCCTCTAAGCGGTCGTGTCTGTCAATCTAAGCCCGCGGCTCCCAGCTTCGCGCTTCGAGCTTCCAGCTTCTCACTTCTCCGTCCCGACTTCTCAATTCTAAGCTCTGAGGTGCTCATCATTGCCGCGCTCATGCCCATCAAGCGGCGCTGCTCCTCCGGCGTAATCTCGAACAGATAGCGCACCAGCAGTTCGGGCTGGTCGCCGTCGTAGCCCTTGAAAATATCGGGCGTGGGGCCGGCGAAGACGTAATGGTCCGCCACCGGCCGGAACAAACCGGAAGGCATGGCGGTGCCGGGGCTGATCATCGAGGGGTCGAGCATCCAGCGCCGCGCCCATCCGGGCTTTAGGCGGTCGCGCGCCAGCAGGAAGTTCGGCGCGGTGGCGTACTTGTCGTGCGTGGGGTCTCCCGTGGCGTGACATTTCAGGCAAGGCGCGGCTTTGCTCGTGAATAGTGCTCGGGCCATGGCGATTTCCTGGTCGCTCAAGGGTTCGAGCTTCTGCGGAATGTAGGGCATCGGCTGGCCGGCCAGCGCCTGGAAGAATCGCACCAGCTTACGCACCTCGATGGGCGAGAAGAAGAAGGTCGGCATGCGAACTTTCAGGTAAGGCCGCACACCGTTGCGATCGGTGTCCTTGGGGTCCATCGCCGGGTTGGCGAGGAACTTGAGCATCCAGTCAGGATTCGCGCGGGCGCCTTCGCCCATGAGCTTCGGCGGCAACTGATCCTTCCACTCCGGGGTTTGGTATCGCGCCAAGGTCATCAGGTGGCTCGATTGGCCCACGGTGAACTGGTGGCAGCCCATGCAGTTGTATTTCTTCACCACCCACCAGCCATCTTTGATGTCGCGCCGCTGGTCTTCCGGGGTGTCCCAGTAACGCGCCGGCACCTGCGACTCCACCGCGCCCATCAGGAAAGTGGTAAGGGCAGAAATTTCCTGCGGCTTCATGTCGAGGTCCGGCATGCGCAGGCGTTCATGGGGATCGCGGTCTTTCCAGTCGCGGCCGGTGTCGTAGATCTCGGGCTTCTCCAGCTTGTGTTCGAAGAATCCTTTATGGTCGTACCAGCCCTCATCGCGCGCCTTGGCGGTGAGCAAAGCAAAATCAATCTGCTCGATGGGCTTGGAGCCTTCCTTGGTGAGCTCGGTGCCGATGCGGCCTTCATCTTCCATTCCGGCGATTTCGTGGCAGCCGGCGCAACCGTATCGCTGCACCAACGCGTGGCCCTGGGCTTTAAGGCTGGGATCGTTCAAATAGCCGGCCTGCGCGTACGACGACGGATCCTTAGTCTTCAAAGTCTCGAGGTAACTAGCGATATCGCGCGCTTCGTCCCAGGAGAGGCGCAGGTCGGGCATGATGGTTTCTTGCTCCACCTGGAGCTCGTGACCGTCGTTCGGGCACTTGCTGTGATCCATGTCAAAGACGAAAGGTAAATTGTGCCGCTTGTAATCGTCTTCCGTCAGGTCGCGCTTCTCGAAGGGACAGTAGGGACGCGTGCGTTCGCGGGGATTGTGAATCCAACGCACCAGGTAATCGTAGTTATCCTTTTCGCCGACGTGCGAGAGGTTGGCGGCGAAATGGGGGCTGGATTCGTCGAGTGAGTGGCAGCCCATGCAGCCGCGAGTCTCAAAACTCTCCTTGCCCTTCACCGGGTCGCCGGGGGCCTGATGGGGCAGCGTGGCGTCAATCCCACTCTGCCAAACGAAGGCGGAAACCGCTTTCACTTCGTCATCGGCTAAACGAAAGCGCGGCATGCGTGTGCCGGGCCGCCAGGCGTGCGGATTGGTGATCCAGACGGGAATCCAGTCAGGATGAATCTTTACGCGGACTTCCTTGAGGTCGGGACCCACTTTCTTGGTGTCGCGAAGTAAATCCTTGGAGCGCCGGTCGAGCTGCTCCAGGCGGCCGTCGTCGTCGCTGATGGAAACGCGCAGCTTGTCGGCCTGGGTGTAGTACATGCGCGCCGTTTCGTTGTCGGGAGCGGTGTCGCCCATCTGAATGTCGCGCTGGATGTCGCGCTGGGCGTCGTGGCGCTGAGTTTCTAGCAGCACTACCTGCTGTTGCACGGCGGCAATTTCTTCCGGCTCGGGATCATAATTTTGGAAGCGGTGGCAACCCACGCAGCCGCGATACTGGAAGAGATCCTTGCCGGCGCTTAGGACCGGAGCGTGATCCACCACCATGTCCAGGGCGTGGCACTGCTGGCATCCGGCCTCGACGTTGGCTTTGGGGTGGAGCGGCCACAGCCAGTGCTCATAATTGCCGTGCGCCGTCTCGACACTCTCCACCTGCATGCCGTTGCCGCCGTGACAGGGTGAACAGCCGAATTTCTCCGGGTCGTGCAACTGCAGCAACTCGGGTTCCGGGTGGCTCACGAAGACTGCTTTTCCGCCCATATCTTTGGCGGTGATCACGACCGGTTCGCGAATGCCGGTGTGGCAGGACTCGCAGCGATCCACAATGCCGGCGTCGGGATTGTTGATCTGCCGGATGTCGATCGGCGCATCCTCGGACTTCTTCAGCAACCCCGCCAATTGCTCGGCGGTCAGACCGTTGAGGTGATCGACCACGTAAGAATCGCGCTTCTTGCGCAGCTCGGAAACGGGCCGCACCAGCGCTGACTTCTCTTCCAGCATTTTCGCTTTGTCGAGCTGGACGCGGTTGAACTCGTCCTGCAATTGCTCGAACGTGTAGGTGCCATTCTTGCGCTCCCCATCGGGCAGCGAGGGCAGGGAGAGATCAAACGGCCCGGCTTCATATTTGGCCAGACTCTTTTGAATTGAAGCCTTGCCGCTGAGCGACGTGTGCTCGATCGCGTAAACCTGAGTAGCCACATAAGCGCGCGCCGTGGTGAAGGTTTCGGTGATGGCGGAGAAGCGGGCGTCCAAAATGGCAATTTGTTTGTCCGCCTCCTCCGACTTGGCTTTCACCTGGTCTTCCATGGTCTTGACCTGCTGGTCAAGCTGCTGGTACTCCGGCGACGCCAGGATTGCCTTCTCCGCGACCTGTTGCTTGGGAATTTGCTTCAGCAGGAAAGAGTGGTAGCGGCGGGCAAACTCGCGCTGGTAGTTCTTCCACGGGCGCAGGCCAAAGAACTCGTTGTAGAGCGCCCACACCAGCGTCAACATCAGCAGCACGGACGAAATCACGAGAAGCGTGGCAAGCGATGTTGCGATGACGGGATCTTTTTCCTCAGGCAACCTGAACCCCCAAAGTTGGGAACTCGAAAGCCGAAACTCGAAAATCGGAAATCACTCCGAGTTTCGATTTTCAAATTTCGTCTTTATGTTTTTCACAGGTTAAACCACGGCGTTACCCAGATGTACTTGATTCTCAGCAAATGCCGAATGAGTATTTTGATCGGCAGCAACAACATGATCGTCAAAAACACCTGCATCGTCATGTACTGCAAAAAAGTCATCTTCTGGTAAATCTTCTTGTTGAGATCGCTCCAGGTAAAGAGTTTGTGAACCACGACGCCCGCGACGCCAAAGTAGATGCCCATCACCACCGCGCCAAATATGGTCTTTCCCCACGCAGAGGTGATATGGAATATGTCGGGCAAGTCGCGGTTCACCTCGAATACCTGGTTGTTGGGGTCCCACGTTTGCCCCGGCCAGAACCACATCCATCCCGGACCGCGGATGAAGGTCCCGATCACCACCATCAGCAGCCACAGCAGCATGAAACCGAAGCAGAAGGTGGAAATGGCGAACCGCCGCTGCTTCCAGGTGTAGTAGCCCGAGCCCAGCGGATTGGCGTCGATGTAAGGGATCACCAGCAAGCCCACGATAATCAGCGAGGGCATCACCACGCCCGCCATCCAGGGATCGAAGTACACCAGCATTTCCTGCAGTCCCAGGAAGTACCATGGCGCTTTGGCGGGGTTCATCGTCAGGTTGGGATTCGCCAACTCTTCCAGCGGCGCGTTGAGCGTGATGGCCCACACCATCAGGATGACGGTCACGACGATCGCGGCCAGGAATTCAATGCGCAAGAGAAAGGGCCAAACCGGAACTTCCTTCGTCCAACCCGGTTTCCAAGGCAGCGTCTTGCGATGATGGGTCTTGGCGAGTGCCGGGTCGGCTTCCAGTTGTGCGATCAGCCGGTCGTTCGCGAGCGCCTGCCGGATCCCGTACCACGTATAGAAGGGCACCAATCCTATCAGCGCCACGATGGGGACGTTGTCGGGAGCGGAGGTAATTGCCCAGAGTTGGTGCCAGTCCATATTTGAGCCCTAGTGACAAGTGACGAGTGATAAGTGACGAGCAAGCGGCTGCTTTCGCGAACTTGTCACTCGCCACTCGTCACTGTCTTTTTCATTCCGTATGCTGCGGTATCACGTACGGCAGCACCTTTGCCTTGAGCGCTTCCTGTTCCAGCACGACGGGGGCGGGGCCGGAGATTCCGCCGTCTTTGCGCACCCGCCAGAAGTGCACAACCATGAAACCGCTGCCAATCAAGGGTATCGCGATGCAGTGCCAGATATAGGCGCGCAAAAGGGCATTGGCGTCCACAATGGAGCCACCCAGCAAAGCGAAGCGTATGTCGTTGTAGGGCGTCATTCCGAGTTGCGCTCCGAACGGACCTTCGTGCCCGAGCAGTGGCGTGGCTCGCGCCATGTTGGTGCCTACCGTCACCGCCCAAAAGCCCAACTGATCGTCAGGCAGCAGGTAACCGGTGAAAGAGAGCAGCAGAGTCAGAACAAGGAGAATGACTCCCACGCACCAGTTAAACTCGCGCGGCTTCTTATACGAACCGGTCAGGAAGACGCGGAACATGTGCAGCCAGACGGTAATAACCATCAAGTGCGCCGCCCAGCGGTGCATGTTGCGTAGCAGCGAGCCGAAGGGCACGTCACTCATCAGGTAGACGATGTCACGGTATGCCTGCCCCTTGGTCGGGTGGTAGTAGTACATCAGCAGCACGCCGGTGAGAGTGAGAACAATGAATAGGTAGAAGGTAATGCCGCCCATCCCCCACGTATAGCTGTAACGCACTGAGTCGCGATTGATTTTGGAGGGGTGGAGGTGCAGGAAAACGTTGGAAAGAACGCCCAGAGCACGGTTGCGCGAGCTATCGTCGTGCTTGACCCGGAAGATGGACTTAAAGAGTGCCGTCTTTTCCGGTTGCTTCAGGCTTTGGAGGTCTTCCTTGGCCTTGGTCTTCAGGACTTCGGTGGTCTCGCGAACCTCGTCCAAGACCGCGGCGAGCCCCTTTTTGGAAGGAGCTTCGGTCGGCGAATCTTTCGGAGGAGTTCCGCTGTGCTCGTCAGCCATTAATTCTTCTCCATCGGGTGATCCGATGATCGGGTGAGCAGAAACACTACGCCAGGGTAGGCCTTTTGTTCATCCGATCACCCGACGACCCGATCTCCCGATTCTTAGGTTACCCATCGAGCCCCGCTACACATTTACGAAGGAGCCCGCATCATTGAAATGATCGACGCCGCCCTTTGGCCAGGAATAGAGCCGACTGGTATCAACAATGATCTGGCCCGTCGCATCCAGTTCCACGTGTGCACGATCCATGGGCCGGGGTGCGGGTCCCTCGAAGTTGATTCCTTCGGGCGTGTATCCGCTGCCGTGGCACGGGCACTTGAACTTGTGCTCCGCGGGTTTCCAATCCGGCGTGCAACCCAGGTGCGTGCAGCGCGCAAAGATCACGAAGATGCGGTCCGCTTCGCGCACGACCCAGATGCGGTCCGCGGCCTTGAAGCGCTCATCCACGCCCGGTTGGAAATCCGACGGGTACCCGATTTTGAAAACCGTACTGGGTTCGAAGAGTGCGCGAGGAAAGAAGAAGCGGAGGAACATGAGAACATTAGCGGCAACAAACCCCCAAACACAACTCCAGATGATTCGACGCCGCATTTTTGCGGAGGGGGAAATTTCCTCTACAGCGGGTTTGCCTTTGGACGGAGCGGCCTTCGGAGCGGGCTTGGGAGGAGTGGCGACCGCAGACACGGGAGCCTTCGTAGAAGTTGGAGTGGCTGCGTCACCCGCATTCGCCATAACCGAAACCTCGTTGGCTGGCTTTCGTGATTCCTGAAGTAAGTTGAATTCCTGCAAGCCCAGACAGCAGCACTATAGTAGAAGCTCGGTAAATCTGTCAATAATTGATAGACGCAAATAACAAAGAAATCGATGCCTTGACTTCTGTCAATTTTACTTTTGCCCATCCATATCACAATGCGATAGGTTTTTTGGCTCGACTACTGCACCGGTTCAAAAATGACACATACCGGGGACGCAATATCGAATATTTGCCCAGTGAACGTAAGGTGGCCGGTTTGCGCATCGATGCGGAACACCGCTAGAGAATTGGAATCCTGGTTGCCCGCAATCAGATAAGAACCCGTTGGGTCGATGCCAAAGCCGCGCGGCGTCTTCCCTTCCGTGGAAACGTATTGGATGGGCGTGGGAGTCCCCTTCACCGGATCGATGGAGAAGACCGTAATGTGATCGTAGCCGCGATTGGAGCCATAAAGGAACTTGCCGCTCGGATGCATCATCAGCTCCGCGCAGTCATTCTCGCCCTTGAAGCCTTTGGGCAAGGTCGAGATGGTCTCAAGTGGACGCAGCACGCCACGCGCGGCATCGTAGGAAAAAGCTGTAAGGCTGGATCCCATCTCTTCAATGGCATAACCAAATTTGGCGTTGGGGCTAAATGCGAAATGGCGCGGGCCGGTGCCGGGAGGAACTGCGGCCGAAGGCGGATCGTTGGGCGTGAGCGTTCCCTTCGTCGCGTCGAAGCGATAAACGTAAACCCGATCTGTGCCTAAATCCGCGGAGACCACAAAGCGATTGTCGGGCGACGCATAAATGGAATGGGCGTGCGAAGCTTCTTGGCGCTTCGGGTCGACACTATGCCCCGTGTGCGGCAAAAACGCCGTGGCCTTGCCCAATCGGCCGCCGGCGACAATCGGGAACATCGCCACGCTTCCCACCTCGTAGTTGGCCACGAACACATACTTGCCGGTGTGGTCAACGCTCACGTGGCAAGGGCCTGGATCGCCGGATGGCATAACATTCAGGAATGTCAGCTTGCCTGTCGTCCGGTCAATCGAGAACGCACTGACGCTTCCGGACTTCTTACCTTCATAATCCGAGACTTCATTCACCGCGTAAAGGTAGCGGTGGCTGGGATCAATCGCGAGGAAAGAAGGGCTTGTCGTCTTCGCCGCCAGGCCGAGCGGGGTAAGCTTGCCGGTAGCGGCGGAGAGCTTGTAAACGTAGATTCCCTGGCTCTTCGGCCCTGTATAAGTACCGATGTATACAAATGAATCGCTCATGGTTTTCAGCGTGTCATCGCTCCGCGCGCCGATTGGGTAAATGCACGCGGCGACGAGAGTAGTCAGCAAGAGTGTCGAGTGGATTGTGTTTTTCATGCCCACTATAGAACAGCAAGAGTATGAAAAGCGCAAGTGGGACGTTATTTGGTTGTCGTGATGTGATTATGGTCACGAGGAGAAGACGACGAAGAAGATTCCGGCCGGTACGTTCTAGACCCACTGCCTCTCCATATTATGGAGGATGTCCGCGCCAGTCGGCACCCGGTCCTCATTGCCAAGAGGGGTCGCCCGGTGGCCAAGCTGGTTCCTGTCGAAACTGGGCGGGACGACTTTATCGGGCGACTGGAGGGAGTTGTTAAGATCGTGGGCGATCTCGAATCGCCGATTGAGCCCCTGGAAAGTTGGGAGGCGCTCAGGTGATCCTTCTGGATACGCACGCTTTGGTCTACGAACTCATTCGTCAGAGTAAACTCTTGCAAACGATTTGGTCACTACCCGTGTTGAACGCCAGTCGCTCAAACTCGCAGAAAGTTGTGCCGCTACATAAGTGACTGAATGAATCTATCTGGAAACAGGAACGTGCGCCTGGCAAGGTCGGATGCCAGGGTTTCTTGGTGGTAGTATTTCTTCAAGATGTTATCTTTCCAGCTCAATAGGTCCTTGTTGGAATCGGCAAATTTCGGCCACGACTGCTGGGGTCCTCCCCGAGCCATCCTCTCGCGGATCAGAAGCAGGAAGGCCCACGTAATGGTCTCGTGGTAGAGCGCAGGCTTTCCATTTGCGGCCGCGAACCTTGCCAGCGAAGCGGAAAAGCGCTGTAGAGCTTCCAACGCCGGGTACCGGCGCAAATAGAGGAAGGCCATTCGGACATGGTCCGCATGATGAAACGACTCGATAGCGAGGCTGCAGTCCTCGAACTTCGCGATCAGCTCGTCGTCAGTCATTAAACGCCCTCTATTGTTTCCTTGCCCGGTAGGTCATACAAACGATTACCGCCATGCTGTAAATAATTAGGTTGCCCACATCAAACTCGCCGTGCAGAAGATGAAGGACGGCAGCGATGGCAAAAATGAACACCAACAGGCAGCCGCCCGCCAAACTTGCGGGGGGGACAAGAAATAGAATAGCAGCAATGAACTCGCCCCCACTTAGCGCCAGCCGGATCCATGGCAGGTGCCCCATTTTGGCAAAATGTTCGATCGCAGAAGGTGAGAACGTTAACCGAAGCGATTCCAACAACACAACCACGCCCACGCTCCAACGCAATCCTGAAATAGCAAACTTCTGAAGTTGCTGGCTCATCGGGCCTGTTTTCCCTTTTTCATAGATCGGACGGGGCGAGCCTCCATAAGACGGTGGCTCGCGCTGGAATCCAATTCGAGGTTGTAGAACTTCTTTAATTCCTTAATGCGGTCGAGAGAGACATGGCCGAATGGGCACTTTCCGTCAAAAGCGTGCAAAACGATACCTTCGAGGAGGTCGCCGAGGGTCAAGTCGTGGAAATCTGCAAAGGCTCTCAGAACCTTTAAGAGCCGCTTTTCCATACGGACGCCCGTTTGTACGCGTTCAACGACGTGTCTGTTTCCCGGCGCCATTCATTCCTCCTTGGTACCTATGTACCAAAGTACCATAATTGAGCTTGGCTGGGAACACTAACGACAGTCCGCAGACCGTTTCATTCAATGCGGGGTCGATCAACCCTGCGAACCACACAGGCTTTTGATTAAGCGATTTCTATGGTATCTTCCGCCCATGTCAGACCCAAACCTTTCCAAGACCCCTCCTCAGTTCAGGACGGCTGAGTATGGCGAAGATCCCGGTAGCGACCGTTGCAAATTCTGCAACCAGCCGATTACGGGTGGTTATTTTCGTGTGAACAGATCCACAGCGTGTAGCGGCTGCGCGGAAAAGGTAAGGCTCCAGATTCCCCAGGATAATCATGCGGCGTTCACGCGCGGAATGATTTTCGGTATAGGTGGCGCCATCCTGGGACTGATTCTCTACGCCGCGGTGGGCATCATCACCGGCTGGATGATCGGCTACGTCGCTCTGGCCGTGGGATGGGTCGTGGGCAAGGCCATGATGACGGGCTCGGGAGGAATTGGCGGACGGCGATACCAGATTGCCGCCGTGCTTCTGACCTACGCCGCGGTTTCCATCGCAGCGATTCCGATCGATCTTGCCCAGGTGTCCAAGGCGCACCGGGCAACTCGAACGGAACAATCACAATCGGTGCGCAACTCGGGAGAGCAATCCCCAGGGAACGTCGCCCAGGTGCCAGAGCAAAACCCGCGTGCGACCAGCCGCCCCACCAATATTGGGGCGGCAGTCGTAACGTTGGCGCTGGTCGGATTAGCCTCACCTTTTCTCGAGCTGCAGGATCCCATTCACGGATTGATCGGATTGGTGATCCTTTTTGTGGGACTGCAGTTTGCCTGGAAGATGACCCGAGGGATATCACTCCAAATCCTGGGGCCTTTCAAATTGCCCACGCCCTCTGCGGGGCCCGCGAGTGCGGGCTAACCACGTGTCCTCCACAACCTTGCCACCCTCGCAATTCTGCCCAAGCTGTTCAGCGGAGCTGACGTCCGGGGCGCTTGAATGCCCGCGCTGCCACGCTCTGGTGCATGCCGAGGCGCTGGAACGGATGTCTTCGCAAGCGCGGGAGTTGGAAAATCAAAGCAAACCCGTGGAGGCCCGCGAGCGCTGGCTGGAAGCGTTACAACTGTTACCCGCGGAGTCCACACAGGCGGCGTGGGTTCGCGACCACGCGCGGCAGTTGGGACTTTCGGCGCGGCCCGTGGCGCAGGCGGAAACCAAGAGTAAGTGGGCAAAAAAGCTGGGGCCGCTTGCCCCCTTGGCTATTGCCCTGTCCAAGGCCAAGGTTCTTCTGGCTGTCTTCAAGCTGAATTTCCTTCTTAGCCTTGCGGCCTTCATCGGTGTCTATTGGGCCCTTTGGGGCCTGAAGTTCGGCCTGGGGTTCGTGGCGCTGATTTTTCTGCACGAGATGGGGCACTTCATCGACATCAAACGCCGGGGCCTGCCCGCGGAAATGCCAGTGTTCTTGCCGGGGCTGGGCGCATACGTCCGCTGGCAGGCGCTGGGGGTCTCGCGCGAGACGAGGGCGGCAGTGAGCTTGGCCGGGCCGCTGGCGGGATTGCTTGCGGCGGCAGCATGCGCCCTGGTCTGGTGGCATACGGGCAGCGGGATTTGGGCGGCCCTCGCGCGCGCCAGTGCCTGGCTGAATGTGCTCAACTTAATCCCCGTGTGGGTGTTGGATGGCGGCCAAGCAGTCGCCGCATTGGATAAGCAGGAGCGGTTATGGCTCTTAACCTCTTGCCTCGCGCTCTGGCTGCTGTTTGATCAAAGAGTATTCATCCTCGTGGCGCTGGGGGCGGGCGTTCGCCTCTTCACCAAGGATTTCCCGCCTCAACCCAGCCGGAGCTTCGACGGCCTACTTCATCAGCGTTCTGACCGCGCTTGGGCTAGTTATGTGGGCTCTACAAGGCCCGGCCGTGCTTGGAACCCGATAACGGACATCGGGGCATCCTTCATCACTCGCGGAAATCATTCTCGGACCGAATGATTTACTTCTTCGGAGTCCAGGCAAACTCCTCCCAAGCAGTTTTCAGGACATGGCATGAAGGATAGTCGAAGCCCTTCAAGACTTCCGAGTGGAATGTGATTTTCTCCGGCGTCATCGAGTCGATTTCAAACCTCACGGTGATATGGCACATTTTCTTGACATCTTTCCCGGCAGGAGCGGCAGGATCGGCGAAGGCCTGGTAGACGTAGGAGGATCCCACCCACTTTGTTCCCGTTCGCCGGCATTCGATCCGTATAGAGGCCCCATCCTTAGCCGCCGCAGGGGGTAGGTTCACCCAATCCGCGTGGAGCACATCGCCCTTTACTTCCAAGCGGAAATCCTTATGCGATGCCTCGGAGCGCCACACCTTGGCGAGTTGAGTGCCCGCCGTGTTGGAGGCCATCATGGCTGGCTTCGCGTCAGCCGCTGTCTTCTGGGCCGCCGCCGCGAACTGGGACATCGCCAAAACTGCGACGAGCGTCGCGAGCGCCTGTTTCCTCTCAATGCTTGCCGGTCTCACTGTGTCCTCCTGGATGGCCGCTTCGGCAGTTCCGAGCCCCTCGCTGAGCCGCCGCCGAGCCGCTGTTCGCTGAACTGTGAGCCACATTCTACCCGGCCCTTTCCGGCCAAGCCACCAAAAACCGTTTTCGTGGTGCAAATTGACCTGGGTTATCGCTGCCGAATGGCGAGATAACCTCGCCGGTGCAACTCATGCCAGCCCCCACCCAAAAGGTCGCGCTTCGCTTCACCAAACGAGGTCCCGCCGTTTGAAAAGGCTGCGGGCGACCGCGACAACGTGACACTCAGGGTTAATACGCTTGTAACATCGGACATATAGCATCCGCACCGACTGCGAAGGAGACATTGACATGCACCCTCAACGCCACTTCTTCACAGTGGGTATAGCGGCGGCTGTGCTCTTCAGCCTGTTGCTCACGCTTGGCTGCTCCAGTTCCACGGGAAACTCCGCCACCTCGAGTGCGGAGCCCACGGCTGTCCTGGGCGCCGCCGGCAGCACGTTTATTGCCCCGATTATGACCAAGTGGGTCAGCGCGTACCAGCAGACGCACCCGACGGTACAGATCAATTATCGGCCCATCGGCAGCGGTGGAGGCATCGAGGAGTTGAAGAAAGGCTACCTCAGTTTCGGTGCGAGCGATGCCCGGTTGAGTGACGACCAAATGAAGGACATGTCGGCTGTCGTCCAGGTTCCTGACAGTGCCGGACCCGTCTGCATCGTTTACAACCTGCCGAACCTCAGTGCCCCCCTCAAACTCACCGCCAAAACCGTAAGTGACATTTATCTTGGCAACATTATTAGCTGGCAGGGTCCCGCCATCGCCAGGGACAACCCCGGAGTGACCATACCTCGGGCTGCGGTCATCGTCGTTCACCGGTCGGACGGCAGCGGCACCACATCGATCTTCACTTCGTACCTTTCCAAGGTCAGTCACGATTGGTCCTGGAAGTCGGGTCAAGGCATGTCGATGACATGGCCAATCGGCTTGGGCGCCAATGGCAGCAAAGGGGTGCTCGACATCGTTAAGCAGACGCCCGGAACGATTGGATACATGGAACTGAATTACGCCAAGGCCAACGGCGTCCCGGTAGCTTCAATCCAGAACCAGGCCGGCCATTTCGTGCAACCCAGCCCGAGCAGCGCTGCCGCCGCGATCAGCGCCTTTAGCGATGCCCTGGCGAAAGACGTCCGCACGTCAATTGTCGACCCACCTGCCTCTGCTCCCGACGCCTATCCGATTTCCGGGTTGAGCTTTGTTCTGATCCCCAAGGATCGCCCCGACTCGGAGCAGCAGGCGGCGGTCAGAGATTTCATTGCCTTCGCGATCTCCAAGGGCCAGGACTCGGCGGAGGAACTCTCATACGCCAAGCTCCCTGATTCTATCCAAAAGCAAGGGCAGGTGCTGTTAGCTGAATTGACGGCCAACGGCCAGCCGCTGAAGTAGAGCCCGTCACCTGTAGCGCCGTCCCGAGGCCGAAACACTCCGGCCTGCGGCCGTCGCTGCCACCGGGAGCGCCACGGGACCAGCGAACCGCGAAAATCCGAATGGACCTGCCAAAGTGTCGTTGAAAATCAGCAATTCTCTGCAAAATAGCGCTTGATTCGACCTAGATGTCGAAAGTGAAGACCTAAAAGTCTGTTTATTTTCGGGCATTGTGTCTTGCGATCCTTTGTTTTCATAGACATTCCGGCTTCGAACGTATAATTAAGAATTCTTTTTTGCTCCGTTGCCGGAAAATGGGCCGCGGCGGGGTTCACTCCGGCCCCCTGCGTAAAGCCGGCGAGGGCGTTGATGGCGGTCGACCGCGGCGTATAACTACCTTTATTTTCATGAATATCGTGGCTATAACGAGTTAAGTCTATTGTTTTCATGAATATCGTGGGAGTAGCCAAAACTGACATTTTTTCTACATGTGTTTTCAACAACATCGTGGGAGTAGCCTCATTTTTTAATTCCCTTTCTTCACTCCGCTCGCGACTCCGAAACCTACTAAATGCTTTTTTATCATAACCATACATTTTTTGGAATTTCTTGGGTTTAGCGCCTAACTACCTTCTTTTTCTAAGATATCGTGGCCTCCTTCGTTCGTATGCGGTAGTTGCCCCGTTCGGCGCTGGATTTCAGCGGCAAGTTCGTGAGGCACCGCACTTCCCGCAAGTTGGCATCTTGCTCCCGGCGCTGCAGCATCCAGTACTACATAGCCGATAGCGGTGTGTTATTTCCCCCACGCGACAATACTCCAGTAGATATGCAGCACGTTGGCGGCCAGAGGCTAGGTCTATAGGGACAATTCGTCCGGGGGGAGTAGGATTTTTGCTGAATTATTTTCGTAGGGGCACCCCTCGTGGGTGCCCGTCGGTCGGGGGCCGAATCGGCCCCGGGTGGGCAGGCACGAGGCCTGCCCGTACGTCGCGGCTGAGCGGTTGGCTCCTGGTTCGTGGAAGGGTACCTGACCTTTTCTTCCCCTATTCCATCGGTGTGCCCGTTTGTTGCATCCACGAAAACAACTCTTCGGAGTTCGGTCCTGGATCGTGATTCGGTCGTCGCTTTCTAAGGAAGGAAGGGGTGCTTTTGAGGTGATTGTCGGATTTCCTTGTGGCCGGCGTTTTGGCAATTTTGATTTGAACTGGGAATTTCCCTCTCCACGCTGTGGCGTGGTGGCAATCGGCGCCAGAGGAAGCCGTGAATGGACCGTATATTGCACCCGTGTTGTAGTTGAACAGGTATATCCAGTCGCCCACCTCGACTGTCACAGCCCACAGTGAATTTCCCAGGGTGGTTCCCACCAACATCTTTTCCAGGCACTCGGATTCGGTCGTATGGTCACAAAGGAAAATAAAGGACTCTGTTTCATTCATATCGTAAATTCCCTATTGAGATGCGAATAGCGATGATTTAAAGCCGCGAATCGCGAACTTTCAACCCGGGTCGGCGCCACACTCGCAGCGCTAACGTTCGCTAGGGCCTAAGCACCGTGTTCCCCGTCTGGCGCATATCCTGACCTGAGGCATTCGTGCAATGCGCGGATGCTTTCGATGTCTGGTCGGTCCGCGATGCTGGCAAGGTCGAATGCGAGGCAAATCTCAATGTCCTTTTGCGACAGATAATTCTTGTGGATCAGCACCTCGCGAATCTGGTCGGCCACATCAGTGTATGCGCTCTCGTCAGGGTCGTGGTTCTCAAGCAGAAAGTCGCGATAACAGTTTTCGATGACGGGCCTAGAGTGGGTCTGGATTTCCTCCACCACATGGAGGATTTCGCGTATTTTTAGGTCGAGAGCACTTCGCTCACTATAGAAGATATTCCCGTTGGAATGGGCGATGTCGTTGCGGTCGTCCACGAGTTTGGCATACCTGCCGATCTTATCGTTGTCGCAGGCGATCAACTTAAGCAAGCGCAGGATACTGCGCTCGTTTACAGCGCTAAAGACAAAGGGGGAGGTTGCTTCCAACAGCTGTTTTTCGATGTCCTTTGTGAAGCCAATGAGCCCCTTCTTAAAGTCTTCGTCCCTAGCCTGTCGGATCTGCCAGATGTTGAAATAGACGAAGCTCATCGTAAGCATGTGGTAGGCGAGGAAGGCGAACTGGTATTTCTTGTTTTCGTAATTTGAATCAAACGCGTCCCAGAGGAACGAGATGTATTCCTGCTCCTTCAGGGTTTTGAAAGAGAGTGGCAGGTAGCTGCTCAGTTCCGCGGCTTCTTCCATGGTTCACGCCTCCGCTGGGGTCGGTTCATCTTCGCCCCAGACGCAGGCGAGGGTGGCTCGGACCTTTTTCTCGAAGCGGGCGATCAGTTCGCGGTTGGCGGCGACCAGCGCTTGCTCGGCTTCGATCTCGGACACGATGGCTTGCTGCGTGGCGAGGGGTGGAAGAGGAATCGTCGCTGCGTTCAATTTCGTCAGCGTAAGTCTCGTAATAGCAACGCCAGAGATCATTGAGAGCATGCTCTGCCTGCCACCGGCTGAGTTCAGGAAGAAGGCAAGGTACCGATTGTCCAGCATTTCAGGCTTGCAGCGCATCACGGCAACACTCGAAAGCAACGAGAACTCCTCGGTCAAGCTATTGATGGCGGCTAAACCCGTATTTGCGCCGTATTTGACGTAGAGAACATCGCCAGTCTTTACGGGGCACCGGCCGTAAATGGCCTTATGATCTACTTCTGAAACATAAGTCACGTTTGAAAGGTCGAGGTGGTTTTCACGGACATTCTTTGACGTGAAGGTAAAGCCATCTCACCTATTTCGGTGTTTGGCGGCGAGAAATGCGTCCCGTCCATGATCGTTTCGCATGCTTTGCCTAACTCCACCATGGGCCAGTCGGGGTGGATGGTGATGTTGGGACGGTAGTTATCGAGGACAGCGCGGGCGCCGTCGATGACTTTCTGATAGCCCTCGATCTCCGCCACGATCTCCTTCTGCACCTCCAGCGGCGGCAGTGGGATTTGGACTGATTCCACGTCTGCCTGATTGATGCTCGGATAAGATCCCTTTCCCATCATCCCAACCATTTGATCAACCGACCTATCATGGCGCAGCATCCTTATGAGAAATCCAGGGAGCAGTCGCCCTGGCTTGGCGCGCAACACGGCGAAACCGGTAGAAGCGATTGCTCGATCTGGAACTTCCGCGAGAATCGCGAATGCCTTCAGATTCGGACGCACCGTCGAAATTAGGACATCATCCTGCTTTACTGACCTTCGCGCTCTGCTTGGTGCCTCACCGGTCGCAACTCTGTTGGCGCCAAGAAACTTTCCTGACTCGTTCTCGACGCAGGAGATGTCGATGTAGTTAAAGAAAGAGCCGGGATACAAATCTGCTGGATTCGACGCCTCAGGGTTGATTTCGCATACGTCCTTCAGTGTGACATGGGGATATTCAGATGATGCCGCTGCCCCCTCCCGATACCGCTCACTACTGAGGTTATAGCCGCCGTTCGCGGCGATCTTCGCTTTTCGGACAATCAGGCCCAACGTGGGCTGAAAGTCCTCAGCGGATTCCGCGGATCGCACGCGGCGGAGGTATTCGGCAATCTCCGCCTGAACCTGGGGTAAATCGTTCTTTTCAATCTCGCGCCGCTGGGCGCCGAGGCCGAAGCCGTCGTTCTCGACCTTGAAGAAACCGATGGTGCTGGATTTCTTGGCGAGCGACTTATCGAGAATCAAAATGGAGGTCTTGACGCCGGAATAGGGATTGAACACGCCCGCCGGCATCGAGACGACGGCGACCAGGGAATTCTCCACCAGCATCTTCCGCAATTCAGTGTAAGCCCCCTGGCTCTGAAAGATGATTCCCTCGGGAACGATAATTCCGGCGCGCCCCGAGGGCGTAAGGTGTTCGGCCATGTAGTCCACGAACAGGACTTCGCTGCGCTTCGACTGCACCGAAAACCGCTTATGGGGCTTGATGCCGCCTTTCGGCGACATAAACGGCGGATTCGCCAGAATGACGTTGGCAAACTCGTTCCACTTCTCTTCTGACGTCAACGTGTCGTATTCATCAATGTGCGGGTCGGTGAAGCCGTGCAGGTAAAGATTGACCAACGAAAGGCGCACCATGTCCGGCGAGATGTCATAGCCCTTGATGTTCTTGGCGAGCCGGCCCTTTTCGTCGGGGGTTAAAGAACTGAACATGGATGCACTGGATGAATAGGATAATGAAACTTCATCGTGCGCCTTCTGTTTAGCCGGGCTTGTTCTGTCTTTTTGAACTTCTTTCTTCGTTTTATCCTGTCCATCCTGCTTATCCATGTTCAGAGTATTGGCACGGCGGATGTGCTTGTAGGAAGAAATTAGAAATCCCGCCGTGCCGCAGGCGGGGTCAAGGATGGTCTCATCTTTTTTCGGGTCCACGACCTCGACGATAAAATCAATGATATGGCGCGGGGTGCGGAACTGGCCGGCGTCTCCTTGGGAGCCCAGCACAGAAAGCAGATACTCAAAGGCATCGCCCAGGCGCTCGGAATGGTCGTAGTTGAATTCGTCGATGACCTTCAAAAAGCTCTTCAGGGTCTCCGGGTCGCGATAGGGCAGGTAGGCGTTCTTGAAAATATTGCGGAACAGGAGAGGTATGCCGGGATTCTCCGGCATTTTGCCGATGCCTTCAGCGTAAAGGTTCAGCACTTCGTGGCCACCGAGGCCCGCGCGCATCAGCTTGGCCCAGCCATAGCGGGCGAACTGCCCGGCGAAAAACTTGCGCCTGCCGCCGAACTCTTCGCTCTCGGCGTCCATGTCATCCATGAACTTGTAGATGAGGGCGATAGTGATCTGCTCCACCTGCGACTTCGGGTCGGGGACTTTGCCCACCAGAATGTCACGAGCGGTATCAATACGGCGCTTCGTGTCAGTATCTAACATGAACTCCTTCATTTACATGGATGGACAGAATGGACAGGATACCTAAAGGACAAAACAAGGAAGGAGCTGTCGGATTTGCTCATTCTGTCTTTAGCTTTTCAGCTTATCCTGTTCATTCTGTATATCGATGTTTGTAGTCCTTGCTTCTCGTGAAACGTTTGTACTCCAGCTTGGGATTTCCGAAGTTGATCAGCAAGCCGACTTCAATCCCCGTGGCGTTCAAATAATTGATAGTCTGGGCCTGGTGTTCCGGGGCGATGGCTTTCACGGCCTTTAATTCTACGATCACCTTGCCTTCAACAAGAATGTCCGCGTAGAAGTCTCCCACACATTCACCCCGAAACATTACTTTGCACGCCTGTTGGGAGAGCGCCACTACGCCCTTCTGCTGCAGCGCGAGAATCAGCGCTCTTTCATAGACCGACTCTAGAAATCCCGCGCCGAGTTCATTTATAACCTCAAACGCACAGCCAATCACGGTTTTGGTGATGAGCTGATGCTTCAAGCCGATATCCAGTGTTTGCATGATTCTTCCTCAGGGCAGGAACTGATTGAGTGTGACGTAATCTTTGACGTAATCGGTGACCGCCGACCAATACCTCTGCGGGACGGCCCTCAGGTCTGCGGTAGAGAAGACGGGATTGGTGGCGAGGTCGGTAAATTGCTTGGTCTCGATGATGTGGCGGATCTGGTCGCTGCCAACATAGGCCTTGAAATAATTCTTGATGGCGGGGACCGCTTCCACCTCTTCATCTTCGGGTTTGTTGTCAGCCACGAACTTGGCGAATTCCTCTTCCAATAATTCGTCTTTGGACTTAAATCGCGGGATTAGGCCAAAAATCTTTTCCAGAATTTCGCGCAGTGTCACGCGGCGGTCCACGGCGGCAGCCTTGCGCAGCTTGGCGAGATTGTAATACTCCTCCGGCTTGTCAAAGACTTCGCGGTTGACGTAATCGATGACGCGGTCCCACTTGCCCTCTTCCACACTGTCAGCAATGAATTTGTTCTCGCGCACCTGGGTTTCAAACCTCTCAAAGAACATGCGGTCAATCTTCATGCCCTCAAAGCCAATGGTCTGCTCTTTGATGGTGGAAAGAATATCGGCGCCCAGGTGATCGTAAATGCCCGCCTTGCCACCGCCTCCACCGCCCCCGCCATCATCCCCTTCGCGGCCTTCTCCTTTAGGTTTGGGAAGCTTGATGACCTGGTCGTAGTCATATTCCTCCTCGAAGTATTCGCAGTTGGCGAAGAAATCGAAGAGCTTGTAAGACTTCTTATTGGGTTCCGTGACGCTTTCCTTCAGGCCTTCGTCAAAGAGTTGCTGGAGAAAATTGTGCCGGCGCGTTCCCCGGCCTTTGATCTGGATAAAGTCGGTGGGGGAAAAGATGGGACGGAACAGGCCGAGGTTGAGCACATCGGGGCAATCGTAGCCGGTGGTCATCATGCCCACGGTAACGCAGACGCGGGCCCTGCTGGTGCGGTAGGAACTGATGAAATTTGCCGAGCCCAGCAGATTGTTGTTGGTGAAGTTGATGGTGAATTGCTGCGCGTCAGGCACGCTCGACGTCACCTGGACGGCAAAATCCGAATGGTACTTGCCGGGAAACATCCTATCCGCCATCAGGTTCAAGATTTGCGCCAGCTTGGCAGCGTGATTCTGGCTGACGGCGAAGATGATGGATTTGCCAATCTCCCCGCTAACGGGGTCGCGGAGGGCGTTTTCCAGAAACGTCTTGCAGAAAAGTTCGTTGGTGGCTTTGGCAAAGAACCGCTTTTCAAACTCGCTCTGCTTGTAGGCTTCCTTCTGGTCTTCTCCGTGTTCGTCCTTGAACTCCACAATAAAACCCTTGTCCGAGAGTAATTGCGTGGTGATATCTGTACGGGCGTCCACCACCGTGGGGTTGATCAGATAGCCGTCCTTCACGCCGTCGAGCAGAGTGTAGCGGTAGGTCGGCTGGCTGCCTTCACACCCGAACGTCCGATAGGTGTCCGCCAGCAGGCGGCGCTCAAGGTCGCGCGGGTCTTTGCTACCGGGGTGGGCGGTGTCGTAATGCTTCAGATAATCCTTGGGGGTGGCGGTGAGGCCGAGCTTGTAACCCACAAAGTAATCGAATACGGCGCGGGCGTTGCCTCCAATGGAGCGATGGGCTTCATCGGAGATCACCAAATCGAAATCGGTTGGGGAGAAGAGAGTTTGGTATTTGTTGTTGAACAGAAATGATTGGACGGTGCTAACCACCACCTCCGCATAGCGCCAATCGTCGCGGTTCTCTTTGTAAATAACCGTTTTGCAGTCGTTGGCGAGAGTGGCGGCGAAAGCCTTCTTGGCCTGGTCCTCCAATTCCAGGCGGTCCACCAGAAAGAGGACGCGGCTGGCGTTTTGGGAGCGGAGGAAGAGCTTGATGATGGCCGCAGCCACCAGAGTCTTCCCGGTGCCGGTGGCCATCTCAAAAAGAAAATGGTCTTTGCCCTCTATAACCGCGGCTTGCAGCGCGTAGACAGCTTTCTTCTGGTAAGGGCGAAGGAAACGAAGTTTGTTGGCCTCGATAAAGCCGGGACGCTCCGCTTCATTCTTCCAAGCAGCTTCCGACTGGTAGCCCGGGCGCTGGGTGAGGACGATGTAGTCGCTCCCCACCCGCTCGTCAATCAAACGCTGGGGGTTGGGAACGACTTTTTGATATCCAGCCACCGACTTCGGAGTGGGGAACGAGGTGATGATGTTGGGATTGCCACGGTCCAGGTCCCAAAAATAGTGGAGATTGCCGTTGGAGAGGATCACGAAGCGGCAATTTTGAGAGCGGGCGTACTTGCGCGCCTGCTCCTTGCCCACGAGTGGGTTCTTGTTTTCAGCCTTGGCTTCCAGAACGATGAAGGGAAAACCCTTCTCATTGAGCAGAAGAAAGTCAATAAAGCCATTCTTGGTGGCCTCGAAGTTCTCGCCCAAGGCATTTAACTCTTTCTCTTTGAGCTTTACGTTGAGTTCCAGGCAGACGTTGGCAGGGCCACTCGAATCAGGAAAGAATCGCCAGCCAGCGGCCTCCAGGAACTTGTTGATCTTGATGCGGGCAGCGGCTTCCTTATTCCCCAATTCATTCCCCGGTATTACCGCGCTGATTTAAGGGTCATAATCTACCACGACTCGGGCCCGCTATCAGGCCTATATTGGGCGTATACGTTTTTCCCTCCGGGACCGGCGCTGCGCTTACAAATTCACTTGGCTGGTAAGCCGAACCTGTGATTTGGTCTGTGCGGTGGGGGGGATGCGAGAAACCGTTTTATTTTAGAGGAAACAGCGACAGGATTCGGTTATAGGCAGAGCGAGGCAAGTGGGTGTTGGCGGGATAATTTGTCATGCGCTGAACCGCGCGAACTGCCGTTCCCGGCTGTTCGGAGAAACTGCGCGTTGATCAAGGCCGTTATAAGTCGCTGCGGGTCGAGTCCGGCCGTTATTGCCTGATCTTGGCTCGCTATATGGAAAGGAACGCCCGGCTGACGCACCGGCGGCCCACAGTTCCCCGCAACGGTTATCGGCAGAATTGAGATTGAAGATGAGGGGGGATGGGACCGAGCTTTGCTCGGCCCTACGCAGCCGGTGCCGGGCTAAAGTCCGGCGCTACCTTTCGATCCAAAAATAACTTCGTATTGTTTCTCGATCACCTTTTGGAATTCCGGGGAGGTGGCGTGCCAATCGAGCACATCAATGCGGAAGGGCAGATCGGATTCCTCGAAAGCTTCCTTGAGGTGGCTGAGCGTATCGCCATTGAGTTTGCCGGACCCCACCACCGCCAAATCGAGATCGGAGTAGTTCTTGGTAGTCCCGCTCACGCGTGAGCCGAAAGCGCGGACCTCGCACTGCGGTACATACTGGCGCAGGATGGTTCGAACCTTCTCGAGATACTCAGGAGCCAGATCAATCATTGCGGGCTTCCAAGGCTGCCAGCAGGCGCGCCGCGGCGCGGGAAAAATCATGGGCGGTGTTATAAACCGATTCGGCGATCTCCGGCTGGTAGGTGTGGGAGGTCTGGTTTCGAGCCTCGTGATACCGCATCCATTCGTTCACGTCGTCAATCAGCCGGTTCTCCGCCGCCAGGCGGAACAGTTCACGGCGCGTCACGCCATCCACTGCCCCGGGGCTGACATTCATTTCCAGCCATCGCTTGATAAACTTCCAGCAAAGCTCGTAGGTGAATTCGAAATGCTGGATGACTCCCGACTTGATTGCATTGCGAGCGACATCATCCAGATTATTCATAAATTCGGTGTCATCGCTCTTGGCCAGCACGCCGGCCAAGGCGGAAACCGCTTTCTGCAAACTACTAAGTTCCAGCGCCACTACGCCCTCCATGTTTTCCTGCTCGTAGCGCCGGGCTTGAGCCCGGCACTTTCAGGCGCCATAATGGCACCTTCAGATGCTTCGCCCCAGCCCTCATGCGAAGTTAAGAACCGCAGGGGATTATACAACTTTACAATGCCCCGCACTGAAATTGCGCTGCGATACGTAAACGGATTTGGAATGAAAAACGCCCTTCCCTCACGCCGCAATCCCCGATGGCGAGGGGAAATGGTCAGGAACCATTCCATTATCGAGGAAAAAGCGATAGTGCTCGGTTATGGGCCGAGCGAGGCGAGTGGATGTTGGCGGGATGATTTATCCTGTGCTGAACCGGGCGACCTTCCGTTCCCGGCTGTTCCGAGAAACTGCGCATTTATCAAGGCCGTTATAAGTCGCTGCGGGTCGAGTCCGGCAGTTATTGCCTGACCTTGGTTTGTTATGTGGAAAGGGACGCCCGGTCGGCGCACCGGCGGCCCACACTTCCGCGCAACGGTTATCGGCAGAATTGAGATTGAAGATGAGGGGGGGCCGAGCGCCGCTCCATAAGCGCTATGGTAAGAACTGATTCGCGAGGAAAAACTTCACCACGGAGGCACAGAGATCACAGAGAGAAGCACTCCTGCCCGTGGGAAGTGGCATTACTGTTCTATGCCTCATCTCCGCGACCTCTGTGCCTCTCCAGAAATACCAGCACGCCAACGAAGTTCCACGCACCTGACCAAACGACGGCGAGATGCGGCTCCAGCGAATGCGTATAAATCACCGTGGCCACGGCGTTCGCCGTGTCGTGAAAGCCATTCACAAACTCAAAGCCCAATGCGGTCAGGA
>CAWEFC010000052.1:0-35089 GCA_963808085.1 uncultured Acidobacteriota bacterium
CGCTACCGGGAATCGAACCCGGGTTTTCAGATTGAGAATCTGACGTCCTAACCCCTAGACGATAGCGCCGTGGAGGCCTTCCATTCTTCTAACACTCGGTCGCCAAGATTGTCAAGGCGGGGATGGCAGGTCAGGATGACGTAGCGGCGAATTTATCTCGGCATCTGGCAACGCTACGCCGCCCCTACTCACGCAAGCGCTCAATACTTGGTGGTGGAAAAAAAATTAAAGTCGCGGATCTTGGCTGCGGGCACGACCATTTCAAATGACTCTTCACCGGCGGTGCGTTGTGGCGGACTCATCATTTCCACCTGACCCAACATGTCCACCAAGCTCTGGTTGAAGCGCAGGTTCCGCACGCCCTGCCGCACCTGACCGTCTTCAATCCAGAACGTCCCGTCGCGCGTCATGCCGGTCAGGATTTTCTTGTACGGGTCAACCTCGCGAATGTACCAAAAGCGGGCTACCAACATGCCCCGCTCCGTGGACTTAATCATGTCGTCGACGCTGGAACGGTCGCCGTCCATGACAATATTCAGGGGTGCTTCCGCGTACTCGTTGGGCAGCGGGAATCCGTGGCCGGTGGGCTGCGCGCCCAGTTTTTTCGCGGTCTGGCGCGAATAGACCAAATTCTTGACCACGCCCTTGTCGACAATGGGCACGCGCTGGCGGGGGATTCCCTCCCCGTCAAATGGACCGCCGGTTTGCAAGGGGTGGAAAACATCGTCGCGGAGGCTGATATTTTCGCCGAACACCTTCTGTCCCACGCGGCCGGTCAGGCAACTGCGCTGTTCGTGTACGGCCAGCCCGCTGAAGTCGAAGATCATGAACCCCATGAGGTCCAGCATTGCCGAGGGCTCCAGGATCACCGTGTAGCGGCCGGGATCCACCTCGCGGGGTTCGCGGCTGGTAAGGGCCTTCTGTGCGGCGCGCTCTGCCAGTTCGGTCGGCTCTAATTCCATCCAGTAGGGCGCGGTTTTCTTCGCCCAGCCGGAGCTGGAATCGCTCATCATGGTCACCGAAAACTCCGACATCGTTTCTTCGTGAAAGGCTTTCATACCGCGCGAGTTGAATATTGCGAATGCCGAGGACCCGCTAGAGAATATCCCCGCCGCCGTCAGACCATCTTTTTCCGCGCGCTCCACCACCTGGGCGACTGTCTCCGCCCGCGTCTGCGGCGTCAGTTGTGCCGTTTCCGTGTAAAAACGATCGAGGGCGCGATAGGTCTGCGGCCCAGGCATCGGCAGCAACTCAGGGATCGGCGGCTGAAGCCGCGCCAGCGCCAGAGCGTTTTCGCAAAGCTGGCGGATGGAGACTTCGTCAAACTTGTTGGTGCTGGCACGCGCCATGCGACCTTCGCTGACCAGCCGGACGGAGAGCGACGCGTTTTCCTCCGCCACGTTTTGGTGAATCGTATTGTTGGCAAATCGGGTGAGAGCGTAGGAAGTTGCAGAGACCATGGCCTCGGTTTCATCGGCCGTGGAGTACTTCAGGACTCTGTCGAAAACTTCTTCAGCGCGTTGTCGGGTCAGATTCATTGGCGATTTTTGATTGTGGATGGAGTGATTACCGGATTCCGGTCTGTAGCCAAAGCCGACCGATCAACCTGAATCCTAAATCGCTCAATCACCAATCACTAAATCACAGATGTTTCAACCAGGGTAAGCGACTCCCACCTGCACCTTCCGGAAGCGCGCCGGTGAGGCTCCGTGCCCCGTGCCCATAGTCTGCATGGGCTGCCCTTTGCCGCAATTGGGCGTGCCCCAGAGGGTCCAATACTCGCGTCCACAAATGGCGTCGCAGGAATTCCAGAAATCGGTCGTGATGCCGCCATAGCTCGGGTTTTTCAGCATGCGGGTTTTCTTTCCGCCGCGAATTTCCCAGCCGATTTCGGTGCCAAACTGGAAGTTATAGCGCCGGTCGTCGATCGACCAACTGCGGTTGGTCTCCATGTAGATGCCGTCGTCGGTATCGGCAATCAAGTCCTCCGGCTTCCAGGTTCCAGGGAGGATGCTTACATTCGTCATCCGGATCAGGGGAATACGATTCCAGCTTTCCGCGCGCATTGCTCCACTCGAGCGGTTGAGTCCCACGGCCGATGCCGTCTCGCGCGAGCTGAGGTAACCCACGAACTGGCCGTCTTTGATGACGGGAGTACACTGGGCGGGGACTCCTTCGTCGTCATAGGCAAAAGTCCCAAGCCCGGGGCCGTGCGCCGGGGTGGCGTCTGCAACCACGTTCACGATCTCGGAAGCGTACTTGAGCGTACCCAGCTTCTCGATGGTCAGGAAGCTCATCCCGGCGAAGTTTGCCTCCGTGCCGAGCACCCGATCGAGTTCAATAGGGTGGCCTATGGATTCGTGGATCTGAAGACCCAACTGCGAGCTATCGAGAATGATGTCCTTCACGCCGGCCGGGCATTGATCAGCTTTATGCAAGGCCACCGACTCCTCGGCCACGCGGCGCGCATTCTCCAGAAGCTTAAGTTCATCCACAAGCTCATATCCTTTGGTTTGATATTGCCCGCCAAAAGAATTCGGATAAGAGCGGCGCTGAATCTCCGTCCCAGCAAAGGAAGTGGCCACGTACCCCGTGCCGGTCTGGGTCTTCAACTGATAGATCTCAGAGCCGAGACTGGAAAGGAATAACTGTTCGACGCGGCGAAAATCCATGGCCGCTTCCGCTAGGGTCACACCCGGCACGCTCCGCAGCTCCGCGTCGATCTTCAGCATGAGCTCCAGACAAGAAGAAACGGGGATGGAAAACGGATTAATCCGGCAGGGGGCCGCCCAGTGGTCCAAGATTTTTTTTTCCGGAACCAGGACGACCTCGTGCTTCTTTACGAGGGCGCTGGCCCGGGCGATTTCCACAGCCAACGCCGCGGCCCGGTCAACATCCGCGTGGGTCAGCGTATCGGTGGACGCAAAACCCCATCCTCCGCCGGCAATGACGCGGATGCCCAATCCCAAAGACTGCGAATCTCTTACCTGGGAAGGTTGCCCGTTCTTTGTGGAAAGATAACGCTGGCGGGTGTCAAGCACCCTGACCTCGGCGTATGTGGCACCGCGCGAAACTGCGGTGTCGAGGGCCCAAGAAGCGAATTCTTTCATAAGGAGCTGATAGCTAACAGCTGACAGCCAATAGTGACTGCTCACTGTCGGCTGTTAGCGGTCAACTGTTACCGGCTTTTCTACGTTCCCTCCGACCACGAGGCAAGATACTTCGCCTGCTCGCGGGTCAGAGTATCAATGCTAACGCCCAGCGATTGCAGCTTGAGCCGCGCCACATTCTGGTCAATGTCTGCGGGCACAGGATAAACCTTGGGTTCGAGCGACTTCGCGTTCTTCACCATGTACTCAGCCGAAAGCGCCTGATCGGCAAAGCTCATGTCCATGACCACGGCGGGATGGCCTTCCGCCGCCGCCAGGTTGATCAGTCGGCCTTCGCCCAGGAGGTAAATCTTCTTGCCACCACGCAAGGTGTATTCGTCAACGAACTCACGAGTCTGGCGCTTGGCCACGGCGAGCTTTTCCAGAGCTGGGATGTCGATTTCCACATTGAAGTGGCCGGAGTTCGCGACCACCGCGCCGTCCTTCATCAGGCGGAAGTGCTGGCCCGCCACAACCGATTTGTTTCCGGTGACGGTGATAAATACATCGCCGATCCTCGAGGCATCGGCCATCGGCATAACACGGAAACCATCCATTGTCGCTTCCAGGGCCTTGGTGGGATTGATCTCGGTAACAATCACGTCGGCGCCCAGCCCTTTGGCTCGCATCGCCACTCCGCGCCCGCACCAGCCGTACCCAAGAATTACGACGCGGAGACCGGCAAAGAGCAGGTTGGTGGCGCGAAGAATTCCGTCAAGGGTGGATTGGCCTGTGCCGTATCGGTTGTCGAAGAAATGTTTCGTATCCGCATCGTTTACGGCGACGATGGGGAACTTCAGTACCCCCTCGTTCGCCATGCTGCGTAGACGAATAACGCCCGTCGTGGTTTCTTCCGTCCCGCCGAGAACTCCCGGCACCAGATCCTGCCGTTTGCTAAGGATCATGGTGACCAAGTCGGCGCCGTCATCCATGGTGATTTGGGGCTTGTGGTCCAGCGCGGAAACGATATGGGAGTAATAAGTATCTTTGTCTTCGCCCTTGATGGCATAGGTCGGAATGCCGTAGTCCTTTACCAGCGATGCCGCGACGTCGTCCTGCGTGCTGAGGGGGTTGGAAGCACAGAGCACAAGATCAGCGCCCCCATCACGCAGAGTAATGGCCAGGTTCGCGGTCTCGGTGGTCACATGCAAACAGCCGGAAATCCGGATCCCTTTGAGGGGTTGCTCTTTGAGGAAACGCTTGCGGATGATCTGAAGAACGGGCATCCACTGATTGGCCCACTCGATCCGCAATTTGCCTTTGGCGGCAAGGTTCAAATCTTTCACATCACCAGCTAATTTTCTCTTTGTGGCAGCCATCTATAGTCCAGCCTCTTTCTTCAGGATTGCGGCCTTGTCGGTTCTCTCCCACGTGAAATCGGGGTCCGGACGGCCAAAGTGGCCATAGGCCGCTGTCTTCTTGTAAATGGGGCGCAGCAAGTCGAGCGACTCAATAATCCCCCGCGGGGTTAGCTGGAAATGCTTGCGAATAAGATTTTCGAGCTGAGTTTGGTCAATGCGGCCGGTGCCGAACGTGTCGACCATGACCGACACAGGATCGGCAACGCCGATTGCGTATGCGAGCTGCACCTCGGCGTGGTCGGCGATGCCGGCTGCCACGATGTTCTTGGCAATGTAGCGCGCCATGTAAGCGGCAGAGCGATCGACCTTCGTCGGGTCCTTTCCGGAGAAGGCTCCTCCGCCATGATGGGCCGTGCCACCATAAGAATCCACGATGATCTTGCGCCCGGTCAGGCCCGAGTCACCGACGGGTCCGCCCGTCACAAAGCGCCCGGTAGGATTGATATGGTACTTCGTGTTGGCGTCAAGCAAGTGCGCGGGTATGACTGGCTTGATGACGCACTCGAGCACGCCTTCGCGCAAAGTCTCGGTGCTGACACTCGCTGCGTGCTGCGTGGAAACAACCACCGCATCTACGCGCACCGGTTGATTGCCATCATATTCAACTGTGACTTGGGATTTGCCATCCGGCCGCACGAAGTCGAGTATCCCTTCGCGCCGCACTTCCGCCAGGCGCAAGCAGAGCTTGTGCGCGGTCATGATGGGAAAAGGCATCAGCTCTTCCGTCTCGTTACAAGCGTACCCGAACATCAGGCCCTGATCGCCAGCGCCGCCCGGAGTCACCCCCTGGCTGATGTCCGGGCTCTGTCGCGTGAGGTTGACCATCACCTGGCAGTTCTCGGAGGTGAATCCCCCGGCGGGATCGGTATAACCAATTCCCAGCACGGTTTCGCGAACAAGCTTTTCGATGTCGGGCTTGGCCGAGGTCGTAATCTCGCCGGCCACGTAGACCGATTGATCCTTAACCATGGACTCGCAAGCCACACGACCGCGAGGATCGGCGGCGAGGACAGCGTCAAGAACCGCGTCGGAAATCTGATCGCAAATTTTGTCGGGATGTCCTTCAGTCACAGATTCAGAGGTAAACAAATAATGGCACTTCGGCTCGCTCAATCAGAGCCTCCTTCTACTTAGCTAAGAATGGTAAGGTCAAAACAAACGTTCAAGCTAACACACGGCCAGCAAAAGTGTCAACGCTTTCAAGCCCGCGAGTCCTCTCGTGCGCCGACCTGTCAAAAATCGGGCGTGGATGGGACAGTAAGGCTGCCGAAGTGGGCTGGGACTCCGCCCGCCAAGACGACCCTCGGCGGTGCAGCAGCGCCAAAAAGTCCGATACCCCGGCCTCTACGTGCCCGTCTTTACGGCTCCCCGCTGCGAAAGCAAATACGACTTGATAAATGGATCCAGGTTTCCGTCCAGCACTCGATCCGCATCTCCAACTTCAAACTTGGTTCGGTGGTCTTTTACCAATCGGTAGGGGTGCAGAACGTAGGAGCGAATCTGGCTGCCAAAATCGATGTCGGCCTTGGAGGCTTCCAGCTTGTCGGAAACCTGGCGCCGCCGGCGCAGTTCCATTTCATAAAGGCGCGAGCGCAACATCTTCATCGCCATTTCACGATTGCGGTGTTGCGACCGCTCGTTCTGGCACTGGGCCACGGCGCCAGTGGGAATGTGTGTGATCCGCACGGCCGAATCCGTAGTGTTGACGTGCTGGCCGCCCTTGCCGGAGGAGCGATAGGTATCCGTCCGGAGGTCCTCCGGCTTGATCTCGATGGTAATGGAATCGTCAATTTCAGGGCTGACGAAGACCGATGCGAATGACGTGTGCCGCCGTTGCGCGGCGTCGAACGGCGAAATTCGCACCAGCCGATGCACGCCGCTTTCGCCATGGAGCAGGCCGTACGCGTAGTCTCCTGCCAAAGTGAACGTGGCGGATTTCAAGCCCGCTTCATCGCCGGGTTGGTAATCGTTCAGGGTGAATTTAAATCCGCGGGTCTCAGCCCAGCGCTGGTACATGCGCAGCAGCATGTCGCCCCAATCCTGGGATTCCGTGCCGCCGGCGCCGGGGTGAATGGTCACAATCGCGTTCAGGTGATCGCTCTCGCCTCCCAACAAGGTTTCCGTTTCCAGAAGGTCAACCTCATGGTGGAGTTTGTCCAGCTCGGCGCGCAGTTCGGAATCGATGTTCTCTCCTTCGCGCGAGAGCTCGAAATAAGCTTCCATGTCGGCAAGATGGTTGGCCAATTTCTGGTCGGCGTCCAAGATTTCCATCAGCCGCTTCCGGGCAGCCCCAACTTTCTGTGAGGCTTCCTGATTCTGCCAGAATTGGGGCTGGGCGATTTGCTCTTCGAGGGCTTGAAGTTCCTTGCGGCGCGCGGGAGCGTCAAAGAAAACTCCGAATGTCGGCAGACTGCTTCTTTAGTTCATCAAATTCGCGTTGTAATTCTTCCGTCACAGATGCTCCTTAGAGAAAGTTGTCAGTAGTCAGTAGTCAGTAGTCAGTTGTCAGTCGTAATCAGCTTCCAGCACCTGGCTGTCAGCCTGTCAGGATTCAAAACCAACCACCCCGGCGTATCGCAAGAGGTCTTTCACTTTTGCCTGTTGACTTTTGCACTTTGACTTTTGCCTTGCTCCTTCGCCCGCCCAAGCGATGCGCCGAGAAGCATCAGCCCCCCCAGGGCAGCGCACAGCCATGCGAAAACATCGCCGCGGGCCGAGTAAAACGTCTCGCGCGTCTCATAATCAAATCGCACCGGCATGGCGAGGCGCTGGTAGCGCGGGATTTGTTCCCGCACCCGGCCATAAGGATCGATCAGGGCCGTCAGCCCATTGTTGGTGGCGCGAAGCAGATAACGATGATTCTCAATCGCCCGCAGCCGGGCCATTTCCAGGTGCTGATAAGCGGCTGCAGTATCACCGTACCAGGCGTCATTCGAGATGTTCACCAGCACGCCAGCGCCGTTCGCCACCAACTTCCGCGCGAGTTGAGGAATAATCGCCTCATAGCAGATGAAAACGCCAATATTCCCGCCGGGCGTCTTGGCCACCGGGTAGCTTGTGCCGGGAACGAAGTTCCCCACTTCGGAAGTAATTTTGTGAACCAATCCGGGGAAGGCCCAGCCCGGCACATACTCGCCGAAAGGCACCAAATGAATTTTATCATAGCGAGACAACTCGCGGCCTTCCGGATCGATGGTGAAGGCGGTGTTGCTGATGGTGTCTCCATTGGCGTCCAGCGGGACAATCGTATTCACAATCACGATGGCGTGCGTCTCGCGAGCCATATTCTGAACCGCATTGCGAAAAATCGCGTCTCGGGTGAAAAAAAACGGAGCGGGGTTTTCCGCCCAAACCAGAAGGGGCGGATTGACAGTTGGCGACTTTGGATTGCCGATTGTCGATTGCCGATTGCCGATCGCCGGAACGGCCTGCGGATTTCCGATTTTCGATTTTCGATTTTGGATTGCGGTCTCGGCCGAATTCTGGGTCCGCGATTTCGGACTTTGAATTGACGATTCCGCCGCGTCTTGAATCTGGGATTTTGAATTTTGAATCGTACGGACGGTGCCGGGCGCTAGCCCGACACCCAAAGGAGATGTAGAGCCGGGCGCAGCGTCGCCGGGGAAAAAGTACTCGGCCGCGGAAACACTGAACTGGACCAGCTTCTGAAGTTGGGTAGGGTCGCGCCAGGGAACCCACGACTCCAAAGCGGCATCGTCCAAGGGCACGTTCGGTTGGATGAGAATCGCTCGCTCCTTGCCCGTGACCTCGGCAGGAGGAGCCAAGCTCCATTGGGCAACAAGCAACATCACCAGCCAGCCCGTCAGGGCCAATCCGGCGCGAGCGTGCCGACGGGAAAGCAGCACCCAGGTCAGCAACGCGCTGGTGGCGACGGCCAGAAACGAAAGACCATACACACCGGTCACCGAAGCAATCTGCCGCACGCCGGCCGCCTGCACGCCGTACCCGAGCAGGTTCCAAGGGAATCCCGTAATCAGGTAGGTTCGAGCCAACTCCATCGCCATCCAAAGAAATGGGCTCGCAGCCAGAGCCCAGCCCGGAGAGCGGCGAGCGGTCCACCCTATCGCGAGACCGAAGCAGCCGAAGAACGTCGAATCGATGATGACGAAGAGAAACAGGACCACCACGGCCAGCAGCGGCGCCAGGTGGCCGTAAAACTCCATCACGGTTGTGAACCAATAGCAGCTTCCGAAGAAGAAGAAGGCTCCACACACATACCCCAGCAGAAACGCGCGCTTCAGCCGCGTTTCACTCGCCAGCGCCGCGAGCAACGGTAGGCAAGCCACCCACACGAGACCGCGCAGATGGATTTTGGGAAAGCAGGCTACCAGCATCAGCCCGCTCAGCGCGCAGGCGGCAAAACGGATGGGGGTTTTCTCAAATAAACTGCGCATCGATTTCTGAGAGGGCAGGGGCGATAAGCAAGGTGCGCCGAAGGCATGCCGTGCGGAGCTTTAGAGTGCGGCAGCTTGCTGCCGCTTTCCTCACCGCGAGCTTGCTCGCGGGGATTTGGAAACTTCGAACGACTCGCCAGCGGCAAGCTGACTGGGGGAAAAGCGGCAGCAAGCTGCCGCACTCTAAAGCTCCGCCACCGCCCCGTGGATGTGAACACGACCGGCCATCAGCCCTTGCTTGCCCATTGGAAGTACAGCACGTATCACCCTTCAGTGTTTGATGAAAGGCTTAAACCCTTCCTGGACGAGCTTGTCGTGCACCTTATCGGCGTCGGCCCGTGACCTGAAGGGTCCAACCTGCACACGGAAAAGGTTGTCGTCCGCGTGGGCATACTCCGGCGTCACCAAGAACACCGGATAACCGCGTCCCTTGAGAATATCAACGAGCGCCTCGGCATCCTGCTTGGTCCGCAAGGCGGCAACCTGAAGAGTAATTCCCTCCCCCACCTGGCCCGCACTTGGAGTGGGTGAGGTTGAAGGATTCGAATTGGGCTTCGCCACGGTCTGGGGCGGCGAAGCGTCTGCTCGCTGAGTCGCGGGTCTTGGCGCCCCCCCGGGCGGAATTACTTCGGTTTCCGGCGGAGTATCGGCGGCGTCATGGCCCGCCGGATCCTGAGGCGCCGGTGGTGCGCTATCGGGAGGCGGATTCACCGTTGGCGGAATGGCTGGCGGTGAGCTTACAGCCTCGGTGGGAAGATCCGAATGAGAGCCGCGCTCGTTGTATCCCACCAAAAATCCTAGCGAAAAGAAAACTCCACAGGTTGCGACGCACACGAGAAAAATAACGATCATGTACCGCGCGGAATGCTTTCTTTCCTCGTGTTCCCGGACCTCCGCTGCCACGTTGGACCTCCTGACGTCCTAGGCGCCAATGCGTGCGCGCCCGGATTCCTTGCTTATTTCTGCCCTTCTTCCAGCTTTGGGGCAGGGCCAAACTTTCCTAACAAAGCCGACAGCAACTCTACGGGAACGGGGAAGACGACCGTGGTGTTCTTTTCGGTCCCGATCTCAACCAGCGTCTGGAGATACCGCAGGGTGATGGCGGTAGGTTCCTTGGCGATGACGGCGGCAGCTTCGGCAAGTTTCGCGGACGCCTGGTATTCGGCGTCGGCGTGAATGATTTTGGCCCGGCGCTCGCGCTCGGCTTCGGCCTGCGCGGCGATGGCGCGCTGCATTTCCTGCGGCAAGTCCACCTGGCGCACTTCCACCTTGGTCACCTTAATGCCCCAAGGCTCGGTGTGTTCATCCAGGATGGATTGCAGGCGGCTGTTCAGCTTCTCACGTTGAGAGAGCAGGTCGTCCATCTCGACTTCGCCCAAAACCGACCGCAGGGTGGTTTGCGCCAACTGCTCGACGGCATAACGGTAATTCTCCAGCTCAACATAGGCCTGCTGTGCGCTGATAACGCGGAAATAAACCACCGCGTTGACTTTCAACGAGACGTTATCCCGCGTGATGATGTCTTGCGGGGGCATATCCCACGCGACCACCCGAAGTGACACCCGAACCAACTTATCGATCGGCCAGAGGATGAAAATCAGCCCCGGCCCCTTGTCCGGCTTTTGTAGCCGTCCCAGGCGGAAGATCACCGCCCGTTCGTATTCCCGCATCACATTCAAACACGCTGAAACCCACATGAATATAATAACTACGACAGCGATGTATCCCATAACTTACTCCTCTCCGCATCACCGCGGACACCACAATCCACTTATCAGTTCTACAACTCAACTGGCCCTTTGGGCTTCGCCTTGTGATTTCCTCGTGGGTCACCGAGGGCGCGAAACTCCGCGGCTTCGCCGTTTGCTCTGCGGAAAGGCTGCGCCTTTTCGGAGCGGGAGAACACCCTCAGGCCCCCCTCCGCGCCGGAAGTCTACCGGGTTTCGGGGATTGACTCAACCACTAAGGTCAGACCTTCAATTTCCAGAACGCGAATTCGCGCGCCCTGAGGGATTCGGTTCAAAGCTCGAGCTCCCCATAATTCGCCGCGTACCAGTACTCTCCCGGCCGGGTCGATATCCGTATTCGCCACGCCTACCAGTCCGATCATTCCCGCCTCTCCGGTAACAGCTTTGCGCCGTTTGGCATAGATGGCGAAGCGCAGCAGGATAACCGTGATAGCTCCCAGGGGCAAGGCCACACTCAGCGCCGTGGGAAAATGGATGCGTGCTTCCGGCCATGGCGATTTAATCAGGATCATGGCGCCCAACACCAACGCAATAATTCCCCCCGCCGCCAGCACGCCGTGGGAAGTCACCTTCGCCTCAAGCGCGAAGAGCGCCAGGGCGGTAATGATGAGCAGAACTCCAGCGTAATTGATGGGCAGAAAGTTGAAGGCATAGAGTGCCAGGACGAGCGAGATCGCTCCGAACACTCCGGGGGCGACCATGCCAGGATGGGTGAACTCAATGTAGAGACAAACCAGACCGATGGCGCCGAGAAGAAAGGCAACATTCGGGTCCGCCACCCAAACCAGCAGGGACTCAATCCGCGTCATCGGATAGGTCTCAACCTCGGCGCCGGCCAGATGTAGGGTCGTCGATGTGCCGTTGAAGCGTTGAACGGTCTTCCCGTCGAATTGAGCAAAGATTTCGTTGGGCGAACCGGCCACGCCGTCGATCAGCTTGTCCTCGAGCGCTTCCTTGTCTGTAAACGACGCGCTCTTGCGCACGGCGTCGTCCGCTAACGCCACGTTGCGCCCGCGCTTCTGCGCGATGGACCGAATGTAGGAAGCCAGATCGCTCTCGATCTTCTCGCTCATGGTCTTGTCCGCCTGTCCTCCCAGCAAGTCAACCGGATGAGACGCGCCGGTATTGGTGCCCGGCGCCATGATCGCCAAGTCCCCTGCAAGCAGTACAAAGAAGCCACCCGATGCAGCACTGGCCCCGCTCGGAGCAACATAGGTAATCACAGGAGCGCGCGAAGCGTAGATTGCCTGAACGAGTTCCTGCGTGGAGCTTACCAGCCCGCCGGGGGTGTTTAGTTCCAGAAGAATGGCATCGGCATCTTGCTCGTTGGCATAGCGGATTCCTCGCTCCACGTATTCCGCGCTTACCTGATGGATCATGGTATCGAGCTTAATATCCACCACGCGCGGCTGTAGCCGAGCCGCCCGCAGGGGTTGGGCGGGAGTTGCCGCGGCGAAGACAAAGAGGAAGAGAAACGCCACGCGCATGATTTTCGAGCTCAAGGGGTCTTCCTTGCAGCCGGAGCTCCGGCGGGAATTTGTTGCAGGAATTGCTGCGCTTCCTGATTGCCGGGATCAAGTTTGAGCGCCGCCATTCCTTGCAGCCGTGCCAACTCGGGTTGATTCATGGAGAGAAGAACGTGTGCGAGCAAAAGATGCCCTTCAGCGCTATCTTTCAATCTCAGGGAAGTCTGCACTTCCGACTCGGCGTTCTGGTGCTTACCGTCAGCCTCGAGCGCCTGGGCAAGCAGGAAGTGCGCGTCGGGGTTGTTCGGCGACAAAGAGACGACCTCTGCCAGTTCGCGCTCCGCATCCCCATAGCGACTCTCCGCCAGAAACCTCTTCCCTTGCGTCAGGTGTGCATCGATATGCTCTTGCGGAGAAGCATTCGCCAGCCGCTCTTCCATGGCGTTGTGCAACGTCAACGCCAGGAACCGATAGGCGCGGCCATCGTAGTTCTTCTTGATACGCGGAAGGGGGAGTACGTCTCCCGATGCATCGGCTGAGGCCCCCACTTCGTGTGCGGCCACCCAATCGAATTCACTTCGCGCCGCCTCCTCATCACCCAGCTTGTCAAAAACCACCGCCAATATCGTGCGGGCTTCGGCATCATCGGGGTCGGCTCGAACTGCGGCTTGAAGGGACTCCGCGGCCTCCCGATAGTGCCGCTCATGCCCGAGGGCCACGCCCCGGTTAAAGCAGAAGTCCGGATCTGAAGGGTCGCTTTGGTAGGCGCGCTCGAAATTCTCCAGAGCTTCGCCGTAGCTGTCGCGACGGGCTTCCAGCACTCCCAGGTTGTTGGAGACTTCGCCCAGCGGGAGAACCTTTGACAGTGCTTCAAAATCCTTTTCCGCAAGCTGCTCTCGCCCGAGGAAGAACTCATCAACTCCGCGCAGAAACAGCGACTCATTGTAATTCGAATCGGATTGCTCGATCTTTCCCAACCACGTGGCGGAATTCGCGTAGTCTTTGCGTTCGAAGTAAAATCGTCCGAGGGCGAGCGCTGCGCGATGGTCGGAGGGGTCGAGGCGCTCGGATTCCGTAAAAAAATGCAGACGGCTGGTGTCGTCTGTCGCCAGCAAGCCGCGGATGTAATTTTCGAAGGCGTCAAGACGAATATCGTGAAAACGCTTTAAGAAGTCAGTCTCAGTGCCCACCGTGAAATCCGGGTCGTGCGTCGCGAGCAAGCGCCACGCAAGGCGCGTCTGCATGTCCACCAGTTCAGTCAAGTCTCCGGAAACTTCCAGGGGCTGCGAAAGGGTTAGGCGCTTGACGTCGAACAGTTGAGCGCGTGCCACGAGTTGATTGTCCGTGACATTGAAATTGCCCAGGATGGCCCAATCCACCCCCAGGGTCTGCGCCACTTTAAACTCACTCGCGATCGTAAGGGGTGCATCCATAGGCATGCCCAGTTGTGTGTAGGCCGCGTTGCGTTCGCCGCGGTCGAGCACATAATTGTCCGGCTGGGGAAGACGGGACGAAAGGACTTGGGCGAAACTTTCTGAAATCCAATTCAGATCCGCTCGGGGGCTCTGATTCTCAAAGGGAAAGACGAGGAGGGATCGCACTTCCGACGAGCCGCAAAGCTGCCAGGGGCATGACAACAGGAGCAGTAGAAGGCCGAAGATTCTTCGCATGAGCACTCGATCCGAGCGCCATTATAACACTTCGCAGGATTTGACCCGCCCCATCCCACGCGCAGGTGCTGCCCCGTTTCAGGGCATAGAGCCGGGCTTCAGCCTGGCGCGTCCCACCCTTAAGGAGGCGCTGTTGTTAAGGACAGGACCCCATCAGTCAATCCTTGATGGCTACCGGAGGATTACGCATGAGTTCAACAAAAGCCGGGTAGCTGCTGATCTTGGTGAAGTCAGGGTCCTCGCCGATCTTCTTCGGATCACTGAATCCGTCCTCGAGAGCGCGCCGCAGGTAGCGGACAGCATCGTCGGCATCTCCGATCGAGGCAAAGGCCTTGGCCAAATAGAAGTAGAATTCAACATCGGCTCCGCTGGCGTGCACCACCGTCCCAACTGCGGACTCTTGTGCCATAACCTTCGGATCGATCCCCAGCGCCGTGCGGTACTCCGCCACCGCCAAATCGAACTTTTTCATATGATAGTAGGAGGTGCCCAAATTCAAGTGGAAAGAAGCGTTGCCGCCCATCAAATCGATCGCCCGTTGGTAATACTTGACCGATTTTCCATACTTCTTTTCCATGCAATAAACAGTGCCAATGTTGTTCAACGCCTCGGGGAAATTCTTGTCAACTCGAACCGCATTGGAGTAAGCCTTCTGGGCGCTGCTGAACTTGTTCTGGACCTGATAGGAAATTCCGAGTTTGTTCCACACCACCGGGTTCTTGAAGGATGAAAGTTTGAGAGCCCGGTAATAATAGTCCGTTGCATCCTCATAGTTCTTCCGCGCCATGAAGATATCGGCCCGCTCTTCCAGGGTTAGTTGCTTGGTCTGAGTAGGGTGGGCTGAGGTTGACTCGGCTGCCTGTGAAGTTTGTTCCCCACTGGAACCCGTCACGATCGCCGGCGCCGCCCCCCAAAAGGCTGCCGCAATCGTCAGGAAAGTGGCAGCAATGGAGCCCTTACATAGCATTTGGAGCTTCATGGTTCGTCCTCCCGCCAACAGGAAATTCCCTTGGGCCAGGCAGACGCTTGCGCTCTCATCCCTCCGGCGGTGATTTCTTCGTTGCATCCGGAGGGTCTGCCGGTTTGGGGTTCTTGCCCTTGAAGATCGAAAGGAATCTCTTCAGCACGCCGCCTTTCTTTTCGTCGGGTTGCTGAGAGGCATCGGTATTGGGCGCCACGGCAACGTTGGGGGCTTCGACAGCCGCACTTGGGCTCTTCGGAGAAACCGGGAGCGCAGCCACCGGCGCCGTCGTCGCATTGCCGGAGTGGAACAATTTGCTTAGAATCCCGCCCACGCCCTGCCGCGGCGTTTGCGCCTGCGGTTCCGTCCCCTCGATAAAGTATTCGTTGAGGGCGGCGACCGCCTCACCACCGCTAGGAAGGGTGGACGTCACCTGCACGGGGACCGTAACGATGCCCGGCGGTGGGTCAAAGGACGTGACGTCGTGATAGGCGGGGAACTGTGTAGCCTCTTTCATGAATTCCGTCCAAATGGGTAGGGCCGAATCCGCTCCCTCGAGGTTCAGTTCGCGATCATCGTCATATCCTACCCAGGCAACGGCCAACAAATTGGAAGTAAAACCGGCAAACCAGCCGTCATGCGAGGTTCCGGTCTTGCCGGCGGCCGGCAACCGAAACCCTCGTGATCGGGCGCCCGCCCCCGTGCCATTATTGATGACACTCTCCAGCAAGCTAACCATAAGGAATGCAACCCGTGGGTCCAGCACCTGACGAGCAACTTCCGAGCTTTGCCAGAGCAGGCGCCCGGACGAATCATCAACCGCGAGAATGAACCGCGGATTCACATGGATTCCGCCATTCGAAAAAATCGTATAGGCGCCGGCGACTTCCAGTGGCGTTGCTACATATGATCCCAGCGCAATCGCGGGGGTTGCCACCAAACCAGTATTAAATCCCGCCGCCACCGCCAAGTTTCGCACCTTTTCATATCCTACCATCTCGGCCAAACTGACGGTGGCCACGTTCAACGAATGCATCAATGCCGTCCGCAGCGTGACTTCCCCGAAATACTCCTGCTTGAAGTTTTCCGGCTCGTAAGTCACGTCACCAAATTGAAAAGTGGTAGGTTCGTCGTGGAGCAGGGTGGCAGGGGTAATGAGCGGTTGAGATCCGTCCACACCGGAGGTTAGCGCCGTCGCGTACACGAAGGGCTTGAACGACGACCCCGGCTGCCGTTTGGCCAGCGCATGGTTGAGCTGGCTGCGGCCATAATCCCGTCCCCCCACCAGGGCCTTCAGCCAACCCGTATGCGGGTCAAGGACCACCAGAGCTGTTTGTGGCTGCAAAGGATCGGGCGGCGGAGCGTTCTTGGCTGCCTTGGACCTTTTCAATCGCTTGTCAATTTCCGCAGCGCCGATATTGACGGCCGCGGACGCCGCTTCTTGCACGTCCAGGTCGAGGGTGGTGTAAATCCGGTAGCTCTGTGAGAGCAGGTCGTGCTCGGTGAACTGTGAGAGCAACTGGTCTTTCACCATGTCAACAAAGTAAGGAGCCTGAGTGCCCTCGACGTTGCGCGTCACCACACCCAAGGGCTCGCCGCAAGCCTTGTCCGCCTGCTCGGGGGTGAGCATGTCAAGATCCTTCATGCTCTTCAGGACGAAGTTGCGGCGCTCCATAGCTCGGGCGGGGGACTTGTAAGGCGAATAGAGATTCGGCCCGCGAATCATTCCCGCCAGCAAGGCGGCTTCGTCAGCGGTCAGGCTGCCCACGTCCTTGTTGAAGTAGGCGTTGGCTCCTTCCCCGAAACCATAAATAGAGAAGCCTCCCCGCTGTCCCAGGTAAATCTGATTCGCGAACAGCTCAAAAATCTGTTCCTTGTTCAGCCGCTGTTCAAGCAGGAGGGCTAGAAAGACCTGGTTTATTTTGCGGCTGAATTTCCGCTGCGGCGTGAGCCCGAAAATGTTGCGGGCTAAGGTCATGGTCAGGGTGCTTCCACCCTGAGGGATCTCGTCTGACCGGAAAAGATCGTGCAGACCGGAAGCAATGATGCGGTAAAAGTTCACGCCATGGTGGGAAAAGAAGCTATGGTCCTCTGCCGCGACCACGGCATTGATGACGCTCTTGGGAAGATCCTGGTATCGCACCAGCCGCCGCTTGCTGCGGGAAGTATCAAAGAGCGTGGTGATGACTTCCGGCTCCAACTTGTAGCTATCGAGCGGCGACGTATCGGACAACGAGTTGATGGAGGTGATGTGCCCGTGGGTAAACTCGAGTGCGGCCGGGCCCTCCTTGAAAGAATCGTTCTGAAAGAAGGAAGCGGCGCCGGGCCGGATTTCCAGGCGATTGCCAACCAGTCGGTAGGTGCCGACTTTGGATCCCCCCTCGTACTCCGCGTAGAGCCCCTTGCGCAGGCGCGCAGCCACGTCTTCCGGGGTTATCGCCTCACCCACGAATACCGGCGTGGGCGCGGCAAATACCAGGGAGGCATGATTGAACACGTCGCCACTCAGACGGGCATCAATGACCCGGGAGAAGCGCACATAATAATAGATGAACGTCCCCACCACGGCCAGAAACACCAGCAGTGCGGCGCCGAGGAGAATTTTCTTGCCATTTCCCCACGAAGTTAGTTTCAGCCCCGCAAGTTTGCGCCGGACCGCTGACCCGCGCGTTCCTCGAGATGCCGAAGTTGGACGGACTGTCACGGTTTATATAATCGACTTGTTCTCAGATGAGTCAGTGAAGTGGAGTTGCAGCGTGTAGACCTTCAAATCTACGGGGACATGGAGATCAACTGTGACACTCACCTTGTTCATACTGGCGTTCACGGTCACCTCCTCCGCGGCTAAAGGGAGATCCAAGTCCTGCGCCCTCGCCAGGACGTTGTTCCGAATAACGTCCTCCGTGGCGTGCTGCGTTTGCCAAAAGGGCGTCTGATTCGTGAGGTAGTCCTGGAGCTGGTAATTGTCCACATAAACGGGAATAGTTTTTATACCCGTAAAGATCACCGCTGCGAGGAACCCGAGCCAGAGGATGGCTTTAAGCGTTATGCGTCCCGACTCAGACCTCCGCATGGTGTCCCCCGTGGTGGGCAATTTCCTCCCCTGTTATCCCCGGTTCAACGCCAATAAACTGGAGATCACCTCTCCCAGCTTAACATCCTGAATTTGCTTTGTCGAGCGCTGGAAAATCTCCGCCAACCCTTGCTCAAACTTGCGCTTGCCAATGGTCACGCGATAAGGTACCCCAATCAGATCAGCGTCTTTGAACTTGACCCCGGGCCTCTCGGCGCGGTCGTCAAAGAGCACATCCAGGGAGTGCGCTAGCATTTCCTTATAAAGCTTTTCCGCGGCCTCCCTCAACCGCGCGTCATCCATATTGGCCGCCGTCAGGATGACGTCAAAGGGCGCGAGGGAGGGGGGCAGGAACATCCCATCGCGGTCGTGGTTCTGCTCCACCGCCGCGCTCAGGATACGCTCCACGCCGATGCCGTACGAACCCATCACCAGCGGAATCTCCTGGCCGTTTTCGTCAAGCACCGTGGCATGCATCGCCTGAGAATAGCGGCGCCCCAGCTTGAAAATGTGGCCCAACTCAACCGACACGCTGAGTCGCATGGGCTTGCCGCACCTCGGGCAGAGATCGCCAGCGGAAATCACCCGCAAGTCGCGGTATTCGGCACTGAAGTCGCGGCCAGGGGTTACGCTGCGCAGGTGGGTATCATCCCGATTCGCCCCGGCAATCATGCCGCGGCGGCCTTCCAGAGCCTTGTCCGCAAGGATCCTGACCCCTTTCAATCCCACCGGTCCGAGCGACCCCAGATGCGCCCCTAGCAACGCCCGGGCCTCTTCCGGCTGGGCTGGGCGGAAGACGTCGGTGCCCAGAGTCGCGGCCAACTTGGTTTCGCTCAAACTGTGATCCCCACGCAACAGGATCAAAATCGCCTGGCCGTCCACGACATACACGAGCGTCTTGATCATCCGGTTGCCCGGCTCGCCCGTGAACTTCACCAGGTCGTCGATGGTTTTTTGCCCCGGCGTGGAGAAGGGCTCCGGCGCAGCATCGCTCGGAGGGTCCGCCACGGGAGGAGCAATCCCCTCAGCCTTCTCCAAATTCGCCGCGTAGCCGCATTCGCACAACGCGATCAAGTCCTCGCCCGCGTCCGTGGGCGCCGTGAATTCGTGCGAATGGGTGCCACCCATTGTCCCCGAGTACGCTTCCACAATTACGTACTTCAGCCCACAACGGTCGAAAATGTGACGATAGGCGTCGTAGTGCTTGCGGTAGCTAACGTCCAGGCCGGCGTCGTCGACATCGAACGAATACGAATCCTTCATCCAGAATTGCCGTAGGCGCAGCAAACCCGACTTCGGGCGCGGCTCATCGCGGAACTTTTCCTGTATCTGGTACCACATCTGAGGAAGCTGCTTGTAAGAGCGCAATTCTCCGCGCGCAATGTTGGTCATCTCTTCTTCGTGGGTTACGCCCAGAACCATTTCATGATCGTTCCGGTCCTTGAACTTGAAAATCGTCGGGCCGTATGCGGCATAGCGCCCGGACTCTTTCCAAAGTTCCGCCGGGTTCAGCGCGGGCAGATAAAATTCCTGCGCCCCAATGGCGTTCATCTCCTCGCGAATGATCTTGATGATCTTGAGCATGGATCTTTGCGCCAAAAAGAGATGCGCATATACCCCTGCCGCAACCTGGCGAATGTACCCCGCCCGCAGCAACAGGCGATGGCTGGGAACTTCTGCTTCGGCGGGATCCTCCCGCAAAGTGGGAATAAATACCTGGCTCCAACGCATGATATCGACCTTTCACTATGAGCTCTCAGCCATCATCTTTCAGCGGTCAGCTTGCAGCTCGGAGTTTGCGACGATGGCTGTTTTCGGACGGTCTGCGGCGCTCGTTCAGAATCCGTCATTGTTAAAGATACGGCCTCACATTGTCAAGGAAGGCTAGAGCACGACTGTTTCTCGGCTCACTATCAAGTAACCTTTCAGCCGTCTTATGCATCGTATGGGTAGGGCGGAATTGCCGCTCGCAAGCCATTCATCTCAAAAATCCGCGGACAACCCCGAGAATGCATTTATAGCGAAGCTATAATGCGCCAAGGTAAAACCTACTTAACATCTGAAACTTTATGCAAAACAGTTGCGTCTATACGACCGTGAAGAGAATGAGCGATAAAAGATGAAGGGAAACATCGAGAGTCAATCGGAGGTTCTAGGTACCAGTAGAGGCCGAAGACTCACGGCAGATCAATCAGGAGGACGACAATGCGTAACAAACTTCCGCTTTTAACTCTTGCCGTCGTGGTTGGAACGGGATTGGGCTGGGCAGCGCCGCCTACCACTGACTCGCAGGCGGTGGCGAGCATTCAATCCCGCCTCGGCAAGGCGAAGGTAAATAGGCACGGCGAAGTGCAGGTGACGTATGCGGGCGGGGTCGCGACGCTCACCGGAACAGTGGACAACCTGGGAAGCAAGCTCGACGCGGAGAAAGCCGCCCAAAAGGTGCAGGGAGTGAAGCAGGTCCTGGACAACATCCAGGTGCGGGCCGATGACGTCACCCCGCAACAGATGTTGGAACAGGCGCGCCACGAGATTGTGATGTACTACGCTTACGGGATTTTCGATAACGTGAACTTCGAGGCCCACAACGGAACGCTCACGGTCAGCGGACAAGTCACCCAGCCGTTTAAGAAGACGGACATTGGGAACATTCTTGAGCGCGTCAAAGGCGTGGCGGAACTGAACAATAATCTGGAGGTCTTGCCGCTCTCGACGTTTGATGACCGCCTGCGGTTGCAAGTGGCGCGGGCTATCTATGGCGATCCGTTCTTTATCCGCTATGCCAATCAAGCGCTTCCCCCGATTCACATCATTGTGAAAAACGGGAACGTGACCTTGGAAGGCGTGGTGGCTTCGACCTTGGACCGCACGAAGGCGGAGATGGCCGCGCTCCATACCGGCCTCTCCTTCGCGGTCGTGGACCATCTCCAGGTCGAAAGATCCTAACGGTCTGCTAGATCGATCCCCCCTAAAGCCTGCGCTGCGCAATTTCAGCGCAGGCTTCCTCCTTTATAAGGCCGCGACTGAGGACTTCCCGCCAGAGAGGTTGGGCAGTGCAGATTGCGCCCTCTTCACCGCTTAGGTAGAATGCGGGAGGAGAGTTTCCATCCCCCATTCATTGTTCTGTTCGGTGAGGATGCCGTTGCTGGAAAAGAAGCCCATCGCTTTGGCGTCAGATCACGTCGGTCTTCCACTAAAAGAGAAAGTCCGAGATTATCTCATTCACAAGGGCGTCGAGGTGCAGGATTTGGGCACCTTTTCCCGGGACCGGGTCGACTACCCTGACTACGCGCAGAGGGTCGCCAGAATGGTGGCAGAGGGCCAGGCGGAATGCGGGGTCCTGGTGTGCGGGACCGGCCTGGGAATGATGCTGGCAGCGAACAAAGTACGGGGTATACGCGCGCTTCCCTGCAACGACACGATTTCGGCCTATTTCGCGCGCTCGCACAACAACGGCAACATTCTCGCCCTTGGCGCGCGACTGGTGGACGAAGCAACCATGCAAAAGATTGTCGATACGTGGCTGGCCACGCCTTTTGAAGGGGGCCGGCACGAATCAAGGGTGGAGATGATTGATGCCATCGATGCAAATTACCCTAGGGAGAAAAGCTCATGAATTCTCATATACGGTTGCAGTCGCGCTCGCTCCATGAGGTCGACCCGGAAGTTGCGCGCGCCATCGACTTGGAAGTCGACCGCCAAGGCCGCACAGTGGAATTGATCGCCTCCGAGAACTTCGTGAGTGAGGCAGTGCTGGAAGCACTGGGCTCCGTGATGACCAACAAATACGCCGAGGGCCTCCCAGGCAAGCGTTACTACGGCGGTTGCGAATACGTTGACGTGGCGGAGAATCTTGCCATCGAGCGCGCCAAAAAGCTCTTCGGTGCGGAGCATGCCAACGTCCAGCCCCACTCCGGCAGCCAGGCCAATCAGGCAGTCTACTTGACCGTTCTAAAACCGGGCGACACGCTGCTGGGCATGAGCCTGGCGCACGGCGGCCACTTGACGCACGGACACCCGCTGAATTTCTCCGGAAAGATGTACAAGATCGTTTCCTACGGCGTCAGCAAGGATACGGAAACCATCGATTACGATGAACTCGAACGCCTCGCCAAGGAACATCGGCCCAAGCTCATCTTGGCCGGGGCCAGCGCCTATCCTCGCACCCTGGATTTCGCGCGCTTTGGCGCGATTGCCCGCGAGGTTGGAGCTGTGCTGATGGTGGACATGGCCCATATCGCGGGACTCGTGGCCGCGGGCCTGCATCCAAGCCCCTTCCCGCACGCCGACTTTGTCACCACCACAACGCACAAAACCTTGCGCGGACCGCGGGGTGGCGCCGTGTTTTGCAAAGGGCAGTATGCCAAGGATCTCGATCGAATCGTGTTCCCCGGCATCCAGGGCGGGCCGCTCATGCACGTGATCGCCGCCAAGGCCGTATGCTTCCGCGAGGCTCTCCAGCCGGAATTCGCCGAATATCAGAAACAGATTATCGCCAACGCCAAGACAATGGCGGAGGCGCTAGCGGCGGAAGGCTTCCGCATTGTCGCCGGCGGAACGGACACGCACCTGATGCTGGTCGACGTATTCACGAAGAAAGTTACCGGCCGGCAGGCGCAGGAAACGCTCGAGCGCGCCAGCATCACCGTCAACAAGAACGCCATCCCCTTCGACGCCAATCCTCCGGCCGTCGCGAGCGGCATCCGTGTGGGAACACCCGCCGTCACCACCCGCGGCATGAAAGAACCGGAAATGCGGCAGATCGCGCGCTGGATCGGCGAAGTCCTGAACCATCTCGAGGATGAATTCACCGTCAAGCGAGTCCGCGGCCAGGTGGAATCGCTGACTCGTGAATTTCCCCTCTACGAAAACCTGCGCGTCGCGATGGGAACGAAAGCGTGAGGCCAAATGGGGCGGCTCTTTTTCCCGCACAAGGGCTTGACGTGGTTAATCTTCGGGGACACCATCACTGTCATTGATGGTTCACCATTTCTTAGGACGAGGTATCACCATGAAAACCAGGCGCCGCATTGAGAGCGTTTCTCTCTTCATCTTCTCGTTGGGCGCGGCAATGTTTCTGCTCAGATCGCCCCAAGGTCGCGCGGATGAAGGGATGTGGACCTTCGATAATCTACCTCTCCAGCAACTCCAGCAACGTTATGGCTTCACACCTGACCAGGCGTGGCTCGATCACGTCCGCTTGGCGAGTGTGCGCTTTAACGACGGCGGTTCCGGCTCGTTTGTCAGTCCGCATGGACTGGTCTTGACCAACCACCATGTGGCGCTGACCCAACTGGAAAAGGTTTCCTCGCCTTCGCGCGACTATGTGCTGGACGGTTTTTACGCGCGGTCGGCAGCGGAGGAGCTGAAGTGCCCCGACCTGGAATTGAACGTTCTGGCTTCCACGGAGGATGTCACCCAGCGCGTGCAGCGTGCCGTAACCTCCGGCAGGAGCGAGTCCGACGCCTTGAAGGCCCGCAAGGCGGAAATCGCCAAGATTGAAAAGGAGAGCACGGATACGACTGGCCTCCGGTCCGACGTCATCACGCTCTATCAGGGTGGCGAATACTGGCTTTATCGCTACAAGAAATACACCGACATCCGGTTGGTCTTCGCGCCGGAGCAGCAAATCGCTTTCTTTGGAGGCGATCCCGACAACTTTACCTACCCGCGGTACGACATCGACTTTGCACTTTTTCGCGTTTACGAGAACGGGAAGACGGTGGAAAGTACCAAGTACCTGAAATGGAACCCCCAGGGTGCGGTGGACGGCGAACTGGTTTTCGTTTCCGGCAACCCCGGTTCGACCAGCAGGCTCGATACTCTTTCTCAGATCGAAACGCAGCGCGACGACACTCTTCCACTCGCCATCAAGACTTTGGAGTACCGGTTGCGAACTGCCAACGCCTACGCTGCGCTGGGGCCGGAACAGGCGCGCCGAGCCACCCGGCAAATCTTCCTTACCGAAAACTCGCTTAAGGCCTTACGCGGCATGAACCAGGGCCTTCACGACCCGAGCTTGATCTCGAAGAAGCGCGCGGATGAGGAGGCGTTTCGTGCGCTGATCAGGAACAACCCGGAGTGGCAGAGAGCTTATGGCCAGAACTGGGATTCCATCGCGGGCGCAGAGACCAAGTACCGCGAGATTGTTAAACCCTATAGGTTTCGCTCGCTGGGGTGGTCCTCCCTGAGTCTCACGGCGCTCGAGATTGTCCAATACGTGGTTGAAGTCAAGAAACACGACGGGGGGCGATTGGAGGGCTACCACGATTCTCAACTCGATTCGCTGCGGTTCCGGCTTCTTTCGCCGGCGCCGGTCTATCGAGATTTTGAGCAGGCGATGCTTTCGGGATTCCTGGGCATTTCTCGAGACGAGCTCGGACCTGACGATCCTTTTGTTAAAGAAGTTCTCGCGGGAAGTTCGCCAGAAGAAGTGGCCAAGGAAGCGATAACCACTACCAAGCTGGTTGACGCGACCTACCGGAAGTCGCTTATCGACGGCGGAGAAGCAGCCGTTCAGGCCTCCACGGATCCGCTCATCGTTCTGGCACGCAAGGTCGATCCCTGGCGACGGAAGATGATCAAGACCTACGAGGATGAAGTGGAAAGCGTGGAAACTCCCGCGGGAGAGGGAATTGGCAAAGCACGCTTCGCGGCTTATGGTAAATCCTCCTACCCGGATGCGACCTTCACCCTGCGACTTTCCTTTGGCGCGGTAAAAGGTTATCCCATGAACGGCACGCAGGCCCCTCCCAAGACGACCCTCTATGGCCTCTATGATCGCGCCTACAGCTTCGACCTGAAGCCGCCTTATAATCTTCCATCTCGATATCTCGAGCGGAAAGCCGCGCTCGACCTCACGACTCCCGTCAACTTCGTCAACACTTGCGACATTATCGGTGGCAATTCTGGATCACCTGTGATCAACAAGCGCAGCGAGCTCGTGGGACTGATTTTCGATGGCAACATCGAGGGTTTAGTCGGCGACTATGTCTATAACGAGGAGAACAACCGAGCCGTCGCCGTCCATAGCAGCGTCATGCTGGAAGTACTCCGTAAGATTTATGACGCCGGCCCCCTCGCTGACGAGCTGACGGCGAAATGAAGACACCCCATGGGTCGATCGGTTGATTGAAATCACCGATCGCCAGTCGCTTGTTTAGGGAATGACTTACTACACGCACCCATGTTTCAAACCGGACAAGCACCCACGCGCCGCGGCGGCTTGGAGTGCAGTAGCAGCAGCTACCGCCTTCCGATCTCGGTTCATCCGGCAAATGGGCAAGGCCGAAGTCAGCAAGGCGGTAGCTGCTGCTACCGCACTCCAAGATGTTCTCGGCAACAGTGGTGGCTGAGCCAAGTAAGTCATTCCCCCAGTTTACACATTCTGCCTTCCGGCTTCTGACTCCGGGCACTAACCGGACTCCAGAAGCAGGGCAACGTCAAAGTCCGCGAAGTTTTCTCAGCCCAAAAGAAATGGAGGCGAAAGCAGCGAGGGCGCCGGAGAAAAGAGAGGAGCACTTCCCCTTCTGCGTTGATTATCGGGCAGCCTGTCGGCCTCGACGCTAGATTTGGAGGCCAAATTGCTAGCTTAATGGTTGGTTGAGTCAACTCGCGCACCCGCGTCGGGTGGGGAAAGTCGCTCCCCGGGCTGGAAGTCGCGAAAGGAAGAGATGAATTGACCCCTTCGAAGGCCGTACAAAGCGACATTTTATCGATGCCCACCGTGCCTACTCACCAAAATAAAAAAGATGTTAAAAATTGAGGGTGGTCCCAATAAGTTGATGAAAACAAACGGACAAATATCGGACAAAATGCAGTATCCCAATAAGTAATTGAAAACAATATAGTTATACAAAATTAGCTATTAATTATAGAAGCAAAACCAGTTGGATCAATTTTTGTCCCCAAGAACTCCCCGTTTTTCCATCTTATTCCCGCTATCCGGATAACTTGCAGAAAACAATTGTCTTATTGCTTCACTATTTCGTGTATCCGGATAAGTGTATGAAAAATAAGTCATTTGCCGGAGGGCAAAGTACGCCCAAGCCCGGAGGCATTTCGGGCGGCTGGCGCCGCAAAGGGCGGTTTCACCTGGGGCTAGTGATCTTGTTCCCCTGCGGGGAACTTTGCGGACTTTGACGGGACCCGGACTCCAAAAGCACTCCCGCCGCGGTGTATCCGCTCTGCACAGCGCCTTCAATGGTGGCGGGCAGGCCCGTCGCGGTCCAATCTCCGGCAAGATAGAGTCCCTGGACGGGGGTGCGTGCCGGCGGCCGCACAGCCTGAGCTTCCGGGTCCGGCGAAAAGGTTGCGAAACGCTCTTTGATAATGAGCGAGTGCATTAGTTTTGCTTTGCGGACCTCCGGCAACATATCACCAAGTTCCCGCAAAGCTATCGCCAGCAATTCTTCCTTCGACCGGCTCACATGCTCATGCGCGCCGCTCACGACCAGCGAAACATAGTGGTTGCTCGCGCCGAGGATGCGGCTTTTGTTGAAAAACCATTGAATCGTCGTTCCTCGCAATCCCGCGAACTCAAGTTCGGTGATGGGTGCGTCAAACCACAGGTTAATGGAAATGATGGGAGCGGGGCGCAGCGCCACCGCGGAGGCAAAGAACGGTTCGGTGCGCAAAACATCGCCGGGCAACATCCCCGCGAGTTGATGCCACGGCACCGCGGCGACGACGGCAACGCCTGCGATCGTTTCTCCGCCACCCACTTCGACACCTCGGCAAACGCCATCAATGATCTGCATCTGCCTAACGCTACATCCGGTTTGTACGCGGCCGCCGCGCGCCTCAATGTAAGCCGCGGCCGCAGCCGTGTAACACTCGCTCAATCCCACGCGCGCGATGCCCAGCCGCGAATCGGCACTCGAGGAAAAGAGCGCCAGCCGCAGAACTCGCTCAAAGAGTTGCGCAGAGGCGATGTGTGGATCCTCATTCATCGCCGCGATGCAGAGCAAGTCCCAGAAATCGCGTTGGAGCCCTTCCGATTGTCCCTGTCTGCCGAGCCACGCCGTCACGCTCTCGCCAGGCAAGGGCGCGGAGTTCTTGCTCCCACTGCGTAGACCCCTTCCCAAGCGAAGAACTTCCACTTTCTGCTTAAACGAGAAGCTCGCTGAACGGATCGCCCCAAGAAGCAGATGCCAGGGCGAAGGCCAGTCTGGGCAGTCCAGGCGCGTAAGCCGCCCGTCCCTGTCTAGAAACGGCACAGACAGGCGAGGCTGAAATTGCAAACGGTCGAGAGTTCCAAGGGTCGTGAGGAAGCGGATCGTGGAGTGATAGCAGCCCATGAAGAGGTGCTGGCCGTTATCCACAATGGAGCCGGTGGTGGGATCTTTAAAGGAACGAGCCCGCCCCCCTAGGTAGGGCTTCTCCTCGAGCAAGCAAACCCGCCTGCCAGCTTCGGCCAATGCCACGCCCGCCGCCAGGCCGGCAAAACCGCCACCGATGATGATGACCTCTTCTGACATGGCTGGAATCAGCAGCTAGAACTCAGGAGTCGGGAGTCAGGAGTCAGAAGCGAAGCTCACCGGCCGCGGCACTCTGGATTGCCTTCGAATAGCCGTTGAGAAAACGGCTCACCTCTTCCAGCGATACCATCAGTGCTTGTGAATCTCCATAACCCAAATCCTGAGCGAGAATTAAGTAATACCGACATTCTTCGAGAGACCCTTCCGCGATGTTCATAAATCGAACCTTGTCTGGCCTCCCGCGCTTACGAAACCCTTCGGCGATATTCGCTGGGACCGAAACTGCGGCCCGTCGCATCTGGATGCACATTGCGTATGTTTCCTGTTTCGGAAAACCGGCGGTGAATTTGTACACTGCAAGAACGAATTCGTGACCCTTGCGCCAGACAAGCAGATCCTGAAAGGTCCTGGCAGGATTTCGTGGTGTCTCCATTCTGACTCCTGACTCCTGACTTCTGGCTTCTACCTGTGCCACTCCCAGCCGAGATAAACCGTGAGTGCTGTCCAGAACTTCATTAGGCGCGGAACGCGCACACGCTTGCCGTAAATGTTGTAGGCGCGTTTTTGGATGCGCTTCAAGATACCCCAATAAATCGATGCCATGATTTCCGCGGCGGTCATCGATCGCCGATCCTCGAGCGGAAGCATCTGCCGGGCCAGATCAAAGTAATGCCGTACGCGGTCGCATTCGAACTGCATCAGCTCGACGAACGGATCGTTATAAGCGCCCGCGGTCAATTCGCCGGCTCGAACACCGAAGCGTTCCAAATCCTCTTGGGGAATATAGATGCGCCCGCGCTGGGCGTCCCGTTGGATGTCGCGAAGAATGTTGACAAGCTGCAGGGCCGTACCCAGGCTCACAGCGTAGTCCCGGGTGCGGGGGTTTTGATAGCCAAAGATCTCGATGCAAATAAGTCCGATGGTAGAGGCCACGCGGTAACAATACAAAGACAACTCTTCAAATGTCGCGTAGCGCGTCGTTTCCAGATCCATCTCGAGACCCAGGACCAGATCGTCGAAGGGCTTGCGGGGAATCTTGAATCGCTTGATGGCTCCCGCCAAGGCGCGCAATGCCGGCTCTTCAATGCGGCTCGAATCGGCCGAGTAACACGCGTCCAACGCCTGGCGATAGTGTTCGAGAGCCGCGGTGGCCTCAACCCGGTCAAGGCCACTGTCGACGATATCATCCCCCCGCCGCGCGAAGGCATAGACCGCTTCGATGGCAAGGCGCTTTTCCCGAGGCAAGAAAACGAAGGCGTAGTAGAAGTTGGTGGCGCGCGCGTTGGTGAAATGGGTATCTCTTGAGGACGCGTTCATGATGGGATGGTAACCGTTGGCGCATGGGCGACGCCTGCCCCTAGGGGAGCCCGGCGGGCGCGCCAGTAAAGGCGCAGAAAATCCCACTTGCCGAGTGAAGGCCGACGATGAAAGATATCATACGAAACAGCTTCAATTTTTGCCAGGATTTCTATCCCCCCCAGCCACGTCAGGCGCAATTGTGTGCGCAATTTGGGCTGCACTTCCTCCGGCAATCCTCTTCCCCGTTCGAAAAGATCGCGCGTGCGGGCAATTTCAAAGGCCAGCAATTCCTGCCAACGACTGTCGACGCGCCCTGCGCGCAAATCCTCGAGCGTGTAGTGGAAGCGGGCCATGTCCTCCTCGGGCAAATAGACCCGGTCGCGGGAGAAGTCAACGGCCACGTCTTGCCAGAAGTTGGTGAGCTGAAGCCCCGAACAAATGTTGTCCGAAAGCTCAAAGAGGTGCGAGTCGTGATAGCCGAACAGTTCCAGGACCAAGCGCCCGACGGGGTTCGCGGAACATTTACAATAAGCCAGAAGCGAGTCAAAGTCCGGATGGCGATTTACCACCACGTCCGATTCAAACGCGCACAGCAGGTTTTCAAAGTTCTCGCGCGAAAGGTGGAAGCGCTCTGCGCTATCGTGCAATGCCAGGAAAACGGGGTGATCGAATTTTCCCTGATAGCTGGCGACGAGCTGAGCGCGCCACGCCGCCAGCTTTTCCAACCGGTTCTCGACGCCCGGTTCGTCGGCCACGTCGTCGGCGTAGCGGGCAAAGGCATACACCGCCGCCAGCGCGTCGCGCTTGTCGCGGGGGACAAGATACGAAGCGGTAGGGAAATTCTCGTAGTGCCGGCTCGCCAGCCGGCGGCATTCAGCGTAAGCTGCTCGCAATTTGGTTTCAGAAACAGACATCAAACGGAACCCGGCTGCCATTATAGGTCTTCCCGCGCGCGTGGTGAAACTCCATTATTGAAGAGCACGCGCGGAACCCGCTGACGTCACTCCCGCCGCCGAGGCAAGACCAGCAAGGGAAATCGGCGACGCATCCAGGTCGCCTCGGCATCCCGCCATGCCCAGCGCACTTGGGCCGCCGCGATTCGATCCGCAGGAATTGACGGCGGCGAAGGAGTGTATACTCCAACACAACCTAGGCCGGAATGGATGTCACATTACCGGCCTGTGGCCCTGACTCTAGCATCGATGGGGGAGCGGTTTCGATGATTTGGTACTTCATTTTTTTCTTCCTGTCGGGTTTTTGCGGGATCCTCTATGAGCTCGTCTGGTTGCGCCTTTCGATGGCGGAGTTCGGGGTCACGACGGCGCTCGTCTCGATCTTCCTGTCGGTGTTCATGGCAGGGCTTGGGAGTGGATCCTGGGCGGCGGGCGCATGGGTGAGAAGGCACGGCGATCGGATTAAATCGTCACCTCTCCGTCTTTACGCGCTTGCCGAGTTTATTATCGGCGCGTCAGCTCTCCTCGTCCCACTGGAATTAGCCTGGGGTCATCATATCCTCGCACGCTTGGCGGAGCGGACACCGGTTGCCTCAGGTACATATTATTTGGCCTCGGGCACGTGGCTCGCGCTGACTCTGATTCCCTGGTGTGCTTGCATGGGTGCCACGATTCCGCTGGCGATGTTCGCAATTCGCCGGGACCGACGATACGAAACGCGCCGCTCATTCAGCTTTCTCTACCTCGCCAATGTATTGGGCGCGGCAGTTGGCTCTGTAATACCCCTGCTGATTATCGAACTGGTTGGCTTCCACGCGACCCTTCGCGCGGGAGCACTCGTTAACGCGTCGATCGCGCTGTCGGCGATGCTCCTGTCGATGGATACCTTCTCCGTAAGCGCAAAAGCGATGGCGAGGCCCGATGAGGAGCGACCGGCGGGGGCCAAGGCAGATCAATGGTTGCTGACGCTGTTGTTCACCACGGGGCTCTCGACGATGGGCATGGAGGTCATCTGGATTCGACTTTTCACTCCCTACGTCGGGCCCCAGGTTTACTCCTTCGCAATGATCCTGGGGACCTATCTTGTTTGCACATTTTCGGGCTCACAGGCATATCGGCTTTGGAGCCGGTGGTTTGATCGGGAGAGCAGGCTGGCATGGATCTCGTTGGCCCTTCTGGGTCTCCTTCCGCTCGTAACCGCCGATGTGCGGGTCTCGACGTCGATTGTGGTCCGCGTCGTACTCGGAGTCGGGCCGTTTTCCGCAGTCGTGGGATTCCTGACGCCCATGTTGGTCGACCGTTGGGCGGGAGGCGATCCGAACCGTGCCGGCCGTGCGTATGCAGTGAACGTGCTGGGCTGCATCGTCGGTCCCCTGATTTCAGGCTTCGTTTTCCTGCCGCTCAAGGGAGAGCACCTTTCCATGCTGTTGTTCGCGTTCCCGTGGCTCGCCATGGCCGCACGCCGGGGAAGTTTGAATAAACTCCAGCGCACCGCAGCGTATGGGCTTGTCGCCGCCTCACTCGCGGTCTTCGCCCTCACCCGGAATTACGAAATGCAATTTCCCCAACGCAAGGTTCTTCGTGACAGCACCGCAACCGTGATTGCCGTGGGATCGGGCATGGAGAAGCAACTACTTGTGAACGGCTATGGAATGACGACTCTGACTCCCACCACCAAAATGATGGCGCACTTCCCTCTCTCTTCGCTGGACCACCCCCCTCGTAGCGTTCTTATCATCTGTTTCGGGATGGGAACGACCTTCCGCTCAACGGTTTCCTGGGGAATCTCCACGACGGCAGTGGAGTTGATCCCCAGCGTGCCGAAGTTGTTCACTTTCTATCATCCCGACGGCGCGCAGGTGCTGGCTTCTCCTTGGGCGCATGTGGTGATCGATGACGGACGGCGATATCTCGAGCGGTCGACCGCGCAATTCGATCTGATTACCATCGACCCTCCTCCGCCTGTCAACGCGGCAGGGTCAAGCCTTCTGTACTCACTCGACTTTTACAAACTGATCAAGCTCCACCTGCAGCCGGGCGGCATTCTGGAGCAATGGTTGCCAGGGGGAGATGAAGTGGCGCAGTCCTCAATTTCGCGAGCCGTGCGAGATTCGTTTCCCTATGTCCGGGTGTTCGGCTCGGTTGAGGATTGGGGCTGGCACTACCTGGCGAGCAATCGCCCTATTCCTCGCCGCACTGCGGCGGAACTCGTGGCGCGGATGCCGTCCGCTGCGATAGTCGACATGATGGAATGGGGGCCTGGCAAAGATCCGGAAGGACAGTTCAACTTGATGTTGGCACGAGAGATTAACGTCAACCGCCTGATCGCGCCTTCGCCCTCCTCTCCCGCGCTCAGTGACGACCGACCGATGAACGAATATTACCTGGTGCGCTCTTCTCCTTATTACTGATTGCACTATTTTGAACGCCCCACGGCGGTTCACCCGCAGGATATGGACCGAATGCATCGGATCGACAGAGAGAAGAGTCAGGCTAAAGCCTGGCCGTAGACGCGAAATTCCGGAGGCCACCCGATTGTGATATGATTTACAGCACCCTAATATAAGTGGCTATGGTCAAAAAGTCTCGCTCCCGACGCCCCGGTGTGACGGAACCCAAGGTGGATCTTACTTTGCCGACCGAGCCGCCACCGGTGACCCGGACGGGCACGCGTTGAATAGTCCCGACCTTTATATCAACCGAGAGCTGAGCTTACTGGAGTTCCAGGCCCGGGTTTTGGAGGAAGCTGCTGATCCGGACAACCCGTTGCTTGAGCGGGTCAAGTTTCTTGCCATTCTCGGGTCGAACCTGGATGAATTCTTCATGGTTCGTGTCGCGGTACTTGATGAAGCAGGTGGCCAGCGGCACGGCAGAAGTGGGCCGCGACGGGCGGACTGCCGACGTGCAACTTCAACTTATCCGCGAGAAAGTTCGCCAGATCGCCGCGCAGGCTCATGACCTTTGGCGAGAGGAAATTCAGCCGAGCCCTGGATCGGCAGGGGATCAGCGTCGTCGATTCGTTTTCCCTGGCGGGTGACGAACGAGCCACCCTCGATGCCTACTTTCGCGAGCACGTGTTTCCCGTGCTGACGCCCCTGGCGTTCGATCCTGGGCGGCCCTTTCCGCATATCTCGAATCTCAGTTTAAATCTGGCCGTGGTCGTCCGCGACCACAAAGGCGGCGAGCACTTCGCCCGCGTGAAAGTGCCCAATACTTTGCCCCAGTTGGTTCCGGTAAAGGGGGCCTTCGGAGATCCCCGCCGCATCTACAGCGGCGCCGAAGATATTCAAGTTTGTGTGGGTCGAGCAGTTGATCGCGGCCAACCTGAGCCTGCTCTTCCCCGGCATGGAGATCGTGGCGTCGTCCCCGTTTCGCGTGACGCGCGACGCCGAAGTCGCGGTCCAGGAATTGGAGAGCGATGATTTGCTGGAGACCATCGAAGAAGCCATGCGGGAGCGGCGCTTCCTTGCCGTCGTGCGAATGCAAATTGCCAAGGACATGCCGGAGAGAATCCTTTCCATACTGACCAGCCAGATTCAGATCGATCCCCAGGATGTTTACCGCATCGACGGACCGCTCGGTTTCAGCCGGCTGATGGAACTTTGCTCCATCGACCGCCCGGACCTTAAGGACAAACCCTTCGTGCCCATGACTCCCGCTAGCCTGGGCGTGGACTGCGAGGAAGACCTTTTCAGCCTGATTCGCCAGGATGATTTCCTCTTGCATCACCCCTACGATTCCTTCCTTCCGGTGGTCGAGTTTGTACGTCAGGCAGCGCGCGACCCCAACGTGCTTGCCATCAAGATGACTCTTTATCGTGTGGGAAGAAACTCCCCCATTGTCGCCGCGCTGCTGGAAGCCGTCGAGAACGGCAAACAAGTGGCCGTCCTGATGGAATTGAAGGCCCGTTTCGACGAGGAAAGCAACATCGAGTGGGCGCGGACCTTGGAAGACGCGGGAGTACATGTGGTCTATGGACTTGTCGGCATGAAGGTGCACAGCAAAATCGCTCTGGTGGTGCGGCGCGAAGGGGACGTCATCCGCCGCTACGTTCATTTGGGAACCGGCAATTACAATTCCGTCACCGCGCGCCTCTACACGGACCTGGGCTTGATGACCAGCGATGAGCAGATCGCCACCGATGCCACGCACTTTTTCAACGCTTTGACCGGCTACTCGGCTCGGCAGGAGCCGCAGAAACTTCTGGTCGCCCCAGTCAATATGCGTGAGCGGCTGGAGGAGTTGATTCGCCGCGAAATCGGGCATCAAACGAACGGGCGGATGATTTTCAAAATGAATGCTCTGGAAGATCCTCTGATGATTCGCTTGCTTTATCAAGCCTCGCAGGCAGGGGTCAAACTTGATTTGCTGGTGAGGGGCATTTGTTGCCTGCGCCCCGGCGTCTCCGGCATCAGCGAGAATATCCGTGTGACCAGCATTGTGGGCCGCTTCCTTGAACATAGCCGCGTTTACTACTTTCAAAACGGGGGAGCAGAGGAAGTCTTTCTGGGCAGCGCTGACCTGATGCACCGTAACTTGAGCCACCGCGTTGAGATCATCTTCCCTGTCGACAAACCCCGGCTGGTCCGGTACCTGAAAGAGGTTTTGGACGTCTACCTTGCCGACAAGGCCAAGGCGCGCCAGATGCAGCCTGACGGCAGTTACCTGCGCCCTCCGGAGCAACGCGCACCCTTCGCTCCCAATTCCCAAACGTCGTTCCTGGGACCATGTCCCGAAGAGGACCATGGACCTGCGACCGCTACCTTCGTTTGATCTCGGTAGTGTAGACTTTACGCGGCCAGGGCAAAACTTCCCTTCATCTCGCCGAGTCATCGCGTCTCCTCGACCCTGCACAGTCATAAAGCCTGTACTTTTGAAGGGTTAGGCGTCACTAAATAAGTAGTATTTTGGCAGTGCACATGCGGGAGTGTAGCGTTTTCCCTTCTCCGGCTGGGGGAATTTCCGCAAATCCTCAATCTCTGATCAGCAGTTGAGTCGGGCAATTAACATCACCGAAAGAGCTAACCGGCTGGGAGCCGCCAACGCCATGAAAGTTAACCCTTCGGCAACAAGAGCGGAAAAAGCCCTGGGTCGCGCGAAACGCTTCCCCGTCCAGATTCCTGTCCGCTATCGAATAGCGGACAGCCCTGAATGGTTGGAGGCGCGGACGGAGAACGTTAGTTACACTGGGGTACTATTTCGTACGAAGAGTATCCTGAAGCCCACGACGAACCTAGAAGTTAGGCTTGAACTGCCCCCGACAAAAGGGGATGGTGGGCATCCCGAGGTCGTTTGCAAGTGCCAGGTTGTCCGCGTGGACAAGCATCGGAGTCGGAAGAGCCCAGCAGCCCTTGCTGTGGCGATACAAGATTACCGGCTTACGCGGACGCCACAACCAAACTAAAGCCCCTCGCAAGCTCAAAGGTTTTTCTGAAGAAATCCCTTACATTCGCTGATGAGTGTCGTCGGAAGGCACCAAACCCACTGATTCTAAAGCGATGGCGGAGGGAGAGGG
>CAWEFC010000053.1:0-42114 GCA_963808085.1 uncultured Acidobacteriota bacterium
AAACCTTTGAACTGAGAAGGTGTCAGTGACCTGCTCGATTCGACTCACCATGTGCTGGAGTGCCCTGGAGGGAAAACCAACTTAATTCCGGCTTTCGCGCGGGAAAACCGATGAATGTGATTGGGAGGACGGCCGTGTACAATCTACGTACAATCCACCCCGTGTTTGATATCATTTGGTGGCGTTAGGCGCGACGTAATATCTGTAACTTACGGAGAATTAGGAGTCGTTCGAAGTTCGAGTCCCCCCTTTCGCACCAACAGCTTGCCTACCGGATCGACGTTCTTCCCGGAACCCCTCTAGTTCATCTTCTGACGCTCACAGGCGCTTGCGGCAGTACTTCCATCTCCGCGAGACGCCTGCGAAGGAATCGGCGCTCGACGGCGTTGGCGGTCAGGGTGAGCGCCCGTCGGTATGCTTCCCCCGCTTCCCGTGACTGGCCCAGTCGGCGCAGAAGGTCGGCTCGCGCGGCGTGGTAAAGATGGTACGAGGCAAGCTCGCTGGAGGCGCCAAGTTCGTCGATCAAACGCAGGCCAGTTTCGAGCCCTTGACTCAAGGCGACGGCGACCGCGTGGTTCAGCGCCACGATGGGCGAAGGATGGATCCGTTTCAATTCGCGGTAGAGTGCCGCGATCTGCCCCCAGTCGGTCTCGCTTGCGGTCGCAGCCTCGGCATGCAACGCAGCAATCGCGGCTTGAAGTTGATACGGGCCGATTCTGCCCAGGCGCAATGCCACCTCGACAAGCTCCAAGCCTTCCCGGATGCGCTCGCGGTCCCATTGCGACCGGTCTTGCTCGTCCAGCGGCACCAGTTCGCCCTGACTGGTGGTGCGCGCGTCGCGCCGGGAATCATGGAGGAGCATAAGCGCGAGCAATCCCAGACTCTCCGCTTCCTGCGGCAGCAATTCGCGGAGGGTCCGCGCCAGGCGAATCGCTTCCGCGCACAGTTCGCGCCGGACGAGGCTGTCGCCTGCCGAAGCCGTGTAACCTTCGTTGAAAATCAGGTAGATGACAGCTTCGACAGAAGCAAGACGCTCGGGCAAGACGTGCGGCGGAGGAACTTCGTACGGGATCCGCGCCGTTTGAATTTTACGCTTGGCCCTAACGAGCCTTTGCGCGAGGGTGGGCTCCGGCACCAGGAAAGCATGAGCGATTTCCGGCGTAGAGAGTCCGCCCAGCGTGCGCAAGGTCAATGCCACCTGAGCTTCGGGGTTCAACGCCGGGTGGCAGCAAGTGAACATCAGGCGCAGACGGTCGTCGGGGAAATTCATGGCGGCAGCATCGGGACTGGGGTCCGCTGCCGGCTGCACGGGCTCCGCATCGTAAACGAGTTCATCTTCCTTGTCGCGCCGGGTGCGGTTGCGCCGCGCATAGTCGATGAGCTTGCGATGGGCAACCGTAGTGATCCAGGCGCCGGGATTATCGGGAACACCGAGGGTCGGCCAGCGAGCAAGCGCCGCCGTGAAGGCGTCCTGCATGGCTTCTTCAGCCAGATCGAATGAGCCCGAAACCCGGATGAGACTGGCGATGATGCGCCCTGACTCCTGCCGGAAGACCGATTCCACCGTGCTCTTCAGCTCATCCATTTACAATCCGAGCGGCATCCCGAGCCTGTCCGTTGCCGGGCGGCCCGGGCATCTTGCGGATGGGCCTAACTTCCACACAACCGGTCCCGCCGGCGCAAGCGGTGGGAATCTTCGCCGCCCATTCGAGCGCTTCGTCCAGGTCCTGGCAATCAAGAATATAGTACCCGGCGAACTGCTCCTTGGTCTCGGCGAAAGGTCCGTCGGTAATGAGCGGTTTCCCATTTTCGGAGCGGACCGTCGTGGCTGTCACGGTTGGCTCCAGCGGTTCCGCACCGCGCAAGATTCCGCGGTGTCCGGTTTCCTCCATGACGGCCCGATGTCCGGCGGTGATTGTCTCCCGGTCCTCCGGGGAGGCGGCTTGCATGGACCGTTCGTTCGAATAGATCAGCAACATATAACGCATCGTTGTCCCTCTCAATCGAGCGATGGCTTTCATCCCTCCTCGCGGAAAATTTACATTTTCCGGTGGAAGTCGAACCGCATGGTACTGGTCTGGCCGTTCTCGCTCGACGTCCACTCTTCAAGATGGTGATTAGAGTCGAGAACGGTGAGCTTGACAGCGGTCATATGGGGAGCCGCGGGGCTTGCGAGGTTGGTGGCGTCTTTAAACTCGAACGCGAAGACCTTCGGGTCGGAAGTGGCCACAAAGCGGAAGCGCGGCTGGTTATGGGCTGCACAATAATGAGTCGCCAGCAAATCGTTGCCATCCAGGTGAAACATCGTGACCATCTCGTGCGGGGTGCCTTGGCCAAGCACGTTCATCAGAACCGAGTTGTCAGAGACGAGGCGGAATGACGTGGCCGCCGGGAATTCCTGCCCTTCTCCATTCGCTTTACCCTCCCACTCTCCTGCCAGCAGTTTCAGCTTGTCGAAAGCCGCGCCGGACGGGGCAGAAGGCGACTGCGCTTGCGCCAACCCTAGCGCGGCGAAAACAACCACGGGTACGAGTACCTTCAGAATTTTCATAAGTGTGCCTCCCTCGTTGATTTTATGCCCATGTTTGGGCATGTGCAGTCACTTCCGTGCGCTCTCCCACTGACTCTTGATGGTCTTCGATCACCATCACGAAAACTTCATGATGGGCCGCACCTCGATCGATCCAAAGCGCGCCCCGGGGATCTTCGCTGCCATCCGAAGCGCCTCGTCTTTGTCATTCGCTTCAACTAAATAGTACCCGCCAAGCTGCTCCTTGGTCTCGGCGAACGGCCCATCTGTGGTCAAGGGTTTGCCGTCGCGCACGCGGACGGTGGAAGCGGTGTTGGTTGGCTGTAGCGCGTTTCCCCCCCTAATTGCCACGGCGAATTCCTTGCCAAATGCCTGATATTCGGCCAGTTCGTCCTGCATATAGCCTTGGTTCCAACGCTGCTCATTTTCGTAAATCAGTAACAGGTATTGCATCGTCTCATCCTCCATGAATGTTGGGCTGGCGCCCGGCTGCACAGCTTAAGGAAGGTTAGCCTTGTCCGGCAGCCCAGCGCTTGTGGCAATCGTCCGCCACCAGTACGACGTTTAACCTAGGAAAAATCGACAGTGGCAGAAAATTCTTTTGCGCGCAATCGGAATTTACGCCGAGGATTGAGGGTATTTCTGCTGATAAGGATCAGAAAAGACAGGCCGCTTTTGTTTTCGCCCCTTTTCCTCCATGCGGGTTTCGGCAACCCGGAGGCGGCTGCCCGCCAGCAGCGAGCGGAGCTTGCTATGGCGATATTGAAGGTGAAGCCGCCATGATCAAGGACCGGCACTTGAGGGTCGGGGAGGCCAGATTCTGTCAATCCTCAGAACGTAGATCGTGCCGAAAACTGGAACACGCGGGGAAGCCTTATGGTGGTGATTTCCTGGAGGGCTCTGAAAATCCCCGGCCTGGGGTACCGCACCAGATAGCAGGTCGGAGCTTGGCGTGCGGGCGCGCGAAGTCCGCATGCCCTGGTAACCTAAGCTTGAATCGATAAACTAGCTGGCGTATGATTTCGCCGCAACATCACCTTGAGCAATGCGTTCCGTCGTCCGGTGATCTAAGAATGCACGCCGGTGGAGATCAAGGAGGATTTTAATGGGGCGTACAACGTGGAGTCGACGATCATTTTTGCGCGCGGCGGGGGGGGCTGGAACGATTGCCTCCGTAACTCGGGGTTTTAATCTCGAGCGCGTCCTGGCAGCGTCCGAATCGGTTGCCGGCAGATCGGCCGAAGATGTTGCCAAGGACGAATTCTTCTGGCGTCAGATTCAGATGGATTTCAAGCTGGACCGCACCATCATCAATATGAATAACGGCTTTACTTGCCCGACGCCGCGGGTGGCACTGGAATCGGAAATGCGTTACATGGAAATGATCAATATGGCGCCCATTTTTTATCAAGGCCCCATTGCCGACCGCATCCAGACGATCCGCTTGCGCATGGCCGAGGAATTCGGATGCGACCCCGAGGAGATGGCCCTGACGCGCGGCGCGAGTGAGTCGCTGCAAATCGTGCAGAACGGCATCGACCTGAAGGCCGGAGACGAAGTGGTCACGACCGAACAGGATTATCCCCGCATGCTGACGACGTGGGACCAGCGAATGCGGCGCGATAATATCATAGTGCACCGCCTGCAATTCCCCGTGCCCACGACGGCGGACGATCTCTACCACCGCTTCGAACAGGCTATCACCCCGCAGACGAAAGTTTTCCATTTCTGCCACGTTACCAACCTGACGGCGCAAATGTTTCCGGTCGCGCGACTCTGCCGCCTCGCCCGCTCGAAGGGGATTGTCACCATCGTTGATGGCGCCCATGCCCTGGGGCAATTTCCCTTCAAGCTGCGGGACCTCGGGTGCGACGCTTATGGAGTGAGCCTGCACAAGTGGCTGCTGGCGCCGATCGGGAACGGCTGCCTCTACGTTCGGAAAGAAATGATCCCGCGGTTCTGGCCGTTGCAGGCAGCCCCCGAACAGCAGGACGACGACATTCGGAAGTTCGAGGCCATTGGCACGCATCCATGGGCCATCCGGGCGGCGCTCGGCGAAGCTCTGGCTTACCATCAGGCCATCGGCGGCGACCGTAAGGCGGCCCGCCTGCGCTACCTGACCCTGCGTTGGGCCAACGCCCTGAAGGCTTACCCGCGCATTAAGATTCTGACAAACCTCAGCGAACCCGCGCAGGCTTGGGCGGTGGCCGCGGTCAACATCGAGGGGATCGACGTCAGTGACCTCTCGAGATTTCTGATGAACAAGTACCGGATCGTCGTCGTCGGGTTGAAGGGCGGAGCGCCACCGAACCAGGTTTTCGATTATCAGTGCCTCCGCGCGTCGCCGAACATTTACACCACACTCGAGGAAATCGATACGTTTGTCGCGGCCATGGAGGACGCCATGAAGAATGGCGTTCCCAGCACGCAGGCGTCGCTCGAGAGTGCTACGGAGGGGTGGTACGCCTGATGAGCGGAGTGGCAGGCGGGCCCTCGTGGGCGCCCACTCGGGGGCCGACTCGGCCCGATGGGGGGCAGGCACGAGGCCAGCCCCTACGGCGCACCGTCGGTAACCCGGCAGAAGGAGGGGTCAAATGAAGCGCTTGGCGATTTGGGCAGTGGCGGCAACGGCCCTGGTCCTTGTCGCAGGGGGCACGCTGGCTCTTGCCCAGGGAACCTTTACCATCCCGTTCACTTTCCAGGCGGGCGGAACGAGTCTTCCCAAAGGCGAATACTCGGTTGTGCAAAAAGACGATAGTCACATCACGCTACGACAGGAATCGACACACAAGGAATTCTCGGTTCCCTTCACCAAGCGGCTGGCGCAGCCGAGCCCGCCTCTCGCCGATGCCCAGCTTGTGTTCGACGTAGTAGGGGACTTCGCGCCATCCTACACGGAATATGTAACCGACTACGTGTTGGCCGAGGTGTGGCTCCAGAGCGCGGACGGTTTCCTGATCCATACCCTCAAGGGCGCGCACTCGACCCAGATCATCAAGGCCCAGAAAGCAAAATAGATGAAGAAGATTGGCATCCTCGGTGGCATGAGCCCGGAATCCACCACGCTCTACTACGAGCACATCACCAGGACCTACACGGCGCGTTTTGGGGACTACGGCTACCCGGAAATCCTGATCTATAGCGTGAACTTTCAGAAGTTCGTGGACTGGCAGCATCACGGGCAGTGGAACGAGGCGGCGCGGGAAATGGCCGACGCGCTCGAGCGGCTGCATGTGGCTGGCGCCGACTTCGGGCTCATCGCCACCAACACGATGCACATAGTTTTCGACGACGTCCAGAGGGCCGTTCACATGCCCCTGCTGAGCATCATCCAAACCACAGCGGAACCCATCCTTGCTGCAGGGCTTCGGTCCGTAGGCTTGCTGGGGACCGTCTTCACTATGAGCGAGCCCTTCTTCCGCGAGGGGCTCGAGCGGGCGGGAATCGCCGTGCTCGTTCCAGAGCCCGCTGATCAGCAACGCGTCAACGACGTGATCTATCAGGAATTGTGCCGGGGCGAGATCCGGCCCGCTTCACGCCAACTGTTTCTGGAAATCATCGAACGCCTGCGCCGCCGCGGCGCCCAGGGGATTGTCCTCGGATGCACGGAGATACCGCTTCTCGTCGAACCGCAACACTGCCGTTTGCCGCTGTTCAACACCGCCCTGCTACACGCCGCTAGGGCGCTCGAGTTCGCTCTGAATCGGTAGCGGAGCTACACTTGGCTTCAAACACCTCCGGATGTTAATTGTCCAACAGGCTGTTGGACCTTTTCGTCAGATCAGCCAGTGTAGCGCGACCTTGAAAAGCAGGTCTGCGCTTCGCCTGCTTGTTAACACATTTTCCCTCGCGAACGTCTATGATCCGGTGGGGACCCGCTTCGAATGGCCTCGAGGGCAGGAGATCGATTCGACTTGTTCGCGCCGGGCGTGGGGGCCGGACCGATGAGGGAGCCGTCCGCGCCGGAACTCTCCGAGGACGCGCAGTTCGTTGCCGCCGCGCGGAATGGGGACCGGACCGCCTTCGGCCGCCTCTATGACCGCTACGCGCGCATGGTCCACGGAGTGTTGCTTGCCAAGGTCCCGGTCGGCGAGGTGGACGACCTCGTTCAGGATGTTTTCCTGCTGGCGCTCCGGCGGCTTTCGACCCTGCGGGAAATTGGAAGCTTCGGGGCGTGGCTGGCGGCCATCGCCCGCAATCGGGCGAATGATTTCCATCGGCGTTCGGCGCCCGAAGATCAACTGGCGGATGAGACGCGAGGGAACGACATCGAGCGCCCCAGTGCGAGCGCCGATCACCGCAGCCCGGCGGCCGCGGCTCTCGAAGCGATCAAGGCCCTGCCCGATGCCTATCGCGAGACCTTGATTCTGCGCCTGGTGGAGGGCATGACGGGCCCGGAGATCGCCGCGCGCACGGGACTGACGCACGGTTCGGTGCGCGTGAATCTTCATCGCGGCATGCAGCAGCTCCGCACGAAGCTCGGCGCGAACCCATGCACCCAGGGTTCCGAATTGGAGACACCTTAAACATGAGTATGGGGAATCATCGAACGGAAAACGAACCACTGGCGAGCCGCGACGACTACCTGTGGGATGGAACGGGCGAACCCGATCCTGAAATCCAGCGGCTGGAAACGTTGCTGGGAGAGTTCAGGCACAACCGTCCTGCGCCGGAGTTTCCCGAGTTCGCCCCCGCGAAGCGGTTTAAATTCCTTTCGTGGAGGATGGGACGATTTCCTGCCCTTGCGACGGCAGCCGCCGCAGTGGCGGCGATCGTCGTCTTGCTCCACCGGGCGCCTACAATTAAGCCGGCTCCGGCGACGGTGGCGGGTTGGGAAGTGTCCCGCGTGGAAGGAACGCCTCGAATCGGCAACGCGGCTGTTAGCGGGAAGGAAGGAATGAGCCGTTTCGCCGTAGGCCAGATGCTGGAAACCGACCCCCAGTCGCGCGCCAGCCTTCAATCGGAGGACACCGGCCAAATTGAGGTGGACCCGAGTACGCGGCTGCGTTTGCTGACGATGAATGCGGGAATGAAACGCGTTGCGCTCGATCGCGGAACGATTCACGCCTACATCTGGGCGCCGCCGGGTCAGTTCGTAGTCGACACGCCCTCAGCCACGACGGTGGACTTGGGCTGCGCCTACACCCTACACGTGGACGATTCCGGCGTCGGGTTGGTGCGCACGTCGCTCGGCTGGGTGGGATTCAAGCTGAATGGCCGCGAGTCCTTCATCCCCGCCGGAGCAGCTTGCGCAACCCGGCCGAAAATCGGCCCCGGCACGCCGTATTTCGAAGACGCGGCGGCAGATTTCCAGCGCGCTCTCGCGAGGTTTGATTTTGAGGACAGCACTCCCCAGCAACGCGCGGCGGATCTGGCGACCGTTTTGGGCGAGGCTCGCAAGCGCGACGGCCTCACCCTGTGGCATCTGCTGGCTCGAGTGGATGAGCCCCAGCGCGCCCTGGTCTACGACCGCCTTGCTAAGTTTGCCCCCGCGCCCGAAGGAGTTACGGAGGAAGGGATCTTACGCCTTGACGAGCCGATGCTCGATCAGTGGTGGAACGAACTTGGGTTTGACGACATCTCCGTTTGGCGCTATTGGGAGCGGAATGGGTCTCCCGTCCCACGCCCGCTAGCAAGGAATAACATCGTGCCCGCCCCACCATTTCAGCCAATATAGCGACGAGTTTACCCCGCCATTTTCTAAGGGCCGTTACGCCGCATTATGGCGAGGTAAACTCGCCGCTACGTTGCTTGTTAACACTCAGCTCGCTCTTGGCGTCTCTTTGCGCGTAGGGCAAATCAACTCAATAGGAGATTACAAAACATGAGATTACGTGGATATGCAACCGTAGCGATCGGCGGGGTGGCCATCCTGCTGGGATTGACGACCTCAGCTCAGGCGGGACCGCCTCTGATCTGCCATCCCTTCGACATCGGGACGGCGAAGACGCTGCCTCCGGTCGATTGGAACCAGAAAGGAAGCGGAGGTTACGACCTGAAGAACCTGACGCGAGACACGTTGGCGATTCTCGACTCGGGCGCCCCGGTGCTCGTGCAAATGGAAACCCTGCGGCGCGCCACGATCTTTGCTCGCCACGATCCTTACGTCGCGAAGGAACTGATCACCCGAATACAAGCGCGTGCGGACCACTCCGACTCGGGACACGCTGGCGCGCTGGCTCTGTTCGACCTCGGTTACCTCGCTGAAGCTTACAAACAATGGATCAGACCGATTGAATCCAACCCCGCCGCGGGCGTTGACGGATACGCTTTGATCAAGCACGCCATCAGCTTGCGCGGCCAAGATCCCGGAATGGAATTTGCGGCTGCGCTCGTCACCCTCGACGGTAATGAGACCGATCACCAGGAGCATACGCGTAGGGCGATGGCAGGCGCTAAGGACGATCCTCTCCTCGCCCAGAATCTGGCCGCAACCTTCCACGGTCAGGCGACCTCTGAATTGCTCACGTCCCCTGGCCGAGGAATAAGTAAATGAGCGCCCAAGTGAAGAAGCTCTTTACGGTAGGGAACGTGAGAGTGCGGCTCTATCATTTGTTGACGTTCGGATTGTTGGCCGTATGGCTCGCCGGCTGGCTCATCGCTGGCGAGCTGAGCGGCTCTCCCAACGTAATTGTCCACGAGTGGGGAACCTTCACCGCAATTGCCGGCAAAGATGGTCAGGCGATGGAATGGACGCCCTCCAGCGGGCCGGCCGATCTGCCGGGATTCGTAGAGCACTTGGGAACCGCGAACCTCAAAGGCGGGTTGCGTGGCACGATCCGTATGGAGACGCCCGTGATCTATTTCTATTCCCCGCGCGATGCGAACGTGTCAGTGAGCGTGGCCTTCTCCAAGGGAATCATCACCGAGTGGTATCCGCGTGCGGCGCGAGTTGAACCCGTGGGAATTCCTTCTGTTCAACCGGCCGCCGGGCTTCCTCCTGGCGGAATGCTCTTCAATTCCATATTGAGTCAGATGGAAAAGGGTGGAAGCATCACTTGGAATGATGTCGCTGTTTCGCCGAACCTTCCCGATGACTTCCCGCGTGAGGACGCGCCAAATCACTACTACGCCGCTCGCGAGACTTCTTCCTCTCCGCTCCGCGTCCATACTTCTGCTGGCGGCGAGGAGGAAAAGTTCCTTTTCTATCGAGGCGTTTCGGCTGCCCACTTGCCGCTCTCTGCGGTGCAGACGTCCGGTGAGAAGTTGGAGGTCAGGAGTGTCAGTGATGATGAGATTCCGGCCATCATTCTCTTCGAGCGACGCGGTGAACGAGTGGGATTTCGCCTCGCAGGCCCGCTTACGGATGAATCTGTACTGGACCCTCCGGAGCTGACCGGCAGCGTCGACGCGCTGGCTGGCGAGCTGGAAAACATTCTTGCCGATCAGGGCCTCTACCCCGACGAAGCCCGTGCCATGGTGGAAATCTGGCGCGACTCCTGGTTGGAAGAAGGGAGCCGCCTGATTTACATCGTGCCGCGCGGATTCATTGACACTGTCTTGCCGCTGACCATCAATCCTCCGCCGGCGCAAATCACACGCGTCTTTGTCGGTAGGCTTGAAATTGCGGCGCCTGCAACGACGAGGGCCGTAACGGAAGCTGTGGCCACGGATGATGAAGTCACCTTAAACAAATACGGCCGCTTCCTGGAACCGATTCTCGCGATGGCGAAGGGGGAACAAGCCGGAGAAACTCGTTAGACAAGACCTCTGGAAACTACCGCCGGCCTGGGCCTTTTATGCTACACTGCGCTTGCTTGATGTGGTAATAAACCTGTTATGGCCCGAGCTGCTGAAGCAAAGCAGAACCTGCGCGAAATTTGCCGCATCGCGGCGCGCGTTTTCTACGCGAAGAGTTACGATGGCGCCTCGATGCAGGACATTGCCGAAGCCGTCGGCCTCACCAAGGCGGGCCTCTACCACCACGTAGGCAGCAAGGACCGCCTGCTTTATGAAATCCAGAACTACGGGATGGATATTCTGGATGAAACCGTGCTCGCGCCGATCAAGGACATTGCCGACCCGCGAGAAAAGCTTCGCCAAACCATCATTGGGCACATTGACCTGATCGTGCGCGCGCGCGATCAGGAGATCACCGTGATTCTGCACGAAAACCGGTCTTTGAGCGGCCCCTTGCGCAAGAAGCTCAACGCCCGGAAGCGCGGCTATATCGATTACCTCATCGACCTGATCAACCGCGTCCAGGAACAGAGCGATCGCCCGCCGCTGATTTCTCCCCGTTTGGCCGCCTTTGCTCTGCTGGGCATGATCAATTGGCTTTATCAGTGGTACACCTCCGACGGTCCCATCAAGCAGGATGAATTGGCCCAAGTCTACACGGACTTTTTCTTTCGCGGACTCCTGGGAATGGCCTTCTAGTCGCGGCACGCTGACATGACCGATTTCGCTGTTGAGACGAATGGACTGTGCCGCCGCTTCGGAGACCTGGAAGCGGTCCGCAACGTGAACCTGCGCGTAGAGGCGGGTCAATTCTTCGGCTTTTTGGGACCCAACGGTGCGGGTAAGTCCACCACCATCAAGATGCTCACCGGCCTACTGGAGCCGACGGCAGGCAGCATTCGAATTCTCGGCCTCGACCTGGTGGGCAATCCCGTTGAAGTGAAGAGCCATATCGGCGTGGTGCCGGAAGGCCTCGCGCTCTTCGACCGCTTGACCGGACCCGAGTACCTCATTTTCGCCGCGCGCATGTATGGGCTTGACCGCGTCACCGCCGCCGAGCGCGCCCAGGAGCTGCTCGATTTTATGGGCCTGGCGGATCGCGCCAAGTCGCTCATCGTCGATTACTCGCACGGCATGAAGAAGAAGCTGGCGATGGCCGCGGCGGTGATCCACGGGCCCAAGGTGCTGTTCCTGGATGAGCCGTTCGAGGGCGTGGACGCGATTGCCGCCGGCACCCTCAAGGCGATGCTGAACCGCATGATTGAGCGGGGCGCTACGATCTTTCTGACCTCCCACGTGCTCGAAATCGTAGAACGGCTGTGCAGCCATGTGGCCATCATCCATCGCGGCGAGTTGGTGGCTCAAGGGTCCATTGACGAGCTGCGTTCCGGCGTGTCGGCGCGGCACGACGACGGACAGAAGCTCAGCCTGGAACAGATTTTCCTCGAGATCGTGGGCGGGGAGGGCGCCGCCGTGCCGGAGCTCTCGTGGCTGGAATGATGTCGGTGCCGGGCAAACAAGAGCAGCTCCGCCTGGTGGGCTGGTTACGCTGGCGTCTTTTCGTGAATAGCCTGCGCACCCAGCGCGGCAAGGTGGACCTGATTTCCAGGGTCGTTCTGAGTGTCGGCATCGTGTTCGCGGTGCTGGGCATCGGGCCGCTCCTGGGCGTGGGGAGTTGGTACGCCATCAGCCATGGCAAATCCATCATTCTTTCGGCCGAGATCTGGTTTGTTTTCCTCGTTTGGCTCCTTGTCCCGCTTGTGGTCACTGGTTTCGGCGCAGAGTCCGACCCTGGTTCGCTCCTGCGGTTTCCCCTCCGGTATTCCACTTTCGTGCTCTTAGCGTTTGCACATGGGATCCTCGAACCCGTGGCGGTGGCTGCCCTCTACTGGCTCCTAGTGATGCTGGGGGGCATCGCCATCGCGTCGCCCGGCGCGCTGCTTTGGGCTTTCCCGGGTTTGGCTGCGCTGGCGCTCTTCAACCTGCTGCTGAACCGCGTGATTTTCGCCTGGCTCAGTCGCTGGATGGCCCAGCGGCGGACGCGGGAAATTTTGGGTGCGCTCTTCATCCTCGTGATGTTCAGCTTTCAACTGATTGGACCCCTAACGGGGCGGTACCGCAATCGTGCGCTGCCCATGGTCACGCTAATCGTTCCCACCGGACGATTTCTGCCGCCGGGCATGGCTGCGGCTACCATTGTGGCGGGGCGAGCAGGCCGCGGCGGCACGGCAACTGTCGAGCTGGCGGGACTTCTAGGTTACAGCGCGGTGCTCGGGTGGCTGCTCTCCATCCGCCTGGGGGCGGAGTACCGCGGCGAAAACTTCAGCGAGGCGCGCCGGGAATCGTCGGCCGAACGCGCCACCCTGCGCACGGGGTGGAAAGTGGCCGGGCTCTCCCCGACCGTGGCAGCGCTATTCGAGAAGGACCTGCGTTACCTGATCAGGAACAGCACCGCGTATTTCAATCTGCTCGCTCCGCTGTTTATCGTGGTCGTGATGAGCTTAAGTCATGGCGGGTCTCACGCAAACGTTCCCATCTTCATGCGCGTGTCCTCATTTTTCTTCCCCATGAGCGTCCTTTACGTGATGCTCATCCTAGTAGGTCTTGCCTACAACAATCTGGGATACGATGGATCCGGCTTGCCCATGTTGTTGGTTGCACCCATACGTTTCCGCGACGTGGTGGTGGCGAAAAACCTGCTCCACACGCTAGTGGTACTCGCCGAAATTATCGCCGTCTCTGTGCTGGGGTGGTTTCTTGTGGGTCCGACGCCTCCGGTGGTGGTATGTGTGACCCTGGCTGGTGCCCTTTTCATGCTCTTGGCGAATCTGGCGGCCGGAAACCTCGTCTCGCTCTATTTCCCTCGCAAGCTGAACTTCGGGCAGATAAAGCGGCAGCAAGGGTCGGGCACGGCCGTCGCCGCCAGCGCGGGAACCCAGGTGCTGATAGGGGTTTTGATCACCGGCGCATACTTTGTCTCGCGCTGGGCGGGGAACCTGGCTTGGTGCGGAGTCGCCTTGCTGGTGCTGGCAGCAGCCGCCTGGGTGGCGTACCTTCGAGTGCTCGATCTGGCCAGCGATATCGCCTGGAAGCGCCGCGAGGTGTTGATGAGCGAATTGACGCGGGCGGCGTAGGGATTCAAACTAGAGCAAGGGGCAACATAACTCATGGCAACACCACTCGTCGCATTTCAAGGCGAAAGAGGCTCCTTCAGCGAGGAAGCCGCGTACAAGCTCCTAGGCCGCAAGATCCGGGTGCTGCCGTGCGAAACATTCCCAGCCATTTTTGAAAGCGTCACCAGCGGGCGCGCGAACTACTGCCTGGCTCCGATCGAGAACACACTGGCCGGCTCCGTCTATGAGAACTTTGACCTGTTGCTGGCCAACAATCTGCACATTGTGGCCGAGGTGAGCTTGCGCATTGTCCACAACCTCATCGCGCTTCCAGGCACAACTCGCAAGGATGTGCGCCAGGTGTATTCGCATCCCGTGGCGCTGGCTCAGTGCGGCCGCTTTTTCTCGAAGAACCCGAAAGTGGAACGGATCACTTTCTACGACACGGCGGGGTCTGTCAAAATGCTGGCGGAACGCCGCCCGCCCGGCGCCGCAGCCATCGCCAGTCGCATCGCGGCCGAGGTGTACCGCGCCCGCATCCTGGCGACCCATTTGGAGGATCACCGCGAGAACTACACGCGTTTCTTTCTGCTTTCGAAGACCGCGCGCGTTCCCCGTAAGGCCAACAAAGTCTCTATTGTATTCTCCACCCGCAACTTGCCTGGCGCCCTCTACAAGTGCTTGAGCGTTTTCGCCCTGCGCGACATTGATTTGACCAAGATGGAATCGCGCCCGTTGCGGGGCCGCCCTTGGGAATACTTCTTCTATCTCGATTTTGTCGGGAGCGTCAGAGACGACCGATGCAAAAAGGCTCTGGCGCACTTGAGCGAGGTTACCAACTTCTTGCGAGTCCTTGGGTGCTACGAGGGTGCCAAGAGGTAAAAGGGTCCTCAGTCGTCGGTTATCAGTAAAGGAATTTAGTCCGCAGCTTCGAGAGATACGGCAGGGCATGACTGAGGACGGCGGTTTTTACTGACGACCGATAACTGATGACTGACGACTAAGTCGAAAATCCTGAATTCTAAATCCTGCTTTCCTCACCACGCTAATGCATACCGATGTCCTCGCACATCGGCGCCACCCGAAATAACGTGTGTTGTAGAATTGTATTCTACCATTGTGGGTGCGGTGGGATTGCTCCAATCTCCTCCCAGCTTTAGCTTGTGGCCCCGTGCGGTCAGAGCGTCGAGCACCGCTTGTTCGAAGCGCTTTTCGATGTCGAGCGTCAACGGTTGATCCTCGTGCGCGTCAAAGGTGCTGTACATGGCTTCGGAATTAAAGCGCGGCGATTCCACCGCCTCCTGGGGATTCATTCCAAAGTCGACGACGTCGAGGAAGATCTGTAGCAGCGTCTGGTCCTGGCTGTCGCCACCGGGAGTGGAGAATACCAGCCAGGGTTGGCCCTCGCGCAGCGCCAGCGATGGGGTCAAGGTAAGACGCGGCCGCTTGTGCGGGGCGATTTGATTGGGATGGCCCGGCGTGAGCACAAACTGCTGCGCCCGCTCGGAGAGTGGAATTCCGGTGTCCCCCGCGATGACGGCGGGAATCCACGCGGCGCTAGGGGTTGCGGAAAAGAGATTGCCGGCCTGATCGATCACGTTGACGCACGTGGTGTCCTGGTGCTCGCCGTTTCGGTGCTGGAACCGCGCTCGCGCAAAGTCCGCCGGAGCCCGTGCCGCCATGTGGGCAGGGTCGCCGGGAATGTGCTCCGCCGAAGCTCGTTGCGCATCGATCAGCGGCCTTCGCAGGTTGGCGTACTCCTTGGAAAGGAGCGCCGCGGGCATGGGAGTGAAGTCGGGGTCGCCGTAATAAGCGTCACGGTCGGCGTACCCCAGTTTTTCCGCTTCCACCACGGTATGAACGTAGTCGGCGGAATTCTGTTTCATGCCCTTCAGGTCGAAGCCCTCTAGCAGATTCAGGTTTTCGAGCATCACCGGCCCTTGGGTCCAGAAGCCGCACTTATAGACCTGCACGCCGCGATAACTCACCGTCACCGGTTGTTCGACGCGCGCGCGAAGGGCGGCGAAATCACCCTCTCGCAGCAGGCAACCCGACTCTTTGCAAAAATCGCTGATGCTCTTGGCGATGGGCCCGCGATAAAAGTAATTGCGCACGGCTTCAATCGCGGCGGTTCGGCCCATCGCGGCGTTTTCCGTTTCCACCCGAGCCAGGGTTTGAAAGGTACGCGCCAAGTCTGCTTGCACGAAGATCTCACCCTCTTTCGGCAGCCGCCCCCCGGGCATATAGACTTTCGCAGTGGCAGGCCACTTTTCGGCGAGGGGCTTGCCGCGCGCGAGTGCACGTTCCAGGCCCCCATTAACGGGAAAACCCTGGGCAAGCTCGATGGCGGGTTGGATGACCTCCGCCAGGCTCTTCGTTCCGTACTTTTCCAGGGCCAGCAGAAGCGCATCCATGGCGCCCGGCACAATCGCGCTCAGCGGACCAAAAGACGGGATAATGCCGCCCGATGCTCCCGGCGATGTGGCTACCGTCACCACGCGAGGATCGTCGCGGCTCAGGTGATTGTAGAACTCCGCGGTCGCCAGTTCCGGAGCAATGCCATCGCCGTTGATGGCCACTACCGGCCCGTTCCTCAGTTTGATCAGCATGGGGCATTCACCGCCGGCGCCGAAGCTCATCATCTCCACCACCGACGCGGCGAAGACCGAGGTCACTCCGGCGTCAACGGCATTGCCGCCTTTTTCCAGAATGCGCAGGCCCGCTTCCGCCACCAAGGGATGGCCCGCCGCGACCACTCCGCGACGCCCCGCCACGAGTGGCTTCAGCGTCGCCGCTTCGCTGGAAAAAGGCGCAAGCAGAAGAGCTATTCCCAGTAGGAGAAACACCCGATTGACGCTACCTGTGCGCGACCTCATGGTTGACCTCCTATGGACCTTGCCCTGGAGTAGAACGGGAATCGTCGCGGAAAACCGAGCGACTGTCAAGCAAGCTGTTTAATCGTTGCTTGGTGACCGTGATCGACGATTTCTAGATCGCGATCGTAGACTTTAGGTGGCTCGCGCGCCGCCCGGCACTCCGCTCCCACAAGAGCAGTAAGTGATACCTACGTTATACGCTATATCTCTTCGCGGCGCGAGCCTTGGCCTTTGCCGCCTCTTCTTCTCGATTCCTCGGCGGTGAGCTGGTTTGAAGCGAATCGAGCAGGCGGGCGGAAATGCCGGCGATCTCATCGACCGCCGCTTGGAATGAGGCTTCATTGGACTTCGACGGGGCGTTAAACCCGCTTATCTTTCGCACGAACTGAAGCGAAGCCGCGCGAATTTCTTCGGGAGTTACAGGCGGGTCGAAGTTGTGTAGCAGTTTGATATTTCTGCACATGAAGCTTGATCTCACTAGCCGGCAAGAACACATTGTCGGCAATGGCTACGCTGCTCTGCGCCGCTTCATGCCTGTATATACTTTATCAGTTCATCGATGATCTTCTGCGTGCCGGCGTAGGGGTCGCCGGGACTCGCGAGCTCGGCGGAGTAGACTCCCTTGAAGCCGGCGGTTTGAGAGATTTTGACGCAGCGGGCAAAGTCAAAGGTCACCAGCTTGCCATTCATCTCCGCGCCGGCGGGTGTCTCGTAGCGCGCGTGGCAAACGGTGGAGGCATAAGGGAACACCATTTCCAGCCCACGGTACCGAACCTCCTCCGCCCAGTTGCCGAAGTCCGGCAGTGCGCCCACCCACCGGGGCCCCGCTCCCTTGATGATGGCCACAATGTTCTCAGCCTTGCCCGCCACGTTGCCGTGGTTTTCAATAATCACTTTCACGCCCTTCGTTTTTCCATACTCGCCGAGTTCCTTATAGGCAGCGATGGGCCGGCTCATATCGGTCATCTTCGCCGTGCCGCCGGGATTGGGGCGTATTGACTGCGACCCGATTTGCGCGGCGATGTCGATCCACTTCTTGCGCTCGGAGATTTCCCAGCGCCACTGCTTGTCGTCGGGATCGCATAGCCCCTTGCCGTCCCAGTCGTGGGGATAGTCCACCGGCATGTTAATGACGCGGGAGTGCGCTTTCCGCAAATTCTCCTTGAGGTCGTTCAGGTAAGACGAATCGGTGGATTCAAAGTGAACGCTACAGAGTTCGAGGTTATGCACGTGGAATCTATCCGCCACCAATTCCGGGAATTTGCGCAGGTCAAGCATTTCTCCCTCGACCTTCGCACCGTGCTCCTTGGTTTGAGGAAACAAAGTGTGCAGGCTCCACGTGGTTACCGCGACACGCCGTAGTTTGTCCGCGCCAGAGCCTTTTGCCTCGTTGTCGGCCGCGCGGGCCAGCGGGAATTTGCCAGTAAGATTTGCGGCCAGCGCGCCAGCAAAAGTATTGCGAACGAACGTTCTTCGATTCATTAGGATGCTCCTTTGTAAGGAAGTCGCAAAGTGGGTGTGAGGACGGTCTACTCAGGTTGCGATGCCTTGGCCCGCCAGTGCAATGTTATCGCGGGTCGTGTTCTTGACGAGGTACATGGCTTCATCGGCCTTGCGCAGAATTTCCTTGCGGGTACGCCCATCCTGCGGAAAGGAGGCTACTCCAAAGCTGGCGGTGACCTTGATATTCATCTTCTCTTCTGCAAAAAAGACACGATCGACCAGCAGTTCGCGGAGGCGGCGCACCACCATCACGGAATTTTCCTTGGAGGTCTGGGGCAGCAACACAACGAATTCATCGCCGCCGTAACGGAAAGCGTAGTCGATCATGCGCAGGTGGCCCTTGATGTTATCGCCGATCATCCAGAGAAGTTTGGAACCCACCAAGTGGCCATGCAAATCGTTGACCCGTTTGAAATGGTCGATGTCGATGAAGATGACGGAGAATTCGTAGCCGTAACGGTTGGAACGATAGATTTCCGTGTCGAGGACGAAGTTGAGGTGCCGGGCGTTGTAAAGCGCCGTGCAATCATCGGTGATGGTGAGTTCGTGGATGCGCTGCACGTAGCGGGCGTTCTCCAGCGCGATGGCAGCATAATCCGCCAAGCTCTTGAGGATGGGAATGTCTTCCATCCCGAAACTGGGTTTGCCCAGGGCGTTAACAAGTTCGATGACCCCCAGCACGTGGTCGTGCGCTTTGATGGGCACACAGACAATCGAGCGCGTCTGGGTGTGCGTCAGCTCATCTACCTTGGCCGTAAAGCGCGGATCATTGCGAGTATCCTCCACCAGCACGGGCTCGCCGTGCTCAGCCACCCAACCCGCAACTCCCTCTCCCAGTTTTAAGCGAACATCCCGCAGCTTTTCCGCGCCGCTGCCGATGGCAATTTCGAAATAAAGTTCCTGGGTGTTCTCATCAAGCATCAGGAGGGACCAAGTATCCGGCTGAAGGATATCGCTGATTTTTTCCATGATGGTCTGAAGAATCTTCTGCAAGTCGAGCGTCGAGAAGAGTGCCTTTCCCACTTCGTGAAAGAGGGAGAGCCGCGCGACTTGCCGTCTCAGTTCAACAATCTCGTCTTCTGTGCCCATCGTGTTTCCAAACAGCCACCGGAAAAAACCGTGTATAGACCTTTTAAACCATTGGGCGGGTCTTTTCAACCCTTTTGTCACCGAGGCTCATCCGTGGAGCGGCCCGAAATGTTCGTGTTAAAGCATTTGACACTGTTATGCGAGAAAAATAAGATGAAGGTGGCTTGTTTGGGAAGGTAACCATGAGGAACCTCTATGTCCGCCTTCGGTGAGAATCTTCGGCGCGAGCGAGAAATGCGCGGCGTGAGCTTGGAGGAAATTTCTTCCGCCACGAAGATCAGCTTGCGCATTCTCGACGCCATTGAACGAGAAGATTTCGCCAAACTTCCGGGCGGGATTTTCTCGCGCAGTTTCGTCCGCAGCTATGCCCGCTATCTGGGTCTGGACGATGAGCGCGTCGTTGCCGAATTTCAGCTCGCTGCACGACCTCAGACGGATTTCGACTTACACCGGATGGCGGCGGGCAACACCACTGCCGGGCGGCCGGCGTCACGAACCCCCCTAATCGCCACCGGCGTTGCGGTGGTATTGCTGGTGGGGAGCTACATGCTGTTCCACTACTCGCAAAGAGCATTGGAAGCTCCGGCGCCTTCCGCGCCCCCAACGGTTGCGACGCCCAAGCAGTTTCCCGCGCCGGCCCAGCTCCCTCCCCCGGCTTCCGGTGATGCCACGGCGCTGCCCGGCGTGAATCCTGCAACGGGCGAGGTTGCGGCTGGCACTACCCCCGGCGGATCCCCCAGCGCGCCCAAGGCTCCGGTCACAACGTCCAATTCGGGCGGGGGATCGGCGACGGTAAGGCCCCCAACATCGTCAAGCCCGCAAACGCTTGCTCCCACCGGGACGAATCCTGATGCCGATGGCGACTTGGTTTTGCAACTCGCGGCCACAGAACGGGCGTGGGTGGCTGTGGATGCCGACGGCAAGATGGTGCTTCAGCGCGTCCTGAATCCCAACGAAGTGGAAACGCTGAAGGCGCACAAATCCTTCGATGTAACGACCGGAAACGCTCAAGCCGTGATCCTAACGTTGAATGGCGAAACGCTGAAACCTCTCGGCCGCAAAGGAGAGGTTAAGTCCGTCCACCTTTCGCATGACGATCTGAAAAACTCCGCACCCTGAGGTCCTGAATATTTCCGCTCGCTTGGTGGATTTAATCCGCTCCGGCAAAGCGCCCGAGGTGATCCGCCGAAAAGGCGCTGAGGGAAATCTGCCTCTGCCGCTCGAAGACAAAATCGAAATCCTGGCCTTGATTGCGACCGCCTCCGAAGCGGGCCTTCGAGAGGTCGCGCGTGAAACATTCCAGAGATGGGACGGGGGAGAACTCCGCCGCATTATGGCGAGCCCGCAGACAGCGCCCGCGGTCTTACGCTTCGCGGCAGAGCAAGTTCTGGCCGGGCGCGAGGACCTGAGGGAAACACTGCTTTGGAACCCTAGCTTGCCCGCCGAATTCCACGATCGTTTGCAGACGGCGCTCCATGCTGCCGACGCCGAGGCAGTGACTGAACTCGCGACCTTGCTTACGCCAGACTCCCTTCCTCCGATTCCGGTTCCGGAGGCAACGCAGCGATCCCCCGGGCCGACAGAACCGGATCTGGACCTGGCGTCCACCGCTGACGAAGCCGGGATCCAATTGCTGGCCAAGTTGGCGGCAGGTGTGCATGTCGACGGCGTGGAAACCCCCGCGGAAGTCACCAAGCGCGACGATGAACTCACCACCGAAGAACGGCAAACACTGATCCAAAAGGTCGGCCGGATGACCGTGGTGGAAAAGATCAAGGCGGCGCTGACTGGCAACCTGGAAACGCGCTCGCTCCTGATTCGCGACTCCAACAAGATCATCTCGAGGGCGGTGTTGCAGTCACCTAAGATTTCCGAAACGGAAGCCGAAAGTTATGCCGCCGCCAAGAATGTTTCGGAAGAGGTGCTGCGCCTGATCTCCATGAACCGCAGGTTCATGAAGAGCTATGTGGTGATGAGAGCCCTTGCGAATAATCCCCGCGCGCCCATCGACGTTTCTCTGCCGCTGATCCGCCGGATGAACGATCGGGACCTGAAGGGCCTTTCCCTCAACCGTAATGTTCCAGATGTGATCCGGAGCATGGCCATCAAAGCGATCAAACAAAAAGAAGAAGCCAGCAAGCCGAAGCTCTTGAAGCACTGAGCGCGTTGGCGAGCCGGCTACAGGGAACGCTGCCCCAGGATCGCGGCGAAAACCCCCAGCATCTCATCGTGCACCAGGCCGTTAGATACAAACACGTCGTCGCCGAGCAGGTTGAATGCGGCTCCCCTCACATCGGTCACTCGCCCCCCGGCCTCGGTCACCAACAGGGTTCCGGCGGCTTTGTCCCAGGGATTGAGCTTCAACTCCCAGAAGCCTTCAAAGCGCGCGGCGGCGACACAACACAAGTCGAGCGCCGCCGAGCCGGCACGCCTGATCCCATGGGACAGCTCGGTGAAGCGGAAGTAGAACTGAACATTCAAATCGTGATTGGTCGCGAAGGGGGGAAAACCCGTAGCCACCAGACTCTCGCCCAGCTTTTCGATTGGGGAAACGTGCAAGCGTTGGCCGTTGAGGTACGCTCCGGCGCCCCGCTCGGCCGTGTAAATGTCATTGCGAGTGGGATCGTAAACCACGCCGGCAATCACTTCGCCTCGATAAGCGAGGCCGAGCGTGACGCAGTACATGGGGAAGCCATGCGCGTAATTCGTCGTTCCATCGAGCGGGTCGACATACCAGCAATAGTCGGAGGAAGACGGATGGTTGCCGCCTTCTTCGGCCACAATCGCGTGCTCGGGAAAGCGCTCGCGTAAACGCCCGACAATCAGGGCTTCGGATCGGCGGTCCGCCACCGTAACCAGGTCCGCCCGGCGCTTGTAGCCAATATCCAAGGGCTTCGTCGATAGCTCGGCGAGAAGCGCACCTGCTTCCCTCGCGATTTCGACTGCGGTATTAAGGTAATCCGTCATCGTGTGAAACCACCTCAAAGTAAGAGCAAGTCAAAAGTCAAAACGCAAAAGTCAAAAGTCAAAGTGTCAGAACGAATGCCACATTCCTTGCGCCGTTGTTTCCACTGCGTCGTTGTTTTCACTTTTGCCTTTTGCGTTTTGCCTTTTGACTTGTTCTTCCGACTTGCGAAACTCTTTAACGGTCTCGCTCCATCACCACACCCGGATGGCCTTCTCCTTCCGCCCATACGGCCCCGTCCGCGAAGTATTCCTTCTTCCAGATCGGAACGACCTGCTTAAGGCGGTCGATGGCGAACTGGCAGGCCTCAAAGGCCGCGCGGCGATGTTCGGCGGTAACGATGATGGCCACGCTGGTCTCGCCGATCTCCAATCGGCCCAGGCGGTGGATCATGCCGATGCCATCGATGGCGAACTTCTGTTTCGCCTCGCGCCCAAGTTCTTCCATCTTGCGAATCGCCATGGGCTCGTAGGCCTCATATTCCAGATAGAGCGTCGCGCGCCCGCGCGAATGATTTCGCACAGTCCCTTCGAAAACCACCATGGCGCCGTCTTCGCGGAGCGCTAAGCTGCCGGGCAAGCTCGGCAGCGGAAATCGGATCGCGCGTGATGCGAAAGAAATCCTCGCTCGCGCCGCCGCTGACGGGAGGCATGAACGCCACCTCGTCGCCGTCGTGTAAGGGGGCTGAGTCCTTCGCGATCTCCTGATTGACCGCGAGGATGAGCGAATTACCCACGGACAGCAGGCGAGGGAAACGAGTTTCATACAAGCGCCTCAGCCCCTCCAGGTTTTCTCCCTCAGGGAGATCCACCTGCTCCTGCGCACAACCCGTCAGGTCATGCGTGATTCCGAAAAACAGTACGTTGACTCTCATGCCGCGCTTCAATACTCCGCTTCGTGCAAAGGATGCTGCAATCATTCAGTATACACGCGGGCAAACCGGGCGACAGGGCGAAGCTGGGAGCGCGGGCATCCTGCCCGCTTTTAAGATATTCCCTGCCTGTGCTGCTTATCAAAATCTCCTCTAAATCATCCGGACTTCGCTGTGCCGGGAGCGGCACGCTCCCCCGTAGCGGGCAGGATGCCCGCGGTCCCAACTTGTTCCTATTTCCCCAGCACATGGCGCAGCGCGGCTTCAAGTTGAGGAAATCGGAACTCATAACCGGTGGCGAGGAGCCGCGCAGGCACAACGCGCGTGCTGGCCAAAAGGAGTTCGTCCGCCATTTCACCCAGAACCATCCGAGCGGCGAATGCAGGCAGGGGAAAAATGGTGGGGCGCCACAGGACGCGGCCCAGGGTTTTAGTAAATTCACTATTGGTCGCGGGATTTGGCGCCACAATATTGACGGGCCCATGCAAAGCATCGGGAAGGATCGCATGGGATATGGCGCCCACCACATCGTCGATGGCGATCCAACTCAAATACTGACGGCCACTCCCTACGCGCCCGCCTACACCGAATTTGAAGGGTAAAAGCATCGCGGCCAAGCCGCCGCCCGTTTTGCTGAGGACGAAACCAATGCGCAAATTCACCACCCGAATGCCACTGCGCGTTGCGGGCGTTGTCGCCTCTTCCCATGCTTGCGCGACTTTCGAAAGAAACATCGCGCCCGCGGAACTTTCTTCGTTCATCTCCTCGGCGCCTCGGTCCCCGTAATAACCGACTGCCGATGCGGAGACCAGCACCATCGGCCGCCGGCGCAAATGTACCAAGGATTCCGAAAGCAACCGGGTTCCCTTGACGCGGCTTTCGAGGATGCGAGCTTTCTTCTCGGCTGTCCAGCGTCCGACAATGGACTCTCCCGCCAAATGCACGACGGCGTCGAACTCCTCGAGGTCGTCCGCATTGATAATGCCCTTGTCGGGATCCCATGAGATGTGCCTGCCCGGTGCGGGTGTGTGCGACCTCATCAAGCGGACGACCGTGTGGCCATCGGTCGTAAGGGAAGTGACCAAGGCGTGGCCGATCAAACCGCTGGAACCTGTCAGGAGAATGCGCATTGCAGTAATCCCCAATCGTCCGGCGAAAGGCGCGGAGAACTCGGGATCAGGAAGGCGTCTCTCCGCCGCTTCAGAAAGCGCATGATACCTCGGGACTGGACTGGAAGTCAGCTTCGCGCCGGCCGGCACAGTGACACAGCCACTCCTGGCTGTGTCCGGAAAGCACAGGCAGGAGTGCCTGTGCCACCCAAAGGAAAACACGCTTGTGGCGATGGGTGCGGGGGCCGCTCATCCTTCGCGGATGGGTCGTTTCATGCACGATAAAACTTGTAAGAAGCCGAATGGACCCGACAAATTGTCGTTGAAAATCAGCAATTCTCTGCAAAATAACGCTCGATTCGACGTAAATGTCGAAAATGAAGATCTAAAAGTCTGTTTTCATTCGGGCATTGTGTCTTGCGATCCTTTGTTTTCATAGCACATTCCGGCTTCGAACGTATAATTAAGAATTCCTTTTTGCTCCCGTTGCCGGAAATGGGCCGCGGCGGGGTGCCACTCCGGCCCCCAGCGTCGAGCCCTCTAGGGCGTTGCGGGCGGTCGACCCCGGCGCACAACTACCTTTATTTTCATGAATATCGTGGCTATACCGACTTAAGTCTCTTGTTTTCATGAATATCGCGGGAGTAGCCAAAGCTGACATTTTTTCTACATGTGTTTTCAATAACATCGTGGGAGTAGCCTCATTTTTTAATTCCCCTTTTCCACTCCACTCGCGACTCCGAATCCCAACTAAATTATTCTTTATCATATGCATACATTTTTTGGAATTTCTTCGGTTCAGCGCCTAACTACCTTCTTTTTCTGGTACATCGTGGCATACCTCGCTTTGTTGAGGCGCTCAAACGGTTCCATCGCTTCGAAGTCCTGGGAGGATCCCGTAGAACTGCGAGCCTTTCACGAATTCCTTTCGGGAAATGAAACACGGTAGGGGTAACCTCGGCTTCCGGGGTCGAGCCCTCGGGGACGCCCGCGGCGTTCACGTCCTTCTCGGCGTTCCCTCCCTGCTCGGGCGCGTGCGATAATTGCGGATCGCTTTCGGGAAACGTAAGCCCTCCTTCATACTCAAGTACTATTGTGTACTAGATGAGTATACATATAAGCAATGACTTTAGTCAAGCACAATCTTTAACTAGGCGTGTATACTCTCAAATCGGACAAAATGCCCGCCCGGAGAGGGGCGAGAATCACGAGGAGCCGGCCCGAAAGGGGGTGTCACCATGCCCTCTAAACGGGTTTCTCCTGCCTGTGGGATAATCACGGCGTTCGATTGCTGGGGATTTGCCCAGGAGGTCCGGGTGCGTCACATTCTCATCGCCGGAAAGGATTGGCAGGCACGCGCGTTGCTGCGCGCCCAACTGCTGGAGGAGGGTTTTGAAGTGGAAGCCTACGAAACCATTCCCGATGCTTTGGCGGCGCTGGGTCCGGGCACAAATCTTCCGAATTTGTTCATCGCTGATGTTTTCGCGAGCGACGACCCTTCGGCCGACGTCGAAGCGCTCTCGGCATGGGCGCGCAAGGTTCCCATCTGGATCATCGCCACCCGAACCTACATCATCGACAAGGGCTTGCGCGGCCACGGGTTCGAAATGATCCTATTGCGCCCCGTGGACGTGGGTGAACTCGTGGAACAAATCAAGCGAAGGCTGGGTCAAGATCGGGAGATAGAATAACGGCAGAGGGAGGTGCGGGGAAGCCTTAAGATTTGGGTCGCGCACCTTCCGGACAGGGTCCTGGAGTTGACACCGATGGCCAGGTAAGCGGTAAGGCGACGACCGACTGGTTGCATGTGGTGGAGCGCATCCGGGCGTGCGGGCATGCCCCGACAATTAGCCCTTGGCAGGTCTAGAGACAATCTCGGAAGAGATCGTACGGTCGTCACTCACTTCTGTGCAGGTTAGTGGGGAGCAGCAATCTCAGGATCTAAGCGGTTTCAGCTCTCGGACTCCTAGCTGCAGAGAGTCGATACAGTGGTTCGGTGGCCCGGCATTTGGTCGGGACCACTGGCAAAGCGCCTCTGCAGCATGGGGGCTTAACGTATTCCAATTCCTTCTCTCACCCGAGTAGTCGGCGGTTTCGTTCACATCCTCGCCATTTAGATAGAGGATCCACGTTTCGACGTTGCGCTTTGGAACGAGCCGCGCTATTCGCTCATCCCTGCTGACCGCTGGCTCGCCATTGACCTTCAACGCTTGATCAAGTTGGTTCCAACGATCCTGCACTGAGCGGGTATCGGCATCGATCATTACGATCAAGGCAGATTCGGCACGGGCCTGACGGCTACGGTATGCCCTGGTCTCCGAGGCAAATGTCTTCAACACCCAGTTCTCTGCACTCCCCCGGCCCGCCGGGGAAAGCTGAATCCTCATCTCATGCTGTTTCAATCCGCACTCAATAAGATACCGAAGAATAAGCGACCTGTGGCGTTCGTCCTCCGCCAGCACGAACACCCGGGATGGATTACTCATCATCCCACCCACGGGCGATCAACTCGGAGGGCTGCAAATTCCCGCGCGGGTCGGTCCTGAACTTCTCCGTCCGGACGAAGCCATTGTCTTCACGAAAGAAGCGCAATCCATGGCTGGAGGCCCACTGATTCAGAAGCTCAGGGTGATGGGAAATAAGGATAAGCTGCCCGTTATGGTCTTCAACCGCCCGCTCTGCCGCTAGGAGCCACGGCTGTATTTCCCGCAGAGCGATGAAGTTATCCGGCTCGTCGATAAAAACAGTGTGTCCTCGAGCTATGAGGAAGTGAAGGATCATATACAGGGCAAGCAAGCAGCGCTGACCTTCTGAAAGTTCGGGGAGCGCATAACTCACCTCAGCCTGCTTTGGACCGGCAAAATCGGCCCAGAGCCTCACTCTCCCATACTCGTTGGGGGAAAATCTAAGCGTTTGAAAGCCTGTCAATGCCTCTTCCATGGCGTTTGTGAAGGCCACATTCTCTTTCGGGTAAGCCTGCAATAAGTACCGGTACCATCCGGCGAGGTTTTGCAGTTCGTAGCCTGGCTCACCTTCCTCCCGGTCGGCACTCTCTTCCATGGCGTCAGGGTACTCGTCAATTCGAAAACAATGAACGGAGTCGATCCACTCGACAAAACGACGAACATGCGAGTTGCTCAATTGGGACAAGTGCAACGCGGATTTAGTGGTTTCCAACGGCACAGTCCTTGCTTGGGCGCCGCTATTGGGGAAGAAGTGGATCTCTCCATTAGCCAGTTCGAATGCCGTTTCGCCGGAGACCTTTAACCGCTCTTCGGTAACTGACAGCTTGCCGGACGCAATATCCTGGGAGTTAGTCGACCGCGCAAAGCGAATCACGACCCGGTATTCGTATTTCTGCTCCTCCAAGAGGGCTTCAATTTCGAAAACTTGGAGAGGACGATCCTGCCATCGCGTGCGGCTGGCTTGAATGAATGGGTTCTCATCGCCCTTAACAAACTGCTTGAGATAATTGACCGCGGTGAACAGTGATGACTTGCCGCTGCCGTTCGGTCCGAGCAACAGTTGCTTATTCTCCGGGCGGTATTCGAAGTTGACGAAGCAGCGGAAATTGTCGATGTAGACCCGCGTCAGCATGATTGCACATTATAATACACGGAAATCAATCCCGGGTGACTGCCAAACCTATGTTGACAGAACAACTCAGGATTTTGCGCTCGGAACGGCCGGCCGGCGCATGAGACTTCGGCTCTTTGAAGTCCGCGACCTCCCGAAGACACTTGGCAAGTTGATCTCCACGTGTCCGACCCGTGCGAAGAATTAAACCATCCCGGCTGGATTAGGACCTCCACTTTGACCGCGGGCACTCTCCGGTTGGCTCTACTGGTGATGGCCGGCACCCGGCGGTGTGCTCTCCTCTATTTCATCCCGTCCAGAATTGAGCCCACGATTCCCCCGACGACGCCTCCCTGCACAGCTTCCCGGTGCTGCGAGGGCATGTACTGCATGAGCTTGTGCGCCAGCTTGGAAATCGGTAGCGTTTGCAGCCAGATTCTCCCCGGCCCCGTGAGAGATGCGAGAAAGATTCCGTCACCGCCAAAAATCATGTTCTTGATTCCCGGCACGGTCGTGATCTGAAAGGAAACGCACGCCTGGAACGCGCCGACGTGTCCCGGATGAACTCGCAAAGTTTCGCCGGGCTGGAGATCCTTCACGATCAGCTCACCCGAGAGCTCGATCCATGCGGTCCCCGTTCCGCTCACGTGCTGCAGCAGAAAGCCGTCGCCGCCGAAAATTCCTGCCCCCAGCGATTGCTGGAAGCCTACGCTGATTTGAATCTGCGGCGTTGCGCACAAAAATCCGTGCCGGTGAATCATGTATTCGTTTCCCGCGCCAACCTCAATCGGCACAATGTGCCCTGGCAGTTTTGTGCAGAAGGAAATCCCTCCGGCAACGCCGATGGCCCGATACTCGGTCATGAACAGCGATCCGCCACCCGCCACGCGCTTCAGCACACCGAAGATTCCTCCGCCCCCGCCAAATTGAGTGTGCGTCGTCATCTGGATGGAACTCGTCATCCAAGAAAGTTCACCGGCTTCGGATATGACGGACTCGTTTGGGTCAAGCACGAATTCAAGGACCGGCATGGTGGTGCCGACGATGCGACTCTGCATGTTGGACTCCTGGTTTGGATTGAGGGCTGTCCACGAGCATAGAGCCCGGGCTCAGCGTACGATTGAACTTATACCGTAAAGTCAGTTGTTCGCAAGAGGTCAGCGCGGCTAACCGGCGCTTCTCTCGGATTTGCCGCTATACAGAGCGACATAAATGATTGTGCATTCGGCTGTAGCGGCGGTCTCCGACCGCCGTCGTCGATCGGAGATCGACGCTACAATTTATGTCGCTCCGTATAGGAAGCTAACGAGAGGCCGCCGGCTGCTGTTGAGTGAGGCAATGCAAGGTTCCCAAACCCCAAACCAAATCGACGGCGTGAATTCCCACCACCGGGCGATCGGTGAAGATTTCCGCGAGCGTTCCCAGAGCGACGCGGTCCTGCGGATCGTTAAATGTGGGCATTAACACGGCGGCGTTGGAAATATAGAAATTGGCATAACTGGCGGGCAGGCGCTGGCCGTCCAGGTAGACGGGCGACGGCATGGGCAAGGGCACAGCCTCAAGCTTCGAGCCATCTTCCAGCCGCATGTCACGGATGCGTTCCCAGTTTTCCTCCAGCGGCAGATAGTTTGCGTCGTGCGGGTTCTTTTCCCGGCAGAGGAGCACCGTGCGCGGCCCTACAAACCGGCATAAGTCATCAACGTGACCGTGCGTGTCGTCGCCGGCAATCCCCTTACCTAGCCACAGAACATTAGTGACTCCCAGATATTGACGGAAGACTTCCGCAATTTCTTGACGGGTGAAGCCGGGGTTACGGACCTGCGTTTGTTGATCGAGGAGGCATTGTTCTGTGGTGATCATCGAACCGCGTCCGTTCGCGTCGATGCTGCCGCCTTCCAAGACAAAAGTCCGGCCCTTCACATCGGCGTCAAACATTCGAAGTCGCAGCGCCCGCGCTACGTGCGCCGGAACCTGGCAATCCTTGTGCCAGTTAGGATACCTGGCCCAACCCGTAAATCCGAATCGCGCAATGGCCACGTCGGCGCGGGGCGCGTCACGCTTCACGAAGATCGGGCCAAAGTCGCGCGTCCAGCCGCGATCGGTGGGAATACGAAAATACTCCACGCGCGCCAGATCCGTGCCGATCCTCTTCAAAATGTGGCGAGCTTTTTCCTCATGCGCTTTCGAGTTGACCAAGATTCTTACAATCTCACCGGGGACGATTTGGCGGACGATCTCGCCGTACACCCAGGGAATGGGTGCGAACTTCCCCGGCCAGTCCGTGAGGTTGTGCGGCCACGCAATCCAGGTGGCTTCGTGCGGTTCCCACTCGGCAGGGAAGCGATAGCGGCTTAGGTGCTGGGTGTTGGGTGCTGGGGACTGGGGGACGGGCGAGTCGGGTTTAAATTCCGGGATTCGTGAGGTCGGTCCTGTGTTTTGGGACAGGGCCGCAACCTGTTCCCCGGTACCCAGCACCGAGCGCCCGGAACCCCGCGCTTGGTCCCCAGCCCCCAGCCCCCAACCCCCAGTCCCTATTTTTTTCGCCACGGTTCCTCGTCCAGCCAACGGTTGGTGATTCCAGCGTACGCGTCGATGCGGCGATCACGAAGAAAGGGCCAGTTGCGCCGCACGTTCTCGATCCGCGCCAGATCGACTTCGGCGAGAAGGATTTCCTCCTCCCCGGTGGAAGCCTCGGCCAGCACGACGCCGAAGGGATCGCAAATGAACGTCGATCCCCAGAACTCCAGGCCGGCACTCCCAGCGGACACCTTTTCCAAGCCCACGCGGTTGACTGCCGCGACATACACTCCGTTGGCGATTGCGTGGGCGCGCTGAATGGTTCGCCAAGCGTCGCGCTGGGCGGCGCCATATTGCTCTTTCTCGGTGGGATGCCAGCCGATTGCAGTGGGATAGAACAAGATGCTCGGACCTTCGAGAGCCGCCAGCCGCGCGCCCTCCGGGTACCACTGATCCCAACAGATCAACGTCGCGACGCGGCCCACTTGCGTATTGAAAGCATGAAATCCCAAGTCGCCGGGAGTGAAGTAGAACTTCTCGTAGTAAGCGGGGTCGTCGGGAATATGCATCTTGCGGTAGAGGCCCACCACCTCGCCCGTCGCATCAATGACGGCCGCGCTATTGTGATAAACGCCGGGCGCGCGGCGCTCAAATAGCGGCGCGACAACGACCACTCCCCGCGCTTTGGCGACCTTACCCAAAGCCTCGGTGGTCGGACCGGGAACCGTCTCGGCGAGATCGAACAACGCCGCATCCTCGCGCTGGCAGAAGTACTGGGAGCGAAAAAGCTCCGGCAGACAGACAATCTCCGCGCCGCGTTGGGCCGCGTCTTCGACCAGTGTTGCGGCCTTCTGCAGGTTCGAATCCGCGCTCTCGCTGCACGACATCTGCACGAGTCCGGCGACGTATTTCGGCTTGGCGGGCATCACGATGAGACTACACATTTCGCTGCAATTTGCCAAGATTCCCGGGCGCCAACCGTGCGATGGCCGATGTGAACATCCCGTGGTTTGACTTCTCTCCGACGGTCAGCTAGGCTGAATTTTAGGGCAGAAATCGTCATTCCCCCTGAAGGGAACATGAAGAGGATTTACTTCGACAACAACGCCACCACCCCGCTTGCGCAGGAGGTTTTCGAGGTGATGCGGCCGTACTTGCTGGAAGATTACGGCAACGCCTCGTCGATCCACTGGTTCGGGCAGCGCGCCAAAGCGGGTGTGGAGAAAGCGCGCGAGCAGGTGGCGCGACTGTTGGGCGCGCGCTCGAGCGAGGTCGTCTTCACCAGCGGCGGGACGGAGTCTGACAACTCCGCGATTTTCGGCATCGTGGAGGCGGCGCGCGGCGAACGTAAGCACGTGGTGACGACGGCCATCGAGCACCCCGCCGTGCTCTCCACCGCGAAGGCGCTGGAGAAACGCGGTGTTAGTTTGACGTATGTCCGCGTGGGCCCTAGCGGAGTGATCGACCCGGCCGACGTGGCTGCCGCCCTGCGCCCGGAGACTGTGCTGATCAGCGTGATGCACGCGAATAACGAGCTCGGTACCATACAGCCGCTCGCGGAAATCGGCCGCATCGCGCGCGAACGCGACATTTACTTTCACACCGACGCGGTGCAGTCGGTCGGCAAAATCCCCGTGGATGTGGAAAAGCTCGGCGTGGATTTGCTGGCGCTTTCCGCCCACAAGCTGAACGGACCCAAGGGCGTGGGCGCTCTCTACGTCCGCAGAGGGACGATTCTGCGGCCTCTCCTGCACGGCGGCCATCACGAACGCGACCGGCGCCCAGGCACGGAAAATGTGGCGGGGATCGTGGGCCTCGGCGCCGCGGCGGAAATTGCCCGAGCGCATCTGGCGGAAGAAAACGATCGGATTGCCGCTCTGCGCGACCGCTTGGAGGCGGGGATTCTCGCCAATGTTTCGTATGTTGCCGTCAATGGCGACCGCGGACACCGCGTGCCCACCACCACTAATCTCACGTTCGATTACCTCGAGGGCGAAGGGTTTGTGATTGCCATGGATCTGCGCGGCATCGCTTGCTCGACGGGTTCGGCATGTTCGTCGGGGTCGCTCGAACCCTCGCACGTCCTCTCGGCCATCGGGCTCCGACCGGACCAGGCACGCGCGAGCATTCGCTTCAGCCTGGGCCGCTTCAATACCGATGAGGAAATCGATGCCGCGCTCCAAATCCTGCCGGCAGTGGTGGAACAATTGCGCACAGTGTCGCCGCACTACCGAAAAGAAGCTGTCAGCTCTCAGCGGTCGGCAGGAGCTGAAAGCTGATAGCTGACCGCTGAAAGCTAATTCTATGTCCATAGCAGTCGCCATGAGCGGCGGGGTCGATAGCTCGACGGTCGCTGCTCTGCTTGCAGATAACAATTCAACCCCATCGTCCGATTCGTCGGCGGAAGTGGTGGGGCTGACCATGCAGCTTTGGAACCAGCGGCGCCTGCCGCAGTTGCTGGGCGAGGAGGCCGGCGAGGGCGGCCATGCCAGCGGGCGTTGCTGCTCGCTCGACGACGTCTACGATGCGCGCGCGGTGGCCAACTTTCTCAACATTCCTTACTACGTCGTTAACCTGGAAAAGCAGTTTGAAGCTACCGTGGTCCGGCCTTTCGTCGAGGGCTATCTCGCGGGAGAAACTCCCATCCCGTGCAGCCTGTGCAATACAGAGATCAAGTTCGCGCAGTTCCTGACGACGGCGCGGCAGATTGGTGCGGAGCGCATCGCCACAGGCCACTACGCGCGGGTCCGGCGCGACCCTAAGACGGGGCGGTACCAGCTCTTGCGCGGCGTCGACCGTTCGAAAGACCAGGCCTACTTCCTTTTTGGACTGACCCAGGAGCAGTTGGCGCACTCGGAGTTTCCGCTGGGAGAAATGACCAAGCAGGAAGTTCGCGCCATTGCTCGCGCCCGGGGCCTGCCGGTGGCGGATAAGCCCGATAGCCAGGAAATCTGCTTTGTGCCTACGGGAAGCTACCGCCAGTTCATCGACGCGTATCTGGCCGAGCAGCAGCGTCAGCCGGAATCCACCGCGGGCGAAGTGGTCGCGACCGACGGACATGTCCTGGGCGAACACCAGGGTATCCAAAATTTCACTGTGGGCCAGCGCAAGGGATTGGGCATGGCGGTAGGTGCTCCCCTCTATGTGATTGCCATCGAGCCGGCCAAGAATCGCGTCGTGGTGGGCGAGGACCGCGACCTGTTCCGCACCCGCTTCCAGGTGCGCGAGGTGAATTGGATTCGCCCTCTTGCGCCGGGCGACGCGGTGGATGCGCACGTGAAAATTCGCCACAACCACCCCGGCGCCGCCGCGCGGGTGGAAGCGCACGCGGACGGTGAAGCCTCCGTGGAATTCCTGGAACCGCAGCGCGCGATTACGCCGGGCCAAGCGGCAGTGTTCTATGACGATGATGAGGTGCTGGGCGGCGGATGGATTTCCAAGGTATTATGAAAATAGCGGGTTTCTGTTAATCACTAACCACTGCCTTCACTGCCGATGCACGCTGGCGAGCAGGGAATTGAAGTCATTCTCGAGTGAGGCCACCGTGTTCACAGGGCCGGTGAGCTTGAAGAACACCAATCCCTGGGGAGCCTCGATGATGGCGGCGCGCATGGTGAAATTGGGCTTCTTCACTTCCTGTTGAGACATCATCCCGCCAGCCCCCAAATAGGTTCCTGACACGGCCAGGGTTGAAACCTTCAGCCCGGCAATTGTCCGCGTCTCCATTTTGGCGGAAGAGGCTGCCGATTGGCGGTCCGGCGACGTGAACTGACTCGGCCAACGTTTTAGATTGGCGTCCACCGTGCCACCTTGACCCGTTCCAAAAAAGTATACGGCGCACTCCGCATCTTCCGGATCGCCGGCGATGGCGTGGATGCGGTAGGTGGCGACGCGCATCTGGCGCGCCGGCCCGGCTTCCCACCCGGTGGGCACCGTCCAGGCAATGCCGGCGGCCTGCGTGGGCGCGCTCCCCATCTCCGGCGCAGCACCCGGTCCGGCGGGCAGGACGGGTGGTTGTTCAGCGGCGGATTTTTCGGCGACAGGCGCGTTCGCCCCTTGTTTGCAAGCAGTGACGCACGCAGCAATAGTCAGCAGAGCGAGGCCGCTCATCAAGGAGAGATATCTTTTTTTGATATACATTGTCTTGTGATTACCGCCAGAAACTTGCTTCTGGGCGCCAGTCAGATAACAGACACCGCCTGCGCCGCGGGGGGCGTTTACCGGACGGTCTCCATTACGGCGCCGTGTGCCTCGAGCGTGGACGTCAGATAAAGAGCTGCTCGTCCTGGGTCGCTTCGCTCACGTTGGTCACGCGGCGGCGAGTGAACAGAAACTCCAGGCCGGCACGCACGCCCTTGACCACCGCCGAAACTTCATTGACGGGGCCGAGAACGCCTTTTTGGACAGAGTCCGCGGTGGACTCTACTTTCTCCACCAAATCGGAAACCATCTGGTCCACGCGAACGATCTGCGACCGGCTCTTTTCCAGCAGTTCGGCGGCCACTGCATCAGCACTGGAAGTACGGTCCTTCAGAATGGTGCTGATCTCCACCAGGTTCGCGGTGATCGTCCGCAGGGGTTCGCGGGAGTTGTTGACAAGCTCGAGCGTCGATTGCGCTAGGGGATCGATTCGCTGCTTGATGTCCTCCCGCACGTTTTCAATCTGCCCGGGAACTCTGCGGACGGCCAGCCAAATCCCCAGCATGGCCCCTGCCTGCATCAGCACCGCGATCGCGACCAAAATCAAGGCCACCGTCAGGCCAGTATTTTGCTCCATGGTTCGCTCACATAAGGCTCAGCCGCCTCAGGCGCCTTGCTTCGTTTTGGACTTTTCATCTTGATACGCTTGCTTCCCAGCTTCCAGCGCGGCCGAGAGAAGGTCTTTCTGCTTGTTCACCAGATCCTTGCCCTTTTCCACAGCATCTTCCGCCTGCTTGCGGATTTCGTCGCCTTTGGTCTTAACAAAGTCCGCGCCATCCTCCGCTTTTTGCATAATCATGTCCCGCGTTTCTTTTCCTGAACGTGGGGCAAAAAGCAGGGCGATGACCGCACCGATACCCAATCCAGCAAGGAAGAATCCTACCTGGGATCCACCGTTGTTTTCTTCGCTCATTGATATCCTCCCAACGCTAGCGTGCAAAGGTTTCGCGCGCCGCTTGCTTACCGGATTCCAAGACATCCGCCAGACGCGCCTTTTGCTTGGTGACCAAATCTTTGCCTTGATCGACGAGATCTTCCGCTCCCTTGCGGAGATCGCGCCCTTTGGAGGCGACATAATCCTTGCTATCTTGCGCCTTCTCGACGATCCGCTTCCTTGTCTCTTCCCCGGTCAAGGGCGCGAAGAGCAGGGCAACCGCAGCCCCGATTCCGACCCCTGCCACAAAGTAGGATACCTTTGTTGCGACATTGCAATTTGCCATGATAGACCTCCTTCCCGAGTCCTTAATCTAGCATCATCAAAAATCCAATACAACAATAATATTCTAATTTTTATTGCGATTATACATTAGACCGTCTGGACGGATTATTTAATTGATCCCTCTTCGTTTGACAGGTAGTCGAAAACCTTTTTGGCCTGAGACCGCTTTACAACCTGGGCCAATTCCTCCAACGAGACTTTCCGCAGCTTGGCCAAGCTCCCGAACTGCCCGAGGAGTTTATTGGCGGTCCGATCCCCTACCCCCGGGATTTGCAATAATTCCGTCGTGATTTCGCGCTTAGAGCGCCGGGCACGGTGGAAAGTCACGGCAAAGCGATGGGCCTCATCTCGGATTTGTTGAATCAAGTGCAGCGCCGGGGAGTGATGGTCGAGAACCACCGGCTCATTCTCGCGCCCCTGGACATAGAGAATTTCCTCCTTTTTGGCAATGCTGGCGAGCGCCTGATTGATGATTCCCAGGCCCTCCAGGGCATCGGCTGCGGCATGAAGTTGGCCTACGCCGCCGTCGATCAGCACGAGGTCGGGAAAGGGTTTCTTCTCCTCCTGCAAACGCCGGTAACGGCGGCCCACGACTTCCCTCATGCTAGCGAAATCGTCGTTCTGGGGCACGGTCTTGACGATGAACTTGCGGTAATCGGATTTCTTCATTTGTCCGGCTTCCCAGACGACCATGGAGGCTACGATGTCGGTCCCCTGGATGTGGGAAACGTCGAAGGCTTCGATGCGGTTGGGCGGCTTGGCCAGGTCGAGCGCTTCGCTCAGGCTGTCGAGCGCTTCTCGCGCGTGCGGCTTCAAAATGCGAAAGCGGCGTTCAAACGAGTGGCGGGCGTTTCTCGCCACCAGTTCCGCCAGCGCCCGCTTGCGCCCGGCTTGAGGGGTGAGAATGTGGACGGGCCGCCCGCGCTTCTCGGAGAGCAGTTCCTCCAGCGGTTCGCGATCGTCGAAGTCGACGGGCGTGTGAATTTCGCCCGGCAAATATTGCTGATCCAAATAGAGCTGTTTCAGCAGGGAAGAGAAGAACTCGGGCGGATTGAATTCCTCCAAATCCTCCCAGAAAAACTCGCGCCGGTCGAGCACGCGCCCGCCGCGCAAGTGAAAAAGATTGACGGCCACCAGAGCGCCCTCCTGGTGGAAGCCCAGGATGTCCGCTTCCTCGCCGGAGTTTGCCGCCATTTTTTGACGCTCGCGAAGTTCTTCGATGGTCTGAATCTGGTCTCGATAGCGGGCCGCGTCTTCGAATTCAAGCGCGCTCGAAGCCTCTGCCATGCGAGCGGTGAGGCTGCGCACCAGGTCATTCTCGCGGCCTTCGAGCAGTAGACGAACGTCGCGCGCCGCCTCGGCGAATCGGTCCGGCGTGGTCAGCGTCTCGACGCACGGCCCCAAGCAGCGCTTGATGTAATACTGCAAGCACGGCCGCGCATGAGGCCGCGTCAAGTCCACGTAGCAAGACGGCACGAGAAAGTGCCGGTGAATGAAATCCACGATGCGATAAGCGAGGTTGGCAGGGAAGTAGGGGCCAAAGTAAACAGAGCCGTCCTTCTTCACTCGACGCGTCACATAAACTCGTGGGAAACGCTCGTAAGCGGTGAATTTGATATAAGGGTACGACTTGTCGTCGCGCAGCAGGATGTTGTAGCGGGGCTTATACTGCTTGATCAGGTTGTTCTCAAGCGCCATCGCCTCGTGTTCGTTATCCACCAGGATGGTCGCAAGGTCGTGCGCGGCGTCGAGCATCAGGTCGCGCTTGTCATCCGCCGAGCGCGACTCCTGGAAATACGAGCGCACTCGCGCCCGCAAGGATTTCGCCTTCCCCACATAGATAGGCTTGCCGTTCTCGTCCTTGAAGACGTAGACGCCCGGCTGCGCAGGCAGCGCTTCCGATTTTTCTCGAAGGTTCGGGTTCACCGTTGCCTCAACATTCCATTATCCCCGACCCCCCGCCGTTGTGAAAGGGGAGGAAACGTTGCATATTGACACCTCGCACTGGCTTAGAGAGAATTCTGGGTATGGGTTGGGGGGCGAAAACATTATCGATTGCCGCTTTGGGAATATTCATGGCCGCGCCCTGCGTCCGCGCGCAGGTCCCGGAGAAGCCACCGGCTCCTGCCATCAACCCTGATTGGGATTACACCACTCCCGGCCCGGCGAAATGCGTCGAGGCCGGGAACGTCTACCTGCACAAGAAGAATCTGAAGGGGGCTCTGAGCCGGTTCCAGGAGGCGGTGAAGGACGACCCGCACTACGCGCCGGCGTACCTAGGGTTGGGGAAGGTGTATGAGCGAATGAACGACAAGCAAAAAGCGCTCAACGCCTACAAGCGATACCTCGACGAACTTCCCTCCGCCCAGGAGGCCGCGGAAGCCAAAGAAGCGAAGCGAGCCATTGAGCGTTTGCAGAAGGATTTGAGCACGAACGGCCACACGGCAGCGCCGAATGACAAGTGAAGGTGTCGGGCTCGGTCGGCGCTCGACGCGACAGCAGGCCGACGCTTGGACGCTGTCCTCACGAATCCACCAGGCGCACGATGGCGCAGTAGATGGGGCGAGAGGATCCAACTCGGTGTCCGGCTGAGACGTAAAGACGCGGGCTCACGCCGGCGGCTCGGGCTCCCCAACCCGATCTTTGACCTACGGCCGCCCGCCTCCTGCCGGGGCTATTCCCCCTCAGCGGGATCGGGCTCTTTCGGGCCTGCCTGGACCTCCGCATTCAAGTATTCCTGCAGGATGCGCTCGGCCTTTGCCACGTCCTCTTCCCGCACCAGAAGCGGAATATCGAGCACGGGCAGCATCTCAGCCGAGGATTCACCTTGCAGAAGGCAGGGTATCCCCTGCGACTGAAGGATATTCCGCGCCAGGTCGGCCTCCATCTGCGCGGTGCCGCCGTTGAAAACACGGACTACGACCAGCTTTACATTCTTCTGTCCGCTGAGTTCGACAAGCCGCGGCGACTCGGGTGGCGAGCCGGGCAGCAGGGCGGATCCACAGTCTTCGCACTGGGTGGTGCCTTCCACATACTCGATTGAACATTGTGAGCAATAGGGCATGGCGAAACCTCGGACTTCCACACACAGTATAGCCCTTTCGCGAAGCGTTTGGGACTGCGGCCGCGAAGCTGCCACTTTTGTTGCGGCAGCCACCGGTTTTATATTCTCTCTGGAAGGGGAAACTGGCAAACCGACGGCGCGGGCGAAATCCCAAAGCCGCAGCTTCGCGGCCGCAGTCCAAAAAGCGCTTCCCGCATTTCCGTCCATCGTGGCCAGCCACAGGCTTGTGGCAATCTGCGATGACATGGGTGCGGCCTCGACGGCCGGATTGTTCTGCTGGGGCAACTTTCGGAGCGCAAGGCATTGGCCGAGCTGCTGGCCAACAGCGATGCCTTCATTCATCCCAATCCTCACGAACCCTTCGGCATCACGCCTCTCGAGGCGATGTGTTCGGAACTACCCGTCGTGGCCCCCTCGCGGTATAACGGCCGAACCGTGGAAGTGGTGGCTCTGGCAATTCCGAGCCGGCGTAGCGCGGTTCTTTGGGTCGGCGGTCCTTTATCCCCGCCCGAGATCTGCCGTTCGGTTCACCGCTGCCCTCTGCACTGCCTGGCGCGGAGAAGGGTCGTGAACTTCGCCCGCTCAGGAAGGGCCGTGTCGAGGGACAAGTGAAGGGTGGCAAGCAGGGGAAATCACCAGCCCGCGTGGCGAGGACGTGTTCTTTGGGCACGCGATTCATCCTCGATGCTCAACCAAGAGCCGCGGACCTAGAAACCAGGCCTGCTACGCCCGATTGCGCCGGCGGCAACCGCCCGTCGTCAGTTTGAATGGGGTATGACGCGCTCACAGTGGGCCGTTGGGATTCAAGTTTTGAGATTTGAGAACCCCGAGTACCCGACGGGACGACGGCATGAGGGAAAAACCGGCCCGAATCGCGTGTCCCGAATCACCTACGGCCGCGCCGCGGTGTACGTCCCCAATCCGCCGATAAGCGGGGAGCGTGAGGGATTTTGGCGAAGGCGACAGGGAATCTGGGGCGAGAAAACGGCCTTCCCTGGAGTGCGCGGCGCCATCACGGTTTAGGAAGAAGGCTGGGGGTCAGTGCCGGTGGTGCCGTGCGAAAGAGGAAGACACTCCGCACCGGGTTTGGAAAAGGTGGTCTGCAAATCCGCTGATAACGACGACCTTGGGGTGGGGAAGGTTCAGGTGATCACGGGCAGCAAGCGCAGGCCCTCCCCGTAGGCGGCCGTCCACTTGCTCACGGCCGCGACTCGCAGGATCAGTCTGCGGGCATGGTGAACCAGCCGCCCCGGCATGTTGAAGAGCAGGAAGCGCAAGCGTTTGGGGCGGGCCGTGAGCAGTTCGGCGGGCAGGGCCAGCCGCTTCAGCGCCTGAAGCACGTTGTGCGCGATCACCGCCAGAAGCAGCCACGCGGCGTTGGCGCCAAAGTATTTCGAGGGCAGCACCCCGCCCCCCAAGTCGTTTTTGATCACGTCAAGGACGAACTCAATGGTGCCGGCCTTTTCGCGGTGCCACTCGATCAAGCGTGCCGGCTTCAATTCCCACCGGTTCGACAACACCGCGAAATGGCGCACGGCGCTCCCCTCCTCGAAGAGTTCCTCTTGCTTCTTGCGGATGCGGATGGCCACGTAGCGCAGCGGTTGCAGATTTTTCTTCTCCGTTTTCTCCCCGGGCACAAACGGCACGTCGGCGCACTCGCGGATTTCGGCCGGATGCGGCGCGCCGTAAGGTTGCCAGGCCGCTTGGGGAACCACCCGAATGGCCGCGTGCAAGGCCTCGCTCATGCGCGCACTGATGGCAAAGCCGATGCGCCCGCGCCGTCCGCCGGCCCGCTGCTCATCGCGCAACCCATTCAGCAAGCCGCTTTCGTGACATGCCGAGTCGCCGCGATAGTAATATTCCTGCACGGTGCTGGGCAGCGCCGCAAAGGCTCGTTGCGCCACTTCCAACGGCGCCATGTGGGCGGGCACGTTGCCGTCGCGAAATTGATCGGCCAGCACCAGTCCCGTCTCCGCCCACACCGCTAGCATGGGCTGATACCCTCGCACCCCTGCGTAAGTGGTCAGGGCCTGCTGCTGGTGGCTTTCGATGATCGTAGCGTCCTGATCCACCGTGGCGAGGCGTTGGTCGGGCGCGCGCTCCCCGCAGCGCTGCACCAGATCGCGATTCACTCCGCCCAGCCCCTCCAGCGAGGGGGTCGCTTCCGGGATGTAGGCAACCTGCTCCGGCAAGCGTCGTTGCTGGGCTTCCGCGATCTTCTCCTCCTGGTGAAAGGCCTGCAAAAACTCCAGCGCCGCGCGCGGCGAAGGCAGCGCGTGCCCGATCATCTCCGCCAGCCCGGGGTCTTGCCGCAGGCGCTCAAAATCTTCCACACCTTCGCCCCCCGCGGCGTGGAGAATCACGAAGCTCTCCACGAACGTCGCGTCGTCGTAGCCGCGCTGCCGCTGTTTCACGCGCACGTGCTCCGCGATGCTCTGGGGCAGCCCCAGAGAGCGGAAGGCCTGCACCACCAGCGGGATTCCTCCCAGCGCCGTCAGGGTTTCTCGTAGCGGCTCGGGATCAAGCTCGAACAACAACGGTGAGGCGGTGGGCGAAGGCTTGGGAATTTTGCGCATAGGAAAATGAACCTAGCAATTTTCACACCCCGCGGGTGAAAAATCGTACAACCTTCCCGACTCCCCCCAACTCCCACGCCCCCCATGTCTACGCGCCGCACCGACACTCTACGACAAATCAACCCGCACCTGCCGCCTCTTATCGGCGAATCGGGGTGTACGTACAGATATATTGACATCTGGCGTTTCGCCGCGTATGATCTACAGAGCGACGTAAATAGTGCGTTCTCCTTCCGCCGCCCAGCGCGACGTTTTGCGCGCCCGCATCGTGCTGCTGGCGGCCGCGGGCCAACGCAACGAACAGATTCAAGCGAGCTTGCAGGTGTCTAAACCGGTGGTCATTAAATGGCGACGGCGCTTTGCTGCCGACCGCTTGACCGGCTTGGTGGACGAGTCTGGGCGCGGGCGCAAGCGTAAGTATGATGCGGACATTCGCCACCGCATCACGGCTACCGCCTGCCGCACGCCGCCCGAATCGGTGGGAACGCATTGGAGCGTTCGCACCCTGGCCCGGCACCTGAACGTGGGGGTGGGGGTGGTGCAGTCGGTCCTGTCGGCGGAATCGATCCAGCCCCATCGCTTTCGCTTCTGGAAGGATTCCCCCGACCCGGAGTTTGAGCCCAAGATGCTCGCCGTCGTGGGGTTGTACCTGCGTCCGCCGCAGAACGCCGTGGTGCTCTCGGTCGATGAGAAGACCTCCATTCAGGCCTTGGACCGGACCCAGCCTCGGTTGCCCATGAAACCGCATCGCATTGAAAGACTTAGCCATGAATATAAGCGCCACGGAACCGCCTCGTTGCTGGCGTCGTTGGAGGTTCATAGCGGCCAGGTGCGAGCCGAATCCATCCAGCGCAACGACAGCGAGACCTTTATTCGTTTCCTTCGCCGGCTCCTCCACGCCTATCCCGACAAGGAGCTTTACCTCATCGCGGACAATGGGTCGTCCCATCGCAGCAAGAAAACTCTGGCCTGGGTGGCCAAACAGAAACGCTTGCATCTCACCTTCACTCCCACCCATGCCAGTTGGCTTAACCAAATCGAAATCTGGTTCGGCATCCTCACCCGCAAAGTCGTGCGGCGCGGGATCTTCAAGTCGCGAGACGAACTCGTGCAGCGACTCATGAATTTCATCGCGGCCTACAACCAGCAGGCCCGGCCCTTTGAATGGACTTATACCGGCAATCCACTCGCTGCCTGATAAGTCAACTTATTTAAAGAACGCAACA
>CAWEFC010000054.1:0-31057 GCA_963808085.1 uncultured Acidobacteriota bacterium
GCCCCTTGCATCGGCGCGCATTGTTCGTCGCGTGCTTTCGGCATATAATCTTTTCGACTTAGCCGGTATGCGCGGGACCTGCTCGCCGCCCTTCCTGATATGTATCTGATTTACAGCATGCTCTTTTCCGTGGGCGCAATACTGACAGCGCCGTTTTATTGGTGGCGAAAGGGACGATCGCAGAAGCGCGGCTACTGGGCGGAGCGCTTTGGGAGCCTCCCGTTTCAAGAAACCGGTCCTGGGGCGATTTGGGTCCACGCTGTATCCCTCGGCGAGACGCTGGCAGTTGCAGGCTTGGTGAATAAAATTCATCGGGCCTTTCCCGAACGCAAAATCTACTTGAGCCACGTGACTCCAGCAGGGCGCGAAGCTGGAGAGAAGCGATTGCCCGCAGTCGCCGGTCGCTTCTATGTTCCGCTGGATTGGCGATGGGCGGCGCGGCGAGCGCTGGCTCGGATTCGTCCGTCGTTGCTGGTGATTGTCGAAACCGAATTGTGGCCCAATCTCTTGCGAGCGGCGCGGGAGGCTGGCGTAAATGTCGTTATGGTCAACGCGCGCATGTCCAAGCGCTCGCTTCGCGGCTATCAATGGGCTCGCCCCTTCATGTGCCGGGTTCTGGCCGATGTGAACGAGATTTGCGCGCAGACGGAGGAGGATGCCCAGCGATTCCGCCAGCTCGGCGCCCCGCCAGACCGCGTTAGGATGGCTGGAAATCTGAAGTTTGATGCTCAACCTCCACACCTCGGAGAATTTGCTCGATCGTTGAAAGCCGCGCTCCGCGAGACGCAGCGCGGACCGGTCGTCGTTGCCGCAAGCACCATGCCGGGCGAAGAGCCATTGGTCCTCGAGGCCTGGAATTTAATCTTGGCGCGGTACCCTAACGCGCTTCTGATTCTCGCCCCTCGCCACCCCGCTCGTTTTGAGGAGGTGAGCCAGGACCTGGCACAGTCAAAGCGCGGCTTCGTGCGTCGCACCGCCTTGCATTTGGAGGAGCAAGCATCATCAAAGCAATTAGCCTCCGCCTCCGTTCTGCTCCTGGACACCATTGGCGAGTTGGCGGGAGTCTTCGAAGTGGCCGACCTGGTTTTCATGGGCGGGAGCCTCGTTCCCACCGGAGGACATAACTTGCTTGAGGCCGCATACTGGTCAAAGGTAATTGCCTTTGGACCGCACATGGAGAACTTCCGCGAAATCGCCAAGCTGTTCCTCGACGCGGGGGCGGCCATCCGGGTGCGCAATCCTGAGGAACTTGCCCACGCCACGTGGCTTCTGGAGAATAAGGAAGCGCGAGAAAGCCTGGGCGCGAGCGCCCGCCGGGTTCTGGACCAGAACTCCGGCGCGACCGCCCGCACACTCGAAGTTCTTCGCAAATATCTGGAGCAGGACGCAGCGGCCCAAGGGCCGAGCTGCGGCGAGGTCAAGTGAACCCTCTTTTGCTGCCACTTTCCGCGGGATTCCGCCTCGGTGTCGCGGTGCGCCAAGCCGCCTATAAGCATGACTGGTTCAAGACGCGGCGTCTGGCGCGGCCGGTGGTGAGCATCGGAAATCTCACCGTGGGCGGAACGGGGAAAACACCTCTCGTGGCATCGGTCGCCAACATTCTGTTGCGGCGGGGGTGGAAGCCCGGCATTCTCACTCGCGGGTACGGCCGCGGAAGCAAATCGGAAATGATCGTCGTGCCGCCGGGGGAAGGCCGTGTAGCAGACGCTGCGGAAATCGGCGACGAGCCGGCGCTTCTGGCCCGCGCACTTCCGCAGGTTCCCTTGGTCATTTGCGCTGACCGTTTTCGCGGCGGGCAGATCGCGGAAGAGCGCTTTCACGTGGACGTCCATATTCTCGATGACGGTTTTCAGCATCTGGCCCTCGCGCGCGACGTGGACGTAGTAGCGCTCGATTCCACGCAACCCCTGTCCGATGGTAATTTGCTCCCTGCCGGCCGCCAGCGCGAACCTCTCTCCGCTCTCGGGCGGGCACAGATAGTAATGCTTACGCGAACGGATTCCACCGATCCTCCAACTCTGGAAGAATTGGTGTTGAAGGTCCATCCCACCGCCAAGATCTTCCGCAGCCGCACAGAATTGAAAGGATGGGCAAACGCACTGAGTGGCGAGCCCGCCTCCGTTGACCGAGTCCGCGCGCAGAAAGTCGCGGCGTTCTGTGGAATCGGCAACCCGCGCGCGTTCTTTGCCGACCTCCGCCGTTGGGGATTCCGTCTCGTCGCTGAGGATGCATTTCCCGACCATCACGTATACACTGGCGATGAGATTCAACGCGTGGTGGACGGCGCCCAGAGGCTTGGTGCGACCGCTCTATTGACGACACAAAAAGATGCGGTAAGGTTATCCGCGGATTGGGCGCCGCGACTGCCCATTTTGGCTTGCGAGATTGAGGCGCAAATCCTGCATGCCGAGGATTTCGAAAGAGCTCTACTGAATTATTTGGAGAAGGCTCAGTCATGACAGGGATGGCTCGCTTTGCGGACCTCCAGCGCATCCTGGTGCGGTCCACCAATTGGGTGGGCGATGCGGTGATGTCGCTCCCCGCCCTGGACGCCCTGCGCGCTCAGTTTCCACGGGCTGAAATCGTTGTCCTTTCCACGCCCTGGGTCAGTGAAATTTACTGGCAACAGCCGGCGGTGAACGGCCAAATTATCTATAAGCGCGACAGCGAACATCGCGGCGCGCTGGGGTTCGCCAAGCTGATCCGGGAATTACGGGACGAGCACTTTGACGCTGCCCTGCTTTTCCAAAATGCGTTTCAAGCTGCCTGGATCGCATGGCGGGCGCGCATTCCCTTGCGTATCGGGTACGCGCGGGACGGCCGCAGTTTCCTCCTTCACGACGCCATTGAACCGCCGCCCTCTGCCGCCTACGGCCACCAGGTCTATTACTACTTGCAGCTCCTCTTTCGCGCCGGCCTGATCGAGAAGCCCCAAACTGTCGAAGAAATCCAGCTTCGCCTGAGCGAGGCGGAAAGGAACGCGGCTGCGAGAAAGTTGGACACGCTGGGTCTGGGCGGTCCGCGGTTCCTCGTGGGCATTGCTCCCGGCGCTGCCTTTGGGCCCGCCAAACGCTGGTTGCCCGCACGCTTTGCCGGACTGGCTGACCGGCTAATTGGTGCGTTGAATGCCGATGTGCTAATCTTCGGTTCCGCTGCGGAACGGCCGCTAGCGGAGGAGATCGCCCAGTCCATGAAGCACACCCCGGTGATTGCAGCCGGAGAAACCTCCCTTCGGCAATTGCTTGCGCTCATGGCTCGGTGCAGATTGATGGTGACGAACGACTCGGGCCCCATGCACCTGGCGGCCGGCCTGGGAATTCCCCTCGTGGCGATTTTTGGTTCCACCGATGAGCGCGCTACGGGGCCGTTGGCAAGACGCGTGCGCATTGTGAAGCGGAGCGTCGCGTGCAGTCCCTGCGGGTTGAGCGTCTGCCCAATCGATTTCCGTTGCATGCACGACATCTCCGTTGAAGAGGTGTTCCGCGCCACGCTGGAACTCGTGAAGCGCTGGAACATCACCCACGACTCCTCCGCCTGAGCCTGCGGGAATGAGCGTGCAAGCTTCGCTCAGCGGGAAGCGGACGCCAAGCCAGCCCGGAATTGATTGAACCGCAACCATGACCATTCTGAAGTCCGACCGTAATTCGTTGCTTGCTCTCCTCGCGCGCTTCCCCCAGCAGCGCGTGATCCTGCTGGGAGATCTCGTTGCCGACGAATCTGTTTATGGCGAAATCGCACGGGTCTCGCGCGAAGCGCCGGTGCTGATCCTGAAGGAGCGCGAGAGGCAGGTGGCGCCTGGCGGCGGCGCCAATGCGGCGAACAATCTGGCCTCCCTCGGCGCCCACGTCACACCCGTCGGAGTCGTTGGCGATGACGAGTCCGGCGACGCGTTGCTCCATTACTTTCGCGAGAGGCAGATTGCCACACAGCATATCGCTCGATTGCACGATTATCTGACCCCCACAAAGACCCGCATTCTTGGAGGCTTGTCGCACTGGCAGCGCCAACAGATCGTGCGTATCGACCGCGAGCCTTCCCAACCGCTGGCGGCGAAAGTGCGGGCCGGTTTGACGCGGACAGCAGCGGCGTTGCTCGGGTTGGCAAAAGGCCTCTTGATTGCCGACTACGGCTACAGCGCCACCAATGCCAAGGAAGTGGAGTCCCTTCGCCGAAGGGCGCGGCGCCATGCGTTTCCCATCACGATCGACTCTCGCTACGACCTTCTGACATACAGGAACCTGACGGCCGCGACGCCCAATGAACCCGAGATTGAGTCTGCTTTTGGGCTGACCATCGGACATGACCTGGAGCAGCTTCATACTCTGGGGAGGAAATTCCTCCGCCGCCAGGGACTTCAGGCGCTGCTGGTTACGCGCGGGCGCGACGGCATGGCCTTGTTCGAGCCGCGCCGACCTCCTCGCCACCTGCCCATCTTTGGCTCGGACCAGGCCGTCGACGTCACGGGTGCGGGCGACACGGTGATCGCGGCATTCACGTTGGCGCTTGCCGCCGGGGCGAGCTTTTTTGAAGCGGCCCTCATCGCCAACTGCGCCGGCGGGATCGTGGTGATGAAGCGCGGCACCGCCACCGTCTCCCTGGGCGAAATCACGGAGGCGATTCGGAACGCATGAGCGCAACACTGATCCCGCGCGAGGAAGTGCGCGCTCTCGGCGACCGCTTGCGCCGCGAGGGCCGGCACATCGCCTTTGCCAACGGGTGTTTCGATATTCTCCATGTCGGCCACGTGCGCTATCTTGCAGAGGCAAGACGCGCGGGCGATGTGCTGGTGGTGGGCGTCAACAGCGATCGCGCCGTTGCCGCGTTGAAGGGCGAGGGGCGGCCCATTCTTCCCGCCGAGGGGCGCGCGGAGTTGGTGGCGGCGCTCGAATCCGTGGATTACGTCGTGATCTTCGACGAATTGACCGCGGCGGAGATCCTGCTGGATCTTCTTCCTGACGTGCATTGCAAGGGCACTGACTATTCCGAAAATACGGTTCCGGAGCGTGAGGTGGTGAAGGGATTCGGCGGCGAGGTGCGGATCGTAGGCGACCCCAAGACTCACTCCACGCGGGAACTTCTGGCCGAAATTTCTCGCCGCTCGCGGACAGAGTAGCGCCTCCTTGGGCACCGGAGCTTTTTTATGGCGGGAGGAATGACCGACCCGGCGCAGCGCTTCCTGATTGTTCGTCTCAGCTCGATCGGCGACATCGTTCACGCGCTGCCCGCAGCGGCAGCCCTGGCGGAGACGTTCCCGCAAGCGCAGATTCACTGGGTGGTGGAAAAACGTCATGCCGTGCTGCTGGAGGGCAACCCGCACATTCGCCGCATCGTGACACTCGACACCTTGGAGTGGCGTAAACATTTGACCTCTTCCGCAACTTGGCTGGAGATCCGGAATGGCATGAGCGAGCTGCGCCGGACTTACTACAGCGCCGCACTCGATTTCCAGGGACTCTGGAAGTCCGCAGTGGTGGCGTGGCTCAGCCGTGCCCGGGAACGCATCGGATTTTCCGCGCGGTGGCTGCGTGAGCCCAGCGCGGGAATTCTCTACACCCAGCGGGTCTCGCCCAGGGAGCACGTCCATGTGGTGCAAGAGAACCTTGCCCTGGTCGAGCGGTTGGGGGCGCGCACCGAGCGCTGGCAGTTCCCCTTGCCCTGGAGCGATGGCGACGACGCTTACGTGGATGCATTGGTCAGTGCGATGGATAGCGAAGCCTTCATCATCGTGAACCCGGGCGGCGGTTGGCGATCGAAATGCTGGTCGCCGGAGAACTACGCGGCGCTCATTCGACAATTGGTAGCCATACGGCATGAAAAGATCCTCCTTACCGGCTCGCCCGCGGAAGAGCCATTGATCCGCGAAATCCTTCAGGGCGCCGGGACCAAGCGGGCACGCTACGTTCCCACCACGCTCGTGCAATACATTGCGCTGGCCAGGCGCGCGCGGCTCTTTATCGGGGGTGATACCGGCCCCCTGCACCTGGCGGCGGCCGTGGGCACGCCCATCGTTGGAATTTACGGCCCCACGGACCCGGTGCGAAATGGTCCCTTCACCCCCGACGACATTGCCCTTTCGAACCGCGGGCCGGTGAACCACACGCGCCGCGAAGCCAACGCCGCGTATTTGCCCGGCATTTCCGTCCCGTTAGTTTTGGCGGCGGTGGAAGAGCGACTGGCGAGGGCACATGGATAGCGCCTACGCTGCGTGGGCAACGCGCTGGCGTGTGCCGTTGGGCTTTCTGCTTGGCGTTGCCTATTTGCTCTTCTCCCGGCCCACGTGGAAGCTTCTCCTTGCCGGCGGCGCCGTCGCCGCGGCGGGGGTCGCGCTCCGGGCTTTTGCCGCTGGCCACCTGGTTAAGAACCAGTCGCTCGCTGTGAGCGGGCCGTACGCTTACACCCGCAATCCACTTTATCTCGGCAGCGCCTTGATGGGCGCAGGCTTCGCTTTGGCCGGAGGCAACTGGATCCTGGCCCTGGCCTGCGTGATTCTTTTCGCCGCGATTTATTGGCCGGTCGTCCGCCGCGAGGAAGAATACTTGCGCCGCGAGTTCGGAGAGGTTTACGATCAATACGCTCAACTTGTTCCCCTTATCCTCCCGCGCTTTCGCCGCCCTGCGGGTGGTGAGAAGCTCCGGTGGAAGCAGTACCAGAAGAATCATGAGTACGAAGCCCTTCTCGGCTACCTTGCCGTAATGATTTTTCTGGCAATCCGAATCTGGCTACGCTAGATTGGGCAGTGCTGCCTTTCGACGGCGCCTTGTGTCTAACTGGTTTATGCAAATTTCTCGTTCATTCCTGGTCTCCACGTTTCTTTTTGTGCTCCTACTCATGATGGTTGCCGGGGGGATGGCGCAGAGCGCACCTTTCACCCCCGGCGAGAAGCTCACCTACGATGTGACGTGGGCGATCTTCCGCGCCGGCGAAGTAACGGCAACTCTGGGGACGACCACCTCCGGGAATCACGACGCGTATGAGGTCACCGCCACGGCGCGGTCGGAAGGGTTCGTCCCCCTCCTCTTTTACGTCGACGATGTTTACCGCGCTACTTCCAGCCCGCAAACACTCTGCTCCGAGGGCATCGTCAAGAAAGTGAACGAAGGGCATCGGCACAAAGACACGCAGATTGCCTTTGATTACGCTCGGAAGCTGGCCATTCTCGACGAGCGCGACCTGAACCAGCCCGACGCCAAACCCAAGCACGACCAATTTGATATTCCTCCTTGTGTCGAAGATGTTGTGACCGCCTTCTACTATCTCCGCCGCCAACATCTGGAGGTCGGCCATACCATCGAGTTGCCGGTGAATGACGGCTCGATGACCCGGCGCGTTATCGTGGAGGTGCAAGCGCGCGAAAAAGTGCCGACGCCGATGGGAACGTTCGACGCGCTGCGGGTGGAGCCCAAGGTTTTTGGCGGCCTGCTGAAAAGGAAAGGGCGTATGCTCATTTGGTTTAGCGCCGACGACCGGCAATTGCCGCTGCGGGTCAAAGCCATGATCTCGGTCGGTTCCATCACCGGCACTCTGCGATCCGTGACCTATCCGAAACCGAACACCCCGCCGGAAAAACACTGACGACCTCCCCCCCTCCCTGCAACGCGACGGGGTCTGACCCGAAGCAATACGTTTCTCTGCCATCTTCCCACCCTGCACTCGAGCGGCTCGCCATCGGCATCCGAGCGATCATCCCAAAAGTCGCAACGGCACTAGCCAAGCAGTGCGGAAATCGGGTATAAGCTAACATTCAGGCCAGATTTCCAAGCGCGATGATCGCTCCTTAAGGAACACTGGTCCTCGGAGAAAATGCCAACCCCAGGGTCGATCGGAAAAGCGCACACGATTCGAAGACGATGGGTGAAATCTCTCCATGTGCTGCGGCTGGCGGTACTGAAATTCCTGGCCGAAGATGCGCTGATGATTTCGGCCTCGATCGCTTATCATAGCTTGCTGGCCATTTTCCCCCTGCTGCTGCTTTTGCTGGGCATTAGCGGGATTTACATTCGCCACTTCGAACTGGCGGGCCATCTTTCCGTCGTCCTCCAGCGTTATCTGCCGGTCCGGACCGACATCATCATGCAGAACCTGGTGGGCATTTCCCAGGCCTACGGTAAGCTCGGTCTCTTTTCGTTTCTGCTCCTTCTGTGGAGTTCTTCGGGAGTCTTCCTACCGCTCGAAAAAGCTCTCGATCGCGCCTGGGAAGTGCCCGCGGGGCGCGCGTGGTGGGAAAGCCGCCTGCTGGCGCTGGAGATGGCCGTGGTGGTGGGCAGCTTGATCCTGCTCGCCGCCGGGTTTGTAGGCGTGGAGATTCTCTTCCGCCAGCGCCTCCAGGCCCTGCTGGGGCCCTCCATGGATTCCCTGGTGGTGTTCCTTTATCATGTGCTGACCGCCCTCAGTTCCTTCGGCATCGCGCTGCTGGCCTTTGTCATCGTCTTTCAGCGGCTTCCCAATCGCCCCATGCACTTACGCCAGGCCTTTCCCGGAGCACTGCTGACTGCCGTCCTTTGGGAAACCGCCCGCTGGCTTTTCACCATCTTTCTTCCATTTTTCAACTACCGCCACATTTACGGATCGATTGGCGTTATGGTCGCGCTTATGACCTGGGCATATATATCCTCAGCAGTTATACTCTTCGGCGCTCAGATTTCGCGCGGCCTTTACGGGTCCTTAAAAATCAGCGAGCCCGTCGCGAATCCCGAGTCGATGCCCGACTCTGTGGAATGGTAGCTCCTGGTGCATCACCCCTAGAGGGACTCCGTGCTCGTATCAGGCACCCTTATCACGGCGGCGTCCGGAACGGTTCGCGATCATCAACCCATGATGCCCCTCGTTGAAAGGAAGAAGAGCATGCATCCGTTACGCCCAATCCATCGAATACCCTATTGCGCGATGCTGGCGCTCTTCCTGACGGCATGGACTTCCCCGGCATTTGCAGCCGGCCGGGCGGAGCGATTGCGCTGCGAATATCGGGTTAACCCCCTCGGAGTCGATGTTCCCGCGCCGCGCCTCAGTTGGATCATGGTAGCCGCAAACAGCAATCAGCGCGGGGTCCGGCAGACGGCGTATCGCGTTCTGGTCGCCTCGACCGCAGCCCTGCTGGCGGAGAATCAGGGCGACCTCTGGGATTCGGGCCGCGTTCCATCGGACCGGTCCAATCAACTGGCGTACGCTGGCAAACCCCTGCGATCCTCCCAACAGGTCGTTTGGAAGGTTCAAATTTGGGATGAGCAGGAAAAGCCTTCTCCGTGGAGCAGTGTTGCCTCCTGGACCATGGGAGTGCTCGACGATGCCGATTGGCACGCGAGTTGGATCAGCGCTAAGGAAGCAGTCGCGGAAAGCCAACCGTTTGCAGGGATTCACACAATGGGTCAACCGCTGCCACCCCCGTTCGCCACTGCCCCTCCCCGAAGGTATCCGACCATGCTTCTGCGCCGTGAGTTCGCGGTGAAGCCTCACCTTGCGCGGGCGGTGATCCACCTTTGCGGCTTGGGCCAATACGAGCTGACTCTCAACGGCCGGAGGGTTGGCGACGACTTGCTGGCCCCCGGATGGACGAAGTACGACAAGACCGTGCTTTACGACACCTATGACGTCACGGCGCTGCTGCGGACCGGGCACAACGCCCTGGGAATCCTGCTCGGCAATGGGATGTACAACGTGCGCGGCGGCCGCTACACGAAGTTTATCGGCTCGTTCGGACCCCTCAAAGCCATCGGCGAATTGCGGCTCGAATATGCGGACGGGAGGGAGGAAGTGGTGGGCACCGACAGCAAGTGGCGCGTGCATCCCGGCCCCATCACATTCTCTTGCATCTACGGCGGCGAGGACTACGATGCCCGGCTCGAGCCGAAGGGGTGGAATCAACCGGGATTCGCCGACGCGAGTTGGGAGGAAGCCGCGGTGGTGAGCGGCCCCGGAGGAAAATTGCGCGGGCTCTCCTCGGCGGCGCCGCCCATTCGCGCCTTCGAAACTTTGAAGCCCGTGAGCGTCCACCCTCTCCGCGCGGGGGTCGCCGTCTACGACCTGGGCCAGAACGTATCGCTGATCCCGCGAATCCGCGTGAAGGGGCCTGCCGGCGCGGTGGTGCGAATTACCCCGGCAGAACTGCTGAACGCCGACGGTACCGTCGACCGTGTTTCCGCGGGCGGCGGTGAGGCTTACTGGCAATACACTTTGGCAGGCAACGATCGCGAAGAGTGGTTTCCAAAATTCTTCTACCACGGCAGCCGTTATCTTCAGGTTGAGTGTACGGCGTCGCCGGGCAAGGACCTGCCCGTGGTCGAATCGCTCGAAGGCGTGGTGGTGCACTCCGCCTCCGAACCTGTTGGCGAATTCTCCTGTTCGAATGAGCTCTTCAATCGCATCCGCGCGCTGGTGCGCTGGGCGCAGGTCAGCAACATGATGAGCGTGCTTACCGATTGTCCGCATCGCGAACGCCTGGGCTGGCTGGAACAATACCACCTGAACGGCCCGTCGCTGCGCTACGAGTTTGACCTTGCTGCGCTTTTCACCAAGGGCATGAATGACATGGCCGATAGCCAGACGGAAGACGGTTTGGTGCCGGACATCGCCCCCGAATACGTCCAGTTCGACGGAGGCTTCCGCGATTCGCCGGAGTGGGGCAGCGCGTTTCTGCTTTGCGCCTGGCAGCAGTACGAGTGGACGGGCGACGTCGAACTGATTCGCCGACACTATGCCGCCATGCAGCGGTACGTCGCGTATCTCGGCAGCCGCTCACGGAATTTCATCGTTTCTCACGGCCTCGGCGACTGGTACGACCTGGGGCCCAAGCCTCCCGGAGTCGCGCAGCTCACGCCCGTGCCACTCACCGCGACGGCGTTCTACTATGCGGACGCAGCCGCCCTGGCAAATATGGCGCGCGTGATCGGCAATGTGGGCGATGCTGCGAGGTACGATGAATTGGCCCGCAACATTGGCGAAGCCTTTAACCGGCAATTCTTTGATCCCAGCCGGAATCACTATGCCCAGGGTTCTCAATGCGCGAACTCGATCCCGCTGGCGATGGGACTTGTACCGGCGGCAAGCCGCGCTGCCGTCTTGAACGGTGTGGTCGACGACGTAACCCATCGCGGCAATGCGTTGACTGCGGGAGACGTTGGCTATCGTTACCTGCTGCGGGCGCTGGCCGAGGGCGGCCGCTCCGACGTAATTTATGCGATGAACAACCAATCCACACGACCGGGGTACGGATTCCAGCTCAAGAGAGGCGCCACGAGTCTTACGGAGGCTTGGGACGCGGGGCGGGATTCCTCGCAAAATCATTTCATGCTGGGCCACATCATGGAGTGGTTCTACCACGATCTGGCGGGGATCGGCATCGACTCGTCTGCTCCAGCGTTCAAGAAGATCGTGATCAAGCCCGCTGCTCCGGGCGACCTCACCTGGGTGAAAGCCCGCTACGATTCCATTTACGGCCGGATCGAATCGCATTGGACCCTCGAGCATGGAAAGTTCACCTTGAATGTCGCCATCCCGCCCAATACCACCGCAGTGGTGTATGTCCCGGCGAAAACTGGGGCAGCGGTTGCGGAGAGTGGTAAGCCCGCCGCCCAATCCCTCGGCGTAAAATATCTGCGGTGGGAAAACGGAGCGGCGGTGTACGAAATTGCCTCAGGCCGGTACAGCTTTTCCGTGGAATGATGTTGGCGGCGGCTAGCATGTTTTTGTGGAACGCTCCTCCTAGCCCTGGCGAGATCGCGCCGAAAGAGGCTCGGGTTGTGATCTCGCTAAAACTGCTTTCTCCTTTCCTTTCAAACACATTCAAGGTTCGCGGCGATAAGTTGCTTATTTTTCTATAACATTCAAGGTTCGGAGGGAATTTGCGCAAAGTCAAATTTTAACCCCATTTGTTTTCTATAACATTCAAGGTTCCCCGGTTGAAATATGAGTCCCTTTTTTTTCGTGGGTTCCGCGCTGCTTTTCTTAACCTGCTTGCTTTCAATTGCTTGCCTCTACACTAGCAATCTAGCCCATAGCTCATTTTCGTGCTAAGTTGCTGGTTTTTCATCAACATTCAAGGTTCCCCCAAGTCGCCTTTTCGCCGGCTTATTGCCGTGCGGAGTAACGTTTGAGCTTCAGCAGCATGTTGGTAACCCGCCGGACTTCACGAAAGTACGAATCCTGCATTCGCCGCAGGAGTAGCGTATTGCGGTCGGTGGACGCGATTTCCGCGGCGCGTTCGTAAGGCGACGGCCCTTCGACCGATTCCTTCAGGATGGCATTGCGCTGCTCTTCACATGCTTCCGCCTGGCGCTTGAGGATGTTCTCCAGCAGTTGCCGCGGCCGCTGCCGCGCCTCCCATTCCGCCGGGGTGATGTTCGGATATCGCTTCTCCTCACTTTCGCTGACGCTCGCCGGGGGGTGCCCTGCCAACGCCGTGTCAGCCTCCGGCGCGCTTGGCTCGGCTGGGCCAGAAGTGTCCGTCGTACGCAACTGGGGCGGAGTTTCGGAATTCAATCCAAAAATGTCCTTGATTCTGGCAAGAACCCTGCGCTGAGCCTCCTGGGGATCAACGCCGTCCGAGCCGGTACCCGGCGCCTGAAGCTGGTAGAATAGGGCAAGGGCTATTTCGCCCATGTCCTGCAACACTCCTTCCTCATGCAAGCTCTTCATCTTTTCGAGGTCTCCGGGCGGGGTAACGTAATGCGGGCGCTCGACCGATCGGGCGAGCAATCGCAAGCTGTCTGCCGTGATCCTAAGGCGCATCATCTGCGCGTGCAGCCGATTCAGGCGCCCACTGTTCACATCCCGGGCCTGGCGGAGAGTGCAGCCTTCCTGCGTGCGATCAGCGCGATTCATCAGCCAGGTGGCGCGGGCCAGGCGGATGACCAAGCCCTCCTGGGCGGCGTCGGCAGGGCGGTAGGTCTTCCAAAGCCCCTGCAGCAGTTGCTGGAATTTCTCCGGGTCTTCGCCGAGAGCGCGCATGGCCACGTCCTCGGCATCCGCACAGAAGCCATGAATCGAGTGTGCGGCGTCGATCGTTTTCCGCCTCGCAACCGTGGTGGGGCCGCGCGAGCGGCTTCCATTTCTCCGGCTGGCGGCAGTTCTCTTTTCGGTTATCGTCGTTTTTTTCCTTAAAGACATGGGGAGCCTCCTGGCGGGCGCGAAGGGGCGGCTGCGGGACGAGGCATAGCCTCCTGAGGCGCTCCGCGGCACAACAGAAATAGGCTCCAGTATAAGCCCCACGGAGAGTCGATGTCAAGCGGTTTATGTACTTTATGAGCAATAATGCCCGATAAATCGTCAAAAGGGAATGATTTGTCCGTGGATTTCGGGCACGCGGAGGGCGCTTAGGGTCGCAGGGGCACGGGCACTCATGCCTGTGTCTTTCGCCTTACCTTGAAAATGTCCGTTTCTTTGAGTCAGTCAAAGGTATGGAAGCCCAGGACACAGCCAGGAGTGGCTGTGGCACAGGCACTCCTGCCTGTGCCCTTCGCCTCATCTGAGAGCTGAGGTTGCCCAGCAGGGTGGCGAACTCACCGCGGTTGGGCCGAGGCGGTAGGAGTGCCGGCCTGCGGTGGGCCCTCACCTGCCGCCTTCTCGATCAGGGGCCCCGACAGCGGTCCGTTACTCTTAGGCAAATCGGTTTTGATTTCCACCTTCTGCCGGGGGGACGGCTGGATTTCGGTTATAAAGGTCTCGTAGCCGGGAAGGGCGATCTTGATCTTATGGATTCCGGGGGCAACGAGCAACCCGTGACCGATGCCCTCGAACTCGCCGACGTGGCCCACGTATTGGCCGTCCACAAAAACCGCGGCACGCGACGGATTGACATCAATTTTGACGGTCGCGAGCACCAGCGGGAGGTATCCCTCCGGGGCTTTCTGCATGGCCACGCGGACGACCTCGATTTTTCCCGGCTGAATTTGAACTTTTCCGGTAAAGTCCTGGTATCCATCCTGACGTACCGTGATCTCGTGTTCGCCGGGCAAGAGCATGATGCTCTTTGAGCCCTTAAGTTCTCGTAAATATCCCACGTACTGGCCATCGACCCAGACGCCTGAAGTTTTGGCGATTTTGGAGATGGCCTCAAATTGAACCTCTCCCATCACCTGGTTGTTCTTTCCCGACAGGGCGATAGGTATCAACATCATCGAAATCAAAAGCCCTACCCCACCCAGGGGCTTTACTCGCACCAATGCGTTTTTCATGCCGGCCTCCTCACAGCTCACCCCAGCCTTGGGAACGGGTGGCCTCGAATTCGTGTTTGTCGCTCAAATTCCCAAGTCAAGCGGAGAATCGCGGAATGCGAATTTCGCCTGACTGCCCCCTTGCGGGAAAACCGCCCCCTGATCAACCCAAGGCAGTAGCCTTGTCGAAGCAGTAACCTTGCCAAAACTCGTAAGTGATTGCATCAATGAAGGCATAGCGAGCAGGAAGAGGGATATGAGGGGGTAGAATATTCCGGCGAGGGTAAGAATTTCCATGTTTTCATCCAGAACTGGTTGCAACGTGGATTCGGCGGGCATACTATCATCGCCGTGGCGTATGAGATGGTGCGCCTCTCCCTGCAAGGAAGACCCATGGCCGCACGTGGAGCCGCTCTCGTTCTGTTGCTGGTCTTGGTGTCGGGCGCCCGCTTACCCTCTCGCGCGAGCGATCCCAAGACGGCCTTCGACAGATATCTCGCCGCCGGCGACTCGGCACTGCGGGCCGGCAGCTACGTAGAGGCGGAGAAAAGTTTTGCCGCCGCCATTGCCGAAGCAAGGAAATCCGACCCACAGCGGCTGGGGCTGGCGCTGAACCACCTCGCCAATCTCAAGCTTATGACTGGAGATGAGGTCAAGGCTGCCGAACTCAGAAAGCAGGCACTCACGGCGGACCAGCAAACCCTGGGTCCAACCGACGCCCGGACGATCAATGACCTGGCCAACGAGGCTTTCTTTTGTTCCATGCATAACCAGGACGCGGATGCCGAGAAGCTCTTTAAGCAGGCTCTGGAGCTTGAGGAGCAGAACCCCGAGGTCTCGGATTATCACAAGACCAACCTTCTCGGCAACTTCTGCGATCTCTATTTGCGGCAGCAGCGCTACGCCGATTGCGAGCCACTCTTGGAACGTGCTCTGGAAATAATTGACCATTCCTCCCAGCCGTGGAATTCGCAGGAAGTGGTGATGCTGCGCCACAAGCTGGCTGACGTCTACCGCCAGGAGGGTAAAGAGAGTGAGGCGCAAGAGCTTGAGAACCGCGCCTTCGAAGGCATCCGTCAGGCTGGCAACCCGGCCCTAAATTCACTCCAGCTCACCTTAGAGCAAGCGGACGACTCACAACGGCGCGGGAATGCGGTGGCGGCGGAAGATGGTTATCGCCAGGTCATCGCGGCGACGGAAAACAAAGGCGGGCTTCGCTACGATTCCATTCTGTACTTTGCACTCGAAGGCCTAGGCCGCCTCTGCGCAGCCGGGGAACGGGATGACGAGGCCGAGAGCTTGTACCTTCGTGCCATCGAGGTTCGCGAACGCAATGCCTTGGAGGGGAACCTGCCCATGGCAAGGGGACTTGGTTATCTTGTCCAGCTCCTCAACCTCTATCAAAAGCAGGGCCGCCTGTTCGATATGGAACCCGTCTACAGTCAGGCGCTCGCCATGCAGGAGAAAGTCCTGGGGCCTGAGGACAAGGCAGTGGCCGACACTTCGCTGCTGTTTGCCGAGCTCTACGTACAGGAAACAAAATATCAGGAAGCCCTGCCGCTCTGTGCGCGCGCTGCCAAGATTCAAGAGAAGACCTTCGGTCCCAGCCGCCAGCTTGCCGGCACGCTTGCAAAGTATGCCGACCTGCTTCAGCGAGTTGGCGAGAAGGAAGAAGGCGACGCCGTCCTTGCACGGGAAACTGCCATGCTTAAACAAATCACTACCCAAAACCCGCAGCCCCCGCCGCGCTAACCTCACGAACCCGCAACTTCCAGGGCGCTCGCGATGTCGCGCAGGCGGTGGCCATCGCTTTCGGTGACCACGACCACCAGCGCCGCGTTGCGTCCATCCCATTCCACCCGGCGAGCCAGAATGCCAACGGGAATCAAGCGCCCGTCCTTGGCCCGGTGGCGCCAAACTCGGGGAATTCCCTCGGGCACGCCCCCGTTCTCCGCTTCCTTCCCCAGCCTGGAAACTTCCTCGGGGGAATATAGGTCGGTCATCCGCAAGGGTAGGAGTTCCTCGGGGGGCGAGCCGTGCAGGGCGCCCGCGGCGTTATTGACCTCCAAGAGGGCCAGCGTCTCCAGATCGTAGGTCCACATCGGAAACGGGCTGCGGTGCATCACCTCGCGAAAGCGGTCGCGGACCTCGAGTTCCCGCGCTTCCGCTCCCTGCCGCTGCGCTCTTTCGATAGTCAGCGACTCGGCAGTCTGCATCAGCTCCACCGCGTGGTCGATCAGGCGGTCCTGAAGCGCCCGGTTCAATCTTTGGATCTCCTGTTCGCTTTCTTTGCGTTGGGTTATGTCAGTCGCGACGCCACAAAGGGCGATGGCCCTATTGTCCTGATCGAGAAGTGGGACCCGCGCGGAGAGGTATGTGTGCAATCCATCCCTCTGCGGGATCACCTCTTCAAACTCAATCGCTCTACCCTCATCGAGCACTTTGGCATCGTGCTCGCGAAGCTTCTGGGCAGTGGCAAGCGGGAAAAGGTCCAGGTCGGTCTTGCCCAGTACTTCCCTCCGGCCCATCCGCAGGGCATCCTCGAATCTCCGGTTGACCAGGGTATAGCGGCCGTCGGGATCTTTCACAAAAATCACGGATGGCGAACCGTCCAGAATGGCCGCGAGGTGCGACTGGCTTTGGCGTATCTTTTCCCCGGCGGCGTTGCGCTCCGTCAGATCACGCGCCACCTCCGAGAAGCCCAGCAGACGGCCACCCTCGTCACGAATCGCACTGGTGATGGCATCCGTCCAGAATCGCGAGCCATCCTTGCGAACGCGCCAGCCCTCAATTTCCACCCTCCCTTGTTTCGCTGCGTTTTCCAAAACCCATGCAGGCTTGCCCGCTTTGCGATCCTCCTCGGCGAAAAAAGTGGAAAAGTGTTGGCCCACGATTTCGCCGGCTGCATATCCTTTGATGATGGCCGCCCCGTCGTTCCAGGTGGCGACGCAGCCCTGGGGATCGAGCATGAAAAGGGCATAGTCCTTGACGCTCGCGATCAATGAGGCGCAGGCGCTCCTCACTTGTCTGGAGCGCCGCTTCCGCGCGCCGGCGCTCGGTGATATCCCGCTTGAAAACATAATTAATGGAGCCCAGCAGAACAAAGTTGAACAGGGCCAGGATCGCCGCGGCGGTTATCGCTTCCGTAAGGTCTTGCCTCCAGGCGGCATCGCGGACGGACAAGAGCTGGTCCTCTTGCAGACGGATTGCCCTGAGGGTATTGCGAATTTTGGACATGGCCTGCTGTTCTTCGTCGAGTAGCTGGCGCTCCACGGCAGGTGAGGCAGAATGACTTCCTGCGACGTCGGCGGCCTGCTGCAAAAGCTCCATCTCCCAGTCAACTTGCAGTTTGAGCTGCGCCATCGTCTTCTGCTGAGCGGGATTATCCGCGGTCAGCAAGCGTATCCGGTCGATCACGCCCGGAATTCGTCCCCGCACGAGATTATATGGACTAAGGAACGATTGATCCCGGGTCAGAGCATAGCCGCGCACGGCCGTTTCAGCGTCGTCGAGGCCCGTCCGCGCTCCCTGGATGGACTCTATCACTAGGTGGGTGTGAATCACCCAATTACTGGTGTTGACAAAGCTCACCACCAGCGCATAGGCAATCATTCCCATGCCGCACAAAACGGCCACAGCAAATCCCAGGCCCCATTGGACTTTCTTTTCAATCGGCCAATCCATGCACACCTTTCGCCGCAAAGCCACCACCCAGCGGTTCGGAGCGCGACAGCATGCGGCATCGCGGGGGAAGAAATGCCCCTATCGGTTATTGGGTCTATTGCCCTGAAAGCTTTCTGAAATGCATCCGCTGACCGGGGGTCGCCATGACTGGCTTGCCAAGAAGCTGATATTACCGTTCGAGTTCAAATGATTAAAGCCCCAAGTAACTATAAAGCCCAAACCCTGGTCGCCTGTCTGGTCAAAATTGCTCACTTTGGTCCGTGGTGGGCCACGGCCTGCCGTCTGCTAAGGGGACAGCGGCGACACTTTAACTATGGAACCAACCGGCGTCAGTGAGTGTCGCAAAGTGGGGGAACATCGCGAAACTCGAAAACGGGCGGGCGCTACCGCCGGAGTGACGTATTCACCTCGCCTGTGATCGTAACCCCTTCCGGCTTCGTGTAACTCCGCACCACCATGCGCCCGCCGCTCCAATCGACCGTGGTGGCGCCGTCAAATTCGGTGCGGAAAACCGTGACACCGACATTCACTAGGACGTCGATCGCCGCAGGTCGCTCGAAACCATCCCCTCTGCCACCCGTCTCGGAGGTAACAATCGCCACTCGGGGAGCAACGCGCGCCAGGAAATCCCGGTTTGCCAACGACCTCGCCTGGTGGCTTTCCAGCTTGAATACCTGACTTTTCAATGGTTCACCTGACTGGAGAATTCCTTGCGCTGCGTCCCTGCCTGCGTCTCCGGGCAGTAGAAAACTCATCCTGCCCATGCTGACCCTCATGACCAGAGAGTCGTCACACTGTGGCTTTCCTGTCGCGCCGGTTCTTAGCTCAGTATCTCCCGACGGCGGGCTTAATTCCGCCACTTCGTCAACGGAAACAGCTTTGGGCCACAAAACACGAATTGAGGCGGCGCCGAATGTCATGGCGTCACCTGCCAAGAGGGTCCGAGTCGGAATCCCGCGCTTCGCCACAGTCTCTAGAAGCGCCGCATAAACGGGATTTTCGGGATGAGGAGCGTGCCAGAATTCGTCCACGCGAAAGTTATCGAGGATGGAGGAAAGCCCTCCAATGTCGTCGCCCCGCGCGCGCGTGAACGCGAGCACATCGATCCTTTTAATGCCGAGCGACCACAGGTAGGGTGAGACGATATCCTCACCCGGGTCCCAACGCCGGCCCCTAAAAGCGCCCTCGCCCGGTCCCCGCGCGCGGCCGCCTCCCGCATCGAGTAACAATGTGGTGCCGCCCGGAAGCACCAGGAAGAGTGCCTCTCCCTGGCCGCAATCGAGCGCCGTCAATTGCAGTGTGCCGCGTGGAAGTCGAGGCTCAAAGGGCTGGACCGCCACCAAAACAACAAATATTGCACAAGCCGCCAACGCCGCGCTCGCAGCCCGTGGGGCGAAGCGGAGAGCAACACCCGCCAGCACAAATGCACAGCAAAATCCGAGCGCTACCCACACTGGCGGCGCCGGCATTCGGTAAGAGAGCCACGGTGCGAGCCCCGGCAGGTGCGTCATGTCAAACAGAAGGGTCATGACCAGGCTCAGCACCTTCGCTGGCCCGACCGCGGCCACCGGTGACGCGACACTGAGCAAATTAATCGGCAACGCGAGAGCCAGCAGGAGCGTCATCACCGGAATCGCCAGCGCGTTCAATCCCACGCCCGCGAAAGTTACACGGTGAAAGGTCTCCACCATCGGCAGGAGCAAGCCCAGTTGCAGAACGGCAGAAAAGACAAGAATATTGGCGACCCAAAGCAAGAGCTTCAGAGGCAGGACAACAAGGTTGCGCGAAAAGGCAGGCCAGCGATCAAAAAAGTCCACGTGGCGGCGCAACGCGTAGACCAGATCCCGCATGTCCAGGCGGGCCTGCGCCAGCCGCGGCGAGAAGTAATCGTCAAGCAAAATATCGTCGAGCCGCCAAAGCGCCCGGCGATAAGGCTCGACAGTGCGCAGGAGAACCGGAACGGCGACTCCGACGATCAGCAGCGCCGCGGAAAAGGAAAGCTGAAATCCCGATTCGAACAGCCAAGCCGGACGTAGGTAAAGAAGCATTAGCGCCACGCCCCCCAACGAATTCAAGGAGGAATGTCCACGGTAGAGGATCCGCGCCACCAGGTAAAACGCAATCATCAGAGTGGCGCGCAGCGTCGGGGCGCGCTGTTCTACCAGAAAAGCGTAAGTCGCCAGGAATCCCAGCATAATGAATGAGCGCGCTGCCCGCTTAAACCGCATGCTCTTCAGCAGAAATTCCAGGAGGAGGATGAGCAATCCGACGTGCAGCCCGGCGATGACGAGCAAGTGATAAAGGCCCGTCTTGCGAAAATCATCGATGGTGCCGGAATCGAGGGCCGTGCGGTCGCCCCACAACACCGCCTTCATCACCGCACCGTAACGTCCCTCGGTTGACCACGGAGGATAGAGATCATCAATGCCGAGCAACAAGCGCTGGCGTGCGCGCTCGGCGAATTCGTCGAAATGGAAACCTGGGGCGTTGGTGGCTTTCTTCATCAGCCGGAGACTCTCCCCGGTTCCATTCCAGTAAATGTCCTCGATGTCCTCCATCCAGCGGCGGAAATCGAAACTGCCGGGATTTCGATAGACGTGCGGCCGGCGCAGGCGAACTGAAGCTTGAATCTCATCGCCGAATTGAATTTCGCCAGCGCTGAGGGTCCCCGAAGCGTCGCGACCCTCCAAGCCTTGCACCCGCAGGCGGACCTTGCCGGTCACATGGTAAACGCGCCCGAGGGATTCGACGCGTCGCGACTCCACATCGAACTGCGTCGCGTATCCGCTGTTGTAAGGGGTCGAAATAACCCGGCCCTCAAGCCGAATGGGCCCGCTGAGGTCGGCGCCGAGCGACTCCAGATAGCGGACATGGTTCAGTGGAAAACGCATCTCCCAGCGCCGCGCCGCTGCTACGCCGGTAAAAACCATGCAGGCCAAAACGAAGGAGACGGCGAGCCGGTCCCAGCTTCTGCGCAGTAGGATGAGACCGATAAGAATGCATGCGAGCGCGCTGATCAGAACCCAATGAATCCCCACCGCAGCGCGGAAGTAATGCGCCCAGGCTATTCCCAAGGCGAAGCACGTTGCCAGCGCCGCCAAGGGAGACTTAAACGTGGGCCGGGGTTCGCTATCTGGTATTGGGTCTAACAAGGGGTACGCTTCTTGCGCTTTCGCGGTCGATTCGAGATAACCGAGCGAGGGATTCTATATGGTATGTGTGCGGGAAGCAATCAAACATTTCTAACGTGTCGAGACGGTAACCATGCTGGAGCAGGAATCCCAGATCCCGGGCGAGGGTCGGTGGACTGCAGGATACGTAACGCAGGCGCTGGGGCCGCAGATCCATGAGGAGTTTCAGGGTGCCCGCTCCCACGCCCGCACGCGGCGGGTCCATGACCACCAAATCCGGATTCATCTGCGCGTAGCGCCGTAAGAAATCATACGCTGTCGCGGCGTGGGCGCGAATTCTATTCCCGGAGGCGGTGCGCGCGTTCGCGGCGAGGTCAGCGGCGGCGGGCGGATGTGCCTCGACCGCAATCACTTGCTCGAACCGTTTTGCCAGGGGCAGAGTGAAGAGGCCAACCCCCGCGTAGAGGTCAATCGACACGCTGCCGGACTCGTCTCCCGTTACCGCGGCCGCCAACTCCGGCAGCAGAAATCGCGCGCTTTGGAAAAATGCGGTAGGGCTGATTCGATAGGCAAATTCCCCAACATGATAGGTAAGGTGCGGCTCGCCGAAAACACGCACGCTTGTATCGTGAGTGATGGCGACGGTTGCTACTCCCGCAAGTTCGGCAAGACACCGTGCGGCGAGCGCTTCGGCTTCCTGCGCATTCCAGCTCCCGTCGAGCGTCAGCATCACTTGGTCGTCGCGAGCGTCCCCCAGGAGTCCCACCTCTCGGCCATTCGCCAACACGCTTGCCCAAGACTCGCGGCGCAATGCCGCGAGCAGGCTGTTCAGGCGAGGCGACAGAATCGGGCAAGCATCAATGGGAATCAACCGGTTCGAATCGGCCTCGAAAAACCCCAGACCCGGAGCGCCGCCGGGAGGGCTCCCGATCTTCAATTGCGCCTGGTTGCGATAATTCCACTCAGGGCCGGAATGCGCGGGAATGGGCCCTTCCCATTTCACTTGGCCCAACCGTCGCAGCGTTTCCCGCAGGATTTCGACTTTCGTGGCAACTTGCGCGGCGTATACGAGATGTTGATACTGGCAGCCGCCACAGCGGCCGAAGTATGGGCACGAGGGTTCTACGCGCCCGGGCGCAGACTCCAAAATCCGCAACGGGTGCGCATGAATGACGCCCTTTTGCCGGCGGAATTCCTCCACTTCGGCGCGCTCGCCAGGCAGAACGCGTGGCGCGAGAACGGTGCGCCCAGCATGGAAGCCCAACGCCTCGCCGCCGTAAACCAGCTTGACCGGTGAGAATTCAAATGGTGATGACACTCGTACCAACCTTCAAGCAGGCGAACTGCTACAAATAGAACAAGCTCAATCGAGGAATCTTGTAGTGCTCAAGCAGGCGGTTCTTGAGGAAGCGCCTCTCGAGCAAATCGACCTCCGGGGCCGCCATTTTGCGGCGATAGGGGAGGAGCCCGCGATCCACTTCCGCGCGCAATTGCGCCAGGGTTTCCACTGCCGTGCCGCGCTGGAGAGAAGCATTCAGCTTGTCCTCCAGAACCGTGAGGTTCCGCTCCGTGCCCTCGAAATCATCCGTGCTTCCTGCTTGCGCATGTTCGGAGAGCTTCCTCAACGTGCCCGCCGCTTCCGTCAGTTCGTCGGCCAGCACTTGCTTCCCTTCCGCCCGCGCCTGCCGACCAGCATCTTCCACCGACTCCGCGCAGCGACCGAGGAATTGCGCGATCTCCTCGGCTGAGAACCCGGTCGGTGTCTCAGCCTTCGCAGCGAGAGGGCTTCCTCCCTGCGCCGCCGCGGTCCGAGATTCTTCCACCGCGCGAAATACCTCCTGCGAGCAATACGCCAGCGTATTCACCTTGCGGTAGCTGCGCTTTCCCGCCTTGAATTTCTCGAATGAGCGCTGGATCCCCAACAATACAGCTTCCAGCGGGAAGCCCTGTTCTTTCCACGATTCCACCAGCGCCCAGTCAATTGGCGAGAGCAGAACCGGCTCCGAGCGGCACTTGCGGAACTCTTCCTCGATTTCGGTGAAGTAGTTGAAGTAATTTTCCAAGGTCAAGGACCTACTTGCGCCGAGGGGAAGAGTGAACGCGATGGTAAATAATGCGCAGGCCATCGAGGGTCAGGGAGGAGTCGAGCGTCGGCTTATACTTGGACGCGCCCGCCACCAGCGGCGCCTGGCCGCCGGTGGCGATGACTTTCACCGGTTTTCCCAGCACCGCGCCAAGCCGGTCCAGCATGCCGTCGATGGCGTCCACCGCACCATAGAACAGGCCTGACTGAATGCTGTTGATGGTATTGGTCCCAATCACGCGGTCCGGTTCGCGGATTTCCACGCGCGGCAGCTTCGCCGTACGCTGAAACAGTGCTTCGGCGGCGATGCCGATTCCTGGCATGATGACCCCGCCCACGTATTCACCCTTGGCGGAAATGCAATCAAAAGTGATGGCCGTCCCCAAGTCCACGACGATGGACGGTCCACCGTATTTCTCGTAGGCCGCCACGGCGTCCGCGACCCGGTCAGCCCCCACCTCCTGCGGTGTTTCATACAGAATCGCCATACCTGTCCGCGTTCCCGGCCCCAGAAACAGAGCCTCCATCTTGAAATATTTCCTGGCCATTTCCGCCAGGACTGAATCCAGCGGCGGCACGACGCTGGCGATCATAATGCCGCTGATTTCAGAGGCCGAGAGCTGGCCCAAAGTGAATAGGTTGTGGATTAATATCCCGTATTCGTCCGCCGTCTGCTCGCGGCTGGTTGTAAGCCGCCAAAGCGCCCGCAAGGTGGCTCCCTGGTACAACCCCAGAACGGTATTGGTGTTTCCAACGTCGATGACGAGAATTGTGGAGTTAGGGTTATCCATAGAATCTCTCGGGGAAAATCTTATCACGCTACCGGATCAGCGGGCCAAGGTAAGGAAAGTTCTACTTCACTTCCACGACTTCGCCGGCTACCAACGACTCCTGGCGGCCGTCGTCGTACTGGACTTTCAGGGCCCCGCTCGGATCGACGCCGGTGGTAACGGCCAGCGCTCCGCCTGTGGGGGTAACCACGCGGACGTGCTTGCCATGCGCAAACGTGGAAGCGGCTTCCCAGCGCTCGGTGATGGCCCGGTTCCCACTCTTCAGCAGCATTTGATAGTGACGCTCAATTTCGCGAAGCAAAGCGACGAGAACCTGGACGCGAGAGATGGTCCGGCGCGCTTCCATCCGAAGCGAGGTGGCAATGTTTTCGAGGGCAGGCGGCATCTGATTGTGGCTCACGTTCATGCCGATCCCGAGCACAACGGCGTGCAAACGGTCGACCTCCGCGCTCATTTCCGTCAGAATTCCGCAGACCTTCTTCCCGTTGACCAGCAAATCGTTCGGCCAGCGGATGTCCACCACGAGGCCGGTCACGGCGGTCACGGCCTTCTGCGCTGCCAAGCCCGCCATGAGCGTCAACACGGGCGCGGCGGCGGGAGAAAGAGGCGGCCGGAGGATGATGGAAGTGTAGATGCCGCTGGATTTTTCCGAGTACCAGGTGCGCCCCAGGCGGCCCCGGCCGGCGGTTTGCTCCTCCGCGACGACGACGGTTCCGTGCTCGGCCCCTTCCGCAGCAAGCCTGAGCGCGACCGCATTGGTAGAGTCGGTGCGGAAGAAATGAACGATCGTTCGCCCGATGGGGAGGTCGCCCAACTCCGCCCGCAGCAAGCTGGGAATAAGAATATCGGGGACCGTCGCCAATTGATATCCTTCCCGCGGCACTCCCCGAATCTCGACACCCAACAAACGCAGTTTCTCAATCCACTCCCAGACCTGCTGTCGCGTGACGCCAATCTCCGAGGCAATTTTCGGACCCGGCACCACCACCGTGGCGTTCTTCACCAGAAGATGAATCAGCTTGTCGATTCGGCGATCGGTGATTCCGGTAGTCATGGGCTTAGCCGGTGTCGGGTGTCAGGTGTCAGGAACTACGTGCTGCCGGCATGAGCCGGGAAGAAGGTGAACTTCTGCTATCAGCCCACATCGTCCGAGCACTGGCACCTGACACCTGATACCTTGCACCTAAATTGACACAATACGGAAGTTAATGTCCACGGCGGCGGCGGAATGAGTGAGGGCGCCAACGGAAATATAATCGACGCCCGCCTCTGCGTAGGCGCGAATATTGCTGGCGTCGATGCCCCCCGAGACCTCAAGTCGGACGCGGCCCGCAGCGCGCTCGACGCATTCCCGGACCTCCTCGGGCGTCATGTTATCAAGCAGCACGCCATCAGCCCCGGCCTGGATGGCGTCTTCCAATTCCGGCAACGATGTGATTTCGACTTCCACGTGATAACCCGCCGGGCGTTGTTGGATGGCGCGTTCAACCGCAGTGCGAATCCCTCCCACCAAGCGCAGGTGGTTCCCCTTAATCAGGATTCCGTCGTCCAGGCGCAGGCGGTGGTTCCTTCCGCCACCGACGCGCACGGCGTATTTTTCCAGGCGGCGCAGCCCTGGCGTAGTTTTGCGGGTGTCCAGAAATTCCGCGCGGGTTCCCACGAGTTCACCTTTCAATCGGCGGGCGTACGTCGCAATGCCGCTGAGGTGCTGCAAGAAATTCAACGCGACGCGCTCTCCAGCCAAAAGTGAACCGGCGGCTCCGAGGATCGAAGCGAGCGGCGTGCCCGGCGCGACTTCCGTCCCTTCTTCCACGCCGCCCTGCCACTCCACGGAGGGATCGAGCACCTCGAAAACCAATCTCGCAATGGGCAGCCCTGCCACGACCAATTGCTGTTTGCTATTAAAGGTGCCCTTCGCCTGAAGGGTCCCGGCAAGGGTGACGCGGGTCGTCAGGTCGCCCTGGCCCAAGTCCTCCGCGAGCGCGTGGAAAACTAGGTCGCGGAGCTCCTCAGAGGAAAAATCGAGAGATTCGGAGGACTCGTCGGCTGCCGGAGGACTGAGATATCCGCCCACGCCTCAACCCAACCTTCCGAGGGATTCGATAACCTTGTTTAACAGCTCCTCGAGATCCTTCAGCCGGTGCTCGGCGCCGCGCACGATCTCTTTGGGTGCACGCGCGAGGAATTCCTGATTTCCCAATTGCGCACGCACTTGCGTAAGCTGCTGCTCGAGCTTCTGCTTCTCCTTGCCCAGGCGGACGCGCTCGGCCTCGTGGTCGACCTTGTCCTCGTGCAGAATGCGCAGATCGAAGGAGGCGCCCGATCGTACGTCCGGCAGTTCCGCCGACAAACGACCCCGCGTCAGGTGCATCGCCTGCAAGGCCGCGAGGCGCAGGATGGTCTCCTGATGAGCGCGGAAGATTTCCAGCAACCGCAAATCCTCGGAAGCCGCTTGGAGGCTCGGCTTCTGCTTGTGCAGCCCCATTTCCGCCTTGGCGTTGCGCGCCGTGACGACCAACTCCTGCACTTTTTCGAATTGCTTTTCTGATATCGGATCGGCCACGCGCTCGGTGACCATGCGGAAGTCCGTCAAGGAAATGGAAACTCCCGCATCAAGCTGAGGAAGCAAATGCCACAATTCCTCAGTGATAAACGGCATAAAGGGGTGGAGCAGATGAAGCGAAGCCTCAAAGACGCGAGCCAGGTTGATCCACGCGGGAGGCACCTTCTCGCCGTCCGCCGGACGAGTGATTTCCGGCTTGAGCCATTCCACATACCAGTCGCAGAACTCGTGCCAGAAGAAGTGATAGATTTTGAATGCGGCCTCGTGGAAGCGGTAATCCTTGAGGGACTCTTCCATCTCTCGGGTCACGGTTGCAAGGCGTGAAAAAATCCAGCGATCGGCCAGCGCCAGGTGCTCGGGCGCGGCCACGGGCTCAAAACCAATTCCGGGAATCGGCTCCAGCGCCCGCGCCAGTTGATCGCGAAGGGCCTCCGGCATATTTTCGAGGTTCATCAGAATGAAGCGGCCGGCGTTCCAAATTTTGTTGGCAAAGGCGCGATACGATTCGACCTTATCCTCGGAAAAGGCGATGTCCGTGCCGGGCGCGGCGCTGATGGCCAGTGCGAATCGCACCGCGTCAGTGCCATATTTCTCCGTGACTTCCAACGGGTCAAGCACGTTGCCCTTGGTCTTCGACATTTTTTGCCGCTCGGCATCGCGCACCAAAGCGTGGATGTAAAGCTCACGGAACGGCACATCCTTCATGAATTTCAGACCCATCATGATCATGCGGGCGCCCCAGAAAAACAGAATATCGAAGCCCATGATCATGAGGTTGTTGGGATAAAAACGGCGCAGGTCGGCGGTCTCCTCCGGCCAACCCATGGTGGCGAACGGCCAAAGGCCTGAGCTAAACCAGGTATCGAGCGTGTCCGCATCAGCGCGTAAAGAGCCGCTGGCGCATTTGGGGCACTCGGCGGGCGTTTCGCGGGCAACGACGACCTCGCCGCAGGCGTCGCAATACCAAGCGGGGATTCGGTGCCCCCACCATAGCTGCCGCGAGATGCACCAATCGTAAATCTTGTACATCCAGTCGAGGTAGATTTTCTTATAGTTTTCGGGGATGACCCGAACCCGGCCGTCTTCCACCGCGCGAATGGCAGGCTCCGCCAGTGGCTGCGTCTTCAGGAACCATTGCGTGGATAGCAGCGGTTCGATGACGGTCTTACAGCGCTGGCACGTTCCGACGCTGAGCGGGTAGTCTTCAGTCCTTTCGAGCCAACCCTGCTCCTGCAAGTCCCTCACCACCGCCTCGCGAGCTTTGTACCGATCGAGCCCCTGGTACGCTTGCCCGGCGTCGGCGGTCATGCGGGCATGTTCGTCAATCACGACCACGCGCGGAAGATTGTGGCGTTGAGAGATGGCGTAGTCATTGGCATCGTGGGCAGGCGTCACCTTCACTGCCCCCGTGCCGAATTTCGGGTCCACAAAATTATCGCCGACAACAGGAATGATTCGCCCCAGCAACGGGAGAACGATCTTGCGGCCCTGTGCGGATTTGTAACGCTCGTCGGCGGGGTTCACCGCCACCGCCGTGTCACCCAGCATCGTTTCTGGCCGGGTGGTGGCCACGGTCAGGTGACCCTGGCCATCCTCAAAGGGATATCGAATGTACCAGAGGTGGCCGGCCCGGTCTTCGTGGATGACTTCCAGGTCCGAAACTGCTGTGCCGCAACGCGGGCACCAGTTGACGATGTATTGCCCACGATAGATCAGACCTTCCTCGTAAAGCCGAACGAAAACCTCCTGCACGGAGCGCGTGTATGCAGGGTCCATGGTAAAGCGGTCGCGCGTCCAATCGACAGAGGCGCCCAAACGCTCCATCTGCCGGCGAATGGTGCCGCCATTCTTTTCTTTCCATTGCCAGCATTGCTCCAGGAACTTCTCACGGCCCATTTCCAAGCGCAGGCGCTGGCCCTCGCGCTGCCAGGCGCTCTTCGCCTGCGCGCCTTCCAAGGCGGGCAGTGCCGCGCGGCCCAGTTCGCGCTCGACGATCATTTGGGTGGCGATGGCAGCGTGATCCGTGCCGGGAAGCCAGAGCACGTTTTCGCCGCGCATGCGGTGCCAACGCATTAGGATGTCGATCTCCGTGTGCTCCAGCATGTGCCCCATGTGGAGCATCCCGGTTATATTCGGCGGGGGAATCACCAGGCAGAAAGGTGGCAGGGCATCGTCGTCCGTGGGCCGATAAATGTTTTGCTCGACCCATAGGCGAGCCCAGCGGGGTTCAATGTTTTCCGGCGAATAAACCTTGGGGATCTCAGTTTCCAAAGGGACCTTCTCCTGATTGCGTCCGGCAAGAGCGCGAAATCAAACTAATATATATAACGGGTGAGTGAAGGTGAGTCAAACCTTCGAGGGGGGAGGTGGGTGTCTAGGCTTGAAGTAGAGGCGGCTTTACGCCGCCATTTGGCGAGGTAAACTCGCCGCTACGAATTCAAACCGAGCACGTAGCCACGGTCAGTGCCTTTCTGTCCGCGGGCCTTTCTCAGGCGCGATATCCTGGGGGCAGAAGAACCCACTTGCCGCGTTCTGCCTGCCGTGGCACACTGAGCGCATGGCAGATTGGTCCACTCTATCCGAAGCCGAAAGAAGCGATATTGAAAACAAGGTCCTAGCAGCCCTGAATTCTATCGGCATTCATGGTGAAACAGCGCAGTGGAATAAGCCTGCCCAACTTCCTCACTGGCAATTAATAATCCAAACTTCATGGTGCGATAGACACTCTCGGGGTGATGTGTCCAGGGCCAAAGAGCAAGCGATAGCGAGGGCAGCGGTGGAGGGACCAATGAACGGGATAGTTCTTAAGGGCCACAGAAAAGTGTGGAGATAATAGCCTTGCCAACAAAAAGGACGCCAAAACCCAAACGCAAGCCCACTAAGGGGCGCAGCGCAGAGTTATTTTTCTTCGAGAAAAATTACTCTGCGTTACGCCGTCAGTACGCCATAAGGGATTGAACCCATACGGAAATTGTACTGGTTCAGCCTGTAAGGGAGAGAGGGCGCTCTCCGTTCGTGAGTATTCCGCCCCTCGGGCGGGGATTTTCAAGGCATCGCTACGACCCGCAGGCTATCCTTCAGCATGGTTGAGTCCCGGCAGAGCCCGCTTCCGTTTCGTCCGGCAAGATCATCGTAGCTCCACCAGGTCAATTCGTCTCAATTTCCTGTTACGCCGTCATCCAGGACTTATCCTTTTCTTGATCGGCTGCGAAGGCCACTGGCTAGCGGGTCAACCGGCTCTCCCAGACGCGAAGCAGCAACTCTTTGAGCTGGGTGAAACGCTTGGGCCCGAGCTCAGCGCTCCATTCGCGCTCGATGTCCCGGAGAGTCTCGTGGATCTTGGCGTATGCGGCGCCTCCGCGTTTGGTAAAGCGGATAATTCGTGCGCGGCCCTCGTCGGGCGCGTCGGACCGGACGATATAACCGAGACCTTCGAGACTCCTGAGTAGCTGGTTCATGGCCTGCTTGCTGATGCCGGCGCGGTCGGCGAGAGTGCCTGGGCGAACCCCATCTGGACCCGGAAACTGCAGCACCGCCATATGCGGCACGCGTAGCTCCTCAAAACCGGCCGCGTTGAGCTCCTTGATGAGACGGCGGTGGATCGCCTGAGCCGGAACCCGCAGTAATGCCCCGATGAGCATATCCGTAGTTTTGACCGGTGAACTTGACATTTTGTCCTTGACATTCTTAGTAAACTGCATTTACAGTGTAGCATAGTAAATGGAATTTACTACGAGGAGAGGCACACATGACACAGCAAAACCACGCCCCCCGTCTCAATCCCTCCGATGAGACCATCCGTCTTGGGCCGCTCGCGGTGCGCTTCTTGCTCACCGGAGAGAACTCGACGGGTAGCATCGCGGCCTTTGAGCTCTTTGTCCCCAGCGCGCAACGCCTGGCGGCCCCGGCGCATAGCCACGGCCATTACGAGGAGACAATCTACGGTATCGACGGCGTGCTGACCTGGACCGTCGACGGAAAACAAATCGATGTTGGGCCGGGGCAGGCACTCTGCATTCCGCGCGGCGCCATTCACCGGTTCGACAACAACGACGGCCAGGACGCGAAGGCACTCTGCGTGATCACGCCAGCCGCGATCGGTCCGGAGTTTTTCCGCGAGTCTGCCGAGGTGATCAACGCGGCGGCTGGCGGGCCGCCGGACCGAGCGAAGATGGCCGAGATCATGATGCGCCACGGCCTCACGCCGGCTCCGCCGCGACCTCTGGCGTAGCGCCCAGTGGCGTGCAATCCATGATCCGGCATCGACAGGAGGACGAATGTTCCACATCCTGCATCGTTGCCACCAGCGGAAAGGCGCCATCGCCACCGTAGAATTCAAAGGCGGGCCATACGGTGCCGGCTGGCGCAGACTCCTGCCGTTGGGAGTCTGCGATCTCCCGCAGGGACTGCTCAGAAGTTGAACTCAGCCCATACGGTCCATGCGGAGAATTGACGCATCCTCCAAATAATAGAACCTCCAACTTGACCACGGCCAGTCCTCGGGGGAATTCACCAGGCCCCGCGTTACAGGGTTGTTATGCATGTAGTCCAGGTGCGGTGGTAGAAGGGCATGGCGCAGGAGAGTATACTCGCGACGTAGCGCGGTCGGAAGAAAAGGTCCCTTCGGGAGATCGCCGACACCAAACATCGCGTGTCTGCGC
>CAWEFC010000055.1:0-18848 GCA_963808085.1 uncultured Acidobacteriota bacterium
CTTAGATTCGTTGCACTCCCCCGCCAGCAAGCTGGGTGGCCCGAAACCCCCATACTTCCATTCACCTCGAAGGCGGATACTCATTTCCCGGATCGAATGACCCCGTGAGCAAGCTCACGGCGAGGAAAGCGGCAGCAAGCTGCCGCACTCTAAAGCTGCGCATGCCCGACCGATTTGGAGTACAATTCGCGCCCATGCGTGATTGGCCGCACAGCCCGCTTCATTGTCTGGCTTATCCGGGGACGTATTGCGTGACCGGCGCCACCTATGAGAAACGACCGTTTTTCCGGGGCGTCCACCGTCTCGAATATCTCTCGGACTCCTTTCTCGCCGTCTGTGAAAAGCATCAGTGGAGCCTTCAGGCCTGGGCCGTCTTTCCCAATCACTATCACTTCGTCGCCGCATCGCCGGCTTCCGGCGCCACGTTGACCCCTTTTACTAAAGAGTTCCATTCCTTAACGGCTATTCAGGCAAATCGCTGGGACCAAGCGGTCGGCCGCCAAGTTTGGTATCAGTATTGGGAGACCGAGTTGACTTACCCCGCGTCGTACTTTGCGCGCTTGAGCTACGTTCACCGCAACGCTGTGCATCATGGAATCGTCCGCGAACCCTCTCTTTATGCCTGGTGTTCGGCAGGGTGGTTCGAGCGCCGCGCGGAAACTTCCTTCTACAAAAGAATCATGACCATGAAGATCGACCGGGTGAAGGTGGACGACGAATTCGAAGTAGACCCCGCGGACCTGTAACAACCCTGCGTACACCCCTCGATCACCCTGCGGAGCTTTAGAGCGCGAAGCTTTAGAGCGCGAAGCTTTAGAGTGCGAAGCTTTAGAGTGCGAAGCTTTAGAGTGCGGCAGCTTGCTGCCGCTTTTGCCCCAGCCAGCTTGCTGGCTGGCCCGAAATCCCCAGAGTTCCATTCTCCTCGAAGGCGGAAATTCATTTCCCGGATCGAATCACCCCGTGAGCATAGCTCGCGCGGAGGAAAGCGGCAGCAAGCTGCCGCACTCTAAAGCTGCGCAGTGAATGCCAGGCTATAAAACTCGCTCACACGGTTTTCAAGTCTTCCGGACGGACGGGCAGGCGACACAGGCGTTTTCCTGTGGCGGCGAATATGGCGTTGGCCACGGCCGGGGCTGTGGGCGGGACTCCGGACTCGCCGACACCGTCGCCCGGATCTTTTCCCCCTGGAACAATGTGAACTTCAATCTCGGGAGCATCCGCCATTCGCAGCACCCGATAGTCGTGAAAATTGCTTTGCTCGACGGCGCCTTCCTTGATGGTGATCTCGCCCGAGAGCACCGGCGTGAGCGCGTAGTTGATTCCGCCCTCGATGAGCGCAGCGACGCTATTGGGGTTAACCGCCAGGCCACAGTCGACCGCTGCCACCACCCGGTGGACACGCAGCGCGCCTGCTTGATCCACCGACACCTCGGCGACTTGGGCTATGTAACTGCCGCCAAATTGATAGGACGCAATGCCGCGGCCATGACCGGGCGCCGGCGGCTGCGCCCACCCGGACTTCTCGGCGGCGAGTTTCAGAACACCGCGCAGCTTTTGCGTATTCTCCGCTTGATCTGCTCGCAGGCTTTGCATGCGGAATTCATAAGGGTCAGCGCCGGCGGCGTGCGCGAGTTCGTCGATGAAGCATTCGATCGCGAACGCCTCGGCCGAGGAGGAGACCGAGCGCCACCATGCCCGGGGCACGACTGAATGGACCGGCGCGTAGTCGGAACGATAGCTCTGCGCCTGGTAGGGAAGCGTGTCGGTCGAATCCATTTCCTGAGAGGCAACGTGCTTCGGATCTTTCAGTGATTCGGGCGAATCGAAAACGGCGCGAATCGGCGTCGATACCGATCGCCACGACCAAGCGGTAATATTGCCGCGATCGTCCAGCGCGCCCGAGAGGCGATAGCGAAAGTACTGCCGGTAAAAATCGTGTCGAATATCGTCTTCGCGCGTCCAGACCGTTTGCACCGGGACCTTCATTTCCTTGGCCACCTGCCACGCCTCGGCAGCGTAATCCCACTGGTAGCGGCGTCCGAAGGAGCCTCCTGAAAACGTGGTGTGAACCGTGACGTGACCCGGCGGCACGCCCGAGAGCGCCGCGATTTCCGCTTGGGTAATTTCGGGAATCTGCGTGGGCGTCCAGACCTCGATGGTTCCGTCGCCGCGCACGTGCACCGTCGCGTTCATCGGCTCCATCGTGGCGTGGGCTTGGAAAGGCAGTTCGTATTCAGCCTCGACCCGCTTCTGCGCTCCTGCCAAAACCTTCCGAGCGTCGCCACGATCGACGGCCACCACAGTTGCTGGGCCTGCGGCTTGCTGCTGAAACGCCGTCCGCAGAGTTTCGGTGCTCTCTTGCGCCCCAGGTCCCTTGTTCCACGTAATTTTGAGCGCCTTTCGTCCTTCAATCGCCGCCCAGGTGGAGTCCGCTACCACGGCCATTCCACCGGCTACATGGATGTTGCGGCCATCTCCGGGTGTGACGGGCATGAAGCCGATGGCCGGAACACGGAAAACTCTCCGCACGCCGGGGACGGCTCTCGCCACGCTATCGTCGCAAGTGGCAAGTTCGCCGCCGAAGTGGGGGCAGCGCGCAATCACCGCGAACAGCATTCCGGGAACCCGCACGTCAATTCCAAAGACGGCGGTGCCCGCCACTTTGCTGGGCGTATCAACGCGGGGAACGGGCTTGCCGATGAAACTAAAACTCTTCGCGTCCTTCAGCGGGGCTTGATCGGGCTTCGCGGCCGGCAGTCGCGACGCCGCCTCCACCAATTCACCGTAGCGCAGGCGCCGCCCGCTTGGCGTATGGATGATGCTTCCCTTCTGCGCCTGGCATTCATTCTTGGGAACCTTCCACTCACCCGCTGCCGCGGTGAGGAGCATCTCCCGCGCCTGCGCTCCGGCGGTGCGCATCGGCATCCAATTGCGCACGGTGCCGCCACTGCCGCCGGTGTGCAAGTGCTTGTAGACATCGGGAAGGGTGGGCGCCTGCTCCACGCGAATTGTCGACCAGTCGGCCTCCAGTTCGTCCGCCAGCATCATGGCGTCGGCGGTTCGAGTGCCTTGCCCCATTTCCGGAGTTTCAGTGAGCAGCGTGATCCGGTCGTCGCGCGTAATGGCGATCCAGGCGTTGGCCTTTAAGGTTTCCGGCCCGGGAACGCGCGCGCTTTGGGCACTCCCGCGGGCGGGCAGGTAGAAGCCAACAAGGAAAGCCGCTCCACCCTTCAAGAAGTTGCGTCGATCGACTTGGGAATCGGTTGGCATCAGGCTCCCTCCTGCGCTGCTCGCTGGATGGCGCGGCGAATCCGCTGGTACGTCGCGCAGCGGCAGATGTTGCCGGTCATGGCTTGATTGATTTGCTCGAGCGTGGGATGAGGATTTTGATGGAGCAACGCCGCCGCCTGCATGATCTGCCCCGGCTGGCAATAGCCGCATTGCGGAACCTGCTCGGCAATCCAGGCACGCTGAATCGGATGGCTGCGGTCGGGCGACAGGCCTTCGATCGTAGTGATCTTCTTGCTGCCTACCGAGCCGACGGCGGTTTGGCACGAGCGCACGGCTTCGCCGTCCAAGTGCACCGTGCAGGCGCCGCACAAACCCATCCCACAGCCGAACTTGGTGCCAGTCAGGTTCAGCACATCGCGCAACGCCCAAAGCAGGGGCATCGCCGGGTCCAGCTCGGCGCTGAACTGCTCGCCGTTGACGGACAAATTGACATGAGCCATCGAGTGCCTCCAGGTGAATCCTTCCCGCCGCAGGGTGAATCCGGCACAGCCAAGAAGTCCGAAAACGCCCGAGATCGGCAAAGAACATTATGTCCGAAATAACCTGTTCATCGTATCGCAGGCTGGGCCTGGGGCAAGTCAAATCCGTATCACTTGGCAACGACTTAAGATTCAATCACATGCACACCCAAGTCACACGGTTTCGGGCTTTTCGTCGACCCGTCGAAAATGGTACAGTAGGGCGGAGTTGCGGAATATCCACAATGGTCCAACCCGGCACCGTTTTCCACTTCGGACTTTTTGAAGTCGATCTTCAGGCGGGAGAGCTGCGCAAGAAAGGGCAGAAGGTTCGCCTCCAGGAGCAGCCCTTCCAAATCCTCGCGGCGTTGCTAGAGCGCCCCGGGCAAGTTGTGTCCCGGGACGATTTGCGGCGCCGGCTTTGGCCGGATGATACCTTCGTCGAATTCGACCACAGCCTGAATACCGCGATCGGCCGCCTTCGCGATGCGCTTGATGACTCGGCCGACAATCCTCGCTTCATCGAAACTTTGCCTCGCCGCGGGTATCGGTTCATCGCGCCGGTGGAACGGTCAAACGGGGATGCCTCAGCGCAGCTCGGTGAACAGCGCCTAGCGGCGGCACATGTTGCGGCTTCATTGCCCGCGAGCACGCAGCCGCCAAACACGTGGCAGATTGGGATGGCAGCGCTTGTCCTCGTGGCAGCGATCGGTGCGGGCCTGTATCTGCTTCGCCGGCACTCTTCTGCTCCTTTATCGACGGGCCAGCACAAGATTATGCTCGCCGTGCTGCCGTTCCAGAATCTAAGCGGCGATCCCAAGCAAGATTTTGCCAGCGATGCGATGACCGAGGAGATGATCACTCATCTCGGCCGTCTCGCTCCGCAAGCCCTGGGCGTGATCGCGCGCACGTCGATCATGAAGTACAAAAAATCCACGGCCGACGTCCGCGCCATCGGCCGCGACCTGGGCGTGGGCTACGTGCTGGAGGGCAGCGTGCGCCGCGGTGCGGGGCAGATTGACATCACCGCCCAACTCATCCAGACCGGTGACCAGACGCACCTCTGGGCGGAATCTTACGAGCGCCCGCTCACCGACGTCTTCACCATTGAACGCGATATCGCCCGCCACATCGCGCAGTCGCTTACTCTTCGCCTGCTTCCCGACCGGGAAGCGGCCTTGGCGCGGGCAACCACCGTGGACACGGAAGCGTATCAAGCCTATATCGAGGGATCCCAACACCTGTCCGAAGGAACGGAGACGGGCTTCCAGAATGCCGTGGCGTCATTCGGGCGCGCCACCACGATCGACCCGAACTACGCGCTGGCTTACGATGGTATTGCCAGGGCCTATTTGCAGGACGCCGACTATCATTTTATGTCCAGTGACCAGGCCCTGGCTCGCGCCCGCCCGGCCGTCGACAAGGCGCTGGCGCTCGATGAATCCATCCCCGAGTCACACGTCGTCCTGGCTGAGGCGCTGCACTTCGCCGACCCGCATCAACCCGGTATCGAAAGCGCGTATCGCCGCGCGCTTGAGCTCAACCCGAGTAACGCCGACGCTCATGTTGCGTATGCTCTCTATCTCCGCGAGACGCAGCGGTTCGACCCGGCGTTGACCGAGGCCGAGGAAGCCCTGCGGCTTGATCCTCTCGCCCCGTTCGCCCATGTGGTTACCGGCTGGGTCCTGCTCTCAATGCAGCGCCGTGAAGAGGCCGTAAGGCAATTCGGTCAATCCCTGGACCTCGACCCGAACTATCCCGCCGGGCTCTACTTCCTCTCCCGGGCATACGTCGAGCAAGGCCGCCTTAAGGATGCCATCGGATTACTGCAAAAGGCCATCGCCAGTGCCGGACGCAAGCCGAAATATCTCTATGCCCTCGCCAACCTCTATGTGCAGGCGGGCAAAAAGGACGAAGCGCAGAAGATTCTCGATGAACTCCGCCAGCAGGCGGCGACGGGCTATGTCGAACCGTCGATGATCCCTACCCTGGCCGCCAAATTGAAGGGCTGAGACGCATCGAGCAGGGTCCCGCCAAAGTCAAGATAGGGTGAATGGTTTGCGCGCCTGTGCGCAGCTCCCAGGCGTGGGGACGCCGCCTTGCGCGTCGGCGCGTGCCGGTTCTCTCGCCACCTTCACGCGGGCAACTTGTCCGATTTGATGGCATACACATCTAGTTAAAGATTGAGCTTGACTAGAGTCGATATATAGATGTATACTCATCGAGTGGATAGTAGTCACTGAGTATGACTGAGGTACGGGCAGCCCCGCCGGGTTTTGGAGAGCCATCGGGTCGAGCCGATGGGCGAAACGTTTTGGCGGATGCGGCGCTCCCAGCGCATCCTGGCGCTCCAGAACATCCGCGCCAAAGTGCCGGGTGAGGACAGGGCGGCTACGGTGCGATCCTCCCAGGCCTTCGAAGCGATGGAACCCTTCGAGCGCCTTACCAAAGCGCTGTCGTGGCGCGGCCACGGTCCGCGCGCTACCTCACTTACGCGATTCTCGCCAGGCAATTTGTAGTCCGGTGAGACGGAATTCGATCGGCGGCGAATCTGGCCGCGCAGATGGCTCCTGAGGATCATAAGTCAATGTATCTACATAGGTTAGAGGACTCAAACTTTCGCCTGATGTGGCGCCTGATCAAAGCATTGGGGAAGGTCCGGCAGGGGGCACTCGGAAAAAAAGATGTTAAATAATACGTTCGAAGCCGGAATGTGTATGAAAACAAAGGATCACAAGACACAATGCCCGAAAAGAATCAGACTTTTAGATCTTAGTTTTCGACATTTACGTTGAACCGACACTCGTTTTGCAGAAAATTGCGGCTTTTGGACGACAGTTTGTCAGGCCAATTCGATTTGTTGCAGGTTTTTTCGTGCATGATTCGACCTATTTGCGTAGTCGGCCCCGCCGGGGCCGAAAACCATTCGCCACGGGCGGCTATAGTTCTCATGCCATCCTATTGAAAGCAAATGAGGAAATCGTTTGGCTCGTCGGGATCCTGCGGTGATAGATGGCGACCAACGGACATTCCAAAAGGACCCGATGGCGTGCTCCTCATCCTTTGTAATCCGTTGACGCCATCACCGACTGGCGGTAGCATTTCCGGCTGGGGCGAGCGGAATCTTGCTGTTTTCCGCCTTTCTCATTGCGGCATGGCCGTCAATCTCTTGGTCGCAAACCTTCTTTCAAAGGACATTCACCAGATGAAGTCGCTACGGGTACGATTGCCAATCCTTTTGCTTGGTCTCGTCACACTGGGCCTGGTTTCGTCGTTCGCCCAGTCTCCTGTGACTATCAATTTGACCGTCGATGCCTCCCAGGTGCCGGAGAAGATTGTTCGTACCCACATGGTCGTTCCGGTAAAGCCGGGACCCCTCACACTCTATTACCCAAAATGGATACCCGGCGAACATACCCCCTCCGGTCCCGTAGGCAACGTCGCGGGGCTCAAATTCTCGGCCAATGGGAAGACGGTTCCCTGGAGGCGCGATCTGCTCGACGTTTTCACTTTTCATCTCGACGTACCCTCAGGGGTGGCAAGCCTCGAAGTTGATTTTGAGTACCTCGAGCCGAGCAGCGGGGCCTTCAGCGCGGGCGGATCGGCCACCGATAAATTGGTGATCATCAGTTGGAACCAGAACGTATTTTACCCCGCGGGGATTCCAGCGGAGAAAATTACCTTCAACCCCACACTGCGCCTGCCCTCCGGTTGGAAGTTCGGGACTCCCCTTCCGATGGAGAACGCGGCCGGCGATGAGGTGACGTTCAAGCCTGTTTCCCTTGTCAGCTTGGTGGATTCGCCTGTCATTGCTGGCGAGTACTACCGCGCCGTGGATATAACGCCTCCAGGTGAGCCGATACATCACGAAATTGATTTGGTGGCTGACAGCGCCGCAGCCCTCGAGATGACTCCCGAGATGCAAAAAGGGATGACCGATATGGTGGCGGAAACTGGCAAGCTTTTCGGCGCACGCCATTACCGCGACTACCACTTCCTGCTCACTCTAAGCGATCACGTGGCGCATTTCGGCCTCGAACATCATGAGTCCGACGACAGCCGCGTCGGTGAAAGGGGATTGCTGACGCCCGAGGGAAGGCGCGGGGTCGCGGGCCTGCTCGGACACGAATTCGTCCACTCCTGGAACGGGAAATTCCGCCGCCCCGCCGGCCTGTGCACTCCGGATTATGAGGCGCCGATGAAAGACGATCTGCTCTGGGTTTACGAGGGGCTGACGTCTTACTGGGGGCCCTTGCTCGCCGCCCGCAGCGGTTTGTGGAATCCCGAGCAATATCGTGAGGACTTGGCGACGACCGCCGCCGACATGGGGCCGGGGCGCCCTGGTCGCACTTGGCGGCCTCTCCAGGACACCGCCGACGGCATCCCAGGAGAATCCTTCGGCGGCCGGGGCTGGGGGAATTGGCTGCGAGGGGCTGATTACTATCCCGAAGGCGATTTGATCTGGCTGGAAGTCGATACCATCATTCATAACCAGACGCATGGCCAGAAAACTTTGGAGGATTTCGCACGCGCTTTTTATGGCGGCCCCAACCAGGGTCCGGAACTAAAGCCTTATACCTTCGATCAGCTTGTTCAGGCCTTGCAGGCGGTTGTGCCTTACGACTGGGCGAGTTTCTTCCATGAGCGACTCACCTCGACCTCGCCGGAAGCTCCTGTAGGCGGAATCGAGGGGGGCGGATGGAAAGTGGATTACACGGACAAACCGCCCGAGAGCCGTGGGGGCGGAGGGCGATTCGGGGGTGGATTGAATGCCGTTTACTCCTTGGGCTTACGCCTCGGGAACGACGGGACGGTTCAGGAGTCGCTGGTTGGTGGACCGGCATATTTGGCCGGGATCATGCCGGGGATGCGGGTGGTGGCCGTCAACGATCGCGCCTACACGGCGGATCTGCTCCATGACGCCATGAAGGCCGGCACGAAGAATGATGAGCCGATTCGCTTCCTCGTTCTGAGCGACGATTATTACCAGACCCGTTCCATCAGCTATCACAGGGGCGAACGGTTTCCCCATCTCGTGCGCGTGGAGGGAAAACCCGATCTGCTCGACGACATTGCCAAACCACTGGCGGGGAAAAATTAAGTCGGATTAAAGGCCCGGAGGTCCATTGCCGATTTAACCCTTGAGGATTAAGGGATATCCCATGGATAACGAGCTGCACGAAATCATTCGAATAGCAAATCGCGAGTTCCAAGAGTTTATTGACCAAGTCGCACAAAACGGAGCGAAAGTTGTGGAGTCCCGCGGAGCAGTGCGCCGGCTGGAGAAAGTGGACCTCCGGCTTAAACAGGTTTCTGAACATCTCGCTTCGGCCGTCAAGACGCCAGAGCAGGAACCCGAAGCGGCTTATGAACTTTTGAAATACCGCGAGAACCTGAGGACTCTCCGGAACGTTATCGAGACGCTACAGTTCTCGCTGCTGGCGGAAAAGGCGCGCCTGGAAAACGTGCGCGCCAACATGCAGTCGGCGTGCGCCTGGGCCACCTCACTGCGCGAAATCTCCTGAGCGGCGGGGACCGGGTCATTTGCCCGCGCACTCAGACCGCAAGGGATCTTTGTTTACGAGAACAACAACGTTGGCGAACAGAATGAGCTGCTGAAGGATTTCCTGGCCTGGCGGATCCTTCGGTTCGAGGACCTCGACACTGCGTCTGATTGGCACCCGCAACGCACTCAACGCGTCGAACGGCTGGTTGCAGAGAGGCCTGATGTCCACTAAGGCTTTAATCTTGCCGTCCGGGGCGCGGCAACCTGTGGTATATTTATAAGTCGTTTGCATAAACTTGCATGGAAAACGCTTATCGACGGGCGCAAATCGTAGACGTTCTGCGGACCGAGGAAATCGCGACGCAAGATGACCTTCGCCGCAAGCTGGCGCGCCGTGGCATCCATGTGACCCAGGCCACGGTTTCGCGCGACGTGGAGGAGCTCGGACTGGTCAAAACGCGCGCCGGTTATCGCCTGCCGGGAGCGGCGGAACCGGTCGCGCCACGCCATCCGGCCCTGGGTGTAGTGCTAAAAGAGTTCTTGACCGAGGTGCGTCAAGCCTCGAACCTCGTGGTGGTAAAGACCCGGCCGGGCAACGCGCACTCGGTCGCCGCGGCGCTGGACGCAAACCCTTGGGAGGAAGTGGTCGGGACCCTGGCAGGTGACGACACCATCTTTATCGCCGCTTCCAGTTCACGCCAGGCCGAAGTGATTCGCAAGAAGATTCGCGCCCTGGCGGCGACGTGAGACGTAGCGCGGACCTGTTCTGTAGGTCCGCGGTTTTTGTTCCCCATCGTACAGAGATTCGCCCGTCGGGGCATAAGCCGCGGACCTACAGAACAGGTCCGCGCTACGAACTGGTAGCTTATCTAGAAAAGGAAATCGGAATTCAAATCCATGTCTACTAATTCTCTAGCGCAAGTCAAACGCGTAGTTCTCGCCTACTCTGGGGGACTGGATACCTCCATCATTATTCCCTGGCTGCGGGAAAATTACGGCTGCGAGGTCATCGCCATGGTCGGCAATGTGGGTCAAGGCGACGATTACGCCGCCGTCCGCAAGAAGGCCCTGGCTAGCGGCGCTTCCAAAGTCTTTGTCGAAGATCTGCGCGAGGAGTTTGTAACCGGCCACCTTTGGAAAGCCGTCAAGACCGGCGCAGTCTATGAAGGCAAGTATCTGCTCGGAACTTCCCTTGCGAGGCCCGTGCTTGCTAAAGCCCAGGTGAAAGTGGCGCTGGAACAGGGCGCCGACGCCCTGGCGCATGGCTGCACCGGGAAGGGCAACGACCAGGTACGTTTCGAGCTTGCTTACAAGGCGCTGGCGCCGCATCTGCGAGTCATCGCTCCCTGGCGCGAGTGGTCCATCAAATCGCGCGAAGACGCTTTGCAATACGCCGAAGCTCACGGCATCCGCGTGCCCGTCACCAAGAAGGATCTCTACAGCCGCGACCAGAATCTGTGGCACTTGAGCCACGAGGGTGGACCGCTGGAAACCAAGCTGGGCGAGCCGCCCGAGGACGCTTGGAAGCTGACCTCCAGTCCCCAAAACGCTCCGGAGGAAGAGGGAAAGGTGGCCATCGCTTTCGAGGCGGGCGCGCCGATGGCGGTCAACGGCCGGCGGATGGGCGCCGTCAAGCTGGTGGAAACGCTGAATGAAATCGGCGGGCGCTATGGCGTAGGCCGCACCGACCTGGTGGAAAACCGCCTGGTGGGAATGAAATCGCATGGGGCGTATGAAACCCCCGGCGGCACGCTGATCTACGCCGCCCACCGCGAACTGGACGCGTTGTGCCTCGATCGAGGAACGCTCCACTACAAACAGCATGTCGCATTGCGATATTCCGAGCTGGTCTATTACGGCCAATGGTTCACCCCGCTGCGTGAAGCGCTCGACAGCTTTGTGGAGACAACGCAGCGGCACGTGACGGGTAAAGTAACCCTGGGCCTTTACCGCGGCAATGTCAGAGTTCTGGATCGCGAGTCGCCCTATTCCCTCTACGACACCAGCATCGGCAGCTTCGTGATGGGCGCGGACTACGATCAGAAGGACGCCGCGGGCTTCATCAACATCCTGGGCCTGCCGCTGCGGATTGAAGCTGGACTGCGCAAGACGCGGGAGGCGAAGCCCGCGCGGAGGAAGAAGGGATGAAGCTCTGGGGCGGACGCTTCAGCGGCCGGCGCGACCCGCAGTTCGAAAGGTTTTCCGAATCCTTTTCGCTTGACCAACGGTTCGTTCTGTACGACCTGCGCGTCAACCTGGCTTACGTGAAAGCGCTCGGGCAGGCGCGCGCGCTGAAGCCTCGCGAGGTCAGCCGTCTCACTGCGGGCCTTGAAGCCTTGCGCCGCAAAGTCGCACGCAACTCTCGTTGGGCCGCAGGGCAGGCCGCGGAGGACGTCCACACCTGGGTCGAGGCTGAACTCGAGCGGCGGGTCGGCGATGTGGCTCGCAAGCTGCGCACCGGCCGCAGTCGCAACGACCTGGTGGCGACCGAGATGCGGCTGTACGTGAAGGACGCGACGTTGCAACTCGAGCGCGCGCTTGTGGAAATGCTCGCCGCCGTGGTGATGCAGTCGCGCCGGAATATCCGACTGATTCTGCCCGGATACACCCACCTGCAACCCGCGCAGCCTATCCTATTTTCGCATTACCTGCTTGCCTATTTCGAAATGTTCTATCGCGACGTGACCCGGTTTCGCGAATGCCGCGCCCACGCTGACGAGCTTCCGATGGGTGCGGGAGCTCTGGCGGGAACGACCTTCGCGGTCAATCGCGAGCGCCTGGCGAAGGCATTGGGATTTGCGCGTGTCGCCCGCAACAGCGTCGATGTGACTTGCGACCGCGATAGCGCGGCGGAACTGCTTTTCGCCTGCTCCCTGTGCATGGTCCACCTGAGCCGCTGGGCGGAGGACCGCATCATTTACTCCTCACCCGCATTTGGCTATTTGGAGCTGGCTGACACCTATTCCACCGGCAGCAGCCTGATGCCGCAGAAGAAGAATCCCGATTCGCTCGAGCTCATTCGCGGTCGCGCGGGAACCCTGATCGGTAAGCTTACCGGCCTGCTCGCGGTCATGAAGGGGCTGCCACTCGCCTACAATCGCGACCTACAAGAAGACAAGGCGGCGCTGTTTTCGGCCGTGGACACGACGCTCGAAGCCCTCATCATCGCGGGCCGCGTCGCCGCCACCATGCGCATCCGTCCCGAGCGTATGAAGGCCATGACCCAACTCGGTTTCCTGACCGCCACTGACCTGGCCGATGAACTGGTGCGGCGCGGCATTCCATTTGCTGATGCGCATGAGCAGGTGGGAAAGCTGGTTCGGCATTGCGCTGCGGAGGGCAAGACATTCGAGGATTTATCGGCGGCGGAGGCCGCACAGTTCGTGCCGGGCTGGGATTCCGAACTGCGCGAAGTGGCCACGTCAATGGAACGCTCTGTGGCCCGACGCGATGTGACCGGCGGCACGGCGCCCAAGCAGGTGGCTCGCCAGATTGCTAACGCCGAAAAGCTCGTCGCGGAACTACAGCGAAAGCTCGCGTGAGATTCGTAGCGCGGACCTGTTCTGTAGGTCCGCGGCTTCTCCCTGCCGAAGTGGGAGCTTTCCCTCGCCGATACGAGATGCGCCGCGGATCTACAAATAAGGTCGGGTAACAGCCGCTCGACCGGCCCCGTCGCTGCTCGGCAATTATGAGAAGAGGCCGCCGAGGTTAACCACGACCACCGCGATCAGGATGAAGGCCACCGCCGCGAATAGAAATTTCCTGGTTCGGGGGCTGGAGCTTTTCCACTCTCCGGCCATCAGCCCGAAGGCATTGGCGAAGAGGATGCTCGCCGCGAGGAAGAGCATGTAACCGACCGACGTTCCGTCGGCGCCCACGAACGTGGCTCCGATTCCGTAAACCAGAACGGCGGTCACCCACGTGAGCCCCATGGCGATACCCAGAACGGCTTCCCGCGGCCACCCGCTGCGGGCAAAGAGATTCGCCGTTCGATTCTTCGCCAGAAGGTAGATGCAGTAAGCCAGGTTGGGAATGAACCCGGCCCCCAGAACGAGACTCCACACTGCATAAGTTGAAGTCAATGGGCCGGCGCCGTGCGCCCTGCTCGAGTGGAGGATATCGCCGGCAAACGCGAGTCCGAGGTTGTAGCTCGATCCGAAGATCCCGGTGAAAATGCACAATGCCAGCCCGGTGGCGAAACTACTCTTGGGTGTGGAGGGCCCGGCAGTGGGACTTGCCTGCTCCTTCTCCCGTCTGCGTCCGGCGATGGCGTAGAAGACTAGACCCACAATGAGAATCGGAATGCTGAGAAGCAGCAGCAGGCCTCGCGGGCGGAAGAGTTCCTCGGGATGAAAGGCCAGCATCGGGATGAGCGATCCCGAAAGACAGGCGAGGCCCGACACCACCGCGTAGGTCAAGGCGAGCCCGACGATCCGCAGGCTGAGTCCGAAGGTCACCTGCGCGGCACCCCAGAGCAGGCCGAACAGGGCGGGCACGAGTAGCGCGCGAGGCGTTACGCCGGCGTAAACCTGCATCAGCTCCGGGACCAAGGTAAGGGCCAGTATCCAGGGAACGAGAAAGATTCCGACCACGGAAAAGACCAGCCAGAGGTTCTCCCACTTCCAACTTCGCGAGTATTTCATCGGCAGCGCAAATGAGGCGTTCATTGCGCCGCTGACAAGAATAACGGTCATGCCAAACCAGAAATGATTGTTCATGATTTAAGACCAGTGACAAGTGACGAGTGACAAGTGACGAGCAGGGAACGGAAATGGCTCATGATGGTACAGCCGGGTCGCATTTCTGTTCACCCGATCGTCGGATCTCCCGATCAACCGATTAGCTCGCTTACCATTCGGCGACGGAACCATCGGGGTGAAAAACCATCTGCTCGAGTATCTCTTGCTCGAAGGGGTGCTTGCGGGCTTCCGCTTCATTGATCTCGACGCCCAATCCGGGTTCATCGACTGGCAGCCAGTAGCCCTTTTCGGCTTTCAGTCGTGTCTGGACCACATCGAAGCGCCACGGAACGTCGCCCACCATGTCCTCCTGGATCAAAAAGTTTGGCGTGGCAAGGTCGAAGTGCAGCGCGACCACGTTGGCGACCGGGCCGTTGGGGTTGTGCGGTGCAATCCCCATCAAATAGGTTTCTCCCATCGCAGCAATTCGGCGGGCTTCCAGCAGGCCGCCGCAATGGCAGAGGTCCGGCTGCAGAACGTGGCAGGCTTGCAGTTCGCATACGCGGCGAAACTCCCACCGCGTGGCCAAGCGCTCGCCCGTGGCAATAGGCGCGCGAACGCTGCGGCGGACTTCGAGGAGCGCGTCGGGTTGCTCCGGCGGAACCGGCTCTTCGCAGAAAAAGGGGTGGAACTGCTCGACAGCGCGGATGTATTCGATGGCTTGTCCCGTGGTCGTGCGGCCATGGAAATCGATCATGATGTCCACTGAATCGCCCACGGCCTCGCGCAGCTTGCCCATCAGGTTGGCGAAATGGTGTACCGCCGGCAGTCCCATGAGAGGTTCTGAAAGCGGCACGATTACGACCTTCAACGCGGAATAGCCCTTGGCCAGAACCTCGTGCGCACGCTCAATCAGTGGCTCCACGGAAGAGGTTTCATACACCGCTTTCATCTGACCCATGCCGAGATGGGTGTACATTCTCACTTTGTCTCGAACCCGACCGCCGATCAGCTTGTAGACGGGAACACCCAGCGATTTTCCCGTAATGTCCCAGCACGCTTGTTCGATGGCAGAAATTGCTGTGGTTCCGATCACTCCCAGCCGCCAGAAGGAGTGGCGATACATCATCTGCCACAAGAATTCGATGCGGGTCGGGTCCTTGCCCAGGACAAGAGGCTTGAAGTCATCCACACATCCGGCGACCGCACGGGTTTTCCACTCGAGCGTTCCCTCGCCCCATCCGTAGAGGCCGGGAACGTCGGTCTCAACCTTCACAAATACCCAATTGCGCATCTGCGCGTTAACGACGAGGGTTTTAACGTCCGTGATCTTCATCGATGTCCATTCTCCGCATTTCAACCAGCAGCGGAATATCAAAGATCGCGCGGAAAGTAAAGGAGCAATTGCACGTTGAGTGGGAGACGCCCGGCCTCAACGCGTTTGGGCTATAATCGTAGGGCATTAAATTCAAACTGAATAAGGGGAATGACTCGGTCTTTTGGCGAGATAGCTATTGGCCGCGGCCTTCAGATTTCCCGGGGGGTCGGCGGCGCTTCCCGCTCGGAGGAAGGCGGATGCTGCGCATCTGGATACGACATCGAGCTGAGTCATGACCCAGTGAGGAACAAGCATGGTATTCGCAGCGGATTGTCTCCAAGGCAAGGTGATCCTGATTACCGGGGGTATGGGCGCCATTGGAAAAGTCGTGGTCCACAAGTTGCTGGCGCATTCCGCGTCCGTGGCGGTGAATGACATCGTGGCGGAACACGAGGCGCAGGAATGGATGCAGGCCACCGACTGCCCGGCCGATCGATGTGTTTACATCAATTCCGACGTGACCACGGCGGCCGGCGCGAAGGCTCTGGTCGATAAAGCCATCCAGTCCTTTGGCGGTATTGACATCGCACTTTGCCACGCGGGCATGGCAAAGTCCTGCTCCATTTTGGATTATGCCGAAGAGGACTGGGACCGCATGCTTCGCGTCAACCTTCGCAGCGCATTTGTAGTGGCCCAGGCGGCTGGCCGCGCCATGGTGGCGAGAAGGACCAAAGGCAAGATCATTTTTACGTCGTCGTGGGTGCAGGATACACCGTGGCCTGACATTACTCCCTACAACGTTACCAAGAGCGGAATGAAAATGCTGATGCGGGGAATGGCGCGGGAACTGGCGGCGAAGGGAATCCGCGTGAATTCCATCGCCCCCGGCATCGTGGCCGTGGGCATGGCGAAACGGCAATGGGATACGGAACCCGATTACCGGCGCCGCGCGGAAAAAGCCATTCCTCTGGGCTTCATGCAGCCCCCGGAGTCGGTAGCCGACGCATTCATCTTTCTCTGCTCAAATGCCTCGGATTACATGACCGGCGCCACGTTGATGGTGGATGGGGGTTGCAGTCTCTATCCTATGGATTAGTTTTTCAGCTTGCCGGGAGCACGTATAGGGAAGGCGATCGCTGCTCCCGTGACGCCAAGCCGGTCCAGTCAGGCAGGTCGGAATTCCAGTATTTGGGTAGCAACCAGCGTAGAATGGTCCTTCATTCTCCCTGGGAGTGGAATGACATGGCAAAATTTCTGCTCTGGTGCATTCTTCTTTTTCTCTGCTGGCCGCTGGCGCTGCTCGCGCTGGTGCTCTATCCGCTCGTTTGGCTTCTGACACTTCCATTTCGGCTGGTAGGAATTGCCGTGGGTGGGGTTTTCGATTTACTGACGGCGCTGATTACTCTTCCGGCGAGAATTCTCCGCGGACCTCGTCACGCCTGAGGTCCGCGCGAATTCATTATTACTGCTTCTTTTGTGGTTGAGGCGCGGGCGGCAGCGCCTTTAGTTGGAGCTTTGCTGCCCGGAACGCCAAGCTATCCTTCTCCAGTCCTTTTGGGGGCGGATTCTGCCGAAGTTCCGCTTTGAGGTCCTTCACCCGCTCCGCCGGAAGGGGATGATTCATCAAGAGAGCTTCCACCAGCGTAGGGTTCCCCGTGAATTGGCTTAGGCGCGCGAGTGCAGTGACCAACCCTTCCGGATCGTAACCGGCGCGAATGGCATTGTACATCCCGAGCATGTCCGCCTCGGATTCCTCTTCCCGGCTGAACTTGCGGTCGGCGAAGAGCAGGATCGGTCCGCCGTAGTGTTGCAACAACTCGACGTTTTGCTGGTCATTGAGCACGCCAGCCTTCTGGAGCTGTTGCATTCCCTGGTCCACGAGCGCCCGCCGCGCCAAGTCGTTCATGCTGTGATACGCCACCACGTGGCCCACCTCGTGCGCCAGAACGCCGGCCAGCTCACTTTCGCTCTCAACAAAATCCATGAGCCCGCGATAGACGTAGACGTACCCTCCTGGCAGTGAGAAGGCATTTACGTCGTCAGTATTCACAATCTTGAAATTATATTGAATTTCCGGCCGCCGGGAGGATTGCGCTACTTTCTGTCCCAGGTGGTTCACGTAAGCCGTGAGCAGCGGTGCATTCAGCAGCACCACTTGCTTGTCGGTTTCTTCCGCCGCCTTGCGCCCCACGGCCATTTCTTCCGCGTCGCTAAAAGTGTTATAGATGGCCTTGGAAGGCGTCGGCTCTTCGGCGCGCACCAGCGGACTGACGAGGACGAGCAGAAGCAGTAGGCCGCCCAGTTTCTTGATCGCGATGCGCGAGAAGTGTGTGGTTTTCATCATGCTACCCTTCCTTTCGCTCCGTCCCAGACTACTTTCATACCCCGCTTCAATGCGGCGTTACCGATCCAGGAGGTACGCGCCGCCTCGAAGCCAACGTGAATGTTGGCGTTGGGATTTTTCCGCTTATGCATACAGTCCACGAAGTTGAGGACGTTGTCAAGAGTTCCGTCGTGTTCGCTGCGCATAAAAATTTCCGGCTCCGGCGCGAGCGAGCCCGGCACGGCGGACACGCCCTCCGGGTATAGCGCCACGTGGGAGCGATCGATCTTCAGCGTGGCATCGCTGCCGCAAAACATCACGCCGCCGTCATCCACAGTGCTGTTGATCGAGCCGGTGAAGGTGACCATGAAATCGCCCGGATATTCGTAGGTGGCGGTGACGGTGTCGGGGCACTGCCAATCCATCGTGTAAAGGCCGCCCACCGTCGTGGCGGTCTTGGGGGCGGGCTGATTCATGTACCACTGTATGGCGTCAATCCAGTGCGTCAGCAGGTCGGTGAGAATGCCGCCGCCAAAATCCCAATACCAGCGCCACCAATAAAACTTCTCTTCGGTAAACGGCTGGTCCGGCGCGTCACCCAGAAAACTCTTCCAGTCCAGGTCAGCCGGGTCGATTTTCTCCAGGTCGTCTTTTGAGCCGTATTTCTGGTACCAGTAAGTGTGGACCATGGTGACTTTGCCGAGACGGCCCGAGTCCATGATTTGTTTGCCGAGTTTCCAGTGATCCCAGCTTCGCTGCTGCGTCCCAGTCTGCACGATGCGCTGGCTCGCGTCCACAGCGCGCACCATTTCCACTCCTTCTTCGATGGAATGGCAGATGGGCTTTTCGACATAGGCATCTTTACCGGCATTCACGGCGTCGATCAGCATCTGCTTGTGCCAGTGGTCGGGACTGCCAATCAGCACGGCGTCGATATCCTTGCGGTCCAGAACTTCGCGATAGTTCGTATAAGCCTGGGCGCCCGAACCCGCGATTTCCAGGGCCTTGGCGCGGGCGGGTGCGAAGACGTCGCAGACCGCAACGACCTCGACGCCAGGAACCTTCATGAACATCTCCATATCATAGCGGGCGCGGTGCCCGCTTCCCAGCACGCCCAGGCGGATTCGGTCGTTTGCGCCCAGCACGCGGGCCGGAACCAAGCCGCCGAGCACCGCTGCGCCAGCGCCGGCAAACGCTGTGTCTTTCAAAAATTCCCGTCGGGTCATTTCCGCTTTCTTATTCATGCGAAGAATCTCCTTCTAAGGATGGCGAT
>CAWEFC010000056.1:0-116632 GCA_963808085.1 uncultured Acidobacteriota bacterium
GCTGAAGATTTCGTAAGCCGGCATCTTGCCGGCACATCCCGTAACGCCGGCATCCTGCCGGCACGCGAGCCGTGCCGCCAGGAATGGCGGCGCCACGAAAAACGGCCGTCACCAGATCTTGCGATCGCTAGTAAACAGCCGCATTGCCGAAAACTCGACAATTCCCGAGATCTCGCCACCGGAAACTCCCACCATCATCAATCATCTCAGTCATTTGCGAGTGGCCCCCGATCTGCACTCATACAGAGTGCAGTGAGCGAGCGAGGCCCACAAATGTTGAGACTGGAAAGAAGTCAGGATTCACACCTTCTACGAGTGAGTGGGCGCATCGACGCGGAGAACCTTGGGGAGCTGAAGGTGCAAATGCAAGTTTATCCGCCGCTCAGAGCGCTCGAACTCGCCGAGGTAACGCTGGTGGATGCCGACGCGGTGCGCTTCCTGGCTACGGCAGAAGCAGCCGGCACCGAACTTCGAAACTGCCCGCTGTTTATTCGCGAATGGATTCGAAGGGAGCATCCTGAACGCGCAAGACGTAAGTGAAGTGAATCGGCCCGGGTCCATGTATTTGGCAGGAATGATGGGATGCAAGTCAATTCAAAGAAAAGGAGAAAATAAAATGTCAGCCAAACAGTTCGGTAACCCGCTCGCGGCGGGAGTTGAGGAAATTCGCAGTTCCTGGGGATGGATTCTCACTCTGGGAATTTTGTTCATGCTTCTCGGCGCGGTATGCGTGATCGGTGACGTCAGCGCTACCTTTGCCACGGTTCTGGTCTTTGGGTGGATGCTGCTGATCAGCGGCATCTTCGGTCTGGTGCATGCCTTTCGCACCCATAGCGCGCAGGGCTTTCTGCTGTCTCTGTTCAGCGCCTTGTTCCGGGGGTTTATCGGATATTTGTTGATCCGGCATCCGCTCGCCGGGGCAGCCAGCCTTACGCTGATCCTTGCTTCCTTCCTCATTGTCGGCGGTCTGTTTCGCGCCATTGGGGCAGGAGTGTTGAACCTCCCGCGGTGGGGTTGGTCGGTGTTTTCGGGACTTGTTTCGCTGGGGCTGGGGATCATGTTGTTGGCGGCATTGCCGGTTTCGAGCGTCTGGTTCATCGGCTTCGCGATTGGCGTGGATCTGATTTTCGATGGGGCTTCGCTGATCGGGCTTGCCACATCGGTCCACAGTTTGACGGCAGGCGCACTCGAAAGTGCTGCCTAAATCTAACCTAATAACCTACTCGCTTAATGCGAGCACCTGAAAAGGAGAATGTCATGGAAAAAATGCTAGTGGTAGTTTTTGACAATGAAACCAAAGCCTACGAGGGATCGCGAACGCTCAAGCAACTCGATTCCGAGGGCAGCATCACGATTCACGCCGAAGCCGTCATCAGCAAAAACGGTGATGGAACGGTCACGGTGAAACAGGACGAAGGCGATTTTCCGGTTCGCACGGTGAGCGGAACGGCGATCGGCAGTCTTATCGGTTTGCTGGGCGGCCCGGTTGGAATTGCCGTCGGGGCCCTGGCCGGCACCGCGGCGGGAAGCCTTGCCGACCTGTTCGTGGCCGGAGTTGACGCGGATTTTCTTGCCGAAGCCTCAAGCGCACTAACCCCCGGCAAGTACGCGATCGTGGCGAATATCAGCGAAGAATGGGTGACCCCGGTGGACACCAGAATGGAAGCGCTGAATGGTTTTGTCTTCCGCACGGCCAGGCAAAGCGTGGAAGAAGCCCAGCGGGCCCGCGAAGCCGCCAAGCTGCAAGCCGAGATTGACCAGTTGCAAGCGGAGCATGCTCGGGCAAAAGCGGAGCATAAGGCCAAGCTGCAAGCCCGGATCGACCAGCTCAACGCTCGCCTACAAGCGAAGTTGCAGCAGGCCAGGCAGCAGTCAGAGCAAATCAAGAATGAGACCGAAGCCAAGGTGCAGGCCATGCAGCAGAAAGCCGCGAAGGCTCAAGGCAATGCCAAAGCCGCCATCACTGCGCGCGTGACTGAGATCAAGAACCAGTACGAGCAATGGGGGGAGCGGGCGAAGAGCATGCTGGCTTGAGCTGCCGGCTGGAAAACGCTCGAAGGGCGACAACGGGAGATCCTGGCTCGATTCGGCTGCGGATCTCCCATTCGCTCGGCGTCAATCCCAACATAGGGCCCAACATAGCGTCGGAACCGGACGATATTGGCGTCCACATCTCGACAGTCCATGACTCGTCCTAACCCACATGGAATTGCAACGAATTCGGCGGCCGCTGGTCGTGGCAGTTAAGGCGCCTTTGAGACCGGCCGCGAACGGAGGAAGCACAACAATGGAACGGCCTCACCTCGTGATGAGCCCCTGGATCAAGGGCCACGAGATTACTTATGAATGTTCGGCATGCGGCCAGATATTTGTGCTGCCGGAAGACCGAAGCCCGAAGGAAGCGGTGACAGAACTGAGGGCGGCTTTCCAGGAACACGTCCGCAGCGAACACTCCCGGGAAGTAAACGATGAAGGCGGTGGCGCAGCCGCTCCGCCATCTCTTTGAAATAATTGTAGAATTATGATCAGTTCCGGTTTGTCGACGGAACCATTGAAGCAGCGAGGAGGCGAATCATGGGCGTGAATTGGAGCAGGGATATCGATCAGACCTTAACCATGGCAAGCGAACAATCCCGCCCCATCTTATTGGATTTCAGCGCCGCTCCGGGTTGAGGAGCCTGTGCTCGGCTGGATGCCGAGTCGTATCAAGACGAAAAAACTGCCGAGTTCATCGGCGATAACTTTCTTCCGCTCAAAGCGCACATCAAGGAACACCCGGTGTGGTTCCACCGCTTTGACGCGGTCTGGACGCCGACGGTCCTTCTGCTCGATAGCGAGGGCAAGGAGCGTGTGCGACTGGAGGGCTACCTTCCCAACCGCGATTTCGTCGCCGCTCTCATCGGCGGCCTCGGTCGCATCGCTTTTGTGCAGAAGAAGTACGCCGATGCGGAACGGTGGTACGGAGATGTGGTCGCTCGGTTTGGCGATTCCCATTTCGCCCCGGAGGCGATGTACTGGCGGGCCGTGGCGCGCTACAAGGCCACGAACGATCACACGGTACTGGGCAAAGTCGCCGAGGAACTTCGAAGCACCTACCCGTCAAGTGTTTGGGCGAGCAAGTCCATTCCGTGGTTGCATTAATACGGCCATTTCGACTTGCAAGAATCGATTCGCGGCCACTCCCCGTGTGACGACAATCCGGAAGTTGCACCCCGAACGGTGACCGCTGGCGCATAGCCCAGACCGGAGACCGAACACACTTGGGAATAGCCCAACCCACGACTTATGCCGGATCTGGAACGATAAACGCCCTTCCCACCCACAATCCTGCAATTCCCCCAGATACGGGGTTCGAGGAAATAGTTCGTTGTAGTCGCCAAGCCCTTGAGTAATCGATGCTCCCACCGCCACACCGGCACTTTGACGCAGGGTTGAACTACGCGCGGCCCGAATAATTCAGCTTGTGCCTCTACCAAGGGGTGGTGGTATGGTTGGGGTTTCTTCGTCACGGGCCGCTGCGCGGTTAGGTGGCTTTATCCGATCGGGCGTTCCGAGATGAGGTTCAGCAGGGCTTGCTTGAGCCGTGCGAAGCGGCGCAAAAGCGGCCCGAACGCGCTGATCGGATTGGCCGGGAGTACCGCCCTGGACGGTGGCGTTACTATACAGAGCGACATAAATTGTAGCGTCGATCTCCGATCGACGACGGCGGTCGGAGACCGCCGCTACAGCCGGCTCCGAACGCAATTATGTTGCTCCGTATAGGACAAATGGGGGCAAGACGTGAGCAAGTTAACTGAAGTGATCACGGCGCGCGATGCGGCGACTCGCAATCGGTCGCTGGACGCGCTGTGCCGGACGGCGACGCTTGAAACCCTGCTCGAAGAATGCGCGGCGCTCGACCATCTCCGCCGCACGAGCGACAACCTCTACGAGCGCGTGCGGGCGCTGTTCTTCCTGTACTCCATTCATCGCTTCCACATCTCCACTCGGCAGGGCGGGGGATCGCTGATTCCTTTTGCCGGCTACACCAATCTGCTGAAGCGGCGGTTCGAAGAAGCTATGGACATTTTCCTTGCCGCCCAGGCCGCCTCGGGACCGAGCGCCGCCCTCTCGAGCGCGCTGGCGGCAGGCTACCGCTCGCTCGGCTTTCAGACTCTTGCCGACCAGGTGCGACGCAGCGTGCGCTCCGTTCGCGGCAACCAGTGGATGTTCCGCGCCGCCCATCCCCAGGACGCCCCTCTGCGCATTCACCCCGAACTTCTGAAGCGCGAGACACCCAACCACCTCTTTCCTATTCTGCAAGAGGCCACTCCGGTGCGCATGGACTTGAGCCACAGCGGCTGGAGCGACATCTTCTTTCTGGGAATGGATTTCCCCGAGGGCGCGCGCGTGCTCAACGTTTCCATCGATCTGAGCGTGCGCAGCGCGGGCGCTCCCAAGCCTCCCGTGGAGGCCTGGTTCCGCGTCATCGATCAGCCCGTGCTGCGCCTGACGAGCGTCGACCTGAAGTGCAGCGCGGACCTCGGCTCGATTGCGGAAGTTTTCGACTTTGCCCATGACTATCTGGGGCTGCTCAAGGCCGCGGTGATCGCCTCCGGCATCGTGCCGCCGGGAATGGAGGGCGCGACTCAACCGCTTAGCGATGTCCTTACCCACCTGACCGGTCGCCCCGGCCACGGCATCGAAATCGTCAGCAAGGTGAACGACATTCCCCGCGGCTCGCGCCTCGCAGTTTCCACCAACCTGCTCGCCTGCCTCATTTCTTTGTGTATGCGTGCCACCAATCAAATCCGCACGCTCACTGGCGGCTTGGCCGAGAGCGATCGCCGACTGGTGGCCGCGCGCGCCATTCTGGGCGAATGGCTGGGAGGCTCGGGCGGCGGTTGGCAGGACTCCGGAGGGGTGTGGCCGGGCATCAAGCTCATTCACGGCGTTCCGGCCGAGGAGGGTGATCCGGAATTCGGCATCAGCCGCGGACGATTGCTGCCCAATCATCAGATTTTTGGCCCTCAGGAGGTACGGCCGGAAACGCGTGCGCAGCTTCAACAAAGCCTGGTGCTGGTCCACGGCGGTATGGCTCAGGACGTCGGCCCCATTCTGGAAATGGTCACGGAAAAGTATCTGCTGCGGTCGGAAAGCGAGTGGCGTGGACGCGAGGAAGCCGGCCGCATCTTCGACGACCTGATCGCCTGCTTGCAGAACGGCGACATTCGCGGCCTCGGCTCTTCGACCGAGCGGAATTTTGACGGCCCCATTCAAACCATTATTCCCTGGGCGGGGAATCTCTATACCGACACGCTGATCCGCCGGGCGCGCGGGGAAATGGGCGACGACTTTTGGGGCTTTTGGATGCTCGGGGGAATGTCGGGCGGTGGCATGGGGTTCCTCTTCGCTCCGCATTCCAAGGCACACGCGCAGGAGCGCTTGCAGGCCATCATGACCGACACCAAGCGGCAGATGGAACACGCCGTGCCCTTCGCCATGGAACCCGTGGTCTACGACTTCGCCATCAACGAGCAGGGCACCGAGGCCACCCTCCTTGCCGGGGACGGGGCGCTGATGCCGGCGGGTTACTACGCCCTCACCGTGCCCCCGCTGCTGAGGATGGAGGCTCGCCTGCTTTCGCCCGCGCGCCGCACGGAGCTCGAACGCTTCACCGCCGCGTGCCAAACCGTGCCGGAATTCCAAGGAATGGTGCAGCACGTCTTCGAGCACCTGATCCCCCAAGGCGCACAAAAGGCTGAGCTTACGGAGAGCCTGGAAGCGCTCCTGGAGGCCCATGGATTCGACCGCGTCGAGCACGAACAAATTCAGGCGGACCTGCGCGGCGGCCGCCTGGGCCTCGGGCAGAATCGCCTTCCCATTACCAGCCGCATCGTCGATGCCGGCGCCGAGGATCTGTTGGATGCCACCGAGGTGATCGCGCCCCAATACGTCGATATCGGCAACGACGCGCTGGCTGCGGGAATGGTGGCCGTCGTCTCGTTTGCCGGCGGCGCGGGCAGCCGCTGGACGAAAGGCGCGGGCACCGTTAAGGCGCTGAATCCCTTCTGCCGGTTGGGCGGCAAACACCGCAGCTTCATTGAAGTTCACCTGGCCCACAGCCGGCGGACCGGACGCCTCGCGGGCACGGAAATTCCCCACGTCATCACCACCAGCTACCTGACCCACGACTCCATCGAAGAGCACCTCCGGCGCGAACGCAATTACGATTACCCCGGCTCCTTGCTGCTCTCGCCAGGACGCTCCATCGGGCTGCGGTTCGTGCCCATGGAGAGGGATCTGCGATTTGCCTGGGAGGAAATGCCGCAGCAGATGCTCGACGAACAGGCGCAAAAGGTTCGCGATAGCCTGCGCGCGACGCTGATCGGCTGGGCTCGGCAGATGGGCGAGGGATCGAGCTATACCGACAATGTGCCCATGCAATGCCTGCACCCCGTGGGCCACTGGTACGAAGTGCCCAACATGCTCCGCAACGGCACGCTGCGGCGACTGTTCCAGGAATGCCCGCGGCTGAAATACCTGATGGTTCACAATATCGATACCACGGGAGCAAACGTCGACCCGGGGCTGCTCGGGTATCACATTTCCCAAGGCGCGGCGCTGACTACGGAGGTCATCGCGCGACAGGTGGAAGACCGTGGCGGCGGCCTGGCACGAGTCGACGGCCGCGCGCGCTTGGTGGAAGGTCTCGCGCTCCCCAGCGAGGAGGTTGAATCCACCCTCTCCTGGTACAACAGCGCAACCTATTGGATCGACGTCGACCAACTCCTTGCCGTGTTCGGCCTGACCCGCGACAATTTGTCCCGAGCTGAACGGGTGAACAACGCCGTCCGTGCCCTAGCGGGACGTATGCCGACTTACATCACTCTGAAGGACGTTAAAAAACGCTGGGGAAAAGGGCAGGAAGATGTCATGCCCGTGGCGCAGTTTGAAAAGCTTTGGGGCGACATGACCAGCCTCGCGGAATTGCGCTGCCGCTTTGTGGCCGTGCCCCGCAAGCGCGGACAGCAACTCAAGGAGGTTGCGCAACTCGATGGCTGGCTGCGCGACGGGTCCGCGGCCTACGTCGAGTTGTTGGGAGACTGGAGGGAATGACGCGCCCCTCACTCGCCTTAATGTTTTGGCGGCGGATTGCCGATATTTATGGCGGTAGCAAACGAGGTGCTGCGGAGGGGAGCGATGCACGCGGACTCGGTTTCCAGACGCTCCTTTCATTCGACCTCGATGCGGAACAAGCAGAGTGGGTAAGTCGTGATATCCATAAAAAAGTACCTGGACTTGGACCCGACTGAGCTGAACAAGTATCGTACCCCTGACTCGGAGGGGCTCATGGCGGCGATTCTTGATGCGTATCGCGGGGCACTCGGTGCCATGGGGAACAGCGCGCTGCGGGCCTGTCCAACGCTCGGCCCCGGGCTTCAGCGCAGCCTGATACTTCTCGCGGAAGAGCTGACCAAGACCCTCACGCCTCCTCTTATCAAAGAAACCGAAGGGCATGTGGAAGCGCAACTTCAGGAATGGGGGGAGCAGACGGCGCAATACTTCCAGCAACGAGCCGGGGATGTGAAGGAAATCCTCATGGTCCTGGCGCTCGCGGCGGAGTCGGTGGCGGAGCGCGATCAGCGCTACGCCTCCCAATTCGGCGAGTTCACCAAGCGGCTCCAGGCGCTCGCCAAGCTCGAGGACCTGCCGCAGATCCGGTCGGCGATTGTGCGCGGAGCCAAGGAGCTCAAAACCTGTGTCGATAGAATGGAGCAGGATGGCCGCGAATCCGTGGCGGCGCTGCGAACCCAGGTCTCTGCCTATCAAACGAAACTCGAAGAGGCTGAGCAGCGCGCCTCGCACGATGTCTTGACGGGGCTTGACAATCGCCAGGGCGTGGAATCCAAGCTTCATCTCCGCATGGACGCCAGGAAAACCTTCAGCGTGGTGTTGCTCGACCTCAATGGCTTCAAGCAGGTTAATGACACCTATGGGCACGAAGCCGGCGACGACGTGCTCAAGCAATTCTCCACTGAGTTGCGCTCGGCTTCGCGCGCCACGGACGTGGTGGGCCGCTGGGGAGGGGACGAATTCATTGTGGTGCTTGATGGCAGCATGGCGGACGCGCGATCCCACGTCGAGCGCATGCAAAAGTGGGTCTTCGGCAGCTACACCCTTCATCTAGGAGCCGAGGGGCCGAAAGTCGAAATGAGTGCCGCCGTGGGCTTGGTCGAATGGCAGCCCGGAGAGAGCATCAAAGAGCTTCTTTGCCGCGCTGACGCTCTGATGTACAAACAGAAAGCCGAAATGCACAAGCAGCCCACTGCGGCGGCGGCTCCGCATTTGAATTAGCAAGCCTCGCGAAACTATACCCAGCGACCTAGATGTTTGCGCATTGAGCTGTAGCGGCGGTCTCCGACCGTCGTCGTTGTTCGGAGATCGATCTTACAAATTATGTCGCTCGGTACAGGCGTGCAGAAGGGGCACGGCCCGGGAAAGAGCGTCACGCGGTGCAATGCGCCTTAAGGCGCAAAACTATCCCACACCTGGGGCTCGCCAGCGGCCCACTACTGGCTTAATAACGTTCGCCATCACACCCAACTCAGGATGACCTTGGCGCATTCGCCCGTGCCCATGGCTTCGAAGCCTTTGGCGAATTCCCCGCACGGGAAGCGATGCGTGATGACCGGACTGATATCCAGCCCGCATTGCAGCATGATCGTCATCTTGTACCAAGTCTCGTACATCTCGCGGCCGTAGATTCCCTTGATGGTCAGCAATTTGAAAATGATGGGGTTTAGATCCACGACGGTGGCGCGCTTAGGAATGCCCAGCAGGGCGATCTTGGCGCCATGGCTCATGTTGTCGAGCATGTCGCGCAGGGCGTCACCATTTCCTGACATCTCGAGACCAACGTCAAACCCTTCCATCATGCCTAATTGCTTCTGCACTTGGGGCAGAGTGCGCTCGCGAAGATTCAGCGCGACAGTGACTCCCATTTTCTTGGCCAGTTCGAGCCGAAACGGGTTAACGTCGGTGATTACCACATAGCGGGCGCCTGCGTGCCGTGCCACCGCTGCACCCATCAGGCCGATCGGTCCGGCTCCGGTGACGAGCACATCTTCACCCAGCACGGGGAAGGAGAGCGCGGTGTGAACAGCATTTCCGAACGGATCGAAGATGGCCGCGACATCCAAATCGACGGAAGGGTGATGGCGCCAGATATTCGCCATGGGCAACGCGATGTATTCTGCGAATGCGCCTGCGCGATTGACGCCTACGCCTTGCGTGTGCGCGCAAAGGTGGCGGCGGCCCGCCAGGCAATTCCGGCACCGGCCGCAAGTCACGTGCCCTTCGCCACTCACAATGTCGCCTGGATAGAAATCCGCGACATTCGAGCCCACCTCCGCGATTTCGCCCACAAACTCGTGCCCAATCACCGTGGGGACCTTAATGGTTTTCCGCGCCCAATCGTCCCACTGAAAGATGTGCAGATCGGTGCCACAGATCCCCGTCCGAAGCACGCGGATCAGCACGTCATTGATTCCAACTTTGGGCTTTTCCACATCCTCGAGCCAGAGCCCCGGCTCGTTTTTGCTTTTTACCAGTGCCTTCACTTAATCCTCCCGAGGCTTCAGCCGCCTGACTCCACCGCCAGCCCCTCCGCCGCCTTCCGCTTGTAGCCATACTCCTTCTTGAGCTTGTAGGTAATGCTGTCGACCAGGGCCTGCCAACTGGCCTCGATCAGGTTTTCCGAAACCCCCACCGTCCCCCAAGTGTCATGGCCATCGCTCGACTCGATCAGCACGCGGACCTTCGCGTCCGTGGCGCCTTTGGGGTTCAGCACCCGCACTTTGTAATCGGTCAAGCGGATGTCCTTGATGCAGGGGAAGAAAGTGGTCAGCGACTTTCGCAGGGCTCGATCCAGGGCGCTCACCGGGCCCACGCCTTCCGCCGCAGTGTGTTCTTCTTTGCCGTCTACACGCAGCTTGATGACCGCTTCCGAATAGGTCTCGCCCTCTCCCTTCTTTTCCGTGGTCAGGCGAAACCCATCCAGTTCAAAGAACTCCTTGGCATGGTGGACCATCTTGTCGAAAAGCATTTCAAAGGTAGCTTCCGCGCCTTCAAACTGAAAGCCATCGTGTTCCATTTTCTTGAGCTTCTCAACGACCTCTTTGGCCGCGGGAGAGGACAAGTCGATCTTGAGGCCGCGTTCCATGGCCTTGTAAATGACATTGCTCTTCCCGGAGAGCTCCGAGACCAGGACGCGCCGTTCGTTGCCGACCACCGCAGGGTCCACGTGTTCGTAAGCCGAGGTCTCCTTCATGACGGCGCTCACGTGAATGCCGCCCTTGTGGGCAAACGCGCTCTTGCCGACGTAGGGCAGGTCCGAGCGAGGCGGCAGGTTGGCCAGTTCGCTGACGTAATGGGAGACCTCGGTAAGATGCTTGAGGTTTTCCCTCCCGATCGAGCGCATTCCCATCTTTAATTCGAGGTTGGAAATGATCGAGCACAGGTTGGCATTTCCGCACCGTTCACCATAGCCGTTGATGGTCCCTTGCACTTGCGTGGCACCCAGTTGCACAGCGGCAATGGTGTTGGCAACGGCCATCTCGCAATCGTTGTGCGTGTGGATCCCCAGAGGGGTTTTGGCCTGTTTGGCCGCCGCCTCGAAACGCTCGCGGATGTCGGTGGTCAGCGTGCCCCCATTGGTGTCGCACAAAACCACATAATCGGCTCCCGCTTCTTCCGCCGCCTTGAGTGTCGCCAGTGCATAGGCGGGATCGGCTTTGAAACCGTCAAAGTAATGTTCGGCGTCGTAGATGACTTCCCGGCCTTGGGATTTCAAGTAGGCCACGGAACTCCGAATCAAATTGAGGTTTTCTTCGAGCGATACCCCCAGCGCCACCTTGACGTGCAGGTCCCAGCTCTTCCCGAAGATCGTCACCACCGGTGTGGCGGCCTCGATCAATGCCTGGAGATTCTTGTCGTGGGCCGCGCTGTGGCGCGGGTGGCAGGTACTGCCGAACGCGGCGATTTTGGCGTGCTTCAACTTCAGTTCCCGCACGCGCTCAAAGAAGGCCACGTCCTTGGAGTTCGACCCGGGCCAGCCGCCTTCGATATAGTCAACCCCCAATTCATCGAGCTTGCGGGCGATGTGAAGCTTGTCTTCCACGGAAAACGAGATGTTCTCGCCCTGAGAACCGTCCCGCAGCGTGGTATCGTAGATGGAAATCTTCTTCATAGTTTCGTGTGATCCTGGAAAAATCAGGATACGTGAGGATGACGAATACAGCGCAATAAGTCAATGTTCATCCCGGCAATCAACTCCCAGCTTCGATGCTGGACGCGCGGCCGAGCTTCCCGCAACCAGAAGCGTAGCGCGGTCCCGTTCTGGAGGTCCGCGGCATTTTTGCCGTCATTTCGTGACAAGCCGCGGAACCCCAGAACAGGTCGCGTTACGCGCTGGTGGTCTGGCGGTTTCGATCGCAGGTGGCCGCGCTTTCATCACCGTTTCGCATGTAAGTCGGTATAGCGGGAATACATTTTCGCACGATTGGTATTAACACGATGAGGGACCTGAGATGTTCTGTTCGTATCTCGACCACAGGGAACTGAATAGCGATGAATCCCAGTGGGCATGGTCAAGGTCGGGGGCGACGAAATGAGAAACCGGGATGAGGCGGAAAAGAATAAGACAGACGCCGATAAGAAAGATTAAGATGGGCAGGACGTACAGCCAGAAATGACAATTCAGGCTCGACGGGAGCGGCAGCCAAGCATTTCCGCCCCGGCGAACCCCCTGCGACGCTGGAGAGGGACTTGTTCTTTCACCCCAAGGTCCGAGTGGAGGACTTCGAGGCTGCGGCGATGCCGCATTTCCCCGACCTCTATCGGACCGCGCGCCTGCTGGCTCAGGAACAAGCGGAGGCGGAGGATCTGGTGCAGGAAGTCTACCTTGAAGCCTGGAAGTCTTTTCATCGATTCCAAGCCGGGACGAACTGCCGCGCGTGGCTGTTCAAGATCCTATTTCATCGCCTCCATCATTTTCGGCGGCGGTGGGTGAAGGCGGCCAGGGTGGAGCCATTCGAGAATTCCGAAGAGCAGGACAACGTTATCGCCGCAACTCCGGTTCCGCAGGAAATCCGGGATGAGGACGTACTGAAGGCCCTGGAGAAAGTGCCCGTCGAATTCCGCGAAGTTGTCCTCTTGGCCGACGTCCAGGAGTTCTCCTACAAGGAGATTGCGGAAACAATGAAGCTGCCGCTGGGTACCGTGATGTCGCGATTGAGCCGGGGACGGAAACTCCTGCGCCAGGAATTGGCCGGGGTGGCGCAATCATTCGGGATCACTCCGGCTAAGGAGCCGCCGCGGACAGGTGAATCCGCATGAACGTGCTGAATTTCAACTCGGAGCAGTGCGCCCGGATTCGCCGGCAACTCGATGCCTATCTCAGCAACGAGCTTCTGGTTGAGACCACCAGCGAAGTTCTCCGGCACCTCGAGACTTGCCAAGCCTGCTCGCACGAACTGGGAGTGCGCACTCGCGTCCGAGATGCGTTGCGCCGAGCTGTGGCGGGTCAGGCGCCGCCGGAGGAACTGCGTCAGTCTATTCAGCGTCAGCTTAGGGCGCTGCAACCGGGCTCCTCTGGTGGTTTTCCGCGGCTTGCCTGGGCTTTAGCAACTATCCTAATCGTGGTCCTGGGCGGCGTTGCCACCGAGCACTGGATCAGTTTACAACGCGCGAAGCGGGTTGTGGCGAGCGTGTTGGCCATCGGAGTCGCGGACCATGTTCAGTGCGCAATCAAGGGGCACAACTACCCGGATGTCGCGAACCCACCGGATAAACTCCGCGAGAAACTCGGGCCGCAATATGCCGGATTGCTCGAGGTGGTACAACAAAAACTCCCTGGGTTCGAGATTCTGGAAGCGCATATCTGCTCGATTCCTGGCAGCCCGCGGAAGTATGTCCACTTCATCACGCGCGGCCGCGGCACGATTCTCTCCGTGATCCTGACCCGGCGCGATGGGGAACATCTCCCCGACGGAAAATGGCTTGTCTCCGTCAATTCCGGCGGCGTGAATTTGTATGAGGCCCATCTCGAGGGCATGAATGCCGAAGGATTCGAGTCCAGCGAGTATTTTGGATTTGTCGTCTCTGACCTCAGCCAAGCCAGTATGGTGCAGATTGCGAGCGAGCTTGCGCCCCCCTTGAAAGCCGCCCTCGATGAAGAAAGATTCACCACGGAGACACGGAGGTCACGGAGAAAGGACGCAAAAAGAAACCGCGGGCTAATAATCGCCTTGACCGGAATCTTGATCCGTACCTACTGAAGTTGTTTTCTCCGTGACCTCTGTGGCTCCGTGGTGAATTCCTTACCGACCCCTCCCACAATCTCATTTTTTTGTTCCTGGGAATAGAAATGAATCGGAATGGTATTTCCACACTGTGGGGGCACTGCTGAGCGAATCAGCCGTGGCGCCTGCGGCGAGAGCCGCATTGGGCTTGGGAAAATCAAACAAAAGGAGAATAGCGCTGTGAAAATCAATTTGTGCCGAGCCGGCCGTATGCTGGCGATCGTATTTTTCGCGACCGCGTGGGCGGTTGCAGGCGAGGGCGGGCGGGATGTGTTCGTGCTGACGAGCACGAATAACCCAAGCGGGAACAATGTTGTGGTGTTCAAGCTGAATCGGGGCGGGACGCCTTCGCTCTCGATGGTGGACATGTTGCCAACGGGTGGCGATGGCGGGGCCAGCACGAATGCTGGAATTCTACAGTTCGGGAACGATGTCGGCGCTGTCGCCAACTACGGATCAAATAGCGTCACCGAATTGGTGCGGTATGATGACTTCATCGGCGTTGGGCCGACGATCAAGCTGTCCTCTGGCTGCACGAACCCTGATTCTGTCGCGCTGACCGAGGAGCATCTCTTCGTGGTCGGTAAAAATTGCGCCGAGAGCCATGCGTGGCCATCGGGCTATGTTGATGGAACCGTGGCAAGTCTCTCCGATCCTTCAGCGGCGCAAATCGCGGTCGGCCGGAGCTGGTCGGCTGTGACCTTTTCGGATGGACATCTCTATCAACTTCCGCTCACCCGCTCCGGGGCGCTCACCGGGACATACAACTCCGTGACGCTCCCGGCCGGCGCGAGCCTCGTCCCGCTCGGGGAGGCCTTTTGGGGAGACATTCTGGGGTTCACTCCCGCCCACGATGTCGACAACTTCGCGATCGTGGACAAGGACCGGCATGTTTACCCCGTTGTTTTCCCGACTCCCCCGGGTCCATTTCCCGCTAATGCCCCCTGCTGGGTGGCGAAGGGGCCTGGAAGCGTGTGGTACACAGGAAATTCTCCCGGGCATGCTGTCTCCATATTCTTCAGCGACGGACAGGGCGGGGTGTTCTACAAATCGATACCCGTCGGGGGCGCGCCAACCGACATAACGGTGTCCCGCGATGGCAAGTGGCTGGCGGTCATTTACGTAGCAGCCAGCGGCGAGGGTTATATCGGCGTATTTTCCATCGACGCCTATGGCGACCTCACACCTGTCGCAACTTCAAGCCCAATCGGGTACTCCACCATCAGCGGAGTAGCGTTCAGCCAATAGCTTTCGCGGTTTCGTTTGCGAGAACGAATAGGCCGAGTTCGAGGTTCAGCGACTTGCTTTGGACACTGTAGTGGCAGCGGGTTGCACGCTTCAGGTTGATGACGTGCAACTGCCGCCGAGGTATCGCACGTGAGGAGAGCCATGGGCAGAGATCACCCTGCCTGTGGCTCTTGCTATTGGATTAGTGTGAGGGCCTGCTTTACCAGCGTACTGAAACCCAGGTTTGACTTGCCGTAGGCATCGCGGTCTGCTTCAGAGTGGCTGGTATTGAAGTTTGCAATGACCGCGCGCCCGTTACGGGGATTCATTACGAAGAAAGCTGCAAAGCCCGCCTGATGTCCCGTGTGACCCACAAGCGTCACCGCATCCGCACCTGATCCACGAGGGTAGAGGAAAAACGAAAGCCCCATGAATTCAGGCGGCGCTTCGGCAAAATCAGGTCCGACCGCTGCCACGGGCTGCCACATCTCTTCCAGCGATTTCCGCGAAAGGATGACGGGTGAGCCCTCAGGAGGATTACCGGAAAGAAACTCGACCCAACGCGCCAGATCACTCAACGGAGCATTCAGTCCGCTGTTGGCTGTCGTGATGCCTGTATCGAATTCGCGGCCATTGGCGACGCGCTCGTTGCGCCCGTCGCTCGTGACGTGGAGGGTGTAGTTGTTCGACCTATGTTCGGCCAAGTAGTACGGCGTCGTGTTGTAGTAGCTGTGCGTCATAGCCAAGGGTGTGAGAATGTTTTTCTGCACGTAGACCTGAAAGGGATCGCCCGTCAGCGCCTCAATGACTCGCGCGAGATAGATGAAGCCGGGGTTGGAATACTGGAACCGCGTGCCGGGCGCGAAGGCCAGTTCCTGGTAGGGCATCATGGCGACGAGCTGTTCCCATTGAGTGGGTTCGAACGGCTGCCAGGGTTTCGAGTCATCCCGATAGGGCCATGTCGGTGACTGAAAACCCGCCGTGTGGGACAGAAGGTGGCGGAGGGTCACGCGTGCGATGCCGTTGTTTTCACTATGCACGCGCGCGAGCTCCGGCACGTACCGGATAACGGGATCATCGAGCGAGAGCTTGCCGCGGTCGCGGAGCTGCATCACGGCAATGGCGGTGAGCGTCTTGGTGATGGAGGCCCAGTGAAAAAGAGTGTTCGAGTCCACCGGCTGGTTCGCTTCGAGATCGGCCATGCCGATGTTGTGAGACGCACTGATGCGCCCGTTGTCCACAATCACAAAAGCGGCGCCGACGATTCCATCGGTGTTGACATAGGCGTCAAAACTGGACTGAAAATCAGGTGGTTGTGCGAAGGACGAAGTCACCAGCGGGCCAAACAAGAATAGAACAGACAGAAACTTCAACGTTCGGGGAAGCGTCGGCATGATGAACGAGGATAACACTGCCTAAAAAGACGGAGCAACATCTGATGTGATTCGCGGCCGTCGCATGGGTGTCGGCTCGCGCAACGCTTGGCTCGGCGTTGACACTTCCCCCTAGCCGCAGGAAGGACGGAATTTCAGGGAAGGTGCGAGTTTTGCTGTCTTACTTTGCGGCAGGCCGCACGGACGTGGCCCGCGGCCCTTTTTCCCCCCGCTCGATTTCAAACTCCACCACCTCGCCTTCCTTCAACCCATCGAAGTTCATTTGTTGAAGGCTGCTGCGATGAAAGAAGACCTCTTGGCCGTCAGTCGAACGAATAAACCCAAAACCGCGATCGCGAATCACACGCTTGATTGTGCCTTGCATAGACACCTCGATTTGTGTAGGAGACGTTCTTCGGCGGGTCAGTCAACATGACCGTGAAGTAACCTCACGCGCGCGTTGGCGCCACTCTAGCAGCACCCAAGGTCAATGTCAAAGAATGAAAAGGGAATAAAGATGCGGACGGACAATATGTCCCGCAGCCGCATTGGCGCTTGCTCCCCTTGCTGTTGGGCGATTCAATGTCAGTCGTCAAAGCACCGCCGATCCTGCACTTCGACACAGTCAGGTATTGGTAGAGTGGTGATCGTCGACGCACGAACGTGCTTGGGGGAGGGGTCCGTAGCGCGGGCGTCCCGACCGCTGTCGCGGGAGCGTCTCGCTCCCGCCAAAAGGCGCGGGAAGGATGTCCACGCACCAGCGGGCGGGGACGCCCGCGCTACGGCCGAGGGCTCGCAGTTCCCGCTCCTCCGTCGCGCACTCGCTCGGTCGCGAAGGCCCAGCACGAAAACCTGCGAAAGCGTCCTCGAGGTGGTAAACTCGTACCCATCTCACCTTGGAGGGCTAACCATGAGCAAGGAAGGTCTGTCGCGACGAAGTTTTCTGCGAAACACCGCCGTAGGCTCGACAAGCGCAGCATTGGCCGCGCTGCCGGCCGCCCATGCGGCAGTGCCCCCCGAACCCCCGTGGCCGGTGACCGAGGTGTCGTATCCCCTCGCCGCTCCCGATAACACTGCCGGCCAAGCTCACCTCAAGCTGGTAACCGACCTGGAGTTGCCCGCCGTTTACCATGAAAAGCTGCAATCTTCCGCCCCCAATCTGGAAATCAAAACATGTGAGAGCAGAGACGCGTTCCGCCAGGAACTCGCCGATGCCCACATCATCTTTGGCGGCTGCAACAAGGAAGAATTCCAGGCTGCCCGTCAATTGCGCTGGGTGCAATATCCCGCCGCCGGCGTGGAGGGAATACTTTTCCCCGACTTCGTGGAAAGTCCCGTCGTCCTCACCAACATGCAGCGCATGTATTCGCCCACAATTTCCGAAACCGCCATCGGCTTGCTGATTACCCTCACCCGCCGCCTGAACGATTACACTTTGCAGACCCGCGAGCGCAAATGGAACGAGCTCGAGGGGCTGAGAGAAATCAGCGGGCTCACCATGGGCATCGTGGGCATGGGCGGGATCGGCACCGACACGGCTTATCGCGCCCACTATGGTTTCCACATGCGCATCCTGGCCACGGACCCCAAGCCTTTGCCCAAGCCGGCGTTTGTTGCCGAATTGCACTCGCCCGAATGGCTCCCGAAAATGGTCCCGCAAGTCGACGTCTTGCTCAGCGCGGCGCCGCACACACCTATCACGCATCATATGTTCAACGATGAGATCTTCCGATTGATGAAGCCCAGCGCGTACTTCATCAATGTCTCGCGCGGCTGGCTGGTGGACTCGCCTGCGCTGGTTAGCGCCCTGAAGGAAAAGCGCATCGCCGGCGCCGCGCTCGACGCAACGGAGCCGGAACCGCTGCCGCCGGATCATCCCTTGTGGACAGCGGGCAACATCATCATCACTTCGCACAGTTCAGCCGTGTCGGCCGGTTCAACCGAAAGATCGCTGGACCTCCTCTGCGAAAACGTTCGTCGTTACACGAACGCCTTGCCGCTACTGAACGTCGTGGACAAGAAACGGGGATATTAGTTTACGCGGTGATGCTGCTGGTGCGGAGTTACGTCGCCGTTGCCAAGACCGGCTGGCGCAGACACCTGATTTTTGGTGTCTGCGATTTCCCGAAGGGACGGTCTTTTTCTGACCCGCATCGCCGCGGGTGTCCCCAGGCTCATGCCCTTCTACCACCGCGTTTATATTCCCAGTGAACTTCAACTCATTGCCGTCGGCACCCATTGCCGCGTGCGCCTTTTCCTGTTGGTGGCACAGGCACTCCTGCTTGTGCTTTCCGGACACAGCCAGGAGTGGCTGTGTTGCTTCTCCGCATGGAAGGATGGGTTAAGTTCAACTTCCGTGAAGTCCCTGCGGGAGATCGCACACACCAAAAATCGGGTGTCTGCTAAGGTTCGGCTCGCGGGTGGCGCTCTGCGCGTGGTGGAGTTACACTGGTATGAGGCGCATGAGATCGGCCAAAGGGATATGAAAATCAGGCGCTACCTAGACGAACTATGAAAACAACAACCAAACCGTTCGCTCTTTGCATCGACAATACCGACTATCAGGCATCGCTGATTCCGGGCAAGGTTTATCGGATTCTTCCCGATCCGGCGGCGGCCAAAGACGACCTGGTGCGGATCGTCGACGAGAGCAGCGAGGATTACCTCTATCACAAAGACTACTTCTTGTTTGTGGACTTTCCCCCCAGCGTGACCAAGAAGATTCTTGCCTTGCAGCACGTCGCCTAACCCCCCGCCGCGCACGACCCGAAAGCAGTAGCCCCGGTCAATGCCATTTTGAGCGCGGGTTGTTCCCTGCAAAAACGTGAACTTCTGGCGAGCATCAGCCGCTTCGAACTGGGGATGGATGTGTGAGAAAAGCCCACACAGAAAATCGCTGACCGTGGCTACCCGCTCTTGCTGCCATTCAGCGCCGCGGGTCCGCCGGAGGGTCTTGCGCCACGTGGCGGCGCAGCCAGGGGACCAGCTTGTCGAAGGTGAACCGGTTTGCTTTGTAGAGGGCCGCGACGAATGCGTAGGTCTCCTCGGCGTTCGCCGTAAGACGCGCGCCGTTGATGGCGAGAAAAGTATACGTGGCGGCGAAAGCCGTCCGCTTGTTGCCATCGATGAAGGGATGGTTCTGCGCGAGGCTTTCCCAGAGGGCGGCGGCTTCCTCGATCAGGCTGGCGTAATAGCCGGTCTGCGGCCGGTAGAGGGCAGCTATCAGCAGGCCTTGATCCCTGACGCCCCGGGCGCCGCCATAGCGTTCGATCTGGTCGGTATGCATGGCCAGCACTTCGGCCACGGTGAGGTAGTCGGTCATTTAGCGAGCTTCTTATAGAGAGGGCCATACTTTTCGTGGCTGGCGAAATAGGCCCCCATGACGCGCGGGCGCGGCTGGGCGTTCTTGTGCTTCTCGATCAGGTCGGCGAGAGCCTCGTCCACGAGCGACTGAAGTTGCCGGCCTTGCTCCTCGGCGAGGGTGCGCACGGCTGACAGGATTTCGGGATTGACCTGGGTGGCGAATTTCTCGCGAGTCTGGGACATGAGGCACCTCTCCTACGCCTTCACGCTATCATGACATATCATGAAATGTCAAGAAACAACCAGCGAGCGCGAACTTCTTTGTAGGTCCGCGGCCCTTGCGCGGGGCCGGGATGAAGGGCCGCAGCTTGTAGCCGCAGACCCTGAAAAACCGGTCTGCGCCCGCCCGCTTTGACCTGCGCGCCGCCGCGGCATCGTAGCGCAAGGCCCGCTCTCCGGCCTTGCGGTTTTTCCAGCATTTCCAGGTGAGTCCCGCGCATCGATGGAAATCTCGGGTTATCTTGCTTTTGGCGCGGTGAGAGCCCGCGCACCTGGAAAAGCCGCAGGGCCGGATAGCGGGCCCTGCGCCACGTTCCCCCTCGATTTCCGCCGGGCTTTCCGCCGTACGGGGACGGCTTGCCGCCCCTTGGTTCCGCATTCACCCTGCGGAACGCCGGGTAGGGCCAATTGTCCCGGCGGAGCCGGGAGCGCTACCCCTATATCTCTTCTTGATTGCATTCACCCGTTCGAACGGCGCCTAAGGTTGTGTGACCCGGCGGTCGCCACGGCCAATTCATCTTGGGAATCGAGGGTGGGATCGCCCTACTAGTAAGAAGAGCGTATGCACACGCAGAAGAGTAAGACGACCGACGAGCATCGGTTCATGGTAACCTTGTGGGTGGCTGGCCATGAATATTCGTTATTATCTCGATCCGACCACCGGGCAGCCGCACATCCTTGAGCATGGCGTTGACGAAGGAGAAGTCCAGGATGTACTCGAAACACCGGGTGAAGACCGGCCGGGACGCGACGGTTCGAGAATCGCGGTCGGGCACACGAGGGCGGGACGGTATCTGCGTGTCATCTATGTTCCCGACCCGGAGCCAGAAAGCGTGTTTGTGATCACGGCATACGAACTGAAAGGCAAACCTCTGCTTGCTTACCGGAAACGCCGTCGAAGGAGACAGACATGAACCAAAGTAGATTTCCCCCGGGATGGGACGAAGAGAGAGTTCGGCGCGTCCTGGCGCACTATGACCAGCAGACGCCGGAGGAAGCGGTGGCCGAGGATGAAGCGGCATTCGCGGAATCGGACGACACCGTAATGAAAGTGCCCCACGACCTTGTCCCTGCCGTTCGCGAGCTTATTGCCAAGCATGAGGAATAGTGCGGACCGAGAGACCTCGACGCCGGCATGAAAAAAGCCGCAGGGAGGAAATCGTGCCCGGAACCATTTTGTTATCGAAGAGAAAGCGATAGTATGCGGCTATGGGGAAAATGACGCGAGAAACGGTTCCTGGAACATGTGAAAAAATTGAATTTGGACCCCGTATGAACGATGTAACTTATTGAAAATGCGTAATTCTGAAATCGGTAAAACCAATTTTTTCACATGTTCCTGACACCATTTCGCCGCTCTTGTACGGTACTCCATTATGACGATTTCCCCAAAAAGCACGCGCAAGCAAGGGAGGACGCTTATGAAACTGAAGAATGACCCGAGGTTGCCCGAGGGTTGGCCGCCGCCAGGCTGGGGGACGTCTGGCGCGCCTTCTCACGGGAGGTTCGCTCGACCTGCGCCTCCCGCCGACGTCGGTGCCCTTGTCGAGGTTACGTGTTATGATCCCCTGTCATCGGGCCAAATCGCGGTCGTCAAGGACTATGAGGGACTACCATTCAGAGCCCAAATCGTCGTCGAAGACGAGGGTTTCGGGCGAGCGTTATGTGAGATGCTACGGGGACTAATAGGATTGACAGTAGCAGAGATTGGGGAAAAGGAACCCGATTTCTAGCCGGATGCGGGCAGTGCTTTCGTAGGCTGTCTGCGGTTGTGCCTAGAGGCCAATCCAGAGAGTCCCTTTTTCCACATTGATGGATCCAAGACAAAGGACTTACGGTTTAAGAAATGGCCCAAAACGGGGTTTCCGGTCGGGTCTCTAGCCCAACAATAAAATCTTTTAACCACTTCGAAGAGCTCGGGGGCGCGGGTCCTCGGGAAAACAGCTCGAGCAAAATTACCAACGAGCCCGTGCGGTTACCCAACCTCGCAGGTAAACAGCGCAACCCGATCTCCCGATTCATTTATCTCCAGAATTGCGAACACACCGGAACCCAAGTGGCGAATGTTACTGTACACTCTCGCTGGGTCTGCCGCTCTGATGGAACATCCGTAGCCCTGCTGATCTCCATTATAGTACCAGAGGGTGTACTTGTTCTTGGGATCAGAGAGATCAATGGGGGGTTTTTGCTTCCCGGCGAGCTTATGCAGGAGTTGCTTTAGTTCTTCGGCCTTCTTGGGGTCGGTTGAATTTTGCATATCAGTGTCTCCCAATATGAATCGAACAGTTCTTTTACATACCAATTGTAACACTTCACTGGCAGCCATCCTTATGCCAAGCTCTTACAGAGCGATGCAGGCTCCAGGTCACGGGTGTTTCATTTCCCCCGGAAAACTTCGCAGTGCTTTCACAGTCTCCTGTCTGCGAACTAAACGAATAAAAGTAAGTGAAGACAACGCTATAGCGTTCACCCTCACGATGTGCCTCAAGCCTCCCCGCAGCATCTTTGAGCTGGAGTCTGTCCTTGGAACTACTGAGGACCGTACCAGGGGGGATTGTGTCCATCGTCAGCACCAAGCTGGTCTCGGTGGCAGTTCCAAACCAATCCGGTTTGGGATTGCGAATACTCTCCGCCTCATTTTCACCCGCCTTCAATGGATGTTCTACCTGCGCACTGACCTGACCAGAGGGGCTAATTGCGAGCAAAGTAAATGATGGAGGGTAGTTCGTGGTGTCAAACGCGTCGAAAGCCCCTCCCGCACATGAAAAGATCACCTTCACTGGCCCGCCAAATACCCATGTCCCGAGCCAATGTCGAAGCTTCTGTTGCTGACGTGCGGCGTTCACCTTTTGTAGAAAGTCTTCGTATGCTCCCTTGTACAGGAAGGGTTCGAGAGTGTACGCTTCGCGGTATTCGCTCAGCGCCTCTTCCTGCTCGCCTCTTTTCTCTAAATATTGTGCCAGTCTCTCGTGCGAGTAAGCGTTCGTAACGTCCAACCGAACAGCCGCTCGCATCTCGATAATTGCCCCATCGAGATCGCCTTTTTGACCCAGCGCACTGCCGAGCGCGAAGTGGGCAGACGCATAGTTAGGATTCAGGCTCAATGCCTCACGGAACTCTGCGGCCCCGGCATCCGGGTTATCGGTCCGGTCGAGCGTTAGCCCGAGCTGATAATGCGCCCATTCATTGTCCGGGTTCAACCGTATCGCCTCGCGAAACTCCGAAATCGATTCACTGAAGTCCGCTTTTCGACAATCATATGCACTCACATCAACCTGTTCACTTCGCCCCACTTTGGCGGCCTTGAATGAATCTTCAATCAAGCTCCTTATCCCACACGGCGCGTTCTCCCTGAGTGCAATCCCAAGGTAAACGTGTGCGGTGTCATTGCTCGGGTCTAAGCGCACGGCCTCGCGGGCAGCGCTGATCGCGTCGTCCCACTTTAGCTGTGATCCAAGGGCATCGGACAGGCTTGCCCATAGGTCGGCATTTTGAGGGTCCAAATGAATAGCGGCCCGGTACTCCTGTTCGGCCTTGGCGTCCTGGCCCTTTTTCATGAAATCCGCACCTCGAGCGACATGCTGCCGGACCTCCGTTTGTCGCGCCTGGAGTGCCGGGTCAACATTCGTCGGCTTCGTTACCTTGGCGCTTTTGAGGGCGCTGATGAGTTCATCCTCGCCGCCAGCCAAGCGGACTTCCTGAAGGTAGTCATCCGTGGGCTCAAAATCGATTCCGCGTTCCTCGACCAGCATGGAAACTCGGTGGCTCGGCACTTGGCCCACCAGCAGGGCGAAAACCTGCACTTGGTTAAGCGGCTTCTTGGCGCTTGGGGGCGGGCCGGCTTTCGTAGAGCCGCCCTTGAGGGCGGCATTTGCCGGGCTCAAGCCCGGCGCTACGGCGGCGCGCAGCGCCGCCTCGCTCGCGCCCGCGGTCTTGAGGATTTGAATAAAGTCCTCGGACGGGGCGAAATCAATCCCGCGCTGCTCGATCAACTTCGCGCCTGACTCGCCTCCGAATCCGTCGCGCACCATGCTGCTGACCTGCTCTTGGGTAAAGGGCTTGGCCGAGCGGCGCTCGGCCTTTTGTAGCGGCGGCGGGACCTGTCCCGATCCTATCGGGACGCCGCCATGGCGAGGTAAACTCGCCGCTACGTCGGCACATGCCGAGCTGGAGCGCGGCGCTGGAAATTCCTGGCGCGCCCGCAGAGGCAGCGCCGAAGCCACGCATGCCGATGGAAAAGCCGCCCCGATGGATCGGGGCGCAACGTTTTTCCGCCGGGCACTGGCAGGCAGGGCGGGGACTAACGCTGTCACCAGCATCAGTAAAGTCAGCGTTTTGGGGAGTCTCATTGCCACCTCGAGTGCATCGCGGGGACCCGGAAGAAACCAGATTCTACTCCGATTGTGGCGAATTGCTATCTTTACCGACGAAGGGTAGCATCCTAGTTTGAGGTGTAGCGCCGGCTTCCAGCCGGCACAGGGGCCGCCAAGATGGCGGCGGTACGTTCAAACTAGGACACTACCCGCCGAAGAGCCGGGAACAGCGTACGGTAGACGGGCTCAAAACATGGGAGTTTTCAGTTTGGCCCTTTGACTTTTGCGCTTTGCGTTTTGACTTTCTGCTCTGGATCCCCGCCCCTTGGCGATCAGTCGGAGGCAGGGACCACCGTGGAGCCGATTCGGCCCCCGAATTGGGCACCCACCAGGGTGCCCCGACGGGATTCAAGGTAAACCGAAAAGAAATCCTCTCCCGTCGGAAAATTTGTCCTCATCCCCCTAGCCCCTGGTCATTATCGTGCTACAGCTCTATTGGAGTATTGTCTATTGGGTAAAATGACGCACTGCAGGGCGGCTTTTGGGGCAGGGGGCAGGCTACCCAGGAAGGCTCGGTAACTCAGAACCTAGCCCCCCCCAAAACCCAAGCTTTGGGGAAGTCCGGCGCGTGAACAACCTGCTCCCGAACTTAGGAGGCTGCTTCCGTTCCCTGATGTAGCGGCGGGGTTACCCCGCCATCACGCCTCGCAATGAACCGAGATCACTGGCGGGGTTAACCCGCCGCTACGTCAATTTGATCTACCGCCGAACTTCGACGCCGATCCCACGCGGAACAGGATTGGGCGAGCGTCTTGGGAACCTTGAACGTTTATGAAAACAAATGAACTTAGCGTGGAATCGAGAACCTCGTGAGGGCCAGCGCCTACGAGCCAAACGCATGAAATCAGGGCGGTTAAAAAACACCACGGGTCGAGAATAATTGACCCCTCGCGAACCTTGAATGTTACTGAAAACACAGTATGTTAACTCAGAAAGCGACAGAATGGCACGCGCTGCAACATACAGAAAATACGGGAGTTACGAGAAACGCTGCGGCGCGGGGGCGAAAAAAAGGGGCACTATTTTGCGGGGGGTATCCTTGAATGTTATAGAAAACAAGCGACTTATAAATTGATATTACGCAAATTCTCGTCGAACCTTGAATGTTCATGAAAAATAAGCCACTTGTCGCCGCGAACCTTGAATGTCATAGAAAATAAAAGGGGTTAGTGGTTTTCGGGGCTCCGGAGCGGGGGCAAGGGGATCGACTTTGGAGGCTAGCGTTAGTAAGCGTCGCGCCAACCTGTTTTGGAGGTCCGCCGCCTCTTCGCTGCGGGTATGAAGACTCAAGGTTGAATGGGCGGCGCGAGTACCCAGCGATTCTTGTGGAGAAAATCGCTGACGATGACAATGTCGTGCGCGTCGCAAAGCAGCAAACGGCAAAAAACATCGGACGTGCCCACCTTGGGTTCAACCTTGGCCGCTTGGCGGTAGGCATTCTGCGCCGCTTTCTTGTCTCCCGATTGCCAAAGGGCGATGGATTGAAGGACCATCATCGAAGTGGAATTGGGGTCGCCGTTGAGGGCCATGGCGCATTCGGCGAGCGAGCCTTCGTAGTCGCGTTGCTTCCACAGAACCAAGGCCATGATGCGATGGCCCTCCGGCCCCTGCGGGTTCTCGGCAATCATCTTTCCCGCCAGGGCGCTGGCTCCTTGGACGTCGCCACGGCGCAAAAGCCCGATGGCCAACTGCTCGCGCGCCCCGGGGAAATCCGGATTGGATTGCAGGACTTTCTGGAGCAGGTCGGTCGAGCGCGCCGTCTCTCCGGCTTGATTCAGCAGCACCGCAAGCTCGTATTGGCTCTGCCAGTCTTCGGAATTCAGAGTCACAGCTTTTTCCAGCAGCGCGCGGGCTTCCGAGTTCTTGCCTTCTTCCATCAGGATGTGCGCCAGAGCGGCATAGGCGGGCCCCAGGTTGGGCGAGACCCGGATGGCATGGCGCAGCGCTTCTTCCGCGGCCGGGGTGCGGTGCTGGAACATGCGCATCTGGCCCAGGGCGAAGTAGGCTTCACCATTGTTGGGGTCAAGCTTGATGGCCGCCTCGTACTCCGTCCCCGCCTTCTCCTCTTCCCCATTGGCGAACTCGCAGCGACCTAGCGTGACGTGTGCCTCGGGTTTGCCGGGCGCAATGTGCACTGCCTCTTCCGCCTGCGCCAGCGCCTCGTGCGGCCGGTCGGAATCGAGGTAGAGGATGGCCAGGCTCATCCGCAGCATGGGATCCTTCGGGCTAAGGGCCAGGGCCTTGGCAAATTCCGCGCCCGCCAGGTTCTGATAGTCCGACGCGGTCAGGCCGCCCTTTTTCCCCGCCGGTGCATTGGCGGGCAGGCTCAGCGCCCAGGCTACTGAACCCAGAGTGTAATGCGCGTCGGAGTCGGAGGGATTGAGTTGCGTGGCGGTTTGCAGTTCGCGGAAAGCTTCGGGCAAACGTCCTTGCTCGCGCAACGCAAGACCCAGTCCGCGATGTGCAGGTTCAACCTCCGGCTGCGCGTCAATGGCTTGGCGGAAGGCCTTCTCCGCTCCTATCGCGTCGTGACGGCTCATCAAGTCGAATCCCTGCAGGATAAGATCCTCTGCTTGCTTGGAGACTTGCCCGACAGGTGCAAGTCCGTCGGATGATTGTTGGCAGTAGGCAGAAGGCAGAAGGCAGAAGGCCGTAAGCACAGAGCAGAAGGCCGAAAACAGAAGGCAGCGGGGAATGGACAGTAGGCGACGGGCAGTTGGCGCGGAGCAGATGGCGGCTCGCATGGCAGTCACAAGCCACCCGACGCAATGACGCCGCGGCGCAAAGGCACGAACGCGAGGACTCAATGATTCTCTTTGTGGCTTCATCAACTTGGTCCCGTCACTCGAAATGCTTTTCTGCTCATCCGATCGCCCGATCTCCGGATCATCCGATGTCTCGATCTCCCGATGGCCCGATTACCCGATTCGTTCGCCTATTCTCCGCCGCGGACCTGATGTGGATCATGGATGATGATTTCCGCATGACCCTGGTAAGTTACGACGTTGCCCCGGATCTCGACACGCTTCCCCTGCAAGGATTCGAGGTTGCCGAACTTGCCTTTGTCGGCAGAGAAGATGACGCTGGTAAACGGGCAGGTGCGGTAGTCTTGGCAAAAATCGAGGAAGGTGTTTCCCGTGCGTGCGGTGTATGCGCGCAGCACAAGCCCTGTCACGCAACCATTCTTGCCGACCAGCGGCCCCGCGTTGCGAATGTCCACACAGGCAGGCGGGCTACCTTCTGCGGGCGTTTCAGGGGCGCTCGCGGGCGGCTGGGACACGACTGTAACCGGATCGATATGGGATCTCTGGACAAATCGCGACCCGACTCCGATCCCCAGACCAAAGGCTAGGAGCAAAAGGCCGGCAACGATAAGAATGGATCTACGCTTCATCGCTCGACATCCAACGGGGTTCGGAGTGACGGTCCGCCGAACCCGGGCAGTATATCAAAAGGAAGTTGCAAGCGATCAGTGCACGCTGAGGAAGGCGTAGCGCAAAACGAACAGTGCGGTAAGAATCCAGATTAGCGGACTGACTTCGCGCCGTTTCCCCGTGGCAACCTTGAGGAACGTGAACGAGATCATGCCGAGGCTGAGGCCGGTGGCGATGCTGAACGTCAGCGGTGTTGCGACCAGCGTGAGGAAGGCAGGGAAGGCGTCGGTGAAGTCATTCCATCGGACTTTGGCGACAGCGCCGCACATGAGTGAGCCCACGATGATGAGCGCAGGTGCGGTGGCGTATGAGGGAATGGCGGCGATGACGGGAGCGCAGAACATCGCGACGAGAAAGCACCCGGCGATCACGAGATTGCCCAGACCGGTGCGCGCGCCCGCCGCCACACCCGCGGCGCTCTCAATGTAGCTGGTGACGGTTGAGGTGCCGGTCAGCGATCCCATGATCGTGCCGAGCGCATCGGCCAAGAGTGCCCGGCTGGCGCGCGGAAGTTTGCCGTCGCGCATGAAGCCGCCCTCTTCGCACACTCCGATCAGCGTGCCGACGTTGTCGAAGAGGTCGACAAAGAAGAAGATGAAAATCAGGTCGCCGAGGCCGAATTTCGCGGCCGCGCGCAGGTCAAGCTTCAGCAGCGTGCCGCCGGGGTGGGGAAGCGAAAGCAGATGCGCGGGCCACTGTGTCAGGTGGAGAGGTATGCCCGCGAGCGCCGTCGCGGCAATGCCCATCAGGATGGCGCTGCCCACGCGCCGCGCCATCAAGATCGCAATCACCAGCAGGCCCCCCGCGGCCAGGATGACCTGCGGGTCGGAGAATCGGCCCAAGGCCACAAAGGTTGCGGGGTTAGCGACGATGATCTTGGCGTTGCGGAAACCGATGAACGCGATGAACAGGCCGATTCCCGCCGCAGTGCCGTATTTCAGGCAGTCGGGAATGCCGTTGACGATCATCTCGCGCACGTTGGTGAGGGTGAGCAAGAGGAAGAGCACGCCGGAGATAAAGACCACGCCAAGCGCCGTCTGCCATGGCACTCCGCGCCCGATGACGATCGAGTAGGTGAAGTAGGCATTCAGCGACATTCCCGGCGCGAGCGCGATTGGGTAGTTGGCCCAGAGTCCCATCACCAGCGTGGCGAGCGCGGCGGAAATGCACGTGGCAAACAGCACTCCCTCCACGGGCATGCCGGCTTCGGAGAGGATGCGCGGGTTGACCACGACCACGTAAGCCATGGTCGCGAACGTGGTCAGCCCCGCGAGCAATTCGCGGCGGATGGTGGTGTCGCTTTCTTTGAGGTGGAAGATGCGCTCGAGCAAACGCGATTTCTCCTTGATGAAGATGGGCCACTATAGGCGGGGAGAGTTTTTTCGTCAATAGAAAGGGCGGGGTAGAAAGAAGGGGTAGCGCGGACCTGTTCTGTAGGTCCGCGGGTTTTCCGTGCCAACAAAGGAAGAACTCCTTGCTGAAGATTGGCCACTATAGGCGGGGAGAGTTTTTTCGTCAATAGAAAGGGCGGGAAAGGACGGGGTAAGAAGGGGTAGCGCGGACCTGTTCTGTAGGTCCGCGGTTTTTCCAAGCCAACAAAGGAAGAGCCGCGGACCTACAGAACAGGTCCGCGCTACGACTACCGGATCGCGGTTGCAATTCCGGCGGCGCTTCCCGTATCGTACGCCATGCCCACACCGACAGAGTCTGACGCGATCAACAGTTTGCCGCCCAGCGTTAGCAACGGATCGAGCGATGCGCCCGCGTCGGGCTATGGCTTGCGGCGAGGGGTGTTATCGCCGATGGAGACGCTGGCGCAATCGGTCTCCACCATGGCGCCCACCACCACGCCGGCGGCCACCATTCCGTTGGTTTGCGCACTCGCGGGCAACGCCACGTGGTTCGCTTACGCCCTCGCTACGGGAGCCGTGCTGTTGGTGGCGTGGTGCATTGGCCGCTACGCGCGCCATTCGGCCTCGCCGGGATCGCTCTACACTTATGCGGCCATGACGCTTCCTCCGTGGCTTGCGGCCACCGTGGCGTGGAGTCTGCTGCTGGCTTATGTCGCCACGGGCTCCAGCGTGATTGGCGGGTTTTACCATTACGCGGGCCTGCTGCTTCAACACGGCGCCGGCCGCTCTGCCGCGGCAGTGGCGCTGGCGACGCTCGTGACGGCAGTCTCTGTTTGGATTGCTTATCGCGACGTGAAGATTTCCGCCCGGCTGATGTTGTGGGTGGAAGCCACGTCGGTGTTGGTGATTGTCACGCTGGTAGCGTTGCTCCTGGTGCGTCACGGGATGCACTGGGATTGGGATCAACTGCGCCTGCGCGGCTCGACGGGCAGTGGCGTGCGTCTGGGCCTGGTGATGGCGCTGTTTAGCTACTGCGGATTCGAGAGCGCGACGACCATGGGAGCCGAGGCGCGCAATCCGCTCAAGACGATTCCGCAAGCGGTGATGCTGACCGCCGTTCTGGGGGGCATCTTTTTCACGGTCTGCGCCTACGCCGAGGTTCTGGGTTTCCACGTTGTCGGTCAGGACCTGGGAACCAGCCCCGCTCCCATGCACGTCCTGGCGAACCTGAGTGGCGTGCCAGTGTTTGGATTGCTGATTGATGTGGGGGCGCTGATCAGCTTGTTCGTCGGCACGCTGGGCTGCATCACGGCCGCCGCGCGCGTGTTGTTGCTGATGGCGCACCACGGTCTGGCCCACGCGTCGCTGCGCTCGACCCACGCGCGCAATGAGACGCCCGGCCTGGCGGTGATGGTCACGGGCCTTGCCGCTCTGCTTCCCGTGGCGGTCCTCGCTGCGCGCGGAGCAAGTGGATTGGACGTCTACGGCTGGCTCGGGTCGCTGGCCACGTACGGATTCATTGTGGCGTACGCGCTCGTCTGCGCCGCGCTTCCGCGTTATTTGCGCCGTCACGGTGTGTTTAAACCGACCTCGGTGATCATCCCCGCCCTGGCCTGCGCTGCCATGCTCCTGGCGCTCGTGGGCAATCTTTATCCCGTGCCGGAAGGGAACTACGGAAAGTTGCCGTACATTTATCTGGTGTATTTGGCCGCGGGATTGTTGTGGTTCTTTGTGCGTGGCCGCAAGGAACGGGAGATGTAGCGCAGGACCTGTTTTGCCGGTCCGCGGCACTTCCCGGCCGCGGAGGGTCTTGGCGCGGGTTCCGGGGACATACCGATGGGCGCAACCGGAAAGTCCCACCGCGCCGGAAGAGCCGCAAGGCTGGAGAGCGAGCCTTGCGCTACCTTTGCTGCGCTTGCCGCGCCACTCGCTGCGCTCGGACCTGGCTCCTGTACTACTCATACCGCAGCGCAACGATGGGATCGACCTTGGTTGCCCGTCGAGCCGGGATGTAACATGCTCCGACTGCAATCAAAACCATGAGTGTCGCGACTACGGCAATGGTTAAGGGATCATGCGCACTGACCCCGAAAAGCAGACTCGCCATCACGCGTGTGAGAGCGAGGACGGCCACCAGACCGATGGCGACGCCCAGTAGGGCCATCTTCACGCCTTGGCCAACCACCATGCGCAGCACGTCGGCCCGCTCCGCACCGAGCGCCATTCGAATTCCAATCTCGTGCACTCGCTGGGTCACGGAGTATGAAATTACGCCATAGATTCCCACCGTAGCCAGCAACAATGCCAAGCTTGCAAACGCGCCAAGCAGGATCATGGGAAAGCGCTGCGACGACATCGTCTCGGAAGCAAACTCCTGCATGGTTTCGACATCATAGACCGTTTGCTCTTCGCCGCCGCCGTAAACCGCCTTTTTGATCTCAGGCATCACGGCAGCGACCGCCAACGACGTTCGAATAATGATGGTCGTGGAGCGGTACCCTTCCGACGCCGTCACCCATGGGTCCGGCAATTGGTAAAGCGGATAGTAGCTCTCGGCCCGGACGTGCCCGGTTTCGTCGCCAAGCCCCCAATGTTTCACATGGCCGACCACGCCGACAATCCGGCACGGACCCAAAGGGGGCGTCCATCCAAAGGTCAACATCTGGCCCAGGGGGTTCTGGTTAGGAAAGTAAGTGTGCGCCATCACGCTGTCAATGACGGCGACACACGGTGCCGAATTGTTATCTTCCGGAGTGAAATAGCGGCCCCGAAGCAACGGTATTCGCATGGTGCGAAGATAATCCGGGCCCGTGTTATACACCAGCATTTGCGGCGCCGACTGAATTACCGCAGGTTTTTGCGAGCCGATCCAAAAGTAGGCGTTATTCTCCCAGCCGTTCAACGGGAGGTTGTAGGCGAAATCCGCCGCTTCCACACCGGGAATACTCCGGATCCGCTCTAGCATCTGCTGGTACGCCGTACGCATGATGGAAGGTGTCTTGGTCAGGGAAGGCGGAAATTCCACGTGAAAAGTAATGAGGTGCTGGGCGTCAAAGCCAGGAGCGGCTTCCCAGAGGTGACGGATGGTGCGGAAGAGGAGGCCCGCGCCCACCAATAATACCAGCGTGAGCGCCATTTGGAAAACCACCAGGCCGCTTTGCACGTGATGATGGCCACTCGTTGACGTTCGGCCCCCTTCTTTCAACGCATCCTGAACGTTGGATTTCGAGCTCTTCAGTGCCGGGGCTAATCCAAATACGACGCCCACCGCGATGGCGACCCCGAGGGCAAATAGCAGAACCGGAATATTCAAACCGATCTCGCCGCTTCGGGGCAGGCTTCCAGGCACTGCGGCCAGTACCGGCTTGACTCCCCATAGCGCCACTAACAGCCCACAACCGCCGCCAGCGAGCGAGAGGAGTACGCTTTCGGTCAGCAACTGCCGCACGACCCGCGCACGGTTGGCCCCCAGCGCCGAACGAATGGCGAACTCCCGCGTACGCGCTGCGGAACGAGCCAGCAGGAGATTGGCAACATTTCCACAAGCAATCAACAGAACAAGCCCTACCGCGCCCAGCAGAAGAAAAAGCGTTCCCTCCACATACCCAACGAATTGCCTCTTCAGGGACACCACTTCCGTCCCTAGGCCCTTGTTCGCCTCGGGATAAAGCTGGCCCAGGCGATTCTGGATTGTGCTCATCTCTGCCTGGGCCTGAGCGATGCTCACGCCGGGATTCAGTCGCGCCAGCGCAATGCATCCATAACCCCCACGAGGGTTGAGGATCAGCGGGTCACCCTGACCCAAGGGTGTATAAACCTTCGCGTCATAAGTGTTGCCGTAGAAACTAAACCGCGGCGGGAGCACGCCGACGATTGTGTACTCAACTTCATTCAGAGTCAGTGGCTTCCCCAGCGCTTTCGGACTGCCGCCGAATCGATCTCTCCAAAGCCGGTCGCTGATGATGGCAACAGGCGCTCCGCCGTGCTGATCTTCTTGCGCCGAAAATTCGCGGCCGAGAGCCAGCTTACCGCCTAGCATCGTGAAGAAGCCCGAAGATACTTCCATACTGGCAACGTGCTCAGGAGCACCGGGACTGGTTAGATCAAAGAAGTGCCATTTGTAGCCGGCCATTTCCTGAAACGAGCGCGCATCCCGCTGCCAATCTTGGAAATTAGGATAAGAAGGCTCCCTCACTTGTTTGAGGCGCAGATTCCATTCCCAAACCATCACCAGCCGATCGGACTGCGGATAGGGCAGGGGGGCCAACAACACGCCATCCACAACACTGAAAATGGCCGTGTTTGCCCCGATGCCCAACGCCAGGGTTAGCACCGCCACGGCCGTAAAGCCGGGATTCTTGCGCAGCGTCCGCAGGGCGAACCGGAGATCTTGCGAGAGCGTTTCAAGCCAGCCGAGGCTGTTCATGGAATAGATCTCCTCGCGGATCAGCGTAGTGTTGCCGAGCTTGCGATGCGCGGCGTAGCGGGCATCTTCCGGCGACATGCCGCGGGCGATGTTGTCGTCCGTCTCGGCTTCGAGATACGCTTCGAGCTCACGTGCTCGCTCCTCATCCCAATATCGGCGGCGAAAGAATCGAGTCCAGCTCATGGGCGACCTCAGGTTCCAGGTTTCGGAAGACGTAGCGCGGACCCTCGTCGTTGGGGTCCGCGGTTCTTCCCTTGCGAAGGCCGACAATCACAAACCGCCCACGTCCTCGGGTTCACAGCGAGAACCAAGGGAAAGGCCGCAGACCTCAAAGGCGGAGGTCTGCGCTACGAACTCGCCACTCACCGCTACTCTACTCATACCTAAGCGCCACGATCGGATCGACCTTCGTCGCGCGGCGAGCGGGGAGGTAGCACGCGAGTAGCGCGACAAAGGCAATGACGGCCGCGGAGCTACCAAAAGTCAAAGGGTCCGTGGGCTGAACACCGTACAAAGAACTGGCAACTAAACGTGCCGAACCGAAGGCGCAGATCAATCCCACGGCGAGGCCCGCCAGGGTGAGGGCCATGCCTTGTCCTACTACCAGCACCAAGATTTGGCGAGGTCTCGCTCCGAGTGCCATCCGGATACCCATCTCGTGCGTTCGCTGGGCGACGGCGAAGGCGAGCACGCCATACAGCCCAATGCCTGCCAGCGTCACGGCGAGAACTCCAAAGCTGCTCAGCAGTGCGGCGGAGGCGCGCTCCTGGCCGAGTCCCGCATCGCGGAATGACTGGAGCGTCCACACATCGCCCGCGACCAACTCATTATCGAGAGCCTGGATCTGGCGGCGAACGGGCGCGACCAGCCGCATCGGGTCACCCGCCGCCCGCACCTCCAGGCTCATCGTGCCCATGTATTCTTGCGAGAGCGGCACGTAGAAACACGGATGAATTGGCGACCGGTAATTGCGGAACATTCCATCCCTCACAATGCCGATAATTTCGGCCGTGCGGGTTGGATTCTCCAAACCAATCTGCTTTCCAATAGGATTCCCTCCCGGCCAATACCGCTGGGCCATCTGCTCATTGATAATGGCGACGTTGGGCGAGCCATCGCGGTCTTCCGCAGTGAAGGTTCTGCCGCGCACCAGCGGAAATCCCACGGTCCGGAAATAATCCTCGGAGGTAATATTAAAATCCACCTGGACAGGCTTATCGCTTGGGTGCGGTATGATGTCATTCCCGCCCCGCCTTCCACCCATTGGAACCACGTAAACAAGAGCAGTGCTGCGCACCCCGGGGAACGTCCGCACGCGGGCCAGCAGTTCCGAATAGAACTGCTTCCCACGCGTGGCGTCATACTTCCGTTCAGCCAGATTGACTTTGAGCATGAGGACGCTTCCCGGGTCTTGCGTTGGGTCGGCGGCTTCCGCATTCCACAGGGTACGAACGAAAAGCACGGCTCCAACCAGCAGAACCACGGAGAGCGCAACTTGAACCGCGATGAGGAGGTGTTGCAACCGGAAGCTTGATCGTCCAGCGTGGGAGCCGGAATCACCCTTGACGATTGAGATGAGGTCAAGCCGCGCGCTCTGGCGAAGTGGGATCACTCCAAACAACAGCGCGATTAAAGAAACCAGAATGAACGTGAATGCAAGGACCCGAAAGTCGAGTCGCGGGTCAAGCAGCAGAGGCATATGGAACGGCTGGTGGAAGGCTGCCACGAACTTTGTGCCGGTTATGGCCAGCATTAATCCGGTAATACCACCCATGAAGGTCAGGAGCAAACTCTCGGTGAGAAGCTGTTGAAACAGTCGTCCCTTGCCCGCGCCGAGGGTCAAGCGCACTCCCATTTCGCTCTGCCGCTTAAAGGCTCGCGAAAGCATCAGACTCGCCACATTCGAACATGCGATCAGTAGAACTAGCCCTGCCACGGCCATCAACATGCTGAGAAAGGTGCGAACCGTCTTTCTTGCGCTGGGATCTATCCGAGCTTCGTTGGCCGAGATGAGCAGGCCAAGCTGCTGCATGGGAAAGTCCGTCGGCTGCCAGACGTCGCGCCACAAGGCTTGCTTGATTTGCTCCGCGCGATAGGCGAAATCCGCTTGGCCTTGCGCCAGCGTCACTCCAGCTTTCAGGCGACCGATAGCGGACAACCACTGCGTCCCTACGAGATGCTGAAGGTCCCATCGTGCCATCTGGGGCATGACCACCGGATACATCATGGTGGGAACCCAGAACTCCGGCTTCGTCGCCCGATCCAAACTCCACCCGATGAAATCCCGTGGTGCAATGCCAATGACGGTGAAGGACACTCCATTGATGACCACTTGCCGGCCAACTACCCCGGCGTCCGAGCCGAAACCTTGCTGCCATAACCCATAACCGAGGACGACCACCGGATTCCGTCCCGGTACGGCATCCTCATCAGGTTGGAACCATCTTCCAACGAGGGGTGACACGCCCAAGACCGAGAAATAGTTATGGCTGACGATTTCGCCGGGAAGTCGCACCCGGCGTTCACCGAGACGAAAAACCACCTCGGCCTCGTCGAATGCCGCCATCCCCGCCAACGTTGTGCTATGGTCGCGGTAAAAGACGTAGTCGGGAATTGACATGGCACTTAGGTCGACAACTGACGTTCGCGTGTCGCGGTAACATGGTGACACCAAGCGGTCGGACTCAGGAAAGGGCAGAGGCCGCAGCAAAAGCTGATCCACGAAACTGAAGATCGCCGTGTTCGCGCCGATGCCGAGGGCAAGCGTCAGCACCGCCACGGCCGTAAAGCCGGGATTCTTGCGCAGCATCCGCAAGGCGTAGCGTATGTCCTGCCACAACGTTTCGATCCAGCCGAGACTGTTCATGGAATAGATCTCCTCACGGATCAGCGTAGTGTTGCCGAGCTTGCGGTGCGCGGCGTAGCGCGCCTCTTCCGGCGCCATGCCGCGGGCGATGTTCTCGTCTGTCTCGGCTTCGAGGTACGCTTCGAGTTCGCGCGCCCGCTCTTCATCCCAATAGCAGCGGCGAAAGAACCGAGTCCAGCTCATTGGAGTCCTCAGCATTCAGCGATCAGCTTTCAGCTAAACCTTCCACTCGCGGCTCTCTGCGAGCGCCGGGAGCCGTAGCGCCAGGCTGGAGCCCGGCAAGTGCCGACCTCAAGGTCGGCGCTACGTTTCCCTGCAGCGGCGCCCCCCGGCCCAACGGGGCTTTAGCTGAGAGCTGAACGCTGATCGCTGACAGCTACCTTCGGTTTGACACAGCAAGTAGGAATCTTTACCATAGAAGTATGAAAGCCACCGTTTCTGAGAAGGGTCGGGTAACCATTCCGAAACCTCTGCGGGTCCGTCTGGGAAACCGGTAGCGGCCAAGTCCTCGAGGTCGTCGAGGAGCGCGGCCGTCTGGTGATGTCGAAGAAGGCAAAACCCCAGGACGCGATAGATGAACTATACGGCATTCTGAAGCTTGGCCGCTCCACAGACGAGATCATGCAAGAGCTTCGAGGATAGACGCCCACGCCCTCTTGCAGGCTGACCGGCTGCTCACGCGCGACCGTGGCTTTTATCGGTCCTACTTCAAACGCCTCGCGATATTGGATCCCAGCAAACCCGTATCGCTGCCCTGAGCGAATTGAGGATTGGGCCACTGCAACACCTCCGTTCTACTCTCAGCATCCAGCGATCAGCTTTCAGCTTCGGCACGCCTTCCGCCGGGTTCTTACCTAAGAGCTGATCGCTGACAGCCGACAGCCCCTAACCCCTAACGCCTGATCCCTAACCCCCGGCCTCCTCCGGCCGCAGCACGCGGTTGATGGCGCGCACGATTTCATCCCAGCGGCTGGTTTGATGGGCCAATTGCTTGCGCCCCGCGGGGGTCAGTCGGTAGTAGCGCGCCCGGCGATTGTTCTCCGAAGTGCCCCAAAACGAGGCAATCCAGCCGCGGTCTTCAAGCCGATGGAGTGCCGGGTAGAGCGAGCCGTGCTCGACTTGCAGCACCTCTTCGGAACGATGTTCGATGGCGTAGGCGATGGTGTGTCCGTGGCCGGGACCCAATACCAACGTTTGCAGAATCAATAGGTCGAGCGTGCCCTGGAGCAACTCGCCTTCCAGCGGAGGTGAACCCTTTCTTTGGCATGCAAGTTTTATACTCCCATAGATCATCTACTACAACACAAAAACGCGTGCGGCTTCCATTTTTAAAACAGGACAAGATGTCATCGCCAGAAGGAGTCGGGAAATTACTGAAGATTAGCTATGGGTCAATTCGGCTGGGAGGGCGAAGCTTTAGAGTGCGGCAGCTTGCTGCCGCTTTCCGTCTCGCGATCTTGCTCGCGGGCATTTCGCGGCAGGGCGGCATTGGCTCGGGTCGAGCGGGATGAGAGAAGAGTGGGCGCCAGCAAGCTGGCTGGCGGAAAAGCGGCAGCAAGCTGCCGCACTCTAAAGCTTCGCAAGCATGCGGCGGGGGAAAGGAAAGCTGCGGACCGCCAGAACAGGTCGCGGTACGGACTTGCCTAGGGCTGGCCATCTGTGTCGGGTTGCGCTACCAGCAGCAACACGATTCCGAGAATGGTGAACATTCGGAACGCGGCTTCCTGGCCGTTCCAGGCTTTTGATTGCCACATCAGAAACCATTCGCCTCCCACGCTCAGGAACGCTAGCAGCCACATCGCGAGGCCCAGAGTCAGACCGGCGATTGCCACCCGCTTAGCCTGGTTAAACTGGGGTGCGGAAAGACGAACTGCCTTTGCCATGCGCAGTCCTCCCCACACGCAGAGAAGCAGGGTGACTACTTCCCAGAGGATGATGGAAAGATAGAAGGCGGTGTGCCATGCGGGGGAATCGAGCGCCCTCCACATTCCATGGTTACCGGGAAAGGTGGAGTCCATGGTCAGGACGTGGCGAACGAACTGGTAGTTCGTGCCGTAGTCCGTCAAGTTATTGAACACCACAAGAAAATAATAGAGGCCAACTGCGAGGATCAATACGACCTTGACGAGGCGCAGAATCATGGTTTTTCCGTCGGACAAAATGAATGGATCACCGGCACTGCCCGCGAGCCCAACGAGAAACTCATCAGTCCGGAAGAGACATCTATCTTATTAGAAAAAAGGGGATAGCTAGGTGACGTAGTTCGCGCCGAGTTGGCCATGGCCTCCGTTCCGGTCTGCGGTCTGCGATAGAAATATCTAATCCACTCGATTAAAAGTATCCACTGGTATTCCTATTCGGTTTGTACTATTTTCCTGTGTTAACCAGAGATTACAACTGAAAGAAGGAACGAGCAAATCACCACCGTATCACAATACCCACAGGGAGGATATTACATGACCATTTCGCGCGGGAGAATCCGAGTGTGTAGAACCATCGGGCGTTCCACTCTCTTCCTAGCGTTAGCACTTTTGATGCTTCCCGCATTCACGCCTTCGGCCTCGGCACAGCAAACCCTGGGAGGGATCAGGGGCACTGTCAGCGACCAAACCGGCGCCGTCGTGCCGGATACCGTCGTGACGGCGGTCGGCGACGAAACTCACTTGACGCGATCCAAGAAAACGAACGCGGAGGGCGGCTACGAAATCGTGGACTTGCCCATCGGCACGTACACTCTTACTTACACTCATAATGGATTCCTAACGGACACCGTTCCCTCGATTACAGTCGAGGGCTATCGCACCGCCACCGTCAACGTGTCGCTGAAGGTCGGGCAGGTCAGCACGTCGGTTACGGTGGAGGAAAAGTCACCGTTGATGAATGCCGTCGATACCACAAACGGATACGTCCTGGAGAAATCGGAAATCCAGACCATCCCTTTGCCCACGGGCAGCTTTACCGGGCTTGCCATCCTCTCTCCCGGTGTTAACGCGGAACTTCCCAGCGGCAGCGGGGCCAACGCCGGCCTGGGGAACCAGCCGATCTGGGCCAATGGCCAGCGCGACACCAGCAACAGTTTTCTATTAAATGGAGTCGACTCCAGCAACATTTTCAATGGTAAGAGTACCAGCCAAGTGGCTTCCGCCCGGATCGTCAACAACACGGGAGTAAGCTTGGTGAGCAGCACGGGAATTGGGGTCATTCAGACGACCGCATCGCCCTATCTGGCTATCGGCCAAGCGCTGCCTACACCCGCTCCGGAAACAATTCAGGAAGTCCGCGTGAATACTTCGATGTATGACGCGCAGCAGGGATCAACCAGCGGCGCACACATTGACATGAGCACCGCCTCCGGCACCAATAGGGCGCACGGTGGCGCTTACATGCATCATGCGACGGACTGGCTCAACGCCGCGCCGTATTTCTTCAACGCCGATCCTACCGTGCCTCAGGACCAAAAGGTGCCGGCGCTGCATCGTGAAACTTTGGGCGGCACGCTCGGCGGAGCGCTGATCAAAGACAAACTCTTCGGCTATGTTGGCTATCAGCACCTTCACAATGGCGACGGTGAAATCGGCATTTCGCGGCTCACCGTTCCTTTTGGACTCACCGATAGCAACCGCACGGCGGCCGGACTGGCACAAATCGCCAACACCAACTTCATTGTTCCTAACGGGCTCACACCAATAACGCCGGGCCAAATCGATCCGGTCGCGCTCGCAATGTTCCAATACAAATTGCCCAATGGCCAGTACCTGATCCCCTCGGATGATGGAAATGTCCCGACGCCGATCATTCCCGATAACGCTTACGTTCCGGGGACGGCAATCTTCACCGCGGACCAGTTAGTGACGAACCTCGACTGGAACCGGACTCCCTCCGATATTATTTCGGTAAAATACTATTTTCAGGACGATCCCACCGTTGCTCCGTACGCCTACTCGATGGTTGCGGGCTTCACGCAGAGATTGACTGCCGGCAGCCAAGTGATTTCGCTCTCCAACATTCAAACGCCCGCGCCCAAATTTCAGCATCATCGAAACCGTTGGGTTTGCGCGGCAGAATATTTTTAGTTCTGTCGGGCAGCCGTTTACTCCCCAGGACATGGGCATCAACGCTTTTGGCTCATCGCGTTTTCCGGGGTTGAGCATTGTCGACATTTTGGGGAATAGCTCCCCCAACAACGTCAACTATGTGGCCGATGCCAGCTTGAATGTCGGCCAGGGCTCGGCTTCTCAGGGCGCTTTCACGGGAGTTGTGCAGAACCGCATCATGCCTTCGGCGAATGCAACGTGGAACAAGGGCAAGCACACGGTGAGCTTTCGGAGGCAGCTTTTCCTATACCCAACTGAACACGCTCGACGACCGGACCGGCAACGGGATCATCGCCTCCGCGGACCTTGGGCAATTCCTGCAAGGCATTCTGACCTCGAACGACGATTTCCAGTCCACTGCGTTTCTTATCGGCAACGCCAACCGCTATTACCGGGCCGGTCAAACGGGCGAGTATCTTCAAGACAAGTTTCAGATTCGCCCGAACCTCAGCCTGACTGCTGGCGTGCGTTTCGACTGGGACGGTGGCTTCAGTGAGAAATACGGGCGGCTCTATAATTTTGATCCCAACCTTTACAACTACGATACGGCGACCGACGCTATAACCTCGACGGGTTTCATCATTGCCGGAAACAACGCGCAGTACCCGAGCAAAGGTGTGAGTAATACGACACTGACCGGCCGGCAATGGGGCATTGCGCCCCGGCTTGGGGGTCGCCTGGATGCCCAAGAGCTTTCACGACAAGATCGTGATCCGCAGCGGCGCGGGAATCTATTACGATCGCGGCGAACTTTTCTCCTACCTCTCGCCCGGATATGCGGCGGGTGAGACTACTGCGGGGCCATTTGGCGTCAACCAGGCTCCTCCCTTCGTAAACACGCAGGTCTGCCCGTTGAGTTCCAATTACTACCAGGGATTTATTCCCACCTGCTCCAGCACGCTGGAGAATCCTTGGGGAGCCAGCGAGGAAGCCCCCCCGTCGGGAAATCCCGCGGAGATCATCAGCTATCTTCCCAATGAGGCCGGGATCGAGAATGGGGACAAGCTCTTTTCTTTCGCCACTTACGACCGCGCCAACAAGTTGCCTTACACGATGAACTACACCTTCGACGTCCAGTGGCAGCCGCGCCGCGATTTGGCCATCGACATCGGTTACGTGGGCAATACCGGCCGCCACGAGGTCATGCCCATTCCCTTCAATCAGGCGGGGATCGCCACGCCGACCAACCCCATTCACGGACAGTACTACTCGTATGGTTACACGGTGGAGGCGGCCGATGGATCGGGGCCTATCCAGTTGCCCGGGAACCACGGTGCGATGTTGGCCAACTATGAAAGCGGAAACGACGACATGCGAGTGCCATACATCGGCTACTCAGCGGAATCGGAGAGTTACAAAGCCATCGGCGTTTCCAACTACAACGCGTTGCAGACACACGTGGAAAAGCGGCTCAGTCACGGCGTGCAAGTGGGCTTCTCCTACACATGGTCGCATGCCTTGGACGAACAGAGCGCTATGGGCCTCTTCTATAACGGCGACAACCCGCTGAACCAGCACAGCGCCTATGCTTCGTCGGACTTCGACCGCACGCATGTCATGAACTTTAACTACCTTTACCAGTTTCCTAGATTCATCAAGGGGAATGGACTGGCGGGTAAGATCGCCAATGGCTGGGGAATTCAGGGCATTGCCGTCATTGAAAGCGGCCAGCCCTACAGCGTGATCGACTACACGGGGGCCGTGGGCAGCATCTATTACGGCACCACGGATGGAATCATCAACCCCGTGGTTCCGCTCGCTAAGGGTTGCACCGCCTACAATACGCCCACAGGCGCTACAGGCGCGGGTGCAACGCCGGCGCTCAAGGCGAATTGCTTCACCTTGCCTTTGCTTCAGCCGGGTGACTTGGGCGGGGCGATTCCTCCCGGCGATACTTTCGAGACCGACTTCACCTCGGGTCAGCGCAACATCTTTCGGCAGGCCTGGCAAAAGCGCGCCGACATTTCCTTGGTCAAGGATCTGAGGCTCACCGAGCGGGTCACATTGAAATACACCATGGACTTTTTCAATGTCACCAACACCGCGAGCTTCGACATTCCCATCGACAACGTTTCGCAGAATCAGTACTACAATGATTTCCCCGTCGAAGGGACCCAGCTCTACAACGCGCCTTATGGCCTCGGCCAAACGAACAAAACTATCGGCGGGCCGAGGCAGATTCAGATGGCACTGCACCTGGCGTTTTAAGATGGATTCTTGCCGATGAGTTGCGGAAGGGCGGGGCAATGGCTTTGCCCTTTCCAGCCTTTATTTTTCTATTCTTCGCCGATATCCTCGTTCCAAATCTCGGCATGCGTGCGGATGTACTCTGCCAGCAGGGAAGCGCACTCTTCGGAATTCAAGTCGATAACCTTCACTCCCAGCGAACGCAGCCAGTCGAGTCCGCCTTGGAAGTTGCGGCTTTCCCCAGCGACTACGGTTCCGAAGCCGAATTGACGTACCAGTCCGCTACAGTACCAGCACGGCGCGAGCGTGGTGACCATGATGAGCTGCGGTAGCTGCGTTGGCGCCCGGCGTTGCGGAAGGCATCGGTTTCGGCATGCATCGAGGGATCGCCGTGCTGCACGCGCCGATTGTGACCAGCACCCATTAACCGGCCGCTCGCATCGAAGATCGCGGCGCCGATGGGGATGCCGCCCTCCGCCAGACCCTTGCGCGCCTCCGCCAAGGCCACCGCCAGCATCTCGTTGTAATGAGGTTCGGGTGTCATGCCCTCTTATACCTCATCTTTCGTCATCCTGAATAGTGCGTTGGCGGCGGACCGGAAGGATCGGACGCTCCTCCTTCGTATCGCTTCGCGTTCAGCGGTCGCCGCGTAAATCCCCACAGTCGAATCGAGATGCGTGGAGGATCATTGTGGATATTCCACCAATCCCCGATACTCCGCGGTTGATCCGGGAGAGCCGATCAATATAACTCTCAACGATAATGACAAAAAGTCTGATACGTAGGGCGGAAATATCGGTCGATTTGTCCTTCCGAACCTCCGCGAGTGCACGCCACTGAAATCGAAGTGACACCCACATCGAAAATGGGCCGCTAAACCCCCCAAGTTCCCGACCGTGAGCCTCGTTCTCGCGCTCAACACGAAAGAATTCGAAAGTTAATGGATTTAAATAGGAAAGGCACGAGAATGGGTTCGAAAGTTGGCAAACGAAGTGCTTCTAAATCTCCGTATTTTCTGTTTCTGCGCGCCCATCCGCAGGCCGCGCTGTCTCTTTCCGCGCACCCAGTCAATGTGCGCACTTATTTTTACATGCGTCGGTACGGGAAAGCTGAAAATTATGGAGGTAATTTCATGCGCAAATGGTTTCGGATTCTTACCCTTTGCTTGGCAGTCATCGTCCTGCCCAAATGGATTTGCGCCCAGGGGCAATTGGGCGCCGTGACCGGAACGATTTATGATACGTCCGGCGCAGTCATTCCGGAAGCCGCAATCACCATTACCAACACCGACACAGGGGCCCCTTATGTGGCCAAGGGGTCAAGCGCGGGTTATTACCGCGTTCCGGTTCCCCCTGGAAACTACCAGGTTGAAGCCCGCCTAAAGGGTTTCAAGGCCTCGCTCGCGAAGAACGTTATCGTTACGGTCGCGCAGATTGTAACCGTTGACCTCACGCTGCAAGTGGGCGCCGAGAGCCAATCCATCACCGTGAGCTCGGAGGCGCCATTACTGACGCCCTCGTCGGCGGCAGTATCGACCTCCATCACCCCGCAGGAATTTCAAACCCTCCCGGTCATCATTAGTGACGGCGGAAGGCAGGCCGACACTTTTGTTTGGGAGAGTTTGCCGGGCGCGACGCCTGACTGGAGCGGCGGCGCTTCCATCAATGGCGGCCAGGACGAAAGCCATTCCTACCTCATTGACGGCGTTAACCTCGGCCGTTACGACAACAATGACGGACTGGATGAGTTCCAACCCGGAACGGAATCCATCGGCGAATTCTCGGTCCAGATGTCCAACTACTCGGCGGAATACGGAGATACGGGTGGTGGCATCGTTAACTTCTCACTTAAATCCGGCACCAACCAGTTCCACGGCTCGGGGTTCGAGCTGGTCTTCAACCCCGTCTTCAACGCCAACGGCTGGGAGAACAATGCCTTGGGCGGCGAAAAGAGTACGCAGCGGGAAAATAATTTCGGCGCCTCCTTGGGCGGCCCGATCCGCAAGAACAAGACCTTCTTCTTCTTTAACTATGAAGGCGACCGCAAGCGTCAATTCGCCTTCGGCGGACTCACCACCGTACCAACCGAGGGTATGCTTAAAGGTGATTTCAGCAGCTTCACGGGTGCGGTAGTCGGGCAGGACGCCTTGGGGCGAAATGTCAACCAGTGGGCTATTTACGACCCCACCACCACTCGCGACGTCCCTGCCGGCGCCGTCGATTCGGTAACCGGGTTGACCAACAATAGCGGAGCGGACGCGATTATCCGCGATCCTTATCAGGGCAACATCATCCCAGGGCCGGAGTTCAGCAAAGCGACCTCGACTCTTTTGCCCTACTTCCCCACACCGCAGTATGCTTCCAATTTCTTGAATACGCCCTCGTACGGAGGCACGTGCTGCCCGGTTCTCCGGCGCGACGCCTATACCTTCAAGGTTGATGAAAACATCAACACCAAGCAGAAGCTTTCCGTCTCTGTCACTTCCGCGCTTCGCAATCGTTTCATGCGCAACTATGCGGCGGACACTTGGGCTCCATGGCCCGCCCAGCCTCTCGCCACCACCAAGCAGCAGCACACGGGCGGCCCGCAATTGCGTATTTTGTACACCATGACGATCAACGACCATTCCATGAACGAATTGTCACTCGGTTACAATCGGTTCAGCGACAGCAACGGAATCACTCCCGATGCCAAATACACGGCGGCCATGGGCATCCCGGGAATTCCCGATACGTGCTTCCCCACCATGAACTTCAGCAATTCGGATGGGCTTAAGTTCCTCTCGCACGTTGGCGTCGGCTGCGCCCAGCGCAACCCCGTGGAAAGCTACATTTATCAGGACACCTTCAGCACCACGCGCGGCAAGCACAGCTTCAAGTTTGGTGGGCAATATCTCCACTATCGTTCCAATGACTGGGGTCCCGGCCCGCTTTCCGGCAATTTCAACTTCAGCAACATTGAAACCTCTCTTCCCGGATTCCAGAATGCCACCGGGCATCCGTTTGCCAGTTGGCTCCTCGGCGCCGCGGATGCTGGATCGGATCAAGTCTTCAACAGCGAGCCGGGCTATCGTGCTGGGCTGTTCGCCTTCTTTGCCCAGGACGACTGGCGCACCACCTCGAAGCTGACTCTCAGCCTTGGCCTGCGCTGGGAAATTCCCGTGCCCAAGTCGGAAGCCCATAACGAGATGTCGCAATTCGACGCCACGGCTACCGACACCCTGCCGAGCGGCGCCACTCTCCCCGGCGCCATCGTATGGCTGGGCAAGTGCTCCGCCTGCGTATCCGGCAGTTCCTTCCAGAAGTATTACTTTAAGAACCTGGCCCCACGCTTCGGTTTGGCTTATGCGATCACCCCCAAGCTGATCTTCCGCGGCGGCTATGGAATCACCTATCAGCCTCCCATTCAAAACGGTTGGGGGCCTGAGCAATTCATCGGTTACCAGCAGAACATCACTCGTTTCCGCGCGGCTGGGCAACTGGCGAAGTTCAATCCGTTACTCTACCTCTCCGATTTAGCGGGAGGCCCTGCGCCAGGTCCCACCGGCTTGCCGACCTTCACCGGGACGTTGCCGAATCAGGATCCCACGGGCCAGAACGGCTACAATCCTGACTTCTACCCCCCATCTTTGGCCATGCCCTTGATTCAAAACTTCAGCGCCGGATTCCAGTACAAACTCCCTCGCGAGACCGTCTTGGAAGCGAACTACGTTGGGTCCACGGGCGAGCGCCTCTTCAACAAGAGCTTCGGTGGCGACTGGAACCAGGCCAACGGACGGTACATGGGACTGGGCGATATCCTGGGCGATGACATGCAGACGGATTTGAGCAACCCCACCACTGCTGCCACGCTTGGGCAATACGGCATCAGCCGCCTGCCCTATCCCACCTTCGAAAGCGACAACTACTCGCAGAACGTGAGCGCGGGTCTGGCACCCTTCCCGCAATACAGTGGATTGATCAACGACCAGGCTGCCATGGGCCGTTCTAACTACAACTCTCTCCAAGTCCAGGCGCGCAAGAACTCGACTCACGGTTTGACGTTTATCGCCGCTTACACGCTTTCGAAGTCTCTCTCCAACAGCGACTCGGCGATGTACAACCCGACGTATATCCAGGACTTCTACAACCGGGCTTTAGAGAAGTCCATCACCTACTTCGACTATCCGCAGGTGGTGAAGTTAACGTGGATTTACTCGCTGCCTTTCGGGCATAACCAGAAGTTCCTGAATTCCAGCACGCTGGCTGACCGCGTTGCCGGTGGGTGGCAGTTTACCGCCATCCAACGGTATGGCTCCGGCGACCCGCTGGATATCGGCTCGTCTGATGCTTATTCCTACATCACGCCCGCGGTCCGCGCTGACGTAATTCCCGGTGTGGCTCAGACGGTTGCTTTGCACGGGTTGGACGCTATTAATGGAACACCCATGCTGAATAATTCCGCATTCTCCGATCCGCCTCTTTCTCCCGACGGTGCGGCGTTGCGGCCAGGAACTGCTCCGCGTTACTTGCCCAACCTTCGGGGACCGGGTCATGAAGAAGAAGACTTCGGCCTCATCAAGAATACCCATATCAGTGAACGGGTGACCTTCCAACTCCGCGGCGACTTCTCGAACGTGTTCAACCGAGTGGGACGCGGAGACCCGGACACCAGTTACAACGACGGCTCCTTCGGCCTGATTTACGGCTCCATGAATGGTCCGCGCGTTATCCAAATCGGTGGACATCTTAGCTTCTGATGGGTTGAGCCTTGGTAACTTCTGATGTTTGAGGTTTGTTAGCTTCTGATGTTCGAAACTTAATCGTTTACTAAACGGCCCGTCCCCTCGGCGGGCCGTTCTTTTTCGACGTAGCACAGGCACCCTTGTCTGCGGGAGTGCCACGGGCATCTTGCCCGTGTCCGTGCATGGCCAGAATGTCCGCGGCACATCGAAAATAGTCTTCCCTCCTGACATGCCGGCGAAGCTTTAGAGTGCGGCAGCTTGCTGCCGCTTTCCTCCCCCGCGAGCGTGCTCGCGGGATATCGCAATCCCGCCCAAGGGGGACGCGAGGACCTGCGTCCGGCAAGCGGAACGAAAGGAGTGCCGCCAGCAAGCTGGCTCGGCAAAAGCGGCAGCAAGCTGCCGCGGGAGCAGAGACAGGGATTCGCCCCGACATGTCGGCGAAGCTTTAGAGTGCGGCAGCTTGCTGCCGCTTTCCTCCCCGCGAGCTCGCTCGCGGAATGTCCTGCCCCTTGCCGCCAAGGGGGACGCGAGGACCTGCGTCCGGCAAGCGGAACGAAAGGAGGGCCGCCAGCAAGCTGGCTCGGCGAAAGCGGCAGCAAGCTGCCGCACTCTAAAGCTCCGCAGTGTAGGCTGATTTCATCGCGCAATTGGGGGAGAAACGCGAATTGACAATCGGCATTTCTCACCGGACTTGACATCTTTTGTGAAACTTATTGACATTTATCATATTTAGGCGTAAACGTAAGACCTCGAAAGGTTCTGAAAGCCGCCGCGCTTTTGCTTCGAGACACCTCGGGACACCTTCTCCCGTCTTCGAGCAGTCGGCACGATCGGCTTCCTCTTCTGCGCATCCAGGTAGCGTGCGCACTATCATTTCCAGGCGTCGGGTCGGTAAAGCTGAGAACTATGGAGGTAGTTCCATGCACAAATGGTTTAGGATATTCGCCCTTTGCTTGGCAGTCCTAATTCTGCCCAAATGGATTTGCGCCCAAAACCAATTGGGCGCCTTGACAGGATCTGTCTATGATGTTTCCGGCGCGGTCATTCCGGAAGCGACGATCACTATTACCAGCACAGATTCCGGCGCGAAGTGGGTGGTTAAGTCATCAAGCGCGGGCTACTACCGCATACCGCTGCCGCCCGGCACTTATCAAGTTGTGGCGCTTCAAAAGGGCTTCAAGGAGTCGCTAGCCAAGAACGTTTTGGTGGCGGTGGAGCAGGTGGTGACCCTTGACCTCACCCTGCAAGTGGGCGCTGAAACCCAAACTGTCACCGTGACCTCCGAAGCGCCGCTCCTGACGCCGTCGACGGCAGAGGTGGGCGGGTCGGTGAGTCCCGAGGAATTTCAAACCCTTCCCGTTTTCATCAGTGATGGCGGCAGGCAGATTGACACTTTCGTATGGGAGAGCTTGCCGGGAACTACCCCGGACTGGTCCCCCCTCGCTTCCATCAGTGGCGGCCAGGACTCCAGCAACTCGATCGTGATCGATGGCGTCAGCATCGGTCGCTACGATTATGGCTCTGACCTTGGCGAGCAGACCCCTGGCACCGACGCCGTGGGCGAATTCAAGGTCCAAGAGGCCAACTACTCGGCGGAGTACGGAACAACCGGTGGTGGCATCGAGAACTTCACCATCAAGTCCGGCACCAATCAATTCCACGGCAACGTCGACGAATTTAACAACAACCCGATATTCAACGCCAACGGCTGGTCGAACAACGCCGAGGGCGGACCGAAGAGCAACGACAAGGAAAACAATTTCGCTGCCTCTCTCGGCGGTCCCATTCGCAAAAACAAGACCTTCTTCTTCTTCAATTACGAGGGCGATCGTAAGTCAATCCTCAGCGTCGGCGGCCTCACCACCGTGCCGACCCCCGGCATGCTGAAAGGGGATTTCAGTTCCCTCCTTTATGCCAGTAACCCCGTTGCCAATCCCAACCTGACACCGGGAATACCGAACGCGAATGCCACACCGACCCAGGTTGGGACGGATGCTTTGGGACGGCCCGTTAACGAATGGCAGATGTACGATCCCAGCACCACCCGCGACGTTCCGGCCGGCGCCACCGATCCGGTAACGGGATTAGTGAATAGCAGCGGGGCGGATGCGGTGATCCGCGACCCGTTCTCCGGCAACCAAATTCCGGCTTCAGAGTTCAGCAGCGCGACTTCCAGCCTCTTGAGCTACTTCCCCAATCCGGGGAACGGTTCCCTGTTCCGGAACGAGCCTTATGTGGGCGCCACTTGCTGCCCCTTCCTCGAGCGTAACGCCGAGACCTTCAAACTTGACGAGGAGATCAGCACTAAGCAAAAACTGTCCGGCACCGTTATTTATGCCATGCGGCACCGCACGTTTCGCGACAACCCACAGTCGGACACCTGGTTTCCCTTTCCCAATTACCCGCTTTCCCCGGACAAAGTGCAGGATGTGGGCGGCCCACAAGTGCGCCTCCTTTACTCCCTGACGGTGAATGACCACTCGGTGAATACGCTATCCCTGGGGTACAACCGGTTTGGCAACGGAAACAACAAGACCCCTGGCGGCGGCGCGTTCGCTGCGGCGATGGGGATCCCGGGGATTGCAACCACATGCTTCCCGGTGCAGAAATTGGCCAACAAAGACGACATCCAAATGGTAACCCAGTTCGGAGTTGGGTGCGCCAGCCGGGATCCCACGGAGAGCTATTCTTACCAGGATGTCTATTCCACCACGCACGCCAAACACAGCCTGAAGTTCGGGGGGCAGCTCCTGCACTATCGTTACGACACCTACGAGCCCCCTAGCCCCTCCTTCAGCTTCAGCAGCATCCAAACCGAACTGCCAGGTTTCCAGTCGAATACCGGCGATGCCATGGCAAGCTGGTTGATGGGCGCCGCGAACGGCGGAAGCGCGACGGATTTCACTACGGAGCCGGGCTATCGCGCCGGAATCTGGTCCTTCTTCGCTCAGGACGACTGGCGCGCCACTTCACGGCTTACACTCAACCTCGGGTTCCGTTGGGAAATTCCTCTGCCGAAATCCGAAGCCCACAACCGGATGTCCCAATTCAGCCCCACCACGACGCAGACATTGCCTGACGGTACGGTCCTTAACGGCGCCATCGAATGGCTGGGCAGTTGTGCCACGTGCGTCCACAGCAACACCTTCCAGAATCATTACTTTGGCGACGTATCGCCGCGCTTCGGCTTAGCTTACCAGTTGACCCAGAAAATGGTTTTCCGCGGCGGCTACGGAATCTCCTATCAGCCTCCCACTCAGAACGGTTGGGGTCCGGAAGCTTTAATGGGCTACAACCAGGGTTATACCCGATTCCGCGCTTCGGGTGAAGTGGCGGCGGTGAATCCGTTGCTCTACCTCTCGAACTTCGCGGGCGCTGCGGCGCCCGGTCCGGTCGGCCTCCCGCCGTATACGGGTCCCTTGCCGGACCGCGATCCTACCATTATGAACGGTTATGAGCCCGACTTCTTCCCGGCAAACTCGCTCACGATGCCCCGCGTCCAGAACTGGAGCGCGGGATTGCAGTACGAATTCCCCAAGCAGGTGCTCGTGGAGGCGAATTACGTCGGCTCGAAGGGAACTCGCCTGTTCAATAAGGACTTCGCTAGCGACTGGGGTCAGGTAAACTCCAGGTTCATGGGTTTGGGCGATCAGCTTGTCGATGACTTCCAAGGAGATTTGAGCAATCCCACCACTGCGGCTACCTTGGCGCAGTATGGAATCACCCAGTTGCCCTATTCCACGTTCGAGAATGACAACTACAGCACGTCCATTTCCGCTGGCTTGGCGCCCTTCCCCCAGTACAGCGGCATCATCAACGACCAGCCCACCATGGGCATGTCCATCTATCACTCTCTCCAAATTCAGGCGCGCAAGAACTCTTCCCACGGCTTGACGTTTATCGCTGCCTACACGCTCTCCAAGGACATCAGCGACAGCGACTCGGTCATGTACAACACCACTGGTTATATCCAGGACTTCTATAACCGCAAGCTGGAAAGATCCATTGCCGCCTTCGACTACCCGCAGGTTGTGAAGTTGACCTGGATCTACTCGCTGCCCCTAGGGCGCGGTCAGAAGTTCTTGAGCTCGAGCCGAGGACTCGACCGGATCGTCGGCGGCTGGCAGGTTACCGCCATCCAACGGTACGGTTCCGGCGACCCTCTCTCCCTCGGCGATAATGACGCCAGCACCGTCATCACCCCCTACGTTCGGCCCGATGTCGTTCAAGGAGTGAAACAGACCGTGCCTCTCCACGGATTGGACGCCATCAATGGAACGCCGTACCTGAATGAAGCAGCCTTTGCCGACCCACCCTTATCTCCCGAAAATAGCTTCCCGCTCAGGGTCGGAACGGCGCCCCGCGAACTTCCGAACCTTCGTGGACCCGCTCACCAGGAAGAGGACTTCGGTATTCTCAAATCCATTCCGATCACCGAGCGGGTGAAATTCCAACTCCGCGGGGACTTCCAAAACGTCTTCAATCGTGTCGGACGAGGAGATCCGGATACGACGGTCAACGACGGCACGTTTGGCGAGATCTTCGGCCCCATGAACGGACCGCGACTCGTCCAACTGGGTGGCCACCTGACGTTCTGATGATCGGGTCTAACCGATGATCGGTTTTAACGACTGTCACGGATAATTGGTTTTTGAACTTCCTCAAAACGGCCCGCCCCGCGGCGGGCCGCTTTTTTGTTTGCGATCTCCGATGGTGACGCCCCGGTCAGGATGCGCTGCGAAGCTTTAGAGTGCGGCAGCTTGCTGCCGCTTTCCTCCGGGTGAGCGTACTCGCGAAGTTTTGCGACCCTGTGCCATGGCGGTCCGGCAGGGGCAATCAGAGTAGAACGGCCGCCAGCAAGCTGGCTGGGAAAAAGCGGCAGCAAGCTGCCGCACTCTAAAGCTTCGCAGCGCGGGATTTCGGTTGGGGCCAAGGAAGAGAGGCGTAGCGCGTACCTGTCGTTTAGGTCCGCGGTTTTTCCTCTCGGCCCCCAACCAGCGGTCGCCATTGGAGCTTGAGGTTTTTGGTTTCACGGTGTAAGAGCCGCCGGAGCACAGTGCGAAGCTTTAGAGTGCGGCAGCTTGCTGCCGCTTTCCTCCGGGTGAGCGTACTCGCGAAGTTTTGCGACCCTGTGCCATGGCGGTCCGGCAGGGGCAATCGGAGTAGAACGGCCGCCAGCAAGCTGGCTGGGGAAAAAGCGGCAGCAAGCTGCCGCACTCTAAAGCTTCGCAGCGCGGGATTTCGCTTGGGGCCAAGGAAGAGAGGCGTAGCGCGTACCTGTCGTTTAGGTCCGCGGTTTTTCCTCTCGGCCCCCAACCAGCGGTCGCCATTGGAGCTTGAGGTTTTTGGTTTCACGGTGTAAGAGCCGCCGGAGCACAGTGCGAAGCTTTAGAGTGCGGCAGCTTGCTGCCGCTTTCCTCCGGGTGAGCGTACTCGCGAAGTTTTGCGACCCTGTGCCATGGCGGTCCGGCAGGGCCAATCGGAGTAGAACGGCCGCCAGCAAGCTGGCTGGGGAAAAAGCGGCAGCAAGCTGCCGCACTCTAAAGCTTCGCGTCGCGGGACTTGGGTTTGGGCAAATGAAGACCCGCTCTCGCCGCCGAACCAGCAATCAGCATCGGAGCTTGAGGTTTTTGGTTTCACGGTGTAAGAGCCGCCGAAGGACTGTGCGAAGCTTTAGAGTGCGGCAGCTTGCTGCCGCTTTCCTCCGGGCGAGCTTGCTCGCGAAGTTTTGCGACCCTGTGCCATGGCGGTCCGGCAGGGCCAATCGGAGTAGAACGGCCGCCAGCAAGCTGGCTGGGGAAAAAGCGGCAGCAAGCTGCCGCACTCTAAAGCTTCGCAGCGCAGGATTTCGGTTTGGGCCAAGGAAGAGCCGCGGACGCGAAAGCCAGGGGGCGGCGCTACGAATGCTCGGAACACGGCGTGTACGGTTCGGTGTAAGATGATTCGCGATAATGAGCGAGCAGAAAGAATTTCGGATTCACAGAAGGATCATTGCCGTGGCGTCAATCGCCGCGCTGATGCTGGTCGTCAGCGGTTGCCGCCGTCAGGCGCCGGAGCAGCAGCAATCAGCGCCGCGCGACGCGAATGTTCTGCTCATCACCATTGACACCACCCGCGCCGACCACCTGAGCTGCTACGCCCCCGGTCATGCCAAGACGCCCAATCTGGATGCGCTGGCCGCGCGCGGCGTTCGGTTCGCCCACGCCACAGCGCAAGTCCCCCTCACCCTGCCGTCGCACGCCAGCATCATGACGGGGGCATATCCTACCGTTCACGGCCTGCGCGACATGGGCGGCTTCGTCCTCGATAAGTCTCACCCCACGATGGCTTCGCTCACGGAAGCGGCAGGGTTCCAGACGGCGGCTTTCGTGGGCTCGCGCGCGGTGGCACGCCATTTCGGCCTCGCTCATGGATTTGACACTTATGACGACGATATGGGCCATCAGTCGGAGGAGGGAAGGCTGCCGGGGATTTTTCTCGAGCGGCGCGCCGCCGTCGTGACCGATCATGCGCTCGACTGGCTGAAGCAAAACTCCCAGAGGAAGTTTTTTCTTTGGGCGCACTACTACGATCCCCACGCGCCTTACGATCCCCCCGAGCCTTACCGGCGCCTCTACGCCAAGAATCTTTACGACGGCGAAATCGCCTACATGGACGAGCAAATTGGCCGACTGCTGGGCGGCCTCGATAAAATGGGCCTCACTTCGCGCACGCTGGTAATTGTTGTGGGAGATCACGGCGAGAGCCTGGGCGAGCACGGCGAAGCGACCCACGGCATCTTCCTGTACGACGCCACTCTCCACGTCCCGCTGATCATCGCCGGCCCGGACGTACCCAGTGGCAAAGTAATTGACGACCAGGTGCGATCCATCGACCTCCACCCCACGGTGATGGCGTTCCTGCACCTCCCGCCGTCGTCCGAAGCTCAGGGTGTAAGCCTCTGGCCGCTGATCGGGCAGGGGACCCACGTGCGGTCGAATTATTCTTACGGCGAGACGCTCTACCCGCGGACCTACATGGGATGGTCAGAGTTGCGCGCGATGCGCACCGACACTTGGAAGTTCATCCTGGCGCCACATCCCGAGCTCTACGACTTGCAGCGCGATCCGGGCGAACTCCAAAACCTGATCGCAAATCACCCCGCCGAAGCCGATCAGCTTCAAAACCAGATTTGGGCGGTTGCCGGAGCGCACGGCAAAACGGAGGCAGTCAAGGCCGTGGCCGTGGACGAGCAAACGCGCCAGGAACTCGCCTCATTGGGTTACGTGAACGGCGGCTCGACACGCGAGATTCAGCTCGGCACTGACGCTCCCGACCCCAAGGACCGCATCGAGGTCCTGAAGAACATCCAGCGGGCAGAAGCTTATCTAAACGCCAACGACAACGCGCACGCCGCTCAGGTTCTGGAGGAAGCAAATCGCCAGGACCCCGGCAATCCGCTGATCCACGTTGATCTGGCCATGGCGCTCGAGCGCATCGGCCAGCCGCAACGCGCCGTCGCCATTTATCAGGATGCGATTTCCAGAAACGTATTTACCGATATCATTTATTCGCGCCTGGGTAAGCTCTATTTGCGCCTTCACGAGTTGGATAAAGCCGTTGATGCTATGACCCACGCCCAACAGATCAATCCTGCCGACCTTGATAACCTGCGGAATCTGGGCACCGCGCAATTGCAGTTGGGACACGTTGATGAAGCGGAAAAAGCCTTCAAGGCCATTAACCTTCAGAGCGACCATTACAGCGCGGCCTATAACGGATTGGGCCTGGTGGCCATTCAGCGCGGCGATAGCGATGCGGCGCAACACGATTTCGAGAAAGCGATTGATCTCGATTCCAATGAAGTCGAGCCGATTCTGAACCTCGGAGTACTCTTCGATAAGGCCGGCAATAAACCCCAGGCCCTGCACTATTACCAGCAGTTCCTCGCGAAGGCTTCGCCCAAAGATTACGGCGAGCTGATTCCCAAGGTGCGCGCCGCCGTGAATGATCTGAGTAAGTAGCGCGGGCGTCCCGCCCGCTGGTGCGTGGGCATCCTGCCCGCGCGCCGACGGGAGCGGGACGCTCCCGAGACAGCGGGCAAGATGCCCGCGCTACAGTTGCGTTTCAATGGGGAGTAGTGCGAGTCACGCGAGGAATTCACCGGCGAACTCGACGAAGCGCCGAACATCTTCGAACGTGCTGACGATTCCCAGCGAAATCCTTACAGCTCCGGTCCCCTTGCGGTCGACGCACTGGCGAAAATCCGCTTGAGTGAATCGCGAGTTTTCTTCCGCGTGCTGGTTGAAGCAGCCAATCAGTTCGGACTTCGAGAGGTGCAGGGCCGTTTCGCCCCCACCAGGATTGCAGAAACAACCCGAGCGCAGTGAGATCTGGCGCTTGGCCGCCGCCTCTTCCACCCGCAGATGGTCAATGATGTTGCCTGCCGAATCGTAAAAGTTCATGGCGACAGTGGCCCCTCGGCGCTGGGCATCGAGCGGCCCGTAAACACGAATCAGGGGAAGGCCATTGGCGTGGTGCAGCGACAGGAGTTCCTGCATCGCCCACGCCGCGAGGCACTCGCAACGGGTATGAATCGCGTCGATGCCGACCGATTCGAGATGCCGCAAGCCGATCTCGACGGCGGGGATGCCCAGGTAATCCGGCGTGCCGTCTTCGAATGCGGACGCGCCTTCCGCCAGAAAATAGCGGTCGCCCTGGACGGATGCCACGGTGATAGTGCCGCCGGCAAACCAAGGCCGCTTGAGCTTCGCCAGGGCGCTACGAGCGGCGAGCAAGCAACCCACTCCCGTGGGGTACCCGAACATTTTGTAAAACGAAATGCTCACAAAGTCCGGGTGCCATAGGCCGAGGTCAAGCCGGTTCGTCGGCACAAACGCCGCGGCGTCGAGAAGAACGTCCCATCCCTCGGCTTTGGCGCGCGCGATCCATTCGAGCGGATGCTGAACGCCCGAGAAGTTTGACTGCGCGGGATAGGCAAACAGGTTGGCGCCGCCAGGCTTTGCCAGCTTGAAATACTCCTCAAGCGCATCTTCCGCGACGCGCATCTCCGGCAGGGTCAGCGGCACGTAGGTGATGCAAGCGTGGTGGGTCCGCGCAAATTCACGGATTCCGTTCACGGAATTGTGATTGTCGAACGTCAAAAGGTAGTGGCTGTCAGGCCCGAAGGGATAGGATTCCCCCACCAGCTTAAGCGCGCCAGAGGCGTTGGGCGTGAAGATGACCGCGTAGTCGCTCTCCGAGGCGTGGAAGTAATCCAGGACCTTGCGACGGCATTGCTCGACCAGTCCCGTGATCGTCGCCGACGTGGGGTTTTGGGAGTGAGGGTTGCCGTAAACTTGCGATTCGAGCAGACTCAAGTGCTCGCGCACCTGGCACGCGGCATTCAGGCCCGCGCCGGTGTAATCGAGATAGATGTGCCCAAGGCGGTCGAGCCGCGAGTACTCTGCGGCACGGAGGGCATCCAGCTTCCGGGTGGCCTCATAGGCAGGCCACGCCGCCAGGAAATCCTCTTTCGCCTTCGGCATTTGACAGGCTTCAATCATAAGCGATGCTGTAAAGGGCACAGGCAGGAGTGCCTGTGCCACATCATCAAATTACGCCCCTTGCGGCGACCGCGCCGAAACAATCGTAAACGGCTTCCAATCCAAATCCGGCACGAACGGATAACTCGGAATGCGATATTTGTTCGCGGGCAGATTGACGATGTCCTGATTGACCGCGCCCTCGGTGAGCGCCATCAAATTGGGATTCGCAATCTTGGCAATCGGCGGAACCAGGTAACCGGCCTTGACGACGACAATCTTGAAGCTGGTGGGGTCGAGTCCCAGCGAAGTGAAATCCACGATCTCGTGGAATGGCCGCCGCCGCGCGGTCAGGACTACTTTGATGCCCTGAATATCCACCACGGCCTGGCGCTCGGGCGGGTCGCTCGCGGTCAGCAGAAAGACGACTCTCGCGCCGACTTTTATTGGCTTGCTCGACTCGGGGTCGAGCGTGGCGCCAATGGTGAGAGGAAGAGTCGCGCCCACGCCTGCCTGGTAGCAGGCCTCGGTCGCGGGACGGTCGGCAATGCCCGCGATCAAGGCATCCTTGACCCCCATCTCCAGAAGTCCCGCCAGCGCGTCAGCGCGGTCGGCGCTTCCTCCCGCGGTGGGATTGTCGCCGGAATCCGAAATGACCACCGGCTTCGTCTCGAGATGCCGCGCCTTATCCACGCAATCGGCGAGGGTGCCGGTGGGTACGCCGAATTGAAACTCTTTGCGCGCGTCCCAGTATTGCTGCGCCAGCGAGAGAGCATCCCGCTTCAGCAGATCCGGCTGGGTGCCGGTCAGCACGGCGCTGGCCGTGGCGCGCGGTTCGTCCGCCCATACGTACCCAACCAACAATGAGGCATCCAGTACGCCGGGCACGGCATTCATGCCGGGCAGTTGCGCCCACAGACGTTTGGCCGGATCGAAAAGCGTGCTGCTGCGCTCACCCGGCATCAAGACCGGAATCGGCGCCCAAACCATCGTGGGGCGAATCTGTATGTTCAGGCAATGGACCAGCATGTCGCATGCGCGCTGCGCGGTTTCCTCGCGGTCGATGTGCGGAGCGGTGCGAAAGGCCGAGAGCATGTCCAGGTTATCGATGACGCGACGGCTCAGGCTTCCGTGCAGGTCAAAGCTCGCGGTCATCAGGCAATCTTTCCCCACGACGCCGCGCGCCGCGGCGATCCAGTCGCCATCGGCATCCTGCATGCCCTCGACGAACATGGCTCCGTGCATGGGCAAATAAAGTCCGTCCAGAGGGAGCAAGTCGCTGACCCGGCGAAGGAATTCCGCCTTGAGGTCGTCGTAAGTTTTTCGCTCGACCGGTCCTCCCGGCACGGCTTGTGCGAGGAGCGTTGGCTGAAATGGATATGGGTAGGTCTTCAAGTGGCGGAAGAAAGGGGCATCCGCCAGTTCCTGCCCTCGTTGCACCCGAAAGTCTTCCATGCGGGCGCGGATGTTGCTGTAGGTGCTGCACTCGATTTGGATGCCGCCGAAGGCGACCCGCTTGGCTTCCGCGGCTCGGCCTATTCCACCGACGTCAGATTTTATGAATGGAGATGTGATGGCTGCAAGAGTTGCGTTCTTCAGAAAAGTTCTGCGTCGCAATGAATTCCTCCCATGATCTATTGTCCTTGGTTCTGATTGAGCGCCTTCATCAGGCTCTGGTGCATACGATTGAACGACCGAGCCATCTGCGAAATCTCATCCCAGCCCTTGTCGGGCAAGTCGGAAACCTGAAGATTCCCGTGGCTGATTTCCTCCGCCATGCGCGAAAGTCGGTCGACGGGATGAACCACGATCAGGATCAACCCCATGTCAAGCAGCGCCAGGGTGAACAGAAATACTCCGGTCAGCGAAATCAGTAGGGTCTTGAACGCGCGGTCCGCCATGCCAAGGGGCAAGGACATGGGTACGGAAACGATTTGCGCCCCCACCACTTCACCGGCTTTCCAGCCAAAACCGTTGTCCCTACCGTAACTCGCAACCATGGCGGCTGGAGCGGCGGAGGGAACACTGTGGCAGACCAGGCACTCGGGGGCGGGAGCGATGGGCCGCGCCAGAAAGAGCGAGTCGCCTACGGGAGTGGATCGCTGCGCAATTAATTCCTTCTTCGCGGCATTGTTGCGAAACGTCTCAATGACGTCCGCTTCCCAGCCCACCGCGCGGTCGCGGGGATTGGTGGGGTTCAGCGTCGCCTCTTTGTACGTATATGCAGGATAATCCTGGCGGAGATAGTTGAATACTTCGGTAGCCGAGTAGGCCGGAACGCGCTGGGGAGCGAAGGTCTTGGATTCCGTCGCGTGCGCCGCCAGCAGCGGATCAACTTGCTTCGAAGTGTAGGTGCGCATGCCTCCCGCCGCAGCCATCATCAGTCGCGCGTTTTGGACCACATCTTCAATGGCGCTCTCTTGCAAGAAGCTGTGAGCGACGTAGCCGGTGATGGCAATTCCCACCGCGAAGACAACCAGCAATAGCAGATTGAACTTAATCAAAAGGCGCATTCATGGCCTGCCACTTCCCTGACGGCACGAAGGCCGCCAGCACGTTGCGGGGAGGTACCGCCCCCTCGGAGTTCAACTTCAAATGTTCGGTATCACTTTACCACGGCTCTGGCAGGATGGCTGAGGGTTTGGGGGTCAAAGTAGGGGCGGCTTCGCGCTGCCAACGGCGAGGTAAACTCGCTCCTACGAAGCCAAGGGTAAAGTGCCGCGACGAAATCAACTGCCGGGAATTGCGGGATTACAGTGTGGACTTAGCTCCAATCGGGATCAATGGACTGATCGAAGTAAATCCACAGAACCCGCGAAAAGAAGGTTAACACCGGAGCGGCGGGCAAGAAAAGCAGGAAGCCTGCGACAACGCACGCTGGCAAGTCCCAGCCCAGAAGGCTCCAGACCATCAAAGCGAGCAGGGAAATGGCGACGGCGCCAATCCCGTAGCTGAAGTACATTGCACCAAGAAAGTAGCCTTGCTCGCGCTCAAACTTCAGACCGCACGCAGGGCAGCGCTCGTTCATGCGGGGGAAGAGGCGAAAGATGGACGTGCTGAAAATCCTTCCCGTCCGGCAACGCGGGCAAAGCTGATGAAGTATGCCCGCTCGCGCGGAAACCGATTCGCGAGTATTGATCGGAAAGCTATCCATGCGTTGTCCGGTCGCGATCGTAGCGCCGGCTTCCAGCCGGCAGAGGTGCCGCCATGATGGCGATGCTACGCCCGCCTTGACGAATGCCTCGTTTCGATCATATTCGTTGGATGCTCGAGAAAGCGCTTTTGGTGCGACGCGTAGTGATTTTGAATCATCGAGTTACGGAGACTGGCGGGGCAGATCTGGCATTTTGTCAATTATTTCAAAAGTGAGCAATCTTGACCAGCAATCGCGAGACGGCAGTCTCATAATGGGTATTAATCAAGTTCGGGGAGATACCGTCACTTATGCTGATCCCAACCTTAAGTCGACCCTTTGCGGATTGCTCCCCAGCCTTGCCAGGAAACATTCTAAGCCTTAAAGCAACGTAAGCAGACTACGGGCACTTCGTCCTTACCGCGAAGTGCCCCCCTCCTTCAGAAATCAAAACGAACTCCCTTCCTGTCGCGACAGGGTTTTCAGAGAAACTTACCGGGGCTCCTGCGATCATACTCCGTCAAGCTTGGACGCGTCAGGAACTGGCTTTTCCGCGTTGAAGTATTTCTTGTACGCGGAAATCCAATCGGTGGCAATCTCTCGTTGCGCCAGGGGGAGATCAATCTGGCCTCCGCAAACCAGGTCGTGAAGGCGATTCTCGAGGGCGTCTTTGGCACGCGCGTTCCACACCGTCTCGGAGTAAGGCTCGGGCCAAAGGTTGCGAATGTCCCCGGTGCCCCCGAGCGCTGGGGGAATCAGATAGTCGAGTTGATACTCGTTGGCTTGTGAGCCGGCCACACCGTATTCCCGCAGAGCTTGCTGCTGCACGGATGCGGGAATCAACGAACTTGGATCGTTATCCTGGATTCTTTCCTCGCAAACCTCCTCGCGCTTAACGGCGCGGGCGACTCCCGGTGTAAGCGTCCGGTTGGGGACCAGTTCCGGCCGGAGAGGCGCCGCGAGCCTTGGCGATTCGCGGGCGATGCGGGAAAGCCCCACCCACGTTCCCAGCGCGGCAAGGAGCAAAGTTGCGCACGCGTAAGCCCACGGTCGCGGCGAACGAGCGAACGCGAGCATCCTGTCCAAAGAATTCCGGCGAGAATTGACGACAGATTCGGCGAGGCGGGCTTTCAGCAGCGCGCGCGGGCCGGCCGCAGGCGGCATGCGAACATCAAGGCTCGCGTGATGGGCGTGGACGAAATCGGCGATGGTATGTTCCAACTCGCCTCGGCGCGTGCGGCACTCCCAACACGCGGCCAGATGCTCGCGCGCATGTGCCACCCGCCCCGGCGCCAGTTCGCCGTCTGCCAGAAGCAGCAGGTCTTCATCGGACAAATGAGTGTCAGGGTCCAGCATGGTCTCACCTCTCGTCCACACGTCCAAGCCTGGCAAGGGAGCGCGTCAGAGAAATCGACACGGCGCCGAGGGAAATCCCGAGGACCCCGGCAATTTCGCGATATCGCAGGCCCTCGGCGCGCAGTCGCAGGCAGCGCTGGTCCTGCTCGGAAAGAGCGTGGACGACCGCCAGCAGCCGCTGCTGCCTCTGCGTACACGCCACAAGTTCCTCGGGATTAGGCCGCGGGTCCAATTGTTGCTCGATGATGGAGGCTTCGGATTCCACCGTCTCGCCCAATCTCTGCCGGGCGCAGCGTTGCTTTAGCGCAAGGTTATGCGCGACACGAAATACCCACCCGCGAAGATGATGGCGAGGCCGTCCGGCTTGCAGGTGTTGGAATAGCGAGAGGAACACCTCTTGAACGATCTCTTCGCCGTCATGAGCCGGAATCCCCAGAGACATAACATAGCGAAGAAGGCGATCCCGAAGTTGGTCGAAAAGGGTGATGACTTGTTCTTCGAGTTCACAGGAGCGCGCGGGAGATTCCGCGGTGGCGGGAAACGCCGATTCGATCGCCCAGTTATCGGGAAACAGCGGCATCGCCAATCTCCAAAAGCCCTTTGCCTATTCTACCTTGCAAATGCGAGGCTGGTATTCGCGTTAATGACCCTCGGCCTCCAAAACTTTAAGAGGTAACGAAGCGGCGTGCCGTAGCCGTGCTAGAAATTCGTGGTGAAGCGCATGGCAAAGCTCCGCGAAAGCCCGATGGCGTTGCCAGAGAACAGGCCGCCGAAATCGATGACGTCCAAGACATTGGTCAGATTCTGCCCGTCAACCTGAAACCGCATATTCAAGCGGTCTGACTTGTAAACATCCGCGCCCGCCGAGGCATTGACCTGGAAGGAGGGATCAATGCGGCCCCGCGCGAAGTCAAGGCGGTTCACCACCTGCTGGCCATATTCATCGAGCGCCTGAGCGTGGACTCCGTCAAAATCAAAGGGCAGGCCGGAATCGTATTGAACGCCCCCAGCGAGCCAGAAGCGGCGTGTGAGCTGATAACGAACCCGGCCGCGGACGGTGTTGCGTTGATCCTGCGAATCCGGAAAATGGCCCGAAGCGGGGATCATCGCGTTGTCGCCGAGAAACAGGCCGCCCGTCACGGGGAACCAGGCATTGCCCACCGTGTAGGAATAACTCAAAAAGCCGGAAAATCGCTTCCAATCCGGCAAGTCAATCTTTCCCTCCGCTCCATAAATGATGGCCTTTTGGAAGGCAATCGGAAAACTGATGGTGGTGTTATCAATCTGGTCGTCGTCGGCGTAGTTGTTGACATCGCGGCGAAAGTAGTTGGCGTCCAGCCTGAATTTCTTGAAGAAGGCCTTGGTCAAGCCCGCCTCGTAGTAGTCGCCCTCCGAAGGTTGAACCGGCAATTGCAGGGAGATCGTGTCAAGGGTCGTGGATGCCGTTGAACTCGAAAGCAGGATGTTCTCGAAGGAGGGCGTCTGAAAGACCCGGTCGAACGAGAAGTGCAGCACGAGATCGGAGGAAGGGAAGTAGTGCGCGATGGAGAAACGCGGCTCAACGGCCTGGCGATTCAACAAGAGCTGGTAATGGTCCCAACGCAGCCCGGCGCTGATGGTCCAATGCCCCAGGCTGATGTGATCCTGCACAAACGCAGCTTGCTCGAGGTCCGGGCGATTCCCCGCGAAAGCGAAAGTAAGGGGCGTGCTCGGATCAAACTGGCTCGTATCCATGGGGATGTTCGGGATGTTGTAGCTGAAGTTCTCATGCAGGAAAATGTTGTCTGATTCGACGCCCGCTTTCCACTCATGGTGGCCGTGGTGGATGGTGATCGTTCCCTTGATATATCCCTCGTCAAACCGGTTGTGCTGGAAAACCAGGATCGGAGTTGAATCTGCATTGGACCAAAAATGATTGGCATTGTTGCGGATCATTCCGTTGAAGCTGGCCACGATGTCGGGCGAAAATGTGTGCTCGTAGGAAGCGGTTCCCATCGTCTCGAAGTTGTTGGCATTTTGCATTTGGCATGGCGGCCCCGAAGTCTCGCTTGCCGGATAACACCAGGTTTGCTGCACCTGCTCGTTCGGAAGTTCATAACGGGAGATCTCATGCCGGGCGATAAGATTCAGGCGATCCTTGGGCGTGAAGTCGCGTTCGTAATGAACAGAGAAGTCGCCGACGGTTCCCGTATTCGTGTAGTTTTCCGGAACCACGGGGTTCAAATAGTGACTGGTCATATCCCCGCTGGCGCTGGCGCCGATTGTATTTTTTCCCCAAGCATATTGGGCCTGAGCGAACGCGCCGGCCGTGTCGAAGCTTCCGCCGGAAAGTATCGCTTGGCCGTGAAAACCTGGTTGTGAATCTTCGAGAGTATTGACCTCGACCACGCCCCCCATCTTGCGGCCATACTCCGCTGGAAACCCGGAGGTATAAATGCTCATCGATTTCACGTCGTCCGCCTCAATCTCCGGTCCAAAACTGGGCGAACGATTATCGGTCAGGGGAATGCCATCGACCACAAACTGAGTCTGATACTCCGAGCCGCGCGGATGCAGGACGGCATTACCCTCATAGAGCCAGCCGGGTTGCGAATTCACCAAGTCCTGAAGGGAACGCCCCGGCAGCGAACTGAGCCGGTTTTGCACGAAGTCGGAGCCGATCTGGCTAACAGAGCCGGATTGATCGGGGTCAATCAACGTCCCCGCGGCACTAACGGATAGGGATTGGTTTACCTCAGTGAGCGTGAGTTGGATCGTGTATTCCTCGGGGATGGACGAACGAATTTCGAGGGATTTGGATACGGCGGCAAAGCCCGGCTGCTCAATTTCGAGATGATAGATGCCGTACGGGAGACGCTGCACGTCGAGCGCACCCTGGTCGCTGGTCGTCAGAACATTTCGATACTGATTGGCCTCGCTGACGATGCGAACGGTCGTCTTCACGCCGAGTCCGGAAGGATCCGTCACTTTGAGGCGCAACTCACCACTGTTGCTCTGGCCGAAGAGCGGCAAGGCGCTGATCAGTATGAGGGTTGCAAGTCTCTTCAAGGGGTGGTCTCCACCATTTGCGGCTTGATGCCCGTCCGTGGGTTTGCCCAGCCCACACAGGGATGAGGACCACTGACGGCGTGAGAGTCCTTATTGCCCGTCCCTCGAATGGAATATTCTCTTTTCTGCCGATTTGTTCAGCCTCTTTTTGCTAAAGCTACAAAGGCAATCCCGTCGCACTGCGCCGGCGATCTGAAATTGAAAGTGCCAACGACCGGCGCGACGTGAGAGATCCGCCGATCCATTCTCCGGATTCGATCCCGGCCCTCGGCGTAGGCACTATTGCGTGTGCCTGTTGGAAGCCCCCCTCAGTGAGCCTGCTTGCTCCCCAGCCACACGATGTCGATGGGTTCCTGTTTGGAAAGCCTCCACAATTCGGGATCTCCTGTCACGAGTTGAGCGTTTTGATCCCGTGCGGTTTCCGCGGCAAAGGCATCCGCGTAAGAAATAGCATGGCGGCTTTTCAAGCGGGCAGCGGCCAGGATGAGTTTTCGATCGGGTAGAAGAGCTTGAATTGGCATCATGGCGAGGTCGGCAAGGAAGCGCTCAGCGGGCGCAGCCCCGTGGCGCTTGGCGATCAGGTAGAAGACTTCGCCGACGTTGATCAGTGAGATGCTGAGCTTCGCCGCGGCGCGCGAAGCCTGCTCCAGCAGTTCGTGCACTTTGGTGCGGGCCGGTTCTTCGCCTTGAAGCCAGCCCATGATCGCCCAGGAGTCAAGAACGCTTGCGGTCATGTGTCAACTCCTCTCGCCGGGTGCGCGCCAGATCCCCCAGGAGGTCAGAGCCCTTGAATCGACCTTCCCATTCCCGCCAATTCCCCGTGACCACTTTCCGCAGGATCACCTCATCGCCTTTAACGCTGACGGATAGGCAGTCGCCTTCGCCCAGACCTAACTGATCGCGGACTTCTTTGGGAAGCGCGAGTTGTCCTCGCGAGGAAACACGGGCCTTCATCATGATAACTACCTCCAGTCTTACTCTAAAATAAGACTGCTATGAATTCAAGAAAGTTTTGGCGTGGGTACCCGCAGCCAGCGCCCACCAGGCAAGGCGCGAACGGTGACACAGGCACTCCTGCCGGTGCCCGGAGAATGACGCATCCCATGCGTGGCGCACAGGCAAGAGTGCCTGTGCCACCTCCGCTTGTCCTGTTTTGGGTCGTGGTGCTAATATAGCATCACGCTAGGAGATCACTATGGCAACACTATATGTGCAGAACGTTCCTGACGACCTCTATGAGGCACTTCGACGCCAGGCACAACAGCATCGCAAGTCCATTGCGGCGGAAGTCGTCTCACTTCTCGAACTCAACGTGCCCACGCCGGCGGAACTGGAACTTCGCCGGGAATTCCTTCGACACGCGCGGCGGCTCCAGTTGCGAAAGGGGCGCGCTGCCGGCCCTTTTCCCTCCACTGAGGAAATGCAGCGCGAGGGCCGCTCACGATGAGCTTGTTTGTGGTCGATGCCAGTGTCGCGGCGAAGTGGTTCCTTCCCCCGTCCGGCGAACCGTTAGCGGATGAGGCGTTGCGTTTGCTTGATGGATATGCACAGGGCCGACTGCGCTTCGCCGTGCCCGACCTGTTCTGGGCAGAGTGTGCCAACATTCTATGGAAGGCGGTTCGGCAGGGGAGGTGGACGCGCAGCGCCGCGGAGGAAGCAGTCCTTGCGCTTCAGGCGCGATCATTCCCCACCACTCCTTCGTTCGAATTGCTCGATGACGCCTTCAGCATCGCCACCACCTTCGATCGGACGGTCTATGACAGTATGTACGTGGCGCTGGCGGTCCGCCTGAAGGCTGACCTGGTGACCGCGGACGAGCGCTTGGCCAATGCCCTTGCCGCGCACATGCCGGTGAAGTGGCTGGGGTCCGTCCTGAAGTTTGGGATTTAAATGGGGACGTCACGTGCCCGGTAGATCACATGATGGCCTGTTTCGAAACGCGGGTCTTGTGAGGGGGGGCCTAGCGATACGCCTCTTTGCGATGATCGGCGGCGGTCATGAAAACGATGCGCTGCTTCTGATCGATCTCATAAAAGAAGCGCCAATCGCCCACCCGGTAGCGCCAGGTCGGCGGGTCCCAGTTTTTTAGCCGCTTGATGTTGGCACCAGCGTGAGGGGTCTGGCGAAGGATCGGGTAAACATAATCACGCAGCTTGGCTTCGAGCCGGCGCTGGCCAACGCTTCCCAAGCGGCTGAGGTCGGCGAGAAAGCTTCGCGTCTCGAAAATCCTAAACGGCTGGAGCGAATCTGCCTTTTCGCCGTTGGGCATCGCGAGAACCTGCTTTCAGCCGCTTTACCAACTCCGGCCGGGATGAGATTTCCGCCATCTCCGCGTCATCCACGAAATGGGTTTGCTCGATGTGGCGGAGCGCGGCGGTTTCAACCAGATTTGCGAGCGACCGCCGTTCCGCTTGGGCGGCGCGCAAAAACGTCTCATAGGTTGTGTCGTCCAGCCGCATGGTTATTGTTTTCGGCATGATGGGGCTCCGTCATTTGTATTCATTATGAGTATAAACGAACGCGCATCCCTCCGTCAAGCAGCATAGGCGTTCAAATAGGGGGTTGCACGGCTGACACCGGCCGCGTGCAATGCGCCCTGGCTCATGAAAGGTTCCCAAATTCCTCGAAGGGGACTTGAACAGAATAGCTTCCGAGTAGCGCGTGACACATCTAGAACACGTTCCAGAGGCAATCTGCATTCCCCCGCCCCCTGATGCCAGCGCCTCGACCCTGCCGGCTTGCGCCTGCGGAGGTTGCGGTGCCCACTCTAATCGTCAGGTTAATGAGTTATTGCACCAGGAGCCTGTTGCCTAAACCCTGTACCCATCTGCGATGACGTCGCTCATGGGGAAGTATTAAATTAGCGCATGTGCCAGGGTGCAGAGATCAGGGAACGGAAATCAGGAACCGCAAAAATTCACACTTGACATTCGACAGACAATCCACTACCATATGGTTGTGGATAAATTGGATACAACATTTGCTGCTTTGTCTGATCCAACCCGGCGGGGGATGATCGAACGACTCTCACATGGTCCTGCCTCCGTGCATGGATTGACGGAGCGGTTTGCACTCTCGCAGCAGATGATTTCAAAACATATTGCCTGCCTGGTGCGGGCGCGGATTGTGATCAAGACGAAGCGTGGACGAGAGAGTGTATGCACGCTTAGGCCAGAGGCGATCAAGACAGTCAGCGACTGGGCGTTTTCTTATCGCCGATTCTGGGAAGAGAGTTTCGACAAGCTGGATGTGGTTGTGAATCAAATGAAAAAAACGGAGGCCAGAGATGGCAAAAAACACGGTTAACGAGGCAGAGCGGATGGTTGTTACCAGAGTTTTTGATGCCCCGCGCGAATTGGTTTGGAAGGCGTGGACAGACCCGAAATATGTGATGCAGTGGTGGGGCCCGAAGGGTTTTACTGCGCCTTTTTGCAAGATGGATTTTCGCGTGGGAGGGAAATTTCTCTGCTGCATGAGAGCGCCGGATGGCCAGGAGTTCTGGAATGCTGGTGAATACCACGAGATTGTTCTGCACGAAAAGATCGTTTCCTCCATGTATTTTTCTGACTCGGAGGGGAACAAGGTTGAGCCTTCGCAATATGGAATAGAACATGAGGCCATGGACGATGTGCACGATGTGATTACCTTTGAGGACTTTGGAAACGGCCAGACGAAACTCACCTTCATTGGAAATGAAACTATGGAGAGCGCAAAAAACAGCGGTCAAGTAGAAGGCTGGAACCAGATACTCGATAAGATTGCCGCAGTTGTTGCGGGGCTACGGAACTGAGGGGATTGTCCGCGGGTGGCGCATACATTGCTGTTTATGTATGCGACCGGGGCCGCCGCCGTGCGACTTTGCTGGGACGCAGACATAGACAGCGATGTCTGCGCCACCCCAGCCAATCTTGATTTCCCTACAATTCGCGATCACTTTGACGGTCTAATCGCCAAACCGTAGAAGTGCCTCTTGCGCTCAAACTCCCGAGAGGTTGTGGGAAGTCGAGAGTCGAAAAGGGCCGCGACTGAATCGGGTAGCCGGGTCATCAAGGCAATGCGCGCAATTTTAACGCGTATGCCGTCAAGCCAGCCCCAGGTGGTTTGGCACGGAAGGAAACCCCAGTCAGAGAGTCTCTGACTGTGGCTACCCGCTCTGCCGGACAACAAAAAAACAAACCTACTCCGGCCCGCGGTGCCCGCCTAGGAGCTTAGCTTCCCGCGCCGCCCACGAAACGGCTGCGGTAGTGCATAGGCGCAACGCCGAAGCGTTGCATGAATGCACGGCGAAAACTGTCGGGATCGTGAAAGCCAACCGATTCGGCGACGTCCTTCACGGCACAGCCAGCAGCGGATAGCCGCTTGCGCGCCTCGTCCAGCCGGAGGCGCTGCACAAAAGCGGCGGGACTGCTCTTGAACTCCAACCTGAAGCGGCGGGAAAACTGCCGCGGGCAAAGATTCATCTGCTCTGCCAGCGCTTCAACGGAAAGGTCTTTGTTGAGGTGTCCCAGCATCCATGCCGCCAGATCGGCGAAGCGGCTGGTGGAAGCAACCTGAAACTTCAGGGGCTCGGAAAACTGCTCTTGCCCTCCGGGCCGCTTCATGTAGACCACCAGTTCGCGCGCCACGGCAAGGGCCACTCGGGACCCGAAGTCTTCTTCAATCAATGCCAAGGAAAGGTCAATCCCGGCGGTGACGCCCGCCGAGGTGTAGAACTTGCCGTCCCGAATGTAGAGAGCATTGGCATCAACTTTCAACGCGGGAAAGCGGCTGGCCAATTCAGCGGCGAACTTCCAGTGGGTGGTCACTCGCCGCCCGTCGAGCAGTCCGGTCGGCGCTATGGCATAAACGCCCGTGCATACGGAGGCGATTCGACGAATGCCGTTGGCCCGGCGGCTGATCCAATCCGCCAGCTTCGGGGCAGAGGGCGAGAGGCGCACGCCGCGGCCGCCAGGAATGACAAGCGTGTCCATGTGGCGTAGGGAGCTTAGGAAGCAGGTAGCGGTCATGCGCAGCCCGGACACGGAGCTGAAAGTCTTCGCGCCCAACGCGGCAATCGTCACCTTATAGCAGGGCTGCAGGTTGCCGTTCGAGTCCTCAAGGGATGCACTATTGAATGCCTCTAACGGCCCTGACAGGTCGAGGGAAGTGAGGTCGTCGTACCCCACAATAACGATGTGTTTAGGTCTCACGCTTTTCATCTCATTAAGATAGCCAACCCATGGTATGTCTGGAACGACATTCATCCGGCCATTTGGGACTTAAGCCACTCTATCAAACAAAGTCTTGAAATGCCGGATTAAAGTCATTTGGGACGCTTCCTCTTGGGGTTATCATCCGCCCTATCGCCAGCAGTTTCTCAGGAGGGCCGTATGCGCAGGGCAGCTAAAGGGATCTGGATGGCCGCTGTAATCGGGGTAATTTTGAACCTGATGGTTCTTGTGAGCCACGGGAAGGCACCCAACAAACTACCATCTTCCACGCAACAAACCGGCTCACTGAAGCCGCCCGCTACGGGCAAGATCAACGTAGCGTTCCTGATCTCGGAGGGCGCGGACGTCATGGACATCGCGGGCCCATGGGAGGTCTTCGGCGACTCCATGCTTACAACCAAAGGCAAGACATGGCATCCATCGGACGGCGACGACATGGTGATGCTGTTCAACGTCTACACCGTCTCTGATTCGCTTAAGCCGGTGAATGCGAATGGACTGACCATCGTACCCAACTATAGTTTCGACCATGCGCCCAAGCCGCAGATTATCGTGATTCCCGCGCAGGGCGGCCGCGGCGCGGCCCAGAAAGCATGGCTGCTCGCCAATTCGGCCACCGCCGATGTCACCATGTCGGTGTGCACGGGCGCCTCGGTGCTGGCGGGGTATGGGATGCTCGATGGCCAAACTGCTACTACGCATCACTCCTTTGAGCAGAGCATGCAGAAGGAATTTCCTGCTGTGCACTTCGTCAGTGGAACCCGCTTCGTCGAGAATGGCAAAATCGCAACTGCGGGCGGCTTGACCTCGGGCATTGATCTGGCACTACACATCGTTGCGAGATACTACGGGCCTGAGGTAGCGCAGGTCACCGCCGACCTTTTGGAGTATCACAGTGCTCTGTAGAAAAACCCGGAATACGACCAGGTGAAGCCGGTTGTTGCGTCGAAGTGATCTTGCGTGTTGCGCGAGGTTATTGGGTCAGCTTCAGGTTTCCGTACGGATCGTCGGCCACTCGAAGTTAGACACCCGCTGATTTGCTGGCCAAACGCTCGGACTTGCCAGCCTGACTCACGAAATACGGGGTTGCGGGGAGTTGGGAGCCGAAAAGGGCCGCGACTGGATCGCGTAGCCGGGGTCATCAAGGCAATGCGCGCTATTTTAACGCCTATGCCGTCAAGCCGCGCATCCAGGGGTAGTATCCTAAATTGAAAGTGACGCCGCCATCTTGGCGACTTCTGTGCCGGCTGGAAGCGGGCGTTAGAACCTGTGAAAAAATGAGCAATTTCACGCAAAGGCGCGAAGGCGCAAAAGATGTGTCGCTAAGACCGCCTTGTTTTCTTTGCGGGCTTGGCGTCTTTGCGCCTTTGCGTGATATGCTTATGATTATTTCACACCTTCTTCCGCCGGCTCGCGGCTCTCTAATTCTGCGATTGGTCAGAATAACTTTCTGCCCGCAGGCTCCGATTGTGCTTGACAAACTCAGGGAAGTGGACTAGGATGGTTACGTGAGTAATGTAAGCCTCGCTCAATCGGCGCCGAAGGCCTTTTCGCGACGGGTTTTGGCGCGATTTTTCGCCAAGTCGTCGTCACCTTCGATGGGGTCATCTTGACCGTTTCTGGTCTATTTTTGGTCGAGCGCACAACATGAAAAATGAAGGGTGCTCCTGCGATGTTGATGAAAACAAAGGACCACCTAGCGACATTTTGTCTCCTACCCTGAGATGTTCATGAAATTAAAAGGGTTATCGAAAAACCCTGAGATGTTATTGAAAACACGCCAGATAAGCTCAGAAAGGCCATCGCCCAACGAGTAGATTCCGACCCTCCTGAGATGTTATAGCAAACAAAGATAGTTATTTGTCGGGCGCGTTTCGCGGCCCGGCGAAGGCATTCGGCCGAGGTTTCGCGCCGCCGGCAAATACGTCTCCACTGGCCGCTACGACCGCCGGCCACCTCGACTGGCGAACCCACGGAAATTTGTCCGAGCCCAAATCTTTCCACCGACGACCGACAACCAGTGACCGACCACCGACCACTGACAACTGACCACTGACAACTGACGTCCGACATCGTCCCCTTCCGAGGAAAACTTTTCTGCTACAATCTTCCTGTAATGACATCCAACAATTTTGTTCATCTGCACCTTCATACTGACTACAGTCTTCTTGACGGAGCTTGTGAAATTGGCAAGCTCATGGACCGTGCCGCGACCCTGAAAATGCCCGCCGTCGCAATGACGGACCACGGCAACCTTTTTGGGGCCATCAAGTTTTATAACGCGGCGAAGAAGCGCAACATCAAACCCATCATCGGCTGTGAAGTCTACGTTGCTCCTGCCAGCCGGTTCGACCGCGCTACGGACACTGACCGTCCCAACCATCTCGTGCTGCTCTGCGAGAACGAGCGCGGCTACCGGAACCTGATCAAGCTCGCCTCCTCCGCCTATATCGAGGGGTTCTATTACAAGCCGCGGATCGATAAAGACCTGCTGGCGCGGCACGCCGACGGCCTGATTGGGCTTTCCGCCTGCCTGCGCGGTGAGGTCTCGGTGGCGCTCGGAGCCGACCGTTACGAGGCGGCGCGCCAATCGGCTTACGATCTGCGCGATATCTTCGGCAAGGGGAATTTCTTCCTCGAATTGCAGGACCAGGGCATGGAGGAAGAGAAGCGCATCAATCCCAAAATGGCGCAACTCTCGCGCGAGACGGGCATCGCCCTCGTCGCCACGAACGATTGCCACTACATCACGGCGGGGGACGCGCGCGCTCAGGAAGTGCTGGTTTGCATCCAGACCGGCAAGACCATGAGCGACACGAACCGCATGAAGTTTCGCACCAACGAGTTCTATTTCAAAACATATGAAGAGATGGCTGCCGTGTTTGGCCGCGAGGTTCCGGAGGCTCTAACCCGCACCGTGGAAATTGCCGAACGCTGCAACCTGCACCTGGAATCGAAGGAGCATGTCTTTCCCCACTTCGACGTGCCCGCTGGCGATTCTCCCGACAGCTTTTTTGAAAAGGTCACGCGCGAGGGTTTTGCCCACCGCCGCGAGCGGCTGGAACGAATACAAGCCGCGGGCCACCTGAAGTATCCCTTGCAGGCTTATGAAGAGCGTCTGGAGCGCGAAATAGAGCTCATTAAGCAGATGCGCTTTGCCGGGTATTTCCTGATTGTCTGGGATTTCATCCGCTATTCTCGCGAGCAGTGCATTCCGGTGGGGCCTGGGCGCGGCTCGGCCGCAGGCAGTCTGGTGGCTTACTCGCTGCACATCACCGATGTCGACCCGCTTCAGAACGAACTGCTCTTCGAGCGCTTCCTCAATCCCGAACGCATTTCCTTTCCCGATATCGACATCGACTTCTGCCAGCGCGGACGCGGTCGGGTGATCGATTACGTCACCAGCAAATACGGGCGCGAAAATGTGTGCCAGATCATCACCTTCGGCACCATGGGAGCAAAGGCCGTCATCCGCGATGCCGCCCGCGCCCTCGACATGCCCTACTCGGAAGCTGACAAGATCGCCAAACTCATTCCCACCACGCTGGACATTACCTTGGAAGACGCCCTGAAACAGTCGGGGGAATTGGCGCAACTTCAAAAGACCGATGAGCGCATTGCCGGCCTGCTCGATGTGGCGATGCACCTGGAAGGCTTTGTTCGCCATGCCTCAACGCACGCAGCGGGCGTGGTCATCTCCCCGCAACCGCTGCAAGAAATCGTCCCGCTTCACAAGAGCAACAAGGATGAAATCACGACCCAGTATGCGATGGACGACCTGGAGAAAATCGGTCTGTTGAAAATGGATTTTCTCGGGCTCACCACGCTCACCACCATTGACGACTGCGTGAAGCTCATCGAAAAAACGCGAGGGGAAAAGCTGGACCTCGAATCGCTCGCGCTCGACGACGCCGCTGCCTATGAACTGCTTGGCAAAGGCCTGACGGCGGGCATCTTCCAGTTTGAAAGTCGCGGCATGACCGATATCCTGCGCCGCGTCAAACCCCATCGCCTCGCCGACCTGACGGCGTTGAATGCCCTTTACCGTCCCGGACCGATTCAGGGCGGCATGATCGACGATTACGTCGCCCGCCGCTCGGGCAAGCGCAAGGTCACCTACGATCTCCCTCAGCTCGAGGAGATTTTGGAAGAGACCTACGGGGTCATCGTCTACCAGGAACAGGTCATCCAAATCTTTAACAAGGTCGGCGGCTTCACCCTGGGCGAAGCGGACATGGTGCGCCGGGCCATGGGCAAGAAGAAGATCGAAGAGATGGTCGCCAACAAGGAGAAATTCCTGGCGGGTGCGCACAAGAACAACGTCTCGACAGCGAAGGCGCAAAAGCTCTGGGACCTCGTCGAGCAGTTCGCGGGCTACGGCTTCAACAAGTCACACTCCGCCGCGTATGCGCTGGTGGCTTACCACACCGCGTACTTGAAAACCCACTATCCGGTCGAGTTCATGTCGGCGCTGCTGACGTCGGAAATAGGCAACCAGGACAAGCTCACGCGCTATCTAGCGGAATGCAAGGATATGGACATTGGGATACTGCCACCCGATGTCAACTCGAGCGACCTGGTCTTCACCCCCGCGGGTAACTCCATTCGCTTTGGCCTGACGGCCATCAAGAACGTCGGCCCTACGGCCATCGAATCCGTGCTGGCGGCGCGGCAGAAGCTTGGGCGCTTCGATAACCTGGTCGAGTTTTGCGAGAAAGTGGATTTGCGTTTGTTGAACAAGCGGGTGTTGGAAAGCCTCATCAAAGCTGGGGCGTTTGATTCCCTAGGTTCAAAGCGCACCCAACTGCTGGCCGTCCTCGACCGCGCCATGGAATTAGGAGCGAAGCTCCATCGCGAAGCCGAGAGCGGGCAGCATGGCCTGTTTGTCGGCGGCGCGGACAGTCCTCCGCCCCCTCCCTTTGAGTTGCCGGACGTGCCGGAGTGGACCGAGGCTGAGCGCCTGGCCGCGGAAAAGGAAGTGCTCGGATTTTACGTTACGGGTCACCCGCTGGAAAAGTATATGCAGCGCCTGGGCCCGCTAACCCGGCACGACACGTCGTCAATCGAGGAGATGGACCACGATGCGCCCATTACGCTGGCGGGAATTCTGCGCGGTCTGCGGGTGAAGCCCAGCAAGAAAGGGGATCTATGGGCAAGCGCGCAACTTGAGGACCTGCGCGGATCCGCGGAATTGCTGGTGTTCCCACAGGCTTACATTCAAATGCAGAGCGTGCTGAAGCCCGATGCCGCGCTGCTGATCAGCGGCCGCGTCCGACATGAGGAAAACCAGAAGCCCCGAGTGGTGGTGAGTTCGGCCCGGCCGCTGGAATCCGCCGTGGATAACGCCAAGGCCCAGTTGCGCATCCGCTTCAACCTGGACGCGCTGCGGGAAGGCCGATTGGAGGAGCTCGCGGGCATACTGGCAGGTTATCCGGGGGAAAGTCCGGTGGTGTTTGAGTTGGCGCGTCCCGGCGATTTTGTTGTACGCATCCAATCCCGCGTCCCCCGCGGCGTGAAAGCCGGCGATGAACTCTTGCAACGGCTGCGCGATCTCTGCGGCGAGGAAGCGATTCGACTGGAAAAACAAGCGCAAGGTATGTAGGGTAGGGAATTATGCCAAATTCCGCGAACGACCACGCGATCGCGCAGGAGCTGGAGAAGCAAATAGCGGAACTCGAAGGCGTTTCCGCCTCAGCCGCATTGCAGGAAGAAATCGAGCGCTTGCGCCAGCAACTCGTGGCGCTAAGACAGAAGGTCTCGGGCCCTTCGCAAGAGGCCTGGGACCGCGTCCTTTTGGCACGCCATCCGCAACGCCCCTATACCCTCGATTATATCCAGATGCTCTTTACGGATTTCCTCGAACTGCATGGCGACCGCCGTTTCGCCGACGACGCAGCGATGGTCGCGGGGATGGCGCAGTTTGAAGACCGCCCCGTCGTGGTCATCGGGAACCAGAAGGGTCGCGACACCAAGCAGAAGCTGCTCCGCAATTTCGGCATGGCCAATCCCGAGGGTTATCGCAAGGCGTTGCGGGTGATGGAACTTGGCTCCAAGTTCGGCCTCCCGATTATATGCTTCATCGACACCCCGGGCGCATATCCCGGGATCGGGGCAGAGGAGCGCGGTCAAGCGGAGGCGATCGCTTACAACTTGAAGGAAATTTGCAAGCTGCGGGTGCCCATTGTCGTGCTGATTCACGGCGAGGGTGGGAGCGGCGGCGCACTGGCCATCGCTGTGGGCGACGAAGTGCTGATGCACGAGAATTCCATCTACTCGGTGATTTCGCCGGAAAGCTGCTCGTCCATTTTGTGGCGCGATTGGGACCACAAGCAAGAAGCCGCGCGCGTGCTGAAGATGACGGCCGAGGACCTTTATCGATTGCAGATTATCGATCAGGTCGTGCCGGAGCCCCCGGGCGGCGCGCATACAGACCACTCGCAGGCGGCGGAACTCCTGCGGCCGATCTTGCGGAGTTGCCTCGAACGACTTGGCAAAATGCCGGTGGCCGAGCTTCTAAAGCGCCGCCAGGAAAAGCTTCGCCGCCTGGCGACGTTTGTCACCGAGGCATGAGGATCGGGAGATCCGATGATCGGGTGAACGAAAACACCAAGCCGTCGGCTACGTTGTAAGAGCCTTTTGATCGCCGGATCATCCGATCTACTGATCACCCTATCCTTAATAGTTATGGTAGCCCGGAGACGATTTCCCACGGCTGGCTCCTGAAAAGTAGCTTGCCGACACCACGGGTTAGAGGGGGGACGTGGTCCGCCAGCGCGCTGATGGGCCAGGTACCGAAAGTTCGCGATGGGCGGTGTCCCGCACAATATTGACGCGGATCAAATTCGCGGACGATCCGGTGCCGCCACCCGCAATTCAATAATTCCGCAAAAAAGCCGCTTTTCTCCCCTAACAATCTGAATAATCAGCATTTACCCTTCGACTTACGCCCAAACCACTTGGGGTGGGGAAAATCCCCGTTCGCTGTAATGAGTTTTACATTGGCATCCATCAAATAGCATTATGCTTGACGTCAGACGGGGATATTTTTACCCTGAGGGCTTCAGGGTGATTTACATCTTGTGGGGCGATCCTGGACTTAACTAAAAGCCGGTTTCTGCCAACCAGTGACTTACGCGGAGGAGTGTTGACCACCGAAGTAAAAGGCGCGTTCGTGTATCCCTGCCTTGAACTCCCATCTTTTCTAATCTCCAAGCGAGGTGACGCATGAGTACAGTTCCCTTCAATGAAGCGCCCCATGGCAATGGGGGCTTGATTCAAATTTCGTCGAAAGAAGAGCTGATCCGCCAGAAGCTCGAAGACGAAAGACGGCGCCTCGAAAAGGAGGCGGGGCTTGAAAAGCGCGCGGTGCAGCAATTCCACAAACCCGTTGAGCGCGCGTTCACCAAATCCCAGCGCGACCAAACCACCATCCTCTTCGGCGGCCTAACCTGGAAGCACGAAAAGCTGATCCACGGCGCACTCGAGGGTCTCGGCTACAAGTGCGAAGCCGTCCCTGTGCCCGATAAGCGCGCTTTCCAGTTGGGCAAAGAGTACGGCAACAACGGCCAATGCAATCCTACCTACTTCACCGTGGGCAACCTCGTGCAGTTTGCCCAGAGCCTGGAAGAGAAGGGCATGACCAAGCAGGAGATCATCGACCGCTATGTTTTCTTCACGGCGGGCGCGTGCGGTCCCTGCCGCTTCGGCATGTACGAAGCCGAGTATCGTCTGGCCTTGCGCAACGCGGGTTTTGACGGATTCCGCGTGCTGCTGTTCCAGCAATCGGGCGGACTCAATCAGGCGGAGGCAGAAGCCGGTCTGGAAATGAATCTCGACTTCTTCCTGAACATCCTGAATGCCATGAACATCGGTGACGTGATCAACGATGTTGCCTACCAGATTCGTCCGTTCGAAGTGAATCCCGGCGAAACGGATCGCGTGCTGGACGAGAGCATGGACATGCTGCAAGAGGTGATGCGCCGCAAGCGCCCCTGGACGCTCGAAGGCAAGTTCGCTTCCCTTATCAACAAAACGAACTTTGCGGGGACCGCGGAATACCTCGGGAAATTCCTGAACCAGCTCTACGGCGACGATTACACCGCGGCGCTTAACGAAGTGCGCGACCGTTTCAACGCCATCCCCCTTGACCGCACGCGCGTGAAGCCGCTGGTGAAGATCACCGGCGAATTCTGGGCGCAAACCACCGAGGGCGACGGCAACTTCAACATGTTCAAGTTCCTCGAAAAGGAAGGCGCGCAGGTCCTGGTGGAGCCCATCGGCACTTGGATCATGTACATGATTCACCAGGCCAAGCAGCAGATCCGCGACGAGCGTGGTTTGGATCTGGTCAAGAAAAACGTCCCCAAGTGGAACCTCAAGGAGATTTTCGGTAGTCACTTGAATACGCAGCAGCGCCTGGCCAAGCTGAGCGCGGCGGAAGCGATCTTCAAGCGCGAATACACCCGCTTGATTGACGCCCTGGGCGGCATTGCTCATCACCTGACCGACCAGTACGAACTGCAACGGCTCGGCCATCCTTTCTATAATTCGCGCGCAGGCGGAGGCGAAGGCCACCTGGAAGTCGCGAAGAACATTTACTACTCGAACAAAGATCTGGCCCACATGGTCCTTAGCCTGAAGCCCTTCGGCTGCATGCCCTCGACGCAATCCGACGGCGCGCAGTCCGCGGTGGTTTCAACCTACAAGGACATGATCTTCATCCCCGTTGAAACTTCCGGCGAGGGCGATGTGAACGCCCACAGCCGAGTGCAAATGGCGCTGGGCGAAGCCAAGGTTCGCGCCAAGAACGAAATGAAGCGGATCCTCGACGAGACGGGCACCACCCTGGAGGAAGTCCGCGCCTTTGTGCAAGACCACCCCGAAATGCAGCAGGCCACGTACAAGTTCGGACACAAGAAGGGTGTGGTGGGAGTGGCGGCCAATTTCGTGCTACACGCTGCCGAACGCATGAAGGTCGAGAAGCGCGAACTCGTGACAGTGAACTAGTGAGAAGGTGTCAGGTACCAGGTACCAGGTGCCAGGTGTCAGTAAAGACCAGCACTCGGTGCCCGCGCCGTGAAGTGATAAGCGACGTAGCGCGGACCTGTTCTGTAGGTCCGCGGCTTGCCTCTGGTTAGCAGAGAGAATCTAAGGTTGGCGCGGAAACGCCGCGGACCTAGTGGAACGGGCCCGCGCAACTCTAAAAGGAGGAGGTAATCGAAATGGCAGGAAAAGTAAAAGCAGTTCCGGACGGAACGCACACCATCACCGCACACTTGTCAGTGCGCGAAGCGACCAAAGCCATTGAGTTTTACCAAAAGGCTTTTGGAGCGCATTTACTGCACGTGCACAAGACTCCCGATGGCAAGGTCATGCACGCCACGCTGAAAATCGGCGATTCGAGTTTGATGCTTGCTGACGAATTCCCCGGGATGGGCACGAAATCTGCCCAAACCCTGGGTAGCAGCCCCGTAGTGCTGAACATCTACGTCGAGGACGTTGATACCCTCTTTAACCAAGCGGTTGCGGCCGGCGCTACGGTCACCATGCCTCTGGCCAATCAGTTTTGGGGCGATCGTTACGGCCAGATCGTCGACCCCTTTGGCCACTCGTGGGCATTGGGCTCACACGTTGAAGATGTCGCCCCGGAAGAGATGGAACGCCGCGCCAACGCCATCTTTGGCGAGATGTCCAAAAAGGCCGGCGCGTAGAAAAGCAGGTGCCAGGTATCAGGTGCCAGGGAACCGGGCTGCGTGTTAGCCAGCACCAATTTATTGATGCCCGGTAACTTTGCAGTTCGTGCCTGATACCTGGCACCTGACACCTTTCTTTAGGAGCCCAAGATGCCCGAAGCGAACCCCAAGAACCTGATCGTTGGCTTTGATGTCGGCTCGACGACAGTCAAATCCGTGGTTGTGGATACGACCACCGATCAGATTATCTGGAGCGACTATCAGCGCCACGACACCAAACAGCCGGAAAAGTGCCTGGAATTCCTCAAGCGCATGGAAGGGGAAGCAGGCATCAAGTCCGGGGAGAGCCGCGTTTTCGTGACGGGCAGCGGCGGTGGCCCCGTGGGCAGCCACATTGGCGCGAAGTTCGTTCAGGAAGTGAACGCCGTTTCGCTCGCGGTCGAGAAGCTTTATCCCGAATGTGGATCAGTAGTGGAATTGGGCGGGCAGGATGCCAAGATCATCATCTTTAAGGAAGACCCCGAGACCGGACGCAAAAAGAAGATTCCTTCGATGAACGACAAGTGCGCCGGGGGAACGGGCGCCGTCATCGATAAGATCAACGCCAAGGTGCGGATTCCCGCGGAAGAGCTCTGCAATATGGGGTATCTCGGACTCAAGCTCCACCCCGTGGCAGGGAAGTGCGGCGTCTTCGCCGAGACTGACATCAACGGTTTGCAGAAGAGCGGTGTACCGCCCTCGGAGCTGATGGCGTCGCTATTCGAAGCGATCATTCAGCAGAATCTGGCGGTCTTGACGCGCGGCAACACGCTGCGCCCCACGGTGCTGTTGCTCGGCGGCCCTAACACTTACATCAAGGGCATGCAGGACTGCTGGAAGTTCAACATCCCCAAAGTTTGGGAGGAGCGCAACTTCCCGCTGCCGGAGGGGAAAGATCCCAAAGATCTCATCATGGTTCCCGACAACGCCCAGTATTTTGCCGCGCTCGGCTGCGTGCGCTTTGCCATGGACGAGGATTCGAACATCGGGATTTACAAGGGCTATGAGAAGCTCGAGTGGTACATCAACTATGGCCGCCTGGAAGAGAAGCAGAAAAAGGGTGGCAGCGGACTGTACAAAACTGAAAGCGAACTCAGCGAGTTCAAAGACCGCTACAAGCCGAAGAAATTCGTTCCCCACACCTTCAAGCCCGGCCAGCACGTTGAAGCCTTCATGGGCATTGATGGCGGCTCCACCTCCACCAAGGCCGTCCTGGTAAATCACCAGGGCGAGGTGATGGTGAAGTGCTACCAGCTTTCCAAGGGCAATCCCCTGGAAGACACCATGGAAATGTTTGCGAACCTGAAGAAGCAGGTGGAATCGCAGGGTGCAACGGTGGAGTTGTTGGGCGTGGGCTCGACGGGTTACGCCAAAGATATTTTGAAGGACGTGCTTAACGCCGACGTGGCGCTAGTGGAAACCGTGGCGCACACACAGGCGGCGCTGCACTTCTATCCCAATGCCGACGTCATCTGCGACGTGGGCGGCCAGGACATCAAGCTCATCATCTTGCAAGACGGCCGGGTGAAGGACTTCAAGCTGAACACGCAGTGCTCCGCCGGCAACGGGTACTTCCTGCAATCCACCTGCGTGGGTTTCGGCCACGACGTGATGAATTATGCCGATCTCGCTTTCAGCGCCAAGGCCATGCCCATGTTCGGGTACGGGTGCGCGGTGTTCATGCAATCGGACATTGTCGATTTCCAACGGCAAGGATGGAAGCCGGAAGAAATCATGGCGGGCCTTGCCAATGTGCTGCCGAAGAACATCTGGCTGTACGTTTCGCAGATTCCCAATCTGGCGTCGCTGGGCAAGACTTTCATTCTGCAAGGCGGCACGCAGCACAACCTGGCGGCGGTAAAGTCGCAGGTGGATTTCATCGAATCGCGCTTCAAGGACAAGGGCTCAATGCCCAACGTGATCGTGCATGAGCATTGCGGGGAAGCGGGCGCCATCGGTTCCGCCATCGAAGCGCGCCGCATGTACAACAACGGCCACCGCACCAGCTTTGTCGGGTTTGAGGCTGTTGAAAAGATTACCTATGTGACTCACCGCAGCGAGGACACGCGCTGCTATTTCTGCAAGAATAAGTGCATGCGCACCTTTATCGACGTGCAGATTGCCAGTTCCGATGAATCCTGGAAGAAGTCGAAGATTCCCATACCCGCCGGCGTCAAAAGGCTGATTGTGGGCAACAGTTGTGAAAAGGGCCTCGTGGAAGACGTTGCAGATATGCGGGAAATCAAGAAGGGCCTCGACGCGGCGAAGAAAGATAATCCCAACATGGTGGAAGTGGCCGCCAAGGCGGTGTTCAAATCCTACGCGCCGAAGGTTGTGGCGGACCCGCTGCCCAAGTATGCGCTGACGGCCAAGCAGAAGAAGCGCGTGGAGCTGATGAAGAAGCGCTCCAGCCTGCGCATCGGCATCCCACGCATCCTCAATATGTACACGGTGAACCCCATTTTCAGCGCCTACTTTGAAGCGCTAGGGATTCCCGCTGAGAATTTGATTTACTCGGACTACACCAACGAGCAGCTTTACAAGGAAGGCGCCAAGCGCGGAGCCATCGATCCTTGCTTCCCCTCGAAGGTGGGAATTCCGCACGTACACAACATGCTGGCCGTGCACCACAAGAAGAAGCCACTTGACATCATCTTCTGCCCCATGATCGACGACTTACCGAGCGACATGAAGTATGCTCAGTCGCACCGCTCCTGCCCGACGGTCGCGAGCACGCCGGAAGCCGTCAAGGCGGCTTTCATTAAGGAAGGTGATATCTTCAAGGAAAATAACCTCATTTTCCTCGATACCTTCGTGAATCCCGGCAATCCGACACTGTTGGCCAAGCAGTTGTACGATGAGTTTGTGGATATTTTCGGGCTCTCCTGGGAAGAAAACGCCCGCGCCGTCGAGGCGGGTATGCAGGCGCAGCATGATTTCGAGAACAAGGTCATGCGAGCCCAAGGCCGCGAGATTCTAAAGCGGCTGGAAGCGGAAGACCGCATTGGCATCGTGGTGCTGGGCCGGCCGTACCACAACGATCCCGGCATCAATCACGAAATCATGGAAGAGTTCCAGAAGATCGGCTACCCGGTGCTGACCTTGGCGTCGCTGCCGATCGACGAGGACATCCTGTGGCGGCTCTTCGGTGCGGACGTGCAGGCGGGGATCATTAAGGGCCCCATGGACGTGAGCGACGCGTGGAAGAACAGTTATAGTGAAAACACCACCCAAAAGATGTGGGCGGCCAAGTATACGGCCCGTCACCCCAACCTGGTGGCGCTCGAACTCTCCAGCTTCAAGTGCGGCCACGACGCGCCGATTTACACCGCCGTGGAAGAGACGGTGACCAAGTCAGGCACGCCGTACTTCTCCTTCAAGGACATCGACGAGAATAAGCCTACCGGCTCCATCAAAATTCGAGTGGAGACGATTGGCTACTTCCTGAAGCGCTACCGCGAAGACATGGTGCGGAACAAGAACAAGCAGGCGGATGTCGATTCCAAAATGCGCGAATTCGAGGCCAAACTCCGCGCCGAAATGGAAGGGCTGATGCCCAGCCCGCCCCCCGCGCCGTATGAGATGGAAACGCCGGTAGCCGTCAATGCCATCCGGCAGATCCGGAGGGAAGAGTAATTCTGAATTATGAATGCTGAATTGCACTCTGACTTACGAATGTTCAATGACGCTTGACGATTTCCTGCCCTTCAAAGCCGCGTAGCGGCGACATCCTGTAGCCCACGGCGCCAGCCGTGGGTTCACGATTGCCTGGAGCCCAATTAGCCCCGGTAGGGGCGCTATCTGTTTGTTTATCAATAAAGATGCAAGTCATCTAGCCAAAAAAGGCGAGTAGATGCAAGGTCTTCTAACATCGCCGGCTAAGGTACAAGCCTGGACCCACAGAAGAACTCTGCACTTTCACTGCTCATCTTTGTGCGATCTTGTCAGATTGACAGCCGCCGCCGACCGGGTTGTTAGTTTATCGTGAAAAGACAATCGTGGAGAACCGGCGTGTGTGCAAGATGATCCGAGTCCTTTTTCGCGCGGTGTTGTTATTAACGGTGTGGTCGACCATCCTGTCGGTTGCGACGGGAGCGCAAACGAACCTTGCGGAGTTGAAGAGCGAGTACGAGTCCGTAACCGCGCAATTACAGAAACATCTCGTTCACGATTTCTGGATCGATGACTCACAGGAGTCCCCCGGACTCCTGGCTCGGCAATGGACTCTTGCAGGTGAGTTGGTTGCCGCCTGGCTCAATGCGCATCCGGGTGCGGGATCAGAAGGGGTCGGCAAAGCGTTGCGCGAAATCGATGCGGCGAACGAGTCCCAGTATCTGGGGCTAGGGGACGAAACTTTTTTCGTACCTTCACCAAGCGATGTTGGCAATGTGTTCATCGTCGCCAAGATGGACGGGCAGTACCGTCTTGCCTGGAGTACGGCTCAGCCTCAGGATTCCCACGGTGAACAGGCCGAGATTTTGGCCGCCTGGCGTCCGGAAAATGCCCGTGAGGGCGGTCGCGGCCCCTATTGGGCGGCATCTGGTAGCGCTGGATCAGTGCTACCTGTACAAATGGGGTTGCTCCCCGCCGATGCCCAAGGCCACCCGCGTTTCTACATTCATGGGATGTACGCGCAGGGCGCCGGGGGAACAACTGGAGCCCAAGTCAGCTTATGGCTTTGGGACGGTAGGACTGCCCGGCCGCTAATCGTCCGCGACTACACCGAGATGATCGATCAGGCAGTAGCTGCACGGGTGGAGGGCAACCTTCTAAAGGTTCAAGAGAAGAAGAGCTTCCGCACTTTCTTTTCATGTGGACAGTGCGAAGAACGCCAGACGGTTTGGATTGTCCGCCTCACCCCTGAGGGCATTGAGGATCTTGGCGAAACAAGCATGGTTCCGGAACTTGACGTTATAGATGAACTGTTTCATCGCCACATCCACGACCAACAGGCTGCGGATGTAGCCGCTCCTGCTGTCGTAAAGAACGCGCAAAAAATACTACGCGAGGCCCGCAATGAGGACAACGACTGGAAGGAATTCCCAAGCCTGGGGATGATGGGAAAGTGGACGGTCGACAATAACGCAAGTGGCAAAATCCTATGCCTAAGCCTTGACGCTGTGGGCATAAGCCTATTCACGCTCAAGACTTTTGGGGGCATGCTTTTCATCTCAGACATGAAACCGACGGATAAACCTTGCGAGAAGTAGCAGGGTAATGCGGGCCGATTTCTTAAGCCAGCAGCTTTTCCATAACAGTGCGGAAGGTGTCCCAACTTCCCATAAATATGGTAATATGGGGAACAGTATGAAAACCACGATTGAACTTCCGAATGGTCTGCTGCTCGAAGCTAAGCGGAAGGCACTGGAAACAAGGACGACGTTACGCGAGATCATGGAGCGCGCTCTGCGGCGGGAGTTGAGGCAGACGGGCAACCAACCGCCACGCCGTCCGCGCCGGATTCGTTGGGTAACATCAGCAGGTGGGCTGCCGCCAGGACTCGACATTTCCGACCGCAGCAAAATGTGGGAATGGATGCAGAAAGAACGCAGCCATGATCGCCATTGACACCAATCTGTTGGTTTACGCCCAACGGCGGGATACGCCCGAGCACCGGGCCGCCCGAAAGGCGATTGAGCGCGCCAGCGCAGACCACCGAGGCTGGGGAATTCCCTTGCCCTGCATTGCAGAATTCTGGTGCGTGGTTACGCATCCAGCAAGCAGCGGGGGCCCGTCGCCAGCCAAAGAAGCGGGCGGGTTTCTTCACGCATTGACCGCGAGCGGCGGGGCGAGCATTTGGACTCCAGGCACGGGCTTCTGGGAGCGGCTGACTCATCTGGCGAGCGATATGAAAATTACCGGGGCTCGCGTTTTCGACCTGCAAATAGCCTTAGACGCGCTTGAAAACGGCGCCACGGAACTTTGGACCCATGACCGCGCTTTCGCAGTTCTGCCGGGGCTGGTCGTGCGCGATCCCTTATAGATAAGTCCCCACAGGCCATAATATATGGACAACAGAGTCAGCTTTCGGGTAGATGAAGAGACCGCGCGGAGGCTTCACGCTGAAGCCAGGCAGCGAAAAACCACGATGACCGCGATCATCAAGGAGGCGATCCGAGAAGAATGGGAGCGGCTCCCCAAGCAACCTTCGTCCCGCGCTACAACTTCCTCCCCGAAGAAATAGCACCGAAGCGTGGACCTGTTCTTTAGGTCCGCGGCTTTTCCAAGCCCGTGAGATACTTGGCGCTGATCATGGAAAGTGCCCCCGTACACCGTTGTTCATCCGGGCAGACTCCCGGTTCGTCGCGCCTCTTGAGTCCGCAAGCGTGAGGCCGGTAGTTGCGGCGTCGCGTCTTCCTGCCACGTAAGCGCTGTTCCCAGATGGCGGGTCATCGTATCAAACAAGCCGTAGAACCCCTGGTATTTACTTCCCGCGTCATCAATGAGTCGCAGACGAAACTGAGGGACGCTGCCTTCGTGAGTGACCAGAATGGGGAAATAGCCCTGCAATTCCGTTTCCTTGTAGGCGATGGCATAGGTCTGTTTTTTCTGCCACCAGGTAAGAACCCGGATGTCGGTGAAGTCACAGGTTTCCGTCCCCACGCGGTCGGCCACCAAGTACTGCGGCATCCGACGGCCGTTGTCGTCGGTTGTATCCAGAACCAGCCATGCAACCAGATTGGTATCTTGCGAATATGCTGAAATGCTTTTGGGGATATCGAGTTGCACCCGGTGACCAAGGATCCATCCAGTGTGGGATCCTTCCTGAACAAGGTACCAAGCCTCGAGTGGATCGTGTGAGGGCACGGGCAGGGAAGTTGAAACACGGTTAATATCGGAGCGCCGGACCATTCTGCGCCCAAAAATTCCCAGGGTTTGACTTGGATTGACTTCGGCAACGACCGCGCCATCCCGTGAAGGGGCAATATGGATATTGTCCACATCGTTGGCATGGCCTCTGGCCTGGGCGGACATGTCGGAGATCTGTTCCCCCAGACGCTCTTCCGCTTGGTGGGTTTCCGCGTTCATCAGCGCGTTGGTATTTACCCAGCCCCCTTGCCCGCCCATCGTGCGGACGTGGGTCCAATCGCGAAATCGACCCAGCGCCTGTACTTGCTCCCCACACTTCAGCGTGGCAACTTGCTGGCGAATTTCGGCAGGGGTGTCCCAGACTTCGATCGAATCGGACACGACATAAGCGGGCTGATGGATGTCTTGGATGGGACTGTAGGTCAAGAAATAATTTGCGAGCGCGACTACGGGTTCCCCCGCTTTGACATGTCTGGGGACGTAGTGGAGGAGGTAATATGCGCCCGCAATGAGGGTGACCGCAAATAGCGATTCGGAAAGGCTCCTCACTTTCACCTTTCCCAACACTTCTGAGAAGAGATACCGGGGCATGGGGCTCCTTCTGAAGGGCGCTGCCGATTTAGGCAGCCCGAAGTGCCTCCCGTATCATTGTGGCAGTTCGATCCGGCGATCTATGCATACTTCGTGCGATGAGGGGAAGCATTTAAGAAGCCGCCCCTCATTCCACGAAAGCCTTACCCATTCGATCAATTGCTGGTCTTGCTCGCGCTAGCTTGTTCCGTGCCCGGCTGCGCCGCGGAAGCCGACATCACGGCTTTCAGCTTGGGCCTGTGCTGTTCCCAGAGAATCCGGGCGTCCGCGACGTCATTGGGATACGCCACTGCCGATGTCTCTCCCTCCGGCTGCAGGATGACATCGGCTCGGCGATTGTAGGCAAGCCAGGTTGTATGCATTTTTCGCGCCTCCCATTTCTCGGGCTTTTCAGGGTCCTGGGATTGCAGTGCTTCGACCTTCTTCTCGTCGAGTTGCTGATCTTTGCCGACTGCGCGTGTCCTGATCTTGTCGGCCGAAACGCCCTGCGACACAAGGTAGTTCCGGATGAGGTCGGCGCGCCGCTCGCTGAGGGCCTGATTGTACGCGCGGGAGGCACGAATATCGGCGTGAGCAACGATCATCAGTTGAGCTTGGTGGTCGTACTGTTGATAGTTCTCAAACTTTTGCGCCAGCTTGGTCAGGACCTCTTTTTCACTGTCCACCAAACCGGCGTCGGGATGTTTTTCTGTTGGGAAAGCCGTCGGGTAGAACAGACTTGCCAAGGTAATCGCCGGCGGCGGATCAATCGAACCGGCAACGTGCAAGGTCGCGGTCTTCGTGATGTTTCCACCGCAGGCGTTCGACGCGGTGAGCGTGTAGGTGATATCGTCACTGACGGGCCCCCGGGTGGTTTGCGTGATATTGGGGGTAACCGTTTGGGTGCCGCTCAGCGCGTCATTATTGGAAGGCTCCAGCTTTGCCGAGTTGGCGTTGGAAGTAGACCAATTCAAAGTGGCGGAATCCTGCTCGACAACCTTGTCGCCAACTTTGTGGTAGCGGATCTCCGGTTGGCTCAGAGCGAGCGTCGCGGTCGGCTGGGTGTTGTTGTTGATCTTCACCGTCCGCGTCACTTCTCCCCCCGGCCCCTTGGCCGTCAGCACATAATCCGTGCTGTGCATTGGCGAAACCGTGCGGTCGCCCTTCGCGGTGACTTCTCCAATGCCGGAAATCGACGTATCCACGGCATTGGTAGAATTCCAATTGAGGGAAGAGGATTGCCCGCAGGTCAGACTGTTATTCTGAGCGGAAAGTTGCGCGCTGACCGGGGCGATCGGAATGGTTGCGCTGGCGATCCCCACTTTGAATCGCGGCTGGGGGCCCATGGCCAAACCGTCCTTCCATTCTTGGGTTTTGGTTCGCCCATTGTGATCGAGGTACACCGTAAGATGCTGGCCGGCCTTGGCGGTTACGGGTCCGGACCAGATAGTGTTTCCCTCTCGCGTTACCGTCACATGATAGGCGCCGGGCTGTACCAGCAGGCGCTGGTGCCAAATCCAATCCCAATTGAATTCGTCGACGTGGCCCACGAAGTAAGCCGGCGTCTGGCCATTGAGCAATACTGCCGCGCGCGGATCTCCTTTGAATTCAATCTCCGCAAAGGGTCCTGCGACCTTGCCACCGGACGATTGGAGGGCGATGTCTAAATCTGCCTTTTTGTGGGCATTAATCTGAACGCTCTCGGTTTTGGGCTCATACCCATAATTGTAAACGCTGACGTTGTGATTGCCGGCGGCCAACTTGATGGTGTGGCTGCCGTCGCGGATGGCCTTGCCATCCACAAAGACATAGGCCTGCTTGGGCTCAACATGAACCTTCAACTTTCCGGTTTCCTGGGATGATTGTGACAATGCCGGAGTCACGCAGAACAGACACCCGGCCGATAGAAAAGCGGCGACTGAAACCAAGGCTCTGGCTTGCATCTTGGAGATACTCCTTCTGAGAGACGTCTCTCATTGTTTCATTGTCCAGTTGTATGGCGACTGCTCAGCGGGAAGGATAAAAGCGGGGACGTGTTGATACCGTCTCCACTCGGCTTCCCTGGCCTTTAAAACGCTACCACGCGCTGAAACGTGCGAGCAGCCCCAATGTATCGTGATGCGATATTATTCCTGCCGGTTGCCCCCGGCTCGCACATCGCAATGCGATATATTGAGCAGCCGCCAGGCGCGCATCTTCGAAGCCGTTGCTGAGGCTGGGCCAAACGGTCACGCCTTACCTTTTCGTCAGTTACGACGCGCGGACTCACAAAACAGGTATGCGCCCAGCCGTCTGATGAATGGCGAAGCGGCCACCCGTTAATCGGTTTGCTCCGCAGGCGGAACCGTGTATATTGACCAGTCTTCTGAAGATGCCCCGGCTTGTTCGTGGCCCGACCACTTTCGGCCGAGGGGAATTGTGCCATGTCCTTTAAACTCATTTTCGCTATTTGCCTTATGTCCTTCGTCTCTGCTTCCGTGAGGGCGCAGGATGCTCTGCGCGTCCTTCCCATGCCCTCGGAAATCGCGCCCGGCGAGGGCTTCCTCGCGGTTGATGCTTCATTTCGCCTGTCTCTCGGCGGCTATCACGACGCACTGCTTCAAAACGCGGCCATTCGCCTTGCTAGGAATTTGCGCATCAAGACGGGTTTGAAACTCGCTCTGGAGCCGGTGGCGGAAGGTAGGGAAGCCACGTTGCGCGTTCGATGTGACGCTCGCGACCCTTATTTCCTTACCCCCAAAGCGGATGAATCCTACACGCTCGAAATTGCGCCGCAAGGTGCGGAACTGCACGCCCACGGCCCCACAGGGGTTTTGCGGGGCCTGGCGACCTTCTTCCAGCTTGTGCGGATTGATGGGGAAGGGTTCCGCGCCCCCGCTGTGAAAATCAGTGACACCCCGCGCTTTGCCTGGCGCGGGCTGATGCTCGACGTGGCCCGCCATTTTCTGACCGTCGACACGCTCAAGCGCAACCTTGACGCCATGGAGTTGGTCAAGATGAACGTGCTCGAACTCCACCTGAGCGACGCGGAGGGCTTCCGTGTGGAGAGCAAGGTTTATCCCAAGTTGCAGCAACTGGGTTCGAGTGGGGAGTATTACACGCAGAAGGAAGTGCGCGAACTGGTGGCGTATGCGCGCGACCGGGGAATCCGCGTAATTCCGGAAATCGAAATGCCGGGGCACTCGAAGGCCATGCTGGTGGGGTACCCGGAACTCGCCTCGATGCCCGGACCCTATGCGCTGGGCGGGGACCCGAACAGCATGAACGCGACCCTCGACCCTACGCGCCAGGAGACGTACCAGTTTCTCGGTCGCCTTCTGGGGGAGATGACGACGCTCTTTCCCGACACGTATTTTCAGGCTGGCGGCGACGAGGTGAATGGCGCCCAGTGGGCGGAGAATCCCAAGATCCAGGCGTTCATGAAAGTACACGCTTTCAAAGATAAGCATGACCTGCAAGGATATTTCACCGAACGCGTTCGAGAAATTCTCGCCAAGGACGGGAAGACGATGGTGTGCTGGGACGAGGTCCTGCAGCCGAAGTTGTCCAAGGACGTTGTCATTCAGGCGTGGCGGAGCTCGAAGCTGGTGCAGCGGTCCGCGGCGCTGGGCCACACCACGGTGGTTTCCGCCGGCTACTATTTGGACTACGACTTGCCGGCGGGGAGGCACTACGCCGTCGATCCGTTCGATACCCACGCACAAGGTCTGCCCCCGGAAGCGCTGAAGATGGTCAAGGGCACGCCCCTTGCGCCCTACATTACGGAAGACAACGTCGCCGCGGACAGCTTGCCGCTCACGCCCGAGCAGGAGAAACTGGTGGCCGGCGGGATCGCCTGCATGTGGTCGGAATTCGTCTGGAATGAAAAAGAGGAGATGATGGTTTGGCCTCGTGTGGCGGCCATAGCCGAGCGCCTGTGGTCACCGGCGAGCGTCAAGGACATCAGCTCGCTCTATCGGCGGCTCCATGGCGTGGATGCGGACCTGGAATCGCTCGGGCTGCGACATCATTCCAGTGAGACGTTGATGCTGCAACGACTCGCAGGCGATCATGACGCGGGTCCGCTCGCGACTTTGGCGGAAACCGTCGAGCCGGTCAAGAATCTTGCGCGCTTTGCCCCCCGATTGAAAGCGGCAATGACCGCCGGACAAGCCATCGATAATACCTTGGTGACCACCCGCTTCGTGGATGCGCTGCCGGCGGAGAGCATGGTGGCACAGGATTTTCGCGAGTCCGTGCGGCAGATGCTGGCAGGAGGGAGTAATTCGGAAGATTTGCGCCGCGAAATCCGCGCGAAGCTCACCCATTGGCGCGACAATGACCCGCAGTTTCAAGCCATCGCCCGCGACTCTATCCTGTTGAAAGAAGATGTCCCGGCGTCGCAGGATCTGCGAGAACTTGCCGAAACGGGCTTGGAGGCGCTGGCGATTTTGCAATCGGGCCAACCGACCAGCGCGGTTTGGCTGGATCAGCAGAAGGCCCTGCTCGCGAGGCATCGAAAAGTCGCCGAGGGGAGCTCGAATCTGCTCGGGGCCATGATGTCTCCCCCGCCGCCGCATGAACTGATGAACGTCATCGCACCCGCCATCGAGGAACTGGTGAACGCGGCCGCGGCAGTGCATTGATCGAATGTGGCCAGTCGCATCCGAACGTCTCTCGACGCTCGATGGCGGTCGAGGCTCAGCAAGTCGCGGCAAAGGATTGACGCAAGTTTCTGCCTCTGGTATTGATTAGTACAGCGTCTGCGGACCGGGCCGGGGACCTGCTGGGCGATGAACAAAAGCAAACTTCCTGATTTCAGCACTGAGGACTTCCATGCCATTTGAGTCTGACAAGATCATGTTTGAGATTTACCGGGAGACGACCTACACGGGGAAGTATCGCGTGGTCTACTTCACGGAGTTGCAGGACCACAACAAGGAAACCGAGATCAGTCGCGCCATGGCGGGCGAGCATTTCTACGACGGCTTCATTCGCGCCTACCGGAAGGATCAGGCCAAGGATATGATCGACAAGATCCTGAGCCGCATGAACGAAGGCGAGAAGCTCACGCCGGACCAGGTTGAGGCTGAGATCAAGGCGTTTATTCCAGTTTAAGCTGGCAGCTAACAGCTAACAGCTCAAAGCTCACAGGCAACAAAAGTTGTGAACTGTCGGCTGTGAGCTGTAAGCTGTTAGCTATGCCTAACCACTTCTGGCGCGACAGCGTCATCCAGTCCGGGCTCAATCGCGACGTGGAAGCGGCGGTCGCGGAACAACAGGCCATCCTGGCAAAAGACCCCAATAACTCCAACGCCTATTTCGCTCTGGGAACGCTCCTGCATTTTCAGGGAGAAACCGAGCAAGCCATTCAGCATTTCGAGAAGTCTATTGAACTTGATCCTGCCAATGCCGCTCCGCACCTGAGCTTGGGGCGGATCTACGCCGTGCGAGGCGATTACGAGTTGGCATGGAAGCACGGCCGAGCGGCGGAAGCCCTTGGCGCGCGCGAGTTGGTGGAAATGCTGGAAAGGTACCCCAAGAGAAGCTGACAGCTAACAGCCGACAGTTGACAGTGACCAAACCAAGTACACAGGTCACAGGATTCTACTGTTAGCTATCGACTGTCAACTGTCGACCGCCGTTCAGCTTCCGCCCTGCGGCAGGATTTGGTCGAGCATGTCCGGCGGGCCGGACACATCCAATTGCAGCCGAGCGCCATCGCGGTGGGTCACAATATTCTGAAGTATGGGGGGAAATGCCGCGCTGCCGCCGGGACTAGGCTTCTGTGCGGCTTGTTGCAGAAGGCCGATCAGAGTAGCGAAACCCGCGGCGTTTTCCGGGGAAGTGCACACCATGATGAGGTTCGTGGAAAACCCGGTGTCCCACTGAACGCGGTAGAGAAGGGCGCGCACGGAGGCCCCCAGCGAACTGAGGTCCACGTTCTTCTGGCCGCTTGGCGCCAGCCAAAGCCCTGCCAGATTCCCCGTGGACTTCCCGTTCAGAATGCCCCACTGCGGCGCGGTTCCGTCCAATTCACCTTGCCAATTCACAAAGTTTGAATTCGAGTTCAGGGCATTGGCTGAGCCTTGTCGCGCGTCGATCATGGCTTTCAAGTCGCCCAGCCGGCCGAACCCCGCGAGAGTGCTCTCAAAGAAAGTGAAGAACAGGTCGTCGGGGTCGCTGCCGGACCCGAACGCGTAGAGGTTCGACCCATTGTATTCGCGGACCGGGAGCCCCGTGTGGGCAAAGTATTGCTGGATCAGCGCGGGTTGGAAGCGTCCCGAAGCGAGTCCCAGATAACCTGTCGGGCCTACCATCTCACCCCGCCATCCCAACATCACTTCGTCGATGTCCTTCTCCGGGTCAATCCCCATCGGACGGAGGAATTCCTCGAATGCGTGAAGCTGTTTATTAAGAATTCGCTGGCGGATTTGTGGGTAGATGGAAAGTGACCGCAGAGTGGCAAGATTGGCGAATGCGACCTGGAGAGTATCGGCTGGGAAAGTATTGAGCGCCTCACCTGGTACCTGATCGGCCGCAACCGGGGCAGGGAAGAGCAGCGCGCCGACAAGCAGCGCCGTCCCGGGCATGACGGTCCGATATGTGCGCACCCTGGGCATCGTGAGCTTTCTTATTCTAACCCTTTCCTGGAGAATTGGATGCTCGGGAACGCGCCGGGGATTTCCTTCCATCCGGCCGAGAGAAGCCCTATCGCCAGGTGGGCATCCGCCTCAAAGAATGAACACTTGTGGGAAGAAAAGGTTGCGTTGATGGATGTAGAGCAGCATCGCCCGCGCAGCTCAACCGAAGATCTTGCTCTTCCCGTAATAATTAAAGCCTAGCTTAGGCGGCAAGTCTTCCATCGGTCCCATCCATTGCAACTCGCGGTCGATGTCGGGGTGCAGGCGATACTTTTTGCGGACAGCTTCGAGCGACGCGCCCTCGATGCGAATCTTCTTCAAGTCGTAGTTACCCAGGCCGAGCTGCCCGCAATACACTAAGTAGCCTACCCAGGACGGGTCGATGCTCATGGCTTCAAGCCCAACACGGTCGGCGGCAATGTAATCGGTTGAGGCAATGGCGATGCGGGAAGGCACGGGATTGCCGGAATTGGGGCCATCCCCTTCCATCCCCTCGTAGCCGTCGATGACCGTAGCGCCCCAGTTGGGCTGAAGCTTTTGCGCGGTCAGCAGCATGTTGTAATGGTTCTGGCGCACGCCCTCGTGATACTTCCGCTTGTCGTTCCAGTCCTTCTCCTCTGGAGGATTGTGCAAGGGCGCCCCCATCACTAGGTTTTTCACCGAGAGCGTAGCCACCACGGCGTTATGCGTCTTCATGATGGCCGAGCAGATTACAAACGCGTCGGGATCGAGCAGGCGCGCCGCCAAGCGCACGGGGGTCACGTGGAGGTCAAAATCGATCAGAGGAATGGTCTCAAACTTCCGCTCACGGCAGAGGTCCACCAGCGTGATCTTCTGATCGTGGTACTCGCCCGGCAAGCGCGTGTAGTGGAAATTCTCGTAACCCTCCAGTGTGTCGCCCGCGGAAGCTTCGGCAATCACGATGGGCCCGCGAAAGCGCGGCGCGAGGTAGTCGACAATTCCTCGCAGGGCGTCAGCGTGAGTGGAGGCAAGCTGATTCACCGTGTTCACGATGTTCGGTTTGACGACCACGTACTTTTTCTGGCGCAGCTTCGGCAGGATCTGGTCATCGATAGCGGCCAGCGCGGCGCAGACGTTCTTGCGGCGGTCGGCGCCCTGCACAAGGGAAACCCGCGAAATTCCGGGGAATTCCTTTACCATGGGCGCAACGGAAAGCGCGGGCGGAGCCTGCGAACTCAACTGGCGGGCCGGCGCCAGAAGAAGGCCCGTTCCGGTAGCTTGCAGAAATCTGCGGCGTGAGAAAATCACTGGATTAATACCTCCACGCGTTCTATGATAGCACCGTTCGATGATTATGATAGTCATCAATCATTCGAGGAAGGATATAGACAAAATGTCTACTCGGCGCGACTTCATATCGACAGGGCTTCTTACTTCCGTGGCGGGTTTTGTTCCGGTTTCCAGCGCCTGGGCGCAGGTGGAATCGACTTCCGCCAAGGGTCTCAGCTATCGTACTTTGGGCAAAACCGGCCTCAAAGTGACCAGCGTGGGGTTTGGCTGCATGGTGACTTCTGACGCCAGCGTGATCACGCGCGCGGCGGACCTGGGCATCAATTATTTCGATACGTGCCGCAGCTACCAGCACGGCAACAACGAGCGGCTGGTGGCAACCGGCCTCAAAGGCAAGCGGCAGAGCATTGTTCTGTCCAGCAAGACCGATGGAACCACCAAGCAGGCGGCGCTCGATGAGCTGAACACTTCGCTCAGCGAACTCGCGACCGATCACTTGGACATTTGGTACCTGCACATGAAGGACAGTCCGGACAAATTGCCCGACGAGCTTTTCGAGGCGCAGCAAATCGCCCGGCAGCAAGGGAAGATTCGCTTTGCCGGTGTGAGCACTCACAACCCCAAGGAAATGGTCCCCTTCCTGGTGAAAAAGGGCGCGACGGACGTGGTGCTTTCGGCCTACAACTTCACCATGGATAAGGCCGCCTCGGACGCCATGTCGCAAGCCAACGCGGCGGGCCTGGGCGTGGTGGCCATGAAGGTGATGGCAGGTGGATTCCGCCGGAGCAAGCCAGACGATCCGAATGCCGCCAAACTGAAGCGCGAAGGCGCTATGCTGGCGGCGCTCAAGTGGGTGCTCAAGGATTCCTACATCCACACCACCATCCCCGGAATGACCGATAACGATCAGCTTGACGAAAACTTGAGGGCCATGACCGAGAGTTATTCGCCCAAGGAAGAGCAGCTTCTGGCCCGGCAATTGGATTTCATTACCCCGCTCTATTGCCGGATGTGCGGCGATTGCGACGGCCATTGTGCCAAGGGCCTGCCGGTGGCGGACGTGCTTCGCTTCGTGATGTACGCCGAGGGCTACGGCCAGTTCGAATTGGGCCGCGACCACTTTAAGAAACTGCCAGTGGAATTGGCCTCGGTGCGCTGCGGCGACTGCCCCACGTGCACGGTAAAGTGCCGGTTCGGCGTGAAGGTGCCCGAACGCGTCAGCCGTGCGCAAGAAATGTTTGCGTAGGACGATTAGCCGAATCCTCGCCTCATCCAACCGCCGAGGCGCGGGGAAGATAGGTGTCAGGTGCCAGGTGTCAGCAAAACCCTGGCGCTTGACGCCTCGTAGCTGGCATCCCTCTCCATAGTCGGCGGTGAATTTTCCCTTTTGGAATCCCATCATGAAAACTTGCATTCATTATTCTCGCTTCGCAATCTTACTGTTTGCTTGCGCCATGGCCGCCCCGTCTCTTTCCCCGGCGGCAGATGTGGCCAGTTGCTCGCTCGTTCCCGGCTGGCAGCAACAGGGCGCGCTGCGCCATTTCACCACCGACAACCTCTACTCCTACATGGACGGCAACTCGGAAAGCTACTTCGCTTACGGTTTCACCCAAATGCAAGGGGTTACGTGCAAGTCTGGTGATAGCACCCTGGTGATCGATATCTCGGAGATGATCGATGCTGACGCCGCGTACGGGATATTCAGCGGCAACCGCGATCCGGGACATCCTCTGGAAAGCATCGGCATGGGCGGGCAGATTCTGCCGCGCCGGGGTACTTTTGCCAAGGGGAACTACTACGTCGAGATTGCCGCCACGCCTGACATCGATCACACGCAAGAGTTAGCCGCCTTCATCACGGCGATGGTAAAACTCATCGACGGACAGAGCACGCTCCCTGAGGCGCTCGCGTGGTTTCCGCCTGAAAAGCTCGTGAGTGCGCGCATGATTCCCGAGAGCGTTCTCGGCGTGCGCCTGCTCAAGCGCGGTTACGTCGCGCAATACGACCAGGGCAAGGCCTTTGTCGCGCTCGAGAAATCCCCCGAGTCCGCCGCGGCCGTCATGGCCAAACTCCGCCTGCGCTACCCGACGGCCCAGGCTGCGCAAGTAGCTGACGAAGCCCTCCAGGTGCAGGACAAATACCTGGGCGGCGTTTGCTTCTTCCGCAAGGGAAAGTACATCGGCGGCTATGCGAATATGCCCGACGGCGCCGCCGCGACCGTGGCGTCGACACCTCTGGCGGCGCGGGTACCTTGAGTTAAGTCCAAGTGTCGCGCTCAAATTTGGACCACTTCATTCACTGTTTCATCCGCCGTCTGGCTGACTTTTATGAGAGGCCATGCTAACCTATATCCATCAGGAGCTTATGCATGGCGACAAAAACCTTGCTGACGGTGGAACAATACGCCGCCCTGGAAGAGCCGGAGGGCGTGCGGTACGAACTGAGCGACGGAGAGCTGATCGTGACCCCCTCGGCAAGCTATTTTCACAACGAGATCCGCGACGAACTGAGCAGCCGCCTCAGAGCCTTTGCTAAGAGCCGCCAGCTTGGCGACGTCACCACGGAAACGGATGTGAGGCTCGGTGGGGATGCCGTGCGCAGACCTGATGTCGCGTTCATCCGCGCGGGCCGCCTCGATGGTGTGGATCTTGACCGCGTCCCTCTGCCTTTGGCTCCAGACCTGATTATTGAAATCGTATCCCAGAATGACCGGGCTGACGACCTGTTGCTGAAGGTGTCCCAGTATCTGCGATCTGGCGTGCGCGCCGTTTGGCTCATGTACCCTAAGACTCGCCTTGCTTATCGCTACATCCTGGGTAAGCTGGAGCCGGAAGTTCGGGCGGCAGCAACCGAAGAGAGATTCGAAGAGCCCGAACTGCTTCCAGGATTTTCGCTGCCACTTGCTGACGTGCTTCCGTAGGGTGCACGGGCGAGTGTAGGTTCCTTGAAGACCCACCCCTCTGTCGCGTCGACTTCCAGTCTTGGCGAACGAGCAAGCCGGTGGTTAACTCCAACAAAAGGAATTCTTGTCTATGGCTGACTTCGCCCCCACGGAACGCACGCAAGTTCATCGCCTTCCCAAGCGCGGTGTATATGATCGCGAGGTGGTTTATCGCATTCTCGACGAAGGGTTGGTTTGCCATGTCGGGTTTGTGGCGGACGGCAAACCCGTGGTCATTCCCACCGGCTACGGCCGCCGGGGCGAGACCCTCTACATTCATGGCTCGAATGCCAGCCGGATGTTCCGCGCACTGGGCAAGGGCGCTGAAGTGTGCATTACCGTCACACTCGTTGACGGCTTGGTGCTGGCGCGATCGGCTTTCCATCACTCGATGAACTATCGCTCCGTAGTAATTTTTGGGAAGGCCACGGTGCTGGAAGATCCCGCGGCGAAGCGGGAAGCATTGCACGTGTTCACCCAGCACGTCGCGCCCGGGCGCTGGGAAGAAATCCGCCAGCCTTCCGAAAAGGAATTGCAGGCCACCACCGTCTTGTCCATTCCCCTGGAAGAGGTTTCCGCCAAGGTGCGCACCGGCCCGCCCATCGACGATGAAGAGGATTACGCGCTTCCCGTTTGGGCCGGAGTCCTTCCCCTTGATGTCACACCCAGAACACCCCTTGCGGACCCGCGCTTGCCGACTGCAATTCCCGTCCCCGAGTATGTGCGGAAATATGATCGGCAACGCGGGTAGTCCCCGCTTCATTCCATCGTCCTGACTTTTCTCGCCGGAGCAATCGTTTCCGAATCCCCTCCTGCATCTTTGGGGTGGAGAAATTGGTCGTGCCCTAATTCGAACCGTAGCGCCGGCTTCCAGCCGGCACAGGAGACGCCAAGATGGCGGCGCTGCGTTCAAATCTGGACGCTGCCCTTGCATCCTATTGCGGACATATTGTCTCTCTTGTGGTAAACTACCAAATGTGTAATAATGAACAGACTTATTCTGAAAACATGAGTACAATGCGTGACGTTGGCGAGCTAGAGAGGTAACCACGCATGCGGATCGCAGCGCGAATGCGCCAGGTTCGTCTGGAGAAATCGCTCTCACTGGAAGAGCTGTCCAGGAGGACGGGTCTGTCCCTGAGTCTTCTCGACCGCTTCGAGAACGGCCAGGATATACCCTCGCTCGAAATGTTCGATGATCTCGCGCGCGCCGAGGGTGTGCCCGTCGAGAGTCTCTTCTATGGTGACCCGGATTCAAAATTAACTCCCTGGCTGAGCGAGCGACTCAGCCTGCAACAGCTTGCGGAGGGATGGCGACACTCCATTCCCACCCTGAAGGCTTTGCTTCCCGCTTCCCGCCGATTGCGCGCCGCAACGAAGGGTCTGCTGTCACATGTGAAGAGAAGTGGCCGCGGCCGGATCGACAAGAGTCCCCGTTTCCCAGTTCCTCCGCCCGAGCGCCGGGGCCGGGCGTCGAAAGCTTCCGGCGAGGACAAGCAAGACGTCGAACGGCATCCATAACCGTTGCTCGTCCATCTCCCCTGTGATGGAATGGCCTGACCACTGTGCGCGTGGGGGGAGACGCCCTCTCCGTGGCGGGCCGACTCTTCGAACCGCACCGGTCCGACCCGGAAGCAGGATCGCCAGTGCCGCCATCGTGGCGGCTCAAGGCCGACTGGACACCCACGCTGCATCCGGACCCAGGCCGTCTCATCCTACGCAAATGGGTTGTGTCATGCACGAATAAACCACTCAGAAACCGAATTGATCTGACAAGTTGTCGTCGCAAAGCCTCAGTTTTCTGCAAAACAGCGCTCGATTCGAGGTAAATGTCGAAAATTGCGACCTAAATGTCTGTTTCTTTTCGGGCATTGTGTCTTGTGTTCCTTTGTTTTCATACACATTCCGGCTTCGAACGTATTTCTTTAACATCTTTTTTGCTGCGCAGCGTCCGTAGACCCGCTTGCCAAGTTCACTCTGCTGTCTGCTCGGCGTCCGCAAACCGTGTTGCCGGACTGCGCAATTTCACCCAAAGACAACTCCCCGCCCCTGACTCCAGCACGTTGATTGCCATAGGCTACAGAAATCTTGGCGATACTTCCACACGACCATACTCCTGCAGATAGACAGCACGATGGCGACCAGAGGCTAGGTGAATAGGGACAAATTTTCCGGCGGGATTACGATTTTTGTTGAATTATTTTCGTAGGGGCACCCCTCGTGGGTGCCCACGGATTGGGGGCCGAATCGGCCCCTGCAGGGTGGGCAGGCACGAGGCCTGCCCCTACGTCGCGGGCCTGATGAGGGGTCTCTTTCCCAGTTGCCCGCCGCCAACGAAGAATATTCGTTCATCCTCCCCTCAGTCCGGCCGATAAACGAAGCGGAGGAGTGTCGGGGGCACTGCGAGGGGGCCAAGGGCGGGAAGCGTTACCCGGGGCTCGTGCCCTCGGCTCGTCACTCGCTACTTGCGGCTGCCCATCCCGTGACCTGGATTTGCTCCCGCATCCCGCACCCCCAGTGTGGGACCTCGGTCCTCCAGTGACTCGTCACCGTCTTCGCCTCCGGCTGCTAACTATTTTATTCGATGGCGCGTGGTGATATATTCCGTGCCGGACGGAGGCACCGAGGTAGCGAACGATCGGCGGGAGACCCAACGGGGACAAAATAAACCAGCGTGATTAAGCGCTTCTGTCTCGAAAGTCCAAAATCCGGAAGGCCGACCTGTATTATCGCATTCGGTGGAGCGTGACATGAATGCATTCGCTGAACCCAGCGCCGGCCGCCCCACTCGCTTGAGGCGCCAAACTGGCGCCTTAAGCTCTGTCATTATTATCTTGGCCGGTCTGATCGATTCCGCAATCCCTGAAATCGAGGAATGGCCGGAAGCGCACGGAAGATTCTCGACGGTTCGGGCGTCTGGAGAGCAGACATGGTTGGAGGAGGAGACGATGGGGAACATCCACTTGCGGAGGGGCGCACTCGCTACGGTGATCCTCGTGGCGTTGGCCGTGATGGGCGTGTGTGCTCGAAGTTCGGCGCAAACCGCGCACAACGACGAATTTGTCCAGCGCGATGGAACCCGCCTGACCCTTGGCGGCGAAACTTTTCGCTTTAGCGGGCCCAACATTGAATGGCTCGGCCTGGAAGCCTATGGCCCCCTGGATCCCATGGGTCCTCGTTATCCCAGCCATTTTGAGGTCGACGACGCCATGGACACCGCCAGGGCGATGGGCGCCCGCGTCATCCGTTCGCAAACCTTGGGCGACAGCATCGGCTGCGATCTCTGCATCGAGCCCAAGCTGGGCGAATTCAATCCTGAGGCTTTCAAGCACATCGACTATGCCCTCAAGGCGGCGCACGACCGCGGCCTGCGCCTGATCTTCACCCTGGCCGGCGACTGCGCCAACTGCGAGGCGAGCGGGCCTGGGGAGTACTTCAAAGATGCCGGTCTGGCCGGTGCGGAAGCGTTCTTCACCGACCCCAAGGTGATCGCTCGCTTTGAGGCACACATTGGCGCGCTGCTCAACCATCAGAACTCGCTCACCGGCATTCAATACAAGGACGACCCTACCATCCTGGCGTGGGAAAACTGCAACCTGTGCGGCATCATGGTGGCCTTTACCCCCGGGGGCAGCAACATGGCTCCCTTGGTCAAGTGGGTCGATGTGATCGGTGACTACATCAAGTCGATCGACAAAAAACACCTCTATGAGGACAACAGCGGCTTTTTGGCGTTTGAGAAGAGCGGCGCCGTCCTCGACACGAAGACCCCCGACATCATCACCTCTGAGTACTATCCGCACTGGGAAAAGGTCTTCAGCATAGGAGAGCCAGTCACGGCAGAGATCTTCCCGAAGCACGCCGCCAAGGTTACCAGCCACGGCAAGGTTTACGTCGTCAACGAATACGGCTGGGACAATACGGATTGGCGTACGCCGGCAGACCTCGAAAAAGTCCTCACCACGATGAGCAATGACCCCAAAATCACGGGCGACCTCTACTGGGCGCTTCAGGCCCACAACGATGAATTCGGCTGGCAGCCCATTCCCGCCAACGTGCCCAACAAGGAATACTCTCTCCGCAGTGAAAGCGGCCAGTGGTGGGCGCTCTATTACGGCGGCATCGACACCGTCACCATGACGAAGGACGACATGGCTGCGCGCGCCGAGGTCCTGCGCACCCATGCTTTCGAAATCGCCGGCGGCGCCGTGCCTCCTCACGCCATCCCGGCCGCACCCCTCATCACCACCCTGGGCATGGGCCTCATTGCCTGGCGCGGCTCCGCCGGCGCGGTCAAGTACACCATCGAGCGCAAAGACAGCGACTCCACCCCCTGGCAGGTCATTTGCGACCAATGCGCCACCGACGCTGACACTCCGTGGATCGATCCCAAACCCGCAACTGGCATTTTCGGCGCCAAGTATCGCGTCACCGCCTACAATGCCGACGGCAAAGCGAGCAAACCTTCGGCAGAGCGTTAGCTGAAAGACGCGCACGGATACGACTGGTCACACAGGAACACAGAGGAAATCTGATGAGGTGACTCACGATGAAGAGACTTGTCGTAGCATTTGCCCTCCTGTTTGCCTGGTCTGCGTTCGGACACCCTAACCTAAATCGACATGCAGTGATGCGTCCCATCGCTGAAAGGGCGGTTACAGAATCGGGCGCAGTGTCGGCGCAGTCGTGGGAGATTGGTCCGTTTACGCGGCCGGCCGAGGGCAACCCGGTGGTGAAGCCGAACCGGGATTCGGTTTTTGCCGACCCCATGACCAAGGCCCCGGTGCATTGGGAAGCGCTGCACACCTTCAATCCGGCGGCGATTGTGAAGGATGGCAAGGTGGTGGTGCTGTACCGAGCGGAAGACAACTCAGGAAAGATGGGGATTGGCCTGCACACTTCCCGGCTGGGGATGGCGGTGAGCAATGATGGCATCCACTTTACCTGCCGAACCGAGCCGGTGTTCTATCCCGCCGACGACGATCAGAAGACGCGCGAGTGGCCGGGTGGCGTCGAAGATCCGCGGTTGGTGGAGAGCGAGGATGGCACCTATGTGCTGACCTATACGCAGTGGAACCGCAAGATTGCGCGGCTGGCGGTGGCGACGTCGAAGGATTTGATTCATTGGACCAAGTACGGGTCGGCGTTCCAGGATGCGCTGGGCGGCAAGTACGCCTCGCGGTGGTCGAAGTCGGCGGGGATTGTGACGCGGCTCGAGGGCACGAAAGGGCGGCTGATCGCGGCGAAAATTGACGGCAAGTATTGGATGTACTGGGGCGAGGGGACGGTGTACCTGGCCACCTCGACGGACCTGATCCATTGGACGCCGGTGGAGAACGGCAAGGGCGGGTTGCAGGTGCTGCTGGCGTCGAGGCCGGGGAGGTTTGACAGCAGCTTCCCCGAGGGCGGGCCGCCGCCAGTGCTGACCCAAGCCGGCATCGTGCTGATCTACAATGGCCGCAATGCCGCCAAGGACGGCGACCCGAAGCTGGGGGCATTTGCCTACGCGGCCGGCGAGGCGCTGTTTGACGCGCACGCGCCCGCCGAGATGCTGGCGCGGACCGACGAGCCAGTGCTGAAACCGGAGCTGCCCTACGAGAAGACCGGGCAGTATGTGGCGGGAACGACCTTCAGCGAGGGGTTGGTCTACTTCCAAGGGCGGTGGCTGCTTTATTACGGCTGCGCGGATTCTCTGGTGAGCGTGGCGATGGCTCCGGACGACAAAGCTGGGTCGCGGTAGCTAGGGAATCACTGCCCGGCCTCCGAACTTAAAGCAAACGTCTGTGGGCAGGACGGTTGCGACCCCACTATGGCGGGCAGGATGCCCGCGGTCCCAGAGCGGCTAGTCCAGACGCAGGCGGTGGGGAATCGACACGATGAACGTTCGGACCTTGGTGAAAACGCGGTAAGATTTTGGCTGTGGATCCTGGGGCAGACCTTCACTTTGATTTTGGGCGGTTCTCTTGGGGGCAACCGAGCCGCTCGCCACGGGGTTACTGCCGGTCACGACGCTGGACGTGCTGGCTGGTAGAGATGTCGGAGACTTTCCGGCAGGGTCACTCTGCTGAGCTTCCGCTGGTTGAATTTCATCTGCCTGGACGATGAATCTCTCCGGCGCCGCTCCAATGTAATTGAACGGATAGCAGGTGATCAAAGTTAGGGTAGGGTGATCAGAGGGAGCGAGCACCTGCACATCCTGGGGGCCGACCTTTTCGATCGCTCCGACGCGATAATTGTAACTGCCGCCGGTCGTGGTCAAAGTGATTTCGTCATCCTGGCGGATATCCCTGAGGGCGCGGAAGAAGGTGTCGCGATGGCCCGCCACCGCCACGTTCCCGATTGCGCCGGGCAGTGCTGTCGATGGAACGTGCCCCACCGCCTTTTGCAAAATGCTTTCATCGTCACCTTCGAGCACCATGACCGACACCCCAATCCTCGGTATTCTCATTTCTCCAATCACGGAGCCGGTGGGGAGGCTGGGAGTCACGGGAGGGGAGCTGGGCGGCGCCGGCGCGCGAGCTTGCGCCCCATCCTGTTGTGGCCGCGCGTCCGGAGTCTTCATGATTGCGCCGAGCACACGGTCCCCCCATCTCACCACCAACGGCTCAAGCGAAGGCAGACGGTGGCGCAAGGACTGATCGAAGCGCCAGCGTTGATAGGACTGAAAGATTCCGGCGCGGCCATAATAAAGTGCTACGTCACCCAGGCAAACCAACGCGAGGAGCAAGCAAAAGTATTGGACAAATTCAAGAAATAACCTGGAGGCACTTTTGGCGGCCGGCCGCGCTCGCCGAGCCTTAAGCCTTGGAGCCCAGTCCGCCCGCTCGACCTCCGCACTGCGAAAGTTTCCCGTCAAAAGAACGTCGTCAATGCGCTGCCGGATTTTCAGTTCCGGGGCGGGGTCCATCATAGCGAGGCCTTTGAGAGTGGCGGCAGCGCTGATTGCGGTTCCGAGGGCATTACATAACCGGCGCGGGTTGAAACTCGCAGCCTGCCATCGCCTCTGGCCGCAGCCGTCACGCGGATGGCATGATAGCCGCCGCCCGGATTCGGCTGGCTGGGACGGTACCCGAGGGTGTACTGGTTGCGAAGTTCCCGCGCAATCTGCTGGCAGATCCCCGGGATCTGGGAAGGGGACTGCGGCAAATAAGCCTTTCCCCCCGTCACTCTGGCCAAGCGCGTCAGCACGGCCGAATCTTGGCCCGCGAAGCTCTGGTCGAAAATTCCTATGGTGTAGATCTGCGCGTTCGATGCCTCTGCCCGATGCAGAAGCGATTGGAATTTCAGGCTGCTGGCGTTGTCTCCACCATCGCTGATGACGATGAGAGCCTTGCGGCTGCCCGTCCCCGCCTTCAAATGCGTTAAGGCCTGGGCGACCCCGTCATAGAGGGCGGTATTGCCCGCGGCCGGGCTGCGAGAGATTGCGCTCAGCAGATCCTGGACATTGCTCGTGAAGGGGACGTCATTCGGTAGGCCCATCGAGATTGTTTGATTGAAGTTAACCACAAACATCTGATCTTGAGGATTACTGGACCGGGCAAATTCCTCGGCGGCAGCGATAACCTCGGGGCGCTTGGAGCGCATGCTGCCGCTCTCGTCAACCACCAATCCGACGGTTACGGGCACGTCTTCGGCGGCGAAAAAGGTAATTTCCTGGGGCCGTCCATCGTCGAAGACATGGAAATTGTTCTCATCCAGGCCCGAAACCGCTTTCCCTCTGCGGTCGGTTACGATTACGGGCAAGACCACCAACCCGACGTCAACGGCAATCCGGTAACTCTCCGGGTCCGCCGGAGGTTGGCTTTGCTCGGGCCGGGAAAATCCCGCGAAGGGAATCAGCAGGGCCAGAGCTGCGAGACTTACGATGAATCGAGAGAATCGGAATTTGAACATGGATTGCCTCCGACCGAAGAGCCCTTCCGCCCGGCGTTTGTGTAGAGCGGGTAAAAGGTGCGCCTGGCGCCGCAGCGCCAGGCGCGGCTACCAACTAGAGCATTAGGCCGACAGCTTCAAGAAAGCGCGGAGTGAAGCGGCGGCAACCAACGAAGCCAATCCCAACAACCCGATGAGCGGCATGTCGCTGGCCGTCTGCGGCAACTGGGCTGGCGGCGCTGCGGGCGGAGCCTCGGCGGGCGGCGATTGCGGCGTTTCCGCCTGAGCCTGTGGAGCCGCAGGTTCCGGCGTAGCTTCTGGCTGGGGCGTTTCCGCCGGAGGCGCAGCCGCCGCGGGTTGCGCCGGCGGGGCCGGCGGCGCTTCCGGCGTTACGGCGGCCGCGGTTTGAGTCGGGACGACTTTAAATTCGTTCCCGAAGTTGTCGCCCGGATAAAACCACTCCTTAATGGGAATGCCGTTCTCGGGTACGGTTCCCGCCGCTTGCGACGATTCCCCGGTTTCGGCGAATTTCACCACTGTGTTGTCAGTGGGCGTCACGCGGTAGTCCGGAATCGCTATAATGGTGGCTAGCACTTGGGTCTCGTCTTCGTTGAAGATTTGAACGATGTGGCGATCCGCCGTGTCAGCCAACTTGAACACGTAGGTTCCAGCCGCAAGCTGCGTGTTTTGAATCTGCACCGGGCCGCTGAACGTGACCTTGGTTTCCTTATCCCACTCGTCGGCATTAAGAGTTGAGCAGAGAAAGACTAAGCTGATGCCAAGCACTATCGCGAGGGACTTCAGGATTTTCATGTTTACCTCCTTGCGAATTTTGGTTCTCATGCACAATCACAAACTCCAGGCAGCCGTCCCCACCGCTTGAGGGGAACGCCCGCGCTCCTTCCCCGATCAATAGGGCCAGATGCCCACACCCGAGTGAAGGCAACTCTCACGCCAAAATGACTGTTTTGGAGTCAACTGTTCCACAATCAATAGACTAGATCGCCTTGCCACGCGTGCGCCTGAGCGCGGAGCCATCGCCAATATTTCCTGGCAAACGTAAAAAGTTCCCGGGCAGCACCCGCCGGGGGGCCAGGCTGGGGGTTATGCCGAAAATATTACATATCCCGCTCTTCGTTCGAGCGAATATCTCAAATGAATACAATGGTTTAAAGTGGACAAGCTTTGGCATGGGCCTTGCTGTGGCTTTTATGGATCATATTGAGCTCTCGGTTACGATCCGCGAGATATCGCGGCGGAACGCCCCAAAACCTAAGTCTCGCGGCGGGAGTTTCGGGCTTGGGGTGGGAAGGAGCAAGTCAATGAAATCCATTCTCCGCATAGCCTTCGTCCTCGCAGCGATTTGTGCCCTCGGTGCCGCTGGCTGGAGCAAATCCAAGTCCGACCCTGATTCGACGGATTCAAAGAAATCCGCCCACCACGAAGCCAAGAAAAAAGGGGGCTCGGGCAAGGAAATGGGGAAGGGTGGAGAGGATATCGGAAAAGGCGTTGGTAAGGGCACGGGCGACATGGCCAAGGGGACGGCGGGAGCGGTGGGAAGCTTGGCGCACGGGAATGTTGGCGGTGCCGGAGAGTCAATCGGCAAAGGCGCCGGCGGATTGGGTAAGAACCTTGCCGAGGGTACGGGCAAGGGAGTGGGGAAGATCGGTAAGGGTTTGGGCGGCGAGATTAAGAAGCTCGGCGGCAAGTCAAAGGAAAACAAGGAAAAAACTCAGAGCTGACCGCTTTCTTTTGTAAGTCCAGGTGGGACCACGAGGGAGTGGCGAATCCATGCGCATAAGCCTTCGCTTGATCATTTCGCTTGTCGTCGGAGTCACACTCCTGTCGATTCTCTTCGCCGTGTTCCAGGTGAAAACGGAGAAGCGCGGGTTGCGAAAAGATTTGGAGAATCGCGCCGCGATCGTGGGCGAAGGTTTGGAGGCGAAAGTAGTGCCCCTGCTCGAGCCGCGATCGCGCAAACGCCTGCAGGCCGTGGTCACGGAGTTTGGGGACCGCAGTCGCCTGAAGGGAATTGCGGTCTTCAATAAGGCGGGGGACAGTCTGGCGAAGACCCCGGGGGTTGCGAATGAATTGCAGGGAATCCTCCCCCAGGTGATTCAGGTGATTGCCACCAAGGCGAGTTTCGCCTGCTTCACCCCGGTGAATGGAACGCTGACCCACATCTACATCCTTCCCATCCAAAATGACTCGGAGCTGTTAGGGGCGCTCGCGATCTTTCACGATGCCAGCTATATTACGGCCGAGACTTCGCGGCTTTGGTGGAACACTTTTCTCCGCGCCCTGGCCCAGGCGGCCTTCATCGTCTTGGTGACCGTGCTGATTATTCGCTGGAGCCTCACGGGGCCCATTGCCCGGACGACCAAGTGGATGAAAGAAATCCGCGCGGGCAGAAAGGCGGAGCGGCCGCGTTTTGACGACGAGGACCTGTTCCAACCCCTGGCGCAGGAGGTGACGCGCCTGGCCAAGAGCCTGGAGGCCGCGCGGGCAGCAGCGGAAGAGGAGGCTCGGCTTCGCGAACACGCGGAATCCCACTGGACGCCGGAACGGTTGCGCGTCCACGTGCGGAGCAAGCTGGGCGACCGTCCGTTTTTCGTCGTTTCCAATCGCGAACCCTACATGCACTCGTATCGCGGGAAAAACGTGGAAGTTACCGTCCCGGCCAGTGGTCTGGTCACGGCGATTGAGCCCATCCTGCGGACCTGCAAGGGCACATGGCTGGCGCACGGCTCCGGCGATGCCGATCGCGTAACCGTGGACGAACGGGACCGCCTACCCGTCCCGCCCGATGAGCCCCAATACACGCTGAAGCGGGTTTGGCTGACCAAACAGGAAGAGGAAGGCTACTACTTTGGGTTTGCGAATGAGGGCCTCTGGCCCCTCTGCCATATTGCCCATACGCGCCCCACCTTCCGGTCCAAGGATTGGGAGTACTACCAGGCGGTCAATAAAAAGTTCGCCGACGCCTTGTTTCAGGAAATGGAGGGAGTGGAAGAGCCCGTGGTGCTGGTGCAGGATTACCATTTTGCCCTCCTGCCCCGGCTGATTAAGGAGCGAGTCCCCGCGGCGCGGGTGGCCATCTTCTGGCACATTCCTTGGCCGAACCCCGAAGCCTTTGGCATTTGCCCCTGGCAACGCGAGCTGCTGGACGGCCTGTTGGGGGCTGATCTGGTGGGTTTCCACGTTCAGTCCCATTGCAACAATTTTCTCGAAACGGTCGACCGCGTTATCGAGTCGCGGGTGAATTGGGAGAGGTTTACGGTTGAACGCGGGGGCCACCTGACGCAGGTGCGGCCGTTCCCGATTAGCGTGGCCTGCCCGGAAACTCCCGAAGCTGCGAACCCTCCGTCCGCCTCTCCCTACCTGGATCGCGCCGCCCTCCTGAAGGAACACGGTGTGGAGGCGACCTACATGGGCATCGGCGTCGAACGCGTGGATTACACCAAGGGAATCCTGGAAAGATTCCACGGACTGGAGCGCTTCTTCGAGCGCTACCCCACGTACCTGGGGCAATTCACGTTTGTCCAGATCGGGGCGCCCAGCCGCACCCACATCAAGCGGTACCACGAACTCCTGGGTGAAGTCGAGGCCGAGGCGGACCGCATCAACTGGCGATTCCAAACCAGCGAGTGGAAACCCATCCTCTATTTGCAGCGGCACCATACCCATCAGGAAATCCAGAGGTATTACAAGGCGGCGGATTTGTGCATGGTCACCTCTCTTCACGATGGCATGAACCTTGTGGCCAAGGAGTATGTGGCGGCGTGCGAAGAGGACCAGGGAGTTTTGATCCTCAGCCGTTTCACCGGCGCCAGCCGCGAATTGCGAGACGCTCTGATCGTTAATCCTTATGATACAGAGCAGTTGGCCGACGCCCTCTACTTTGCCTTGACTATGGATCCCGTCGAGAGAAGCGCCCGGATGCATCGTATGCGGCAAATCGTGAAGAACTTTAATATTTATCGATGGGCGGCCGATCTGGTCACCGATCTCTGCGAAATTCGGCTCGATACGCACGTGGAGGTGGGTTAACGGTTCCGCTGAGAAAAAACGGGGCGGGCCCTCGCCACCTGTTTGAATCCTGGCCCCACGTGCAGAAGCGGCTTCGGGGGGCGAACCGATGGCTGTTGCTTCTGGATTTTGACGGCACGCTGGTCCCGCTCGTCGACAACCCCACCGGAGTGAAACTCGACCCACCGGTGCGGCGGGTCCTCGGCGCGCTGGCGCGGCAGCCGGGATTGAGCGTCTATGTCATGAGCGGAAGACGCTTGGCCGACCTGCGCCGTCTGGTGAAAGTCAGGGGCATTCATCTGCTGGGTCTGCATGGCTGGGAAAGCCATGGCGCCGCCCTTCCGCCTTCGCAAAAGCAGGTCCTGCACGATGCAAAGATATGGCTCGCTCTAGAACTGCCTGCTCAGCCCGGAATCTTGATTGAGGATAAGGGGTATGCCCTGGCCGTCCATTACCGCGTGGCGAAGCCCCCGGCGGCGCGGATTGCCCAGAAGGTTCTGCGCGCGGCACGCGATCGTTTTCACCCGGGACTGCGTTTACTGAAGGGGAAGAAAATCTGGGAGCTGCTGCCCCGCGCCATTGTGGGCAAAGGCCCCGCAACCCAAGGCCTCCTCGCGAAACTCCCCCCTGACACGCTGCCGATATTTATAGGTGACGATACTTCCGACGAGTCTGCGTTCGCTGTTCTGCCTCACGGGTTGGCAGTTCATGTGGGGGACCACGCCCAAACCAAAGCCCACTTCCGCCTCCGCGATCCCGGCGAGGTTCGCGAATTCCTGGAAAGATTGGCGGCAACCCGGTCTTGAGTGATGGAAAGAATTACGCCCACTGCCATTGGACGAGAGACCAATCGGCGCCTTCAGCCGCGACCGCGCCGATGAAACCATTACCCAACGCAATGCCGCGAAGTGTCCATCGACTGGCATCGGGGTCATCATGGCCGGTGATCGGTAGGTGGTCCAAGCCGCCGGGGGCGAGCGAAACGGTGAAGCTGGCTAGGCTGATGCTGAGCCCGCCGCCCCGCGCTTTAATGTACGCTTCCTTGCGGGTCCAAAAATGAAAGAACCCTTCGGCTTGTTCGCTTTTCGGTAAGGCACGGAGGGCGGCGACCTCCGGCGGTGAGAAGTATCGCTCCGCCAAATCCCGGTCTGGCAAGGAACGATGAATGTATTCCAAATCGACGCCCACTTCGCGTCCAAGAGCGAAGGCGAAGAGGGCATGGCCGTCCGAATGGGAGAGGTTAAATCGCAAGTCCAAACTTCCGCTGCTCGGGGGGAGGGCGGGCTTCCCATGGGCGTTTGTGCAGAACCTAAGAGCTTCGGCGGGAGTCTCGAGATATTGAGCCAGCAGCGCCCGAAGAATACCTCGGCCGGCGACGTAATAATCCCGGTCTGCCGAGGCATAGAATCGCTCTGCCCGTGCACCCTCGTCCCCTGAAAGGGTCCCCCGCAGGGCCTGGAGCGCCGCTGGGTCGACAGCCAGATTGGCTCGCCATACGTGCACTTCGCCTGCACCCAGAGTGGCCCGCTTAGGGGCCTTTTGCCATTCGGGTGGTTTGGGGAACACAACCGGAGTGGTCACGGGAGGCGCCCGCAATACGCAACCGCATGCTGCGCCTCAGAGCCAACGGAGTGAAGGCTGCTCTTGACTTGCTCGCCCACCACCTCCAAGTGCTCGGCCAGTATCGAAACGTGGTCCCCTGGGAGTTCGTGGACTTCGAGTTGCGGCGCCAGCTTGCCCCAACCGGCCGTCGGGTCAGAAGGATGATTACTCCGATGGGTGCGCAGCAGGACCACACGTCCCGGATAAGGTTTTGGCCGGTAGAACGAGATGATGCGCCGAAACTGACGATACCGCAGCAATTGCGCGGGGTCAGCGAATTCGGGAAGCAGACCTAGCTTATCGGGAGACTCTCGATCGAGAAGAAGGAGCCTCTCCCGAGCGGCTCTCCAACCGATCGCCATCAGTGTTCTAACGCTATGGTGGTAGGCATTGTGCATTCGGAGGACATGAGTTCGCGATTTTGCATAGATACGCGCCTGCTGATCCTCATTGAGTCGAGCCAACCTGCACGCGCCGTCGACCACGGCCTTCAGCCAGGCGAAGTTTCTTGGCACTCCGGCATCGAGCAGAATGACCAATCCAACTTCTAACCCCCGCCGCGCCATCTGCTGAGCCATTTCGTAAGCGACCAGTCCGCCATTGCAGTAGCCGCCCAGCAGGTACGGTCCCTGGGCGTGAATTGCAAGCACTTGGTCGATGTTCTCCTCCGCCATCGCCTCAACCGAAGGCAACAAGGGGCTGCCATCGAACCCGTTAGGCATCACGCTGTAGAACGGCTGTTCATCGCCGAGCATCCGGGCCAGCTTCCGGCAGTAAAGCCCACCCCACCAGTCGCCGTTCAGGAAAAACAGAGGCGGGCGGGAACCATTTGGCTGCATGGGGACAATCGCCGCTTGGCCGTCCTTGAGACTCTCGGCTCGCAGGCGCTCGGCCTGATGTTTAATCGTCGCTTCCTCGAACAACGTCGCGAGAGGCAGACGCTGGCCGTAGGCTTTCTCGATCCGGTCCATCAAACGCATGGCCAGCAGGGAATGGCCGCCTAAATCGAAGAAGTTGTGCTCAATGCCGATTGGCCGCACGCCCAGAACCTCTTCCCATATTTTTACCAATTGGAATTGCTGCGCGTCGCTGGGTGGGACCTGGCGCGCGGACCCTGGCCTCGGCGCATCGTGGGTGGCCAAGGCCCGACGGTCAGTTTTACCGTTGGGCGTCTGGGGTAGGGCGTCGATAGTCACAATGTCCGAGGGGATCATGTAATCCTGAAGTTTTGCTTTAATAAAATTAAGTAACTCATTAAGGGATAACTGGTTATCGGCCTTTCTGGGGACAACGTACGCCATCAGGCACTTATCGCCCGACGCATCCTTCCGAACCACAACACTTGCTGCGGACACAAGCGGATGTTGCGTCAAGATCGTCTCGATTTCCCCCAGCTCGATCCGGTATCCGCGAATTTTGACTTGCTGGTCGACGCGGCCTAGGAATTGGAGGTTTCCGTCAGGCAAATAGCGCGCCAGGTCGCCTGTCTCGTAAAGCTGAGCGTCAGGCCGGCTCGAGAACGGGTCGGCAATGAAACTCGCTTTGGTCAGATCCGGACGATTGTAGTACCCCTTCGCCAAGCCATCGCCGCCTACATAGAGCTCTCCCCGCACGCCGATGGGCACGAGCCGCAGTTGCGCGTCGAGCACGTAGCACTTCGTATTGTCGATGGGGCGGCCCAGGGGGATGCTCCCCCGGTCGTCGGGAGCGGGGCGGGCAACATGGAACGTGACGTCGGCCGCGACCTCGGTCGAACCGTAAAGGTTCAGCAGGGTAGCCCCCGGCATCGCCGCGTAGAATCGCCGGCAAAGGTCGGCGGAGAGCGCCTCGCCGCTCGACACCCACAGCTTCAGGTGCGGCAGGCGATTCCCCAAGTCGGGGTAGCTCTCGAGGATCGCGCTCAGCAGCGACGGCACGGTCACCACGCGAGTGACCGCGTGGGACTCGAGCGCGCGCACCAGTTCGGCGGGATCCCGGACCGTCTGGTCCGACAGAATGAGGCTAGGGACCCCCCGCAGCAGCGGCCCAAAAACCTCCCAGATGCTATCGACGAAGTTGAGCGAGGTCTTCAGACAGCAGACCTCACCACGCTCAAAGGGGAAACCCTTCCACATCCAGGCGAAGCGATTGACGGCGCCCCGGTGCGGGCCCAGCACCCCTTTGGGCACGCCCGACGATCCTGACGTATAGAGAAGGTAAGCGTTATCCGTTGGTCCCGTCGCATTGGCAACCCAATAGTCCCTTTGGGCTTCGATCATGCCTTGTTCGGTATCGAGGCAAACCACCCTGACGCCTTTTTCGCGGACCAGCGGCAACCACTTCCGCCGGGAAATCACCAGGCCAATCCGCGCATCGGAAATCAGGAAGGCCAAGCGGTCGCGCGGGTAGCCGGGATCGAGGGGAACGAACGCGGCGCCCGCTTTGAGGACCCCGAGCAGCGCCACCACCGCAACGGCCGAGCGTTCAAGGCAAACGCCCACGAACGAATCCGGGCCCACCCCCTGGTTGCGAAGGTAACGGCCGAGTTGATTCGAGCGGCTGTTCAATTCACCGTAGCTCATCGTGCTGCTCTCGTTGAAGAATGCCGTGGCCCGTGGAGATCGCGCGGCCTGGGCCTCGAAAAGGGAGTGGAGAGTGGCGTCGCGAGGATAATCGGCTTCCGTGCGGTTCCACTCGGCCATGATCTGGGAGCGCTCTTCCGAGGTCAAAATCGGAATCGACTCGACCCCGTGGTCGGGCTCCCGAATGACGCCATCGAGCATCTTGCGGTAGTGGGCCGCGAACCGTTCAATGGTACACCGGTCAAATAGATCGGCGTTGTAATTAAAGTAACACTTTAATTCACCTCTCGCCGGAACGATTTCCAGAGTGAGGTCGTAGGGAGCAACGGGCCATTCAAACTCAAACTCCTCCACCCGCAGTCCGGGGATTGTGCGCCGTTGCACGGGGAAATTTTCCAGGTTAAACATCACCTGGAAGAGAGGTGTGGTGCTCCGGTCGCGTTCGGGCCGCAGAGCTTCCACCAGCTTTTCAAAAGGCAGATCCTGGTGGCTATACGCACCCCGGCAGGTTTCGCGCACTCGCGCGAGCAATTCGCGAAACGTGGGCTTTCCCGCCAGGTTCGCGCGCAAAACGAGGAGATTGAGGAAGATTCCGATCAGGTTTTCGGTCTCGACCCCGTGGCGTCCAGCTACAGGCGACCCGACGGCGAAATCGTCCTGGCCGGTATAACGCGCCAGCACCGCTTGGAAGGCCGCAAGAAGGACCATAAACAGCGTGGCGTTTTCCTGCCTCCCCAGCGCTTTGAGCGAGTCGGCGACCGCGGCGGGCAAAGTAATCACGGTGCATTCCCCCCGGCTCGATTGAACGCGCGGCCGGGGGCAATCCGCCGGAAGGTCGAGAGGAGTCAAGCCGCGCAATTGCTCCCGCCAATAGCCAAGCTGGCGGTCGAGCATTTCGCTGCTGAGCCGCTGGCGCTGCCAGTGGGCGTAGTCGCCAAACTGAATGGGGAGTTCCGGGAGAGCCGCGGAAGTCCCCATGTTTAGAGAGCGATAGAGTTCCGCGAACTCGCTGACGGCGATTTGCGCGGACCACGCGTCGAAAACAATATGGTGAAACGTGAGCAGTAAGACATAATCTTGTTTGCCCAGGCGCAAGAGGGTGGCTCGCATGAGCGGGGCCCGGGCAAGGTCGAAAGGCTCTAGACCCTCCTCGGCGGCGAGGCGCATGGCCAGAGCCTCGAGTTCTGTCGTCTGTCCCATGGCCGCGCGTGCCATGGCCGTCCCGGCCATGCGCGAGCACGGGCGCGCCGCCCGTGGCACGTCCGTCCGCGGCACGCGCTCATCGGAAGCCAGCCTGGAGAGGTCAATGAGGCGGAGCGTCACGTCTGCGCTGGGACGGATGACTTGGCAGGGGAGACCGTCGCAGGTGGTGTAGCGCGCGCGCAGGACCTCGTGGCGGTCGACGATGCCTTGCAGGGCTTTGCGCACGGCGCCCGGGCTGAGGTCCCCGCTGAGGCGCAGGGCGACCGGGCGGTTCGAGACTGGACTTCCCGGCTCCAATTGCTCGAGAAGCCAGACTCTTTCCTGAGCGAAGGAGAGGGGCAGGCAACTTCGGTCCGTAAGCCTTGGGATGGTTCGGGCAACGCGGCGGGAGAGGAGCTTTTCCCGCCAATTCTCCTTGGGCGTCGCAGGCAGGCGTAGAAGAGTGCTCCAGGGCTCGCCCGGATTGGCTTCCGAGCTATTCATTTTAAAGTTCCCCAAGAGAAGAGAATAACATTAACCGCAAGACAAACTCACGAAAAGAAATTTTATGGGGGAGATAGAGGCTGCCCCGGGGCAATGTCAGTAGCCGCACAGAGACACAGAGGTCACGGAGAAGTACCCGGTTTGCGTGACGGAAGTGATTATCGTTAAGGAGATTGTTGACCTGATGTTCTCCTTCTGGTCCTCTCCCCGTGACCTCCGTGTCTCTGTGGTGAAGCTTTTCTTCGCGTGAGCGTGGCACCCGCGCTAAGAAAGCAATTCGTCACTTCCTTCCGGCGCGTTCAGTAGTATATTCTGGGTTCAGATGGGAGTAAAAATGCATCAGCGCAGCAGATGGTTCCTTTCGGGGTTGACTGGCCTCCTCCTGATGAATTTGCCGAGCATCAGTTGGGGGCAAGGCGGTTCGGCGCCGTTCGCGCCGGTGGTGGTGGAGACTCCTTGGGGGCAGCACGTGGTCGCCACGATCGATACCTATATCGACATCCAAACCTACGAGCACTTGCAGCCGGGGCAGGAGTGGGCGGCGGGGGAAACCCTGGCAAAGAAACTGCGTGAAGACTACATCGCCGGCCGCCTGAAGCTACGGCGCTACCCTTGGAAAATCGTCGACGGCCTCTACGCGCTGGGCCGCGACAATATGGATCAGCAAATCTATCTGCTCGACACGGGCCAGGGCCTGCTGTTGATCGATCCGAGCTTCGATGCCTGGCAGGGCGATATCATCGCGGAAATTCACACGCTTGGCTTTGACCCGTCCCAGGTGAAGTGGGTGCTGCTCACCCATTGTCACATTGACCACGGCCAGTCGTGCCATACGTGGCACGAACGCGGCGCAAAGATCATCGTGGGCGATGCCGACGCGCACCCGCTCGAGAGCGGCAACTCGATCGTGGCTACCTGGGGCGATCCTGACGCGCAGGGCCACTTCACTCCCAGCCCCGTGGACCAGCACGTTCATGATGGGGATATTCTTCACTTCGGCAATGTCACGCTTCATGCGATCTGGACACCGGGCCATACCCCCGGCTCGACGTGCTACTACCTTTACCGCGGCGACAAACACATTTTGATCTCTGGGGATATCGTGTTGCACAACGGGCGCCACGCCTGGATGGGAAACCCCTATGCGGACTGGGATCAATATTTGAAGGGCACGGAAAAGCTCGCGGACTTCTCGCTTGATGGGAAGCCCATTCGATTTGACATTCTGCTGCCCGGCCACGGAACCGTCGATATGGACGATGCACAGCGCTCGGTGGATGAGACGGTGAAAATCGTTCGCAACATCGTCGCGCGCCGCGCGTCGGGAGAGAAGATTGATTGGATCGATCCGTACCCGTGGAATTGGGCCCAGGGCATTGTCTATCAGAACTCGAAGTAAAGAGTTTCGATTTCGCGACGGGCACATGGGTGTCCAAGATTAACGCTACGCATCAACCGAGGGCCTGCGGCTGAGCCGCTTGCTATGCGGGCTGGCTGCGCCTGCCCGGAAGCTGTGCTAGCACCCGACCTGATCCTCCCCGCGCCGGAGGCTCAGCCTCCGGCGCGGGGAGGATCAAGGGAAGAGTGGCCGTCGCGGCCCGGAAGGACGGAGCCCTTCCCTGGAGTTTCCACATTTCCGAATGTGCGCTGCGCCGCGCCATCCCTCACATCCCCCCAAAGTAACAGAAAGACGGTTTGGCGACTA
>CAWEFC010000057.1:0-28866 GCA_963808085.1 uncultured Acidobacteriota bacterium
GCCCGTGGGGTGGGAAAGGCTTGAAGGTTCATGCTACTGTAAGGCGTCGGCTGCCAACCACCCGATGCCGGATGGTGTATATTTCACTGCGTGGCGGGGGAAGTCCTCCAGTCAGAACTAAATACCAGGGTGGCCACACCACGGACTAGACAAGGATCTTGAAGTGAAGAAGACTCCATATCAGCACTGGCCTCTCTTCGCCGCCGTTGCGATTCTCATCCTAACCACCGCCGTAGTTTTGGTCGTTTCCATTTCCCAGAACCAGGGGCATCTGGCCTATGCGCTGGATGACCCTTACATCGGTATGGCGACGGCACGGAATTTCGCCCAGTACGGCGTTTGGGGCGCAACCCGCTACGGCTTTACCTCTTGTTCCTCGCCGCCGTTATGGACGCTGCTTTTGAGCCTCACTTCTTACCTCGCGGGCGAGCACCAGGTTGCACCGATGCTCTGGGACCTTCTCTTCGCCTTGGGGGATTTGCTGGCCGCGTACGCCATCCTTAGCTGGTACAAAGTGCCGCAGGTGGCCAAGTTTATCGCCCTCCTGAGCTTGGTCTTGTTCATCCCACTGCCCGCGCTCATCATGACCGGCATGGAACCGCCGATGCAGATGCTGGTCTCAATGCTCGCGGTTTTTGTAGCGGGCCGATGGCTGAGCGGCGAGTCACCCGGCACGGCGCGCGCGGATTCGGTCTGGCTGCTGATTCTCGCCCCGATCGTTACCGGTGTCCGCTTCGAAGGAATGTTCCTGATCATTGCCATTGGGCTCATCTTGCTGGCGCTCGGGCGCTGGCTTTATGCGCTGGCTTTCTGCGCTCTGGGGTTTCTCCCGGTCGTCGTCTACGGAATCATTTCTGTGTCGAAGGGGTGGTATTGGCTTCCCAACTCGGTACTGCTCAAGGCAACTTTGCCGAGTTCCGGTTCGCCCGGCGCATTCATCCTGTCTTTGTGCTATGCCGTGATGACGAACGCTCGCATGGCCCTGCACGTCCCGGCGCTACTCCTGGCGGTGCTACTGGTTTATCTCGCCGCCAGCGGGAAGGGAAGCTCTCCGCGCGAAAGCCGGCAACTGATGGGAACGATTCTGTTGTTGGTGGGAATCGCCCACATGGAGTTCGTGCGGCCCACCTTGCTTTACCGCTATGATGCCTACCTCTCAGCGCTGTCGATTCTGTTCGTAGCCGTGCAACTTCCGGTGCTGGTGCCGCAGTGGCCGCGCTTGCTTTCCGCCGAAACCTGGTTGGCCCCGAGGAATTTGGGTGTGGGCATGCTGGTCTTGGCGCTCGCTTTTCCCGTGGTGATGGAGGGCGGGGTATTGTTCTGGCAGGTGCCGCAATGCACCAACAACATCTATGAACAACAGTACCAAATGGCATTATTTGTGAGAAAGTATTACCAGAACTCAAATATAGCTCTCAATGACATCGGCGCCGTCAATTATTATGCCGATATCCATTGCCTGGACCTGTGGGGGCTGGCCAGCCTGCCCGTGGCCAAGGCGAAACGCAACCACCACTATGGGCTTGCTGAAGTCGCGAGTTTCTCCCAGCAAGCAAACGTGAGAATAGCCATCCTTTACGATGAGTGGTTCGCTGGGATGTTGCCGCCGGAATGGGTTCGAGTGGGAACTTGGACGATTCGGAACAACATGGTCGCCGCAAATGACACCGTCTCTTTCTACGCAGCAGATCCCGCCGAAGCCGCGCGGCTTACCCAATGCCTGCGAGAGTTCTCCACGCAATTGCCGGGCGACGTGATCCAGCGCGGCCCCTACCTATCCTGGGGAACCGAAGGCACAAAACCGTAGGCTGCATCGCCGGTTAACCCTTCCACAGGATGGATTTTAGTCGCGGGAAGGCCTCCAAAGCGTTATCGCGCATAATTTGCTTTCCGATCCGCTGTGCCTGTTGCTCGGTCAGGTCGCCGCGCTCCATTTTTTCCACCAGCACCTCTCCCAGGCATCGGCGGGTTATCTCCGTCGCCGCGTAGATGCCCTCGGCGTGGTGCGAGTCGGAACCCCAAAGGATGCGGTCGGAGGGAATCAGTTCCAGCCACTCGTGAAGGGCGCGCTTGCCGGCGCTATAGCTGATCAGGGGAAGCCAGCAGGAATCGACCCAAACATTCCTCGCGCGAACGATTTCAGTGAAAGCAATGGCGGCGGTTTCGCCGATCCAGGGATACCCACCGTGCATGATCGCAAACCTGGTTTTGGGATTCGCCTCGATCAGGTCGACGAGCAGCATGGGGCTTGATCCCTGGATGCGCCCCATCCCCGTGTGAATTTGATAGGTCAGGTCGTGCCGGGCGGCCAATCCCACCAGCTTCCACATCATGAAATCCTGGAAGTCCTTGATTTCCTGTGGAGCCAACTCTGACCTTTTCCGGCCGAAGGCACGGGCGGCGCGCTCCTCCGGGACGTTGTCAAACTGCAGCGTTCGGTCATAGGCGGTGTCATCATCGGTCAGGCAGACCGTGCCCTTTTCCTTGGCCTCCCGGCACAGGAGGTCGATCACAGCGAGATAGTCGTCCAGGGTGCGCACCGCCATGTTCCGCTCGCGCGCGAAGCGATAGGGATCGTCGTGTGGGTTTTTGTACTCGGAAGGGTGAAAGCCGGAAAGGAGTGAGCTGGTATTAAGATTTCGTGCCTGGAATCGATAGCCGGCCTGATAGTCAAGCCGCGCCCAGTACACATCGATAATCATCAATTCGATGTTGGACTTTTCCGTGACCACGGATTCGATCCATCGGTGGTCGCGGTAATTCTGGAAAATGCGGCGATCGAGCTCACGTGCGTCCGAGTCGCTAATGTGGTCGAAATCGACGCCGTAGAGATCCCGAAATGCCGGCAGCATGTAGCGGTAAAAGGTGGTGGCGCGGCCATTGTCAAAGTCGGGTTTGGCCCGCGCCCACCAGATATCGAACGTGTCGCCGGATTTCCAGGGAGTGAGGTGGCTGGGGTCCTGGTAGTAGCTGGTGCTCCACAGCCCGCAGAGATTCATGCCGCGGCCGCGCTCGGTTTCAACGTAGCCCCAAAGCGCGTCGGAGGAGCGAAGGTGATCGTGGCAGTCAATCGCGGTGATGGAACGAAGATACTCCGCCATCCGGCGGTAGGTGGTGGGTTGCTCCGAGGCCTGCGCAGCGGCACTCGTGGGAGTCACCAATCCCGCCATGCCGCCGGTCCCGGCTTTGAGAAAATCGCGCCGGCCTAGCCCTGCATTATGTTGCACCAGAACCTCCTTGGGGGTTGTAAGGATGTGCGTCCGCGTTTCCCCGCGGACGATTTTGCTTCATTCCGCGGACTGCATCAGTCTAACGGACTATGCAGAAGGCTTCAAGTTAGGCCACGGAGCTGTAGGGGGACGGCTTGCCATCCCCCTTGAGTTTGTACCTATTGAAGCGAGAAATTTGTTCCCCAGCGCTCGAAAAGTGACAAGGAAGCCGGCGATTTCTGCAAAATAGCGCCCGATTCGTCGTAAATGTCGAAAATGAAGACCTAAAAGTCTGATTCTTTTCGGGTATTGTGTCTTGCGATCCTTTGTTTTCATAGACATTCCGGCTTCGAACGTATATGTATACTTTGAAATGGGTAAACTGCCCGCCAGAAGAGGGGTGACCCAACGAGTCCAAGGTTTTTGAGCCCCAAAGGGGCGACCTAACGAAGCAGGAAAAGCCGCAAGGCTGGAGAGCGAGCCTTGCTTTGCTACGTTTTGCCGGGTGGCCTGCGCCACCGGACGCCCCCACGGCCCCGCTTCGGTCATCGGCGTCATCGAAATTGAAAAAGAGGAATTATAGGGCAGAGCGCCGCTGGGCCCTACGCCAAGGCCTCACCCGCGCACTCAGCATCATGGCCGGGACGGCCATGCCACAAGGAACGTAGCGCAGGGCCCGCTCTTCGGCCCTGCGGCACTTCTGGCCTGCGGAGGGCGGTGGCACGATGCACGGGGAGATTCCGATGGGGACCGTTGACTGTCGGCTGTTAGCTATAAGTTATCAACTGTGGCCTGTCGGCTATCAGCTATGAGCTGGTTCGCTTCCGCTATGCGTGCGTGGCCGGGTTGGCGGCGGCTCGCGCTTGGCTTGCTCCGTTGCGGACGTACTTCCAGCGCTCGGCTCGGACTCGCAGGTATTCCACCGCTTCTCCGTACAGGCGCTTGCGTTCGTGCCCATCCCACAGGGCCTTCTTCACGATGCGCCACACCACTCGCGGACGGAGGTAATACGAATCGTAGAAGTGGTTCATTCCCTCCATCATGTCTTCCAGGCTCAGGCCGGGGTAGGTGATGTGGGGCAACTGGTGGCCGCCGCCGTCGGAGCGCTGCTCGGTGGCGAGGAAGCCGTTTTTCGCGGCGTATTCGTATAACTCGGTTCCCGGGTAGGCGTGGGCTACGGAGACTTGCACGGTGTCGGCGTCGAGGTCCTTGGCGTAGTCGATGGTGCGCGCGATCGTCTCCTTGGTCTCGCCGGGGAGGCCGATGATGAAGTCGGCGTGCACGGTCAGTCCCACTTTCTTGCAGTTCTTCATGAAGGCGCGGCCCATTTCCGGGGTCGTCCCCTTCTTGATGTTCTTCAGGATTTGGGCGTCGCCCGACTCGAATCCGACGATCAGCAGCCGCCCGCCCGCGTCCGCCATGGCCTTCAGCGTGTCGTAGTCGGTGTGCGTACGCGCGTTGGCCGACCAGCGGAAGCCTAGCGGCTTGAGCCTCGCGCAGACGTCCAGCACGCGGTCCTTGCGGATGTTGAAGGTGTCGTCGTCGAAGAAAAACTCCTTGGCCTGGGGAAAAAGCTTCATCGCCTGCTGGAATTCGGCCACCACGTTGTCCGTCGAGCGCACCCGCCAGGCGTGGCCCGAAAGCGTCTGCGGCCAGTGGCAAAACGTGCACAGCGCCGGGCATCCGCGGCTGGTGTAGAACGACACGTAGGGGTGCAGAAGGAAGGGAATGTTGTAGTTCTCGATGGTCAAATCGCGCTTGTAGACCTCGGTGGCAAACGGCAGCTTGTCGAGCTCCTCGGTTTCAAGCGGCGGGCGCGACGGATTGTGAACGATTTCGCCATCCTTGCGGAAACTCGCTCCGGCGATTTCGGCCAGCGGCTTGCCCTGGGCATATTCCACCACGGGATGATCGAATTCTCCGCGGACCACAAAATCGATGTCTGCGCTCGCGCGGAGGCACTCGGCGGGGCGCGTCTGGACGTCAGGACCGACAAAGGCAATCTTCAGGTCGGGCTTGGCCGCCTTCATGCGCCGCGCAATGCTGACGTCGGCGTCAAATCCCACGTTGGACGTGAACAGGACCACGAAATCGTAGTCGCTCGAGATGCGAATCGTCTCCTCCTGCGAGATTTTGGCGGGTGGGGCGTCGAGCAAGCGGCTGCCCGGCAACATTCCTGCCGGATAGCTGAGCCATACCGGGTACCAGAAGGAACTGATCTCCCGCGTCGCCGGCCACCGCGCGCCTGCACCGCCGTCAAAACCCTCGAAACTGGGCGGATTGAGGAAAAGCGTCTTCATAACCGACGACATAATTACCCTCCGGTGGACCAGTAATCAAGAATGCCCTACGGCCTGCAAAGGTCCCAACTTGACTATTTTACCCGAAACGCTGGAATCTTGACAGGGGTCAATTAAGCGGTGCTCGATTAGGCGGCGGTCAACAACGCGTTCAGCCGAGCTCAAAGGGAGTGTGGGCGGACGGACAAAATGTCATCTTCCTCAATAATCCGGACTGTGTCGCCGATTTGCGGGGAATCCACAATGGAAGGCCCCTTATAGGATCGGCCATCGAACCCTTGAGGTCCCTTAACCAACTTTGCGGGAACATGTCTGGCGGCATATCACTTCGGGACTACGGTTTTCGCCACCCGACCCTTCTGACGCACTTCGCGGCGGCTGTGTTACCATAACCTCCAAATTGTTGTTCAGGGAGGATGCGATGGAACTCCAAGGAAAACGCATTGCCGTTTTAGCCGCTGACCTCTACCAGGAAATGGAAGTCTGGTACCCGCTGTTGCGGTTTCGCGAGGATGGCGCGGAAACCGTGGCGGTCGGGGCGGAAGAAGGGAAGACTTACTCGAGCAAGAAAGGCTACCCGGTCGTCGCCGATCTGTCGATTGCCGACGCCTTTGCCAAGGATTTCGACGCGGTGGTGATTCCGGGCGGATGGGCGCCAGACACGCTGCGCCAGGACCAGCGCGTGCTGAAGTTCGTTCGCGATATGGATAAGGCTGGCAAGATTGTTGCGGCCATCTGCCACGCCGGCTGGGTGTTGTGCTCGGCGGACATCCTGCGCGGGCGTAAGGCGACGTGCTTCAAAGCCATCAAGGACGATATGGTCCATGCCGGGGCGCAGTATGTGGACGAAGAAGTGGTGGTCGACGGAAATCTCATCAGCTCGCGCACGCCCTTGGACCTGCCCGCGTTTTGCCGCGAAATTGGCAAGGCGCTCAGGACCCGCGCGGTAGCACGCCAGGCCGCAGGCGCGTAGGTTCTTGTTCGTGTCGTGATGAGGGAATGCTCAAGACCAAGTTGAGCATCGCCATCCCCGCGTTGGCCGAGCGTCGCATTCAATTGGGGGGCACCGCAGCAGTGTGGCTTACGCGGATCTTGTTGCGACGTAACTTCGCTCGGCAATTTGCGCTATTTTCGCCCCGCTTGCGGTTTTTTCTTGACCCGGGAAACTCCCCGCTGCTATGTCGAAAAACAGCGGCGTCTTGCCAACGCAATTGCGGTGAGCTGCCGTGGGAAAAGATTCAACCTCGTTAGGCGGGGTTACCACACAAACACAGGCCACGCCCAGAAACCCGGAGACGAGCCAACGGGTGGAGCAGGCAAGGCCGGATTAAGGCTTTGCCTAATGGGCTGTTCCGGAAAGCGGGACACTACGCTGTGTGGAGCCGAAGGCCTACGCCAACGATTCGCGGACTCAGTTCATGAATTGGTCGCTGATGGCCAATGACGCTTGGGATTATCCAGCCAACACGCTCGGGTTTACGAATGGTGCGACCGCGGAATTAAATATGCGCACATGGACGGGCCGCCTGGGCATCTTCACCGTGTCCAAGGTTGCGAACGGATTGCGAATCGATTGGAACCTGCCCAAGGCATGGTCGGCGGCGACAGAGTTCGAGCGTCGATATTCTGCCCAAGGGCACGCGGGAACTTTGCGCCTCTTCGCCTACGACACGCGCGCCCACATGGGAAGCTATCAGGCGACTCTGAACGATCCGAGCATCGAAGAGGATATCTATCCGACTGCGGCGTACCGGTACAAGTACGGGTTTGGCATCAATATGGACCAGGAACTGCGAAAGAATCTTGGGGTCTTCGCCCGACTGGGCTGGAGCGATGGCAAGAACCAGACCTACGAGTTTACCGACGTGGACCGCACTGCCACCGGCGGGGCAAGCCTGAAAGGCGCGGACTGGCGCCGCCCGGACGATACGGTGGGCCTCGCGGTGATTGTCAACGGCATCAGCGCCGCCCATCGACAGTACCTCGCGGCGGGTGGTCTGGGCATCACTGTTGGTGACGGCGCACTCGACTATCGCGCGGAACGCATCGCCGAAACCTATTACAACTGGAAAATCGCGAAATACTACCAGTTAACGCTGGATTACCAATTCGCTCAAAACCCGGCCTACAACCACGTCCGCGGGCCGCTGGACCTCATCGCGCTGCGGTTCCATACTGAGTTTTGAGCGGGCGAATCGCCCGCATCGCAGCTCATGATGCGTAAAGTGCGTTTTCTCTTGACAAAGGAAATCAGGTCCCCGTATTAAGGGAACTCGAAGCATTCTCAAGCCTGAAAATGCCCGGAACGTTGATATTTGGAAGGATTCAACCCCGTTAAGCAAGGTGGCAAACACCTGCCACTTTGCGGATGCCCTAAGACAAGTCACGGCTTTTGCAGCGGAGGAAGACCATGATCTACTTCACCGAGCTACAGAATCTCCCTATGTATGGGGTAAAAGGCGAGTTCCTCGGAGAACTGGAGGATATTTGCGTCGATCCGAGCCAGAAGATGGCGCGCGTGGCATCCTATCTGGTTCGCACACCCCACAAGGCCATTCAATGCATTACCTACTCGCAGATCCAATCCATCTCGGTGCGCGCGGGCCAAACCAACGTATCGCGGGACGAAATTCGCTGCTATGCGGCGGATGAGGGGCTGATCCGAATCAAGAAGGACGTCCTCGACCAGCAGATCATCGATGTCAACAATCGCAAAGTGGTGCGAGTGAACGACGTCGACTTCGACATCGAGCCCCTCGACGGCCACAGCGAGCTCCGGATTATTGCGGTCAATGTGGGTTTGGCGGCGGCGGTCCGCCGATTGCTTCAGGGGGCCATCGCCAAGCACAACATTCGTGTGATTACCAAGTCTCTACCGACACGCACGATCCAGTGGGAATTCGTAAATCTCATCGAATCGGACCCGTCGCGCCGCGTGAAGCTGCGTATTTCGTACGACCGTCTGGCGGAATTGCACCCCGCGGATATCGCCGATATCCTCGAGGAGTTGAGCTATAACGAGCAGAAGGCCCTGATCGAAGGGTTGGACGACGAGACAGCGGCACAGGCACTTTCTGAGATACCCACCAAAATGCAGGCGGACCTGCTCGAAAGCATTCCCACCGAGAAGGCCGCCGACATCGTGGAGGAAATGCCACCCGATGAAGCCGCCGACGTCCTCAATCAGCTTTCTCCCGAGACTTCGGCGGAAGTGCTCGCCGACATGGAAAAGGACGAGGCCGAGGAAGTCAGAGAATTGCTGGGATTCGAGGAGAATACGGCAGGGTCGATGATGACCACCGAGTACGTGGTGGTCCACAATTCCGCCACCGTCGCCGGCGCCATCGAGGCTCTGAGGAATTTCGAGGGGCCAGTGGAAGCCATTCACCAGATTTTTATGATCGACACGGAAACTGCCCTTACCGGGGCGGTGCCCCTCGGCCGGATCTTGCTGGCCGCCGCCGACACGCCCCTGATGGATCTTTCGACGGAGCCCCCGATTACCGTGCAAGCGGAGCAGAGTGTCAGAGTGGTCGTGGACCTCTTTCATAAATACAATCTCATCTCTCTCCCCGTCGTCGATGAAGAGCGGCACCTGCTGGGTCTTGTCACTGCAGACGACGTGCTGGAGCATGTGATCAACAAGAAGTGATGAGTGACAAGTGACGAGTGACGAGCAGGCATAACAGCAGCGAAGGGCGGCGTGGACAAGTGAAGAGCAGGCAGAAGATCAAGGGAGAGTTGCAAGCTGCCACAAGTGGTTTGGGACTTTTTCTGCTCGTCACTCGTCACTTGCCACTCGTCACTGCCCTTACGGAGTTCCCATGGCGGTGAAACTCAAGAGTTTTCGAAATTTCCGGGTCCAACTGCTGATTTTCATGGCGGTTTTGGGCCCCGGCATTATTACGGCCAATGTGGATAACGACGCGGGCGGCATCTTCACCTACTCCGTGGCGGGGGCGAAATACGGCTTCTCACTGCTTTGGACGCTGATCCCCATCACCGTCGCGCTCATCATCGTTCAAGAAATGGTGGGTCGCATGGGGGTCGTGACCGGCAAAGGTCTGGCAGACCTGATTCGCGAGGAATACGGCTTCCGGACCACGTTCATCCTGATGGTCCTGCTGATCATCACGGATCTGGGAAACACCGTATCGGAGTTTGCCGGACTCGCCTCCGGAACGTCCATCTTCCACATGAGCCGGTTTGTGGCGGTTCCGTTAGGGGCCATCTTCGTGTGGCTGTTGGTGGTGAAGGGAAGTTACCGCTACGTGGAGAAGGTCTTCCTGGCAGCCTGCGTGGTTTATCTCGCTTACCCGGTTTCCTGCTACTTGGCCCATCCCGATTGGACCAGTTCGCTGGTCAGCACCATCAAGCCCTCATTTCAGTTCAGCTCGGGTTACCTCTACATGGTGATCGGGTTGGTGGGCACAACCATCGCGCCGTGGATGCAGTTCTACCTCCAGTCCGCTGTGGTTGAAAAAGGCGTAAAGGTAAAGGATTACATTTACTCGCGAATGGACGTCATCGTCGGTTGCATCATGACCGACGTAGTGGCGTTCTTCATTATCGTGGCCTGCGCGGCGACGATTTACGTCACCGGCCATCGGGACATCAAAGATGCGGGCGACGCGGCGATGGCCCTTCAGCCCCTCGCAGGCCATGCGGCGAGTGCGCTGTTCGCGCTTGGACTCGTGAATGCGTCGCTTTTTTCCGCTTGCATCTTGCCCCTCGCCACCGCTTACTACGTCTGCGAAGGTCTGGGATTGGAATCAGGCCTTAATAAGCGATTCAATGAAGCCCCAGCTTTCTACTGGCTCTACACCAGCCTGATATTCCTGGGTATGCTGGCTGTTGTCCTTTTGAGTGAGGACCAGCAGGTTCCCATCATCCTCCTCTCCCAAGTTGCCAATGGCATCCTGTTGCCCTTTGTCGTGATTTTCATGCTTCAACTCACCAACCGCGAAGACCTCATGGGACCGTATAAGAATGGCCGAGTATTCAACATCATTGCCTGGACGACTTGTATCGTGATGATCGTCCTGACTGCCATGCTGGCCATCACCAGCCTCATGCCGGGCAAGTTGCCCGGATAAGGCCGAAAGGGACAATAGGCAGCAGGCAGAAAGCCCCGGTCTGCCAGGCCATGGTTGCCGAAACGGTATATTGGGGGCCAGCCCAACCGAGCTTGGGCGCCATTTGATTGGTTGGGTCTGCGTTTGGGCTAAAACCAGCGGTAGCCTCCCGTACTCGTTTATGTCTCTTGACATGATTGACGATATAGTATAGGCTTGGAGTGGATTGATCGCAGGTGTTGCTATGTCGCTGGCAAAACCCCTGATTCCCGCGCCCCGCGTCTCCTCAGCTTGCCCATATCGAGGCCACGGTTCTCGCAGCAGATTGCGCCCAAGAGTGGGGCCTATCCCGCCTATATGGCCCCTCGCGAGGAAGTGCTTGCGAAGCTTTAGAGTGCGGCAGCTTGCTGCCGCTTTCCTCCCGCGAGCTTGCTCGCGGGGATCTCGAAACGGTGTCCGGTTCACTGCTACCAGCGGGAAGAGCCCCAACTCGCAATCTGGATGGCGAGAAAGCGCCAGCAGGCTGCCGAACTTTATAGCTGCGGGCCGCCGAGCAAGCTGCCGGGAGCGTCGGGCACAGCAACCATCGGTGGTGCGGCCGAAGGCGGGTCTAACTGGTGGCTGGGGTCTCGGCCAAAGTTCTCGGCCAAAGTTAAGGCTGCTGGGTGGAAGAAATCGTCAAAAATGAAGGTTCATCCGGGGATATTGATGAAAACAAAGAAGGACCGGTTTCAGGTGCCAGGCGCCAGGTGTCCAAGAGAACTCCCGACGCGTTCGGGCGTTGAGTTGGGATGTTTACTGCAGGGAAGAGCGGGAAAATGAAGGTTCATCCGGGGATATTGATGAAAACAAAGAAGGACAGATTTCAGGTGCCGTGGGCCAAGTGTCAGGACTGAGCGACACATCTTTCGGGCGAACTGGATCATGGTCGGAGGATAGAGTCGTCAAAAATGAAGGTTCATCCGGGGATGTTGATGAAAACACAGGCGCGGTGAAATGGCCGTTGGCATATTGTGCCCGACCCTGCGAGGAAAAGGCTCGAATCGCGTTCGCCCGAAGGGCTGTGGCCTGTGGAGTCACCAGGGTGACTGCTTCGGGTCGCTGACCTCGGTCCGAAGTGTCAGGAAAGAAGAAACACGGCGTGCAGACAAAGTAATGACGTGGTATAGTCATTATCGTTATAAAGGAGGTTTCTCCGATGCCGAAGGAAGCCGTCTTCACGGTCAAGCTGGAATCGGATCTTCGCGACGCTTTCGCCGCCGAGGCCGAGGCGGCGCACCGGCCGGCCTCGCAGATCGTACGCGAGTTCATGCGTGAGTTTGTCGAACGCCAGCGCGAGGCGCGGGAGCACGACGCCTGGTTCCGCGCCGAGGTCCAGCAAACGCTCCGCGATCCGCGCCCGGCCATTCCACACGATTCCGTGATGGCTGAGACGCGCGCCATCATCGACCGGATGACGACCAAAAAGGCTGGGGCGTGAAGGTCGAGTGGCATCCTTCGGCGCGGCGTGATTTGATCGAATTGGTGACCTATATCGCGACCGACAACCCGCAAGCGGCCTATCACATGCACGATGAGATCCGAAGACAAATCGGAATCTTGGCCAAGCACCCCGAGGTGGGGAGGCTTGGCCGCGTCCCCGGTACTCGTGGGTTGGTTATTGGGGGGACCCCCTACATCGCAGCCTGTCGCGTCACCCCGGACGCGGTCACCATCCTGCGCGTATTGCACGGGGCGCGAAGGTGGCCACGCGCTCTGTGAACAGGCTTTCGGTTAGCTTCCCGGAGTACCAGTTGCCATCACGTTGATTTCCTCGTCTTGTCTGCTGGGGCGACCGCTCGCTTTGCTTGCGGTAACCATGCGGGTATGCTAGGGTTTCTATGGATTTAAGATGAATCGAAGGTCCGAGTTTCCGTGAAGACTGAACCTGTCGAAGAAGCTCTCCTGAAACAGATCGATCCGGACCGCTTGCCCCGGCACATTGCCATCATCATGGATGGAAATGGACGGTGGGCGAAGCGCCGACACCTGCCTCGCATCGCCGGTCATCGGGCAGGTATAAGTGCGGTGCGGCTCGCCGTGGAGGCCTCGGCGCGCGCGGGCGTCGCTTATCTGACGCTGTATGCTTTTTCGGTCGAGAATTGGAAGCGCCCGCACACGGAAGTCAAGCTCTTGATGGGCTTACTGCGCCAGTACTTGAAGAAGGAAATCGGCGAACTCAACCGGCAAAACATTCGCTTGGAGGTCATCGGGAGAATTAAGGATTTACCCGAGCCAGTGGTGGAGGACTTGCACAACGCTCTGGAGAAGACCCGCGCGAACACTGGAATGCGCCTGGTCCTGGCGCTGAATTATGGGGCGCGAGCCGAACTGGTGGATGCGGTGCAGGAATTGCTCGACCAGGCGAAGCGAAACGGCTCAATGACGGTAGATGAAGCCTTGCTGAGCCAGCATCTTTATACCCGGGGGCAGCCGGACCCCGATCTGCTGATTCGTACCAGCGGGGAATTGCGCTTGAGCAACTTTCTGCTCTGGCAAGTGGCCTACGCGGAACTGTGGGTGACGGAAACACTGTGGCCGGACTTTACGCAGAAAGACTTGTTCCAGGCCATCATTGATTTCCAGAAGCGCGAGCGCCGCTACGGCGGCCTGGGGATGAGTTGACCCTAAAGACCGAAACTCGAATCCGCAGATTACTCAGATTACACAGAAGTATGAAGAGAAAAGAACAGGAGCGGACAGTCGGGAAAGGAGTGGGTGATGGCCCGTGATCGCTTCGCGGCTACACCCTTCTTTCTGTCTAGCTGACTTGCCAGCTCTTTCTTACTGCGGTGCTGGCTAATCTGTGAAACCTGCGTAATCTGTGGATGACGGCTCGATGCTAAAACGCACTCTGACTGCCCTCTTGTTGATTCCCCCCGTTGTTTACCTGATTGGGTGGTCCCCCGAATGGCTCTTTCTGCTTGCCGTAGCGAGCGCGATGGTGCTTGCCCTACGCGAGTACTTCGCCTTGTGCCGGGCCATGGGCTTCAAGGCTATCCCCTGGATTGGCTACGTTGCCAGCGTCTTGTTGTGCCTGGCACTTGATGCCCGGATGCGGCTGCCTCTGGTTCCGACGACGGAAGGCATTACCGTACTCCTTCTGGCGTTTTTGCTGCTGATTACCACCTGGGCCTTGCGGCGAAGCATGGACTTCAAAGACTATCTCGCGGCCACGTCGGTAACCCTCTTTGGGATCTTTTATATTGGCCTCTCGCTTGCGTGCTTGGCGCCGATTCGGTTCTCGCCCAATGCCCTGGGGACCCAAAGGTTTAACGGCCGCATCGCTCTGGAGTCCGGACCCCAGCCCATCCTTCTCCTCTTCCTGGTGATTTGGGCGGGCGACATCTGCGCGTACTTGGTGGGGCGGCCGTTTGGCCGCAGACCGTTTTTTGCGCGCATTTCTCCCCGAAAAACCTGGGAGGGCGCGCTGGCAGGGATGACGGGAAGCCTCGTTGCCGCTTGGGCCTTTGCACATTGGTTCTGGACGACAGCCGACGTGAAAAAGGTCATCCTGCTTGCCGCATGGATCGCGGCGGCGGGCCAAGTGGGGGATCTCGTGGAATCCGCGATCAAACGTGGGGCGAACCAAAAGGATTCCGGCGCTCTTCTGCCCGGCCACGGTGGATTTCTCGATCGCATTGATAGTCTGCTTTTTGGAGCCCCGGCGCTTTGGCTGGGCTTGTTTGCGCTTCTCGCACGCTGGTACGCCGCCTTTCCGGCGCGCGGCGGCTCTTAGGATCTTCACCATGACCCAAGGCTTATGCATTCTCGGCTCCACCGGTTCCATCGGCCAGAACTGCCTGCGCGTGGTGGAGAGCCTGGGTGACCGCTTCCGGGTGGAGGCGCTCTCGGCAGGGAAGAACCTGGAGGTGCTCGCGGCGCAGGTGGTGAAGCACCACCCCAAGATCGTGGTGGTAAGCCAGCGCGAACTCAGAGATCCGCTGCGGGAACGCCTAAAGCAACTCGGCTACACTCGGCGCGTCAAGATTACTTTCGGCGTCGAAGGCCAGGTGGAAGCCTCGACTCACGATTCCGTCGATTTCGTCGTGTCCGCCTCGCATGGCACCACGGGGCTGGTGGCTACTTACGAAGCCGTCCGCGCCGGCAAACACGTGGGCCTAGCCAACAAGGAAACCTTGGTTGCCGCCGGGGAACTGGTGATGCGCGCCGCCGCCAAGCGGCGAACCGAGGTCCTTCCCATTGATAGCGAGCACTGTGCCGTTCACCAGTGTCTCCGCACTGGACAGCCGAAGGAAGTGAAACGCATCATTCTGACCGCCTCGGGGGGGCCGTTTCTGAAAACGCCCCTGCGGCTGTTTGATTCTCTCAGCCCTGAACAGGCCCTGAAGCATCCAATATGGAGAATGGGGGGACGGATTACCATTGATTCGGCGACGCTCGTTAACAAGGGCTTGGAGATCATTGAAGCTCGTTGGCTCTTCGGCGCCGCTCCGGGACAAATTGACGTCGTAATCCACCCTGAGTCGATTATCCATTCCATGGTAGAATTTGTTGACGGGTCAGTAATGGCGCAATTGGGGGTCCCGGACATGCGCATCCCCATTCAATATGCGCTGACTTATCCGGACCGGGTAGCCAACGCGGAAAAAGGGCTCGAGCTTGATCTTATCTCTGCGGGCCAACTTCATTTTGGGAAGCCGGACACAAAGCGCTTCCCCAGCCTCGATTTGGCGCGCGAGGCCCTGACGCAGGGGGGAATCATGCCCTGCGTTCTCAATGCTGCGGACGAAGTGGCGGTGGAGGCTTTCCTGAATCGCCGATTAAGATTCTCGGAGATCCCCCGATTGATTGAGAAGGTGATGCGGCAAATGGACTCGCAGCAGACGGTCGCTTCAATGGATGACGTTTTGGAAGGGGATCGGGAAGCACGGTCCCGCGCGGCGCAAATGGTGACAGCCATTTCTGGCTAGGGAGAACGTCTTTCACATGTTGGGTAGCTTTTTTACGGATGCAGTGGTCGTCATCGTGGTCCTCGGGATCATGATTTTCATCCACGAGGCGGGCCACTTCGTTGCCGCGAAATCCTTTGGCGTGCGGGTGCTGGTATTCTCCCTGGGATTTGGGAAGTCGCTTCTTCATATCACGCGCGGCGATACGGACTACCGAATCAGTATCCTCCCCTTCGGTGGATACGTCAAAATGGCGGGGGACGACCCTTCCGAGGTACGCCAGGGGGATAAAGGGGAGTTTTTGTCTCAACCCCGCTGGAAGCGGTTTATCATTGTGGTAATGGGGCCGGCGATGAATGTGCTGCTGGCGATCGTCCTTTTGACCGGACTCTATAAGTTTCATTTCCAGCGCCCCGCCTACTTGGAGCAGCCCGCCAGCATCGGTGACGTGGAAGAGGGGTCACCTGCAGCCCTGGCCAATATTCAACCCGGAGACCGAATCCTCCGATTGGGAAATCTGGAAAACCCCAAGTGGGATGACGTCGATTTCAAAATCCTGACCACCACGAATGAGGCTATCCCCCTTCAGTTCGAGCACGATGGCAAGGTTGTGAGTACCGCGATCACGCCCATCGCCAAGGGGCCCAATCGCGCCGGGTATGTCGGCTGGGACCCGGTCGCTCCTGGCATCCTAGAAGGAATAGAGCCGGGCCTTCCCGCCAGCAAAGCCGGCCTGAAGCCCGGCGACCAGATCGTGGGAATCAACGGGCGCAAGATTTTGTACTTTCCTAGCGTCGCTATCGCGATTCAGACGGGAAATGGTAAGCCCGTCACCTTCGATCTCATGCGGGACGGAAAGCCCCTGCAGATTACCGTCAAGCCCGTGTATGCCGATTTGATGGGTGAAAAGCGCTGGCGCGTGGGGTTCTGGTTCCGCAATGGCATGGTCGTTCGCCATTTGCCATGGGGGCAGGCGCTGGCAGCTTCTTTGGATGACAACGCACGGAATTGCCTTGCCACCATCGACGTGCTGGGGAAGATTCTGACGCGCCACATGTCGGCACGTTCGCTTTCTGGCCCTATTGGCATCGCGCAGCTTTCCGGCGAAGCTTATCGCGCCGGGTTGCCCGAGTTGGTCCTCCTGGTTTCTTTCATTAGCCTGCAGTTGGGCATCTTCAACTTGCTGCCAATCCCTGTGCTCGATGGCGGGGTGATCCTGCTCCTGGTAGTCGAGGGGCTGATTCGCCGGGACTTAAGCTTGGAAGTCAAGGAACGCTTCATCCAGGTCGGCATCGTGTTCCTACTGCTTCTAGCAGCGTTTGTGATGTACAATGATCTGGTGAAGACATTTAGACCGTACTAAATCGGGATTAGGGGTTAGGGATTAGGGCGCTTTCGCACGTCGGGTACCTAATCCCGAGCCCCTAATCCCTAAACCCTGTTCCAAGGAGTTTTTGTGAATTTCAGTGATACCGAATTCTTTCCACCTCGAAGAAAAACCCGCCCGGTCAAGGTTGGACGCCTGACGGTTGGCGGCGATGCTGCAATCGCTGTCCAGTCCATGACCAAGACGGACACGCGCGAGGTGGAGAAGACGGTCGCCCAAATCCATGAGATGGAAGCCGCAGGGTGCGAGATTGTCCGTTTAGCCGTGCCCGATCAAGAGGCCGCCGAGGCGCTGCCGGAGATTCGCAAACGCTGCCCTGAATCCGTCCTGGTCTCCGACATTCATTTTCAATACAAATTTGCCTTGATGGCTTTGGACGCTGGCATCGATAAGCTGCGCATCAACCCCGGGAACATCGGGGACGCAGAAAAAGTCCGCATGGTGGTGCGCCGGGCTCAGGCACAAAAAGTCCCTATTCGCATCGGCGTTAATGCCGGTTCGCTGGAGCGTCGGCTGCTGGAGAAGTACGGCTATCCCACACCGGAAGCCATGGTCGAAAGCGCCATGTACCACATCCAGATCCTGGAGGACTTGGGCTTCACCGACACCATCATTTCCCTAAAGGCTTCGAACGTAAAGCTGACGGTGGCTGCCTATCGGTTGCTCTCGCGGCAAGTGGACTATCCCCTGCATCTGGGCATCACGGAAGCCGGCACGCAGTTTTCCGGCACGGTTAAGTCTTGCGTCGGCATGGGGATGCTGTTGGCGGAAGGTATCGGCGATACCATCCGGGTTTCGCTTGCCACCGACCCCGTGGAAGAAGTGCGAGTGGGGTTCGAGTTGCTGAAGTCTTTGGAATTGCGCAGCCGTGGACCCGTCGTGATCGCTTGCCCAACCTGCGGGCGCCTCGAGGTCGATCTGTTCAAGATTGCGGGGGAAATCGAGCAGGCAACGAAACACATTAAGACCCCCATCAGTTTGGCCGTCATGGGCTGCGCGGTGAACGGCCCCGGAGAAGCGCGCGAAGCTGATCTCGGCGTCGCGGCCGGCCGCGGCAATGGCATGATTTACCGGGAAGGGAAGGCCATCCGCCGCGTCAAGGAAGACGAGATTGTCTCCGCCCTGTTGGAAGAGGTCGAGCGGTTTATCGCCGACAAGGCGGCGGGCGTCAATACCGCTCCACCGGAGATTGTGCCGCCGTCAGAGGCTGAGGCCAAACAGACCCCACTCGTTACCCTTCAGTCTACGTAAGTAAATAGGCTACATATATGGTGCGTCGCTCCCTCCTCATCGCCCTGCTTTTCTCCGGGCTGCTTGCAGTTCCAGGTTGCGCCCAGGATAATTATCAGGAGGATGCCGACCGTCTGGCCCCGCTGCTGAACTGGCAGCCAGGCGACGTGGTAGCCGACGTCGGAGCGGGCAGGGGAGAACTCACCCTACCTGCCGCCAAGCGCGTGGGACCGACCGGTCGGGTCTACGCGACGGAACTCGACCCCAAAAAGGTGGCTCAACTGGAAGAGCTTGCGGCGAAGGAGAAGAACATCACTGTTCTCAAGGCCGGCGATTCCGATACGAACCTTCCACCCGAGTGCTGTAACTCCATCTTCATGCGGCTCGTATACCATCACCTCACCAAACCCGCCGAGGTCGATGCCAGCCTTTTCCGCTCCCTGAAACCGGGCGGTCTTCTGGCGGTGCTCGATGAGGAACCGGCGCCTGGAAGCTCCATTCCCGAGGGTGTACCCAAGAACCGAATTGGCCATGGGGTGCCGGAGAAGATCGTGATCGAAGAGCTGACCGCCGCCGGATTCCAAGTCGTAACCACCCGAGACGATTGGCCTGGTGGCCACGATTCCTATCATCCAACTTACTGCGTCATCTTCCGCAGGCCTAGCCCCTGAGATGATGTGAATGAGTTCGCGCCATGCGACCGCTCCCACGCTTTGATAAGCGGATCTTCAGTGGCCCGATGACCCGATCCCTCAATGGCCCGATGGCTCGAAGAGCCGTTGGCCCGATCTCCCGGGGCTTAGACGGTACTGTTTAAGAAGGCGGAAGAACTTCAGGGAGCGGCGCGCGTCTTCTTGAATTTGCACCTTGAGGATGGCAGGGTTTTGAAACTTCATCTCGTCTCGAAGCCGGTAGAGGAACTCGATCTCCATAACGGTCTCGTCGATTTGGCCGGAGAAATCCAACAAAAAGGTCTCAACCGTTAGCCGATGCTCGCCGAAGGTCGGCTTGAATCCCACATTGGTCACCGAATCGTGGCGCACGCCGGCGAGCACCGTGTGCGTCACATAGACTCCGACTTTCGGCAACTGCTCTTCGATCGGAGCAAGGTTCAGGGTCGGTACGGTGTGCTTGCGGCCAACGCCCATGCCGGCCACGATGGGCCCACTGGCAGAGAATGGCCGGCCAAGCAAGCGATTGGCCTTGTGGACCAGGCCTTCGCTCAAGAGTTCCCGAATGCGCGTGCTGGAAACGCGATCGCCGCGCATATACAGCAGGGGCACAACCTCTACGCGGAAGCCCTCCTGCTTCCCGAGCTCTTCCAGGATCTCCGTATCGCCGGACTGCCGGTAGCCGAACCGAAAGTTCGGACCAACATGCACGGAGGATGCCCGCAGGGGATCAACGAGCACGCGGCGTACGAACTCCAGCGGTGATTGGCGGGCTAGTTCTCGGGTAAAGGGAAGGACCACCAGCAGGTCGATTCCGGTCGCTTTGATCAGCTCCACCTTGCGCTCAAGCGGGGTCAGAAGTTTGGGGGCGTGGTCGGGCGCGAGCAGCTTGATGGGGTGCGGCTCAAAGGTGATGGCCGTCGCGCGCGCACCGCGCGATTGGCCAACCTCCACGACGCGACGCAGCAAAGATTGATGGGCCAAGTGGACTCCATCGAAGTTCCCGATGGTCACCACACTGGGCGTTCCCGCTTCACCAATCTCGCGAAGTGTGCTGATGACGCGCATACATGCAAGTCCGAAGTCCGGGGTCCGCAATCCGAGGCCTAGAATTCCAACTTCAATCCATCATAAGCCAATTGCACGTGCGAGGGGAGGGCAGAGTTTGTTGCCTGGTGGCCGAGGTCATGGGCGATATGGGTGAAGAACGCGCGCCGCGGCTTCAGCCGCTCGACCGTGGCCACAGCCTGCGCGAGGGAGAGGTGGGTAGGGTGAGGCTTGAGGCGAAGGGCATCGAGAACAAGGATATCCAGGCCTTCCAGCAGGGGAATGCTCGACTCCGGGATTTCGCTGACGTCGGTGACATAGGCAGTGTCCCGAAATCGGAAGCCCAGTATGGACGCGTTGCCGTGCATCACGGGCACGGGTGTAACCTTCAGGCCCCACAATTCAAAGGGGCCTTCGATGAGATGCGGGTCGAGCTTGACCACTCCGCCGAACGGGTAATTGCCGTCGAAAATGTACGAGAAGGTGGCGCGAATCCTCGCCATAGAGTGCGCGTCAGCATAGATCGGAATCGGCGTCTGCTGTCGGAAGTAGAACACGCGCGTGTCATCGAGCCCCATAATATGGTCGGCGTGGTGGTGGGTGTAAACCACGGCATCGAGCCGGGTCAGGCCCTCGCGCAAGGCCTGTGTGCGGAAGTCGGGAGACGTATCAAACAACACCGCCCGGCCGTCGTACTCCAGCAGGATGGAAGGCCGCAGGCGCTTATCATGCGGGTCGGAAGAGGTACAAACGGCGCACTTGCAGACGAGGATAGGAACCCCGGTAGAAGTTCCCGTGCCAAGAAACGTGAGGGTCATCTTCCTTTACGAGCCTGCCGCTTCTGCAATTCCACAAACGTCATCCGCAATTCGTAAAGGACGTCGTCGAGGAGGCGGGATTCTTGCGGTGTCAGATTCCCCTTCGTTTTCTCCAGAAGAACCTGGAGCAAGTCAATGGTCCGTTGCGCGTTGGCCATGTCGGCAGGGATGCGTTCCCCGCCGGGTCCGGGAATTAATCCAAGCTGAAACATGGTAGTGGTGCTGAGATACGAGACCAGCGTTTCAAAGCCGGACGGCTCGCCGCCGAATTCCTCATCGGGAGGTTCGATGGATTGCGGCCGCGACACTCGCTCGGTTGGAGGCGAAGGTTCAGGCTTCTTCGCCTCGGGCGCACTTTCATCGCGCCGGGAGCCTTCGGAATTGAAGCTACGCCGATCAACCACTTTGAACCCAGAGGGTTCGTGCTTCTCATCTGCCATGAAATGCCTCGCGCGCCTGGACGCCCAAGCCTCAGATATGAGCCGGAATCGGCCCTAAATGCGTGATGACTTAGTGTAGCAACAATCAGAAAAACCAACAAGGGTAGGGGCGAAGAGGTAATGTCTTAAGTTTGATCGGGGTGGAGTTACGCAAATGAGCGATACCTCCGTAGGAAGCCCCGGCCGGAACATTGCTGTTGCACGCGGCGTGGTCCTGTAGTACTCTGGGCTTTCTCGACAATCTGGCAAAGATGTGATGGAAGTCAAGTCGAAAGGGTGAGTTTTAGCGGCGCTCGTGACTGCCGCAGGTGTCAATTCCCTTTTTCGAAACGGTGCGGTTGGACCTCTGAGCCGAGGAGTTCCGCCAATGCCTTTGAAACTGTCCTCGTCCTACCTCGGTTCCCATAAGGGCTGCCCGCTAGTACAGGCCGCAGAAGCATCGACGGCGGTATCGAATCCTGAAATCAAAGTGAGGGTGAAATGGCACTGAGAATCATTCTACCTGATTTCGTCGAACGGAAAGCGGAGACCCTATTATTTTCCGCGCTACAGGATTTCGGCGCCCAACGCGTTTCGGCCAAAGAATGGCGCTTCAGCCAAATGCCGTTGAGTTCCCAGGAATGTCTCAACGAATTGAAGCTATTTTTGCCCAAGTCCGAGCACTGGTTGGTGGATAAGGTCAAGGTGATGACTTGGGACTCATCAGAGCGCCGCACCCCGATCAACCTTGCCTAGACGACGTGCTTCTGTTTGCTGAGTGTCCACCCGAATAAGGACCGGGCGCCGGCAGTCGCCGTGCCGCGATCGTTGCTTGTGACCTTCTCCTTCGCCCTCACAGCAGGCCAAGTTTTCCCAGCAGAACGGCGAGACAAACAACGGCGAGTGCCGCGCCGCCCAGCACTTTCCACAAAGTCTGCTTCAGCAGGTGCGATTGAACCCCACGATCCGTCCGGGAGGAAATCAAAAAGGTGGGCTCGTTTGTACCTTTCACGATGATGTTGCGGTCGTGTTCATCGCGCGGCTGGGGATTTTCGGCGCAGGTGCCGGTGATATCGTAGGTCTGCCCCGGCAAAACGCAGTACTCCGTCAGGCGATATTGGCCGCTAGCAGTGGGGGTTCGTTCGCGGGTGAATTCCGCCACCTGTCCGTGGCTAAAAGCCAGGGCGGCCTGCCGAGCCTTCTCGGCCTCTGGATCGCTCTGAGGCTCTGCGTTGCCGGCCATGGCCGCGACTATGCCCAATGCCTCAGGGTGTTGGCTAACGTAGGCTTTCACAGTCGAGGCATCGGGGACGGCCTGATTAGTTCCCATTGCACGTAAGTAAGCTTGGCCGAAGCGCACCAGGGCCGAATCGTATTCCGGCGTCCCCTGCGGATGTTTCCAAACCTCCAAGGCCAGCCGAGTGGTCTCGCCACTCGGGTCCTTTCGAGCCAACGAGGCCTTCATGAATTGCGCGCGGAAGTCTTCCGCGCCGTGGCCGGTAGGGTCTGCCAGCATGCTCATGAAAGACTGGCCCAACGGTCCGTGCGTCGGCCTGCTGCTGGCGTGACTGATGAGGCCGATTCCTTTTCCCACCATTTGCCCAAAATGCCGAAGGCGCGCTTGCTCGACGTACTGCAATAACTCCAGATCGGTCGCGGGCGTACCGGTCCCCGGCGCCACCTGGGCCTGCGGAGAGGGCGTGCTTGATCGGCCGCTGCCTACCTTCCGCGTGGGCCCTTGTGGCAAGTCGAGTTCGGAGTTAGCGGGATCGACCAGCACATCTCCCGAACCGTCTTGGAGGTAGAATTTCACCGCTTTCACGTCGGTGGTGACATGCTTCCACTCACCCCCGCCGTCGGAATTCGAACGCCATTCGTCAACAACGACCTTGAAGAGGTAACAGGGAGTGTGCGTGATCGGACTGAGCAGAGTTTCCTCCGCACGCGCCTCGCCCCGGATCTTTACCAACCCCATCGGTATGCTGCGGATATGGATCTCTGGAGTATCCGCCACGAGGCGATACTTCCGGTAGTCATGGAATCCCTTTAGGAAGGTGTAGATTCCGCCGCCGAAGCCAAGAATGCAGGCCAGCACAAGTTGCCCGTCGTCGTTTGCCATGATGACTTACCCCAGTTAACGCCATCTTAGCATAAGCGGTGTACGGCAAAAAAGCGGAACGGGAAAAGTTGCCAGGGGCCGCAAATCAGAACAACAACTTCAATCCAAACTGAATCTGCCGCGACGTGGTTGAGGTAGAAGTAATCACCCCCGCGGTGGGGGAAGGTCCGCTGGTGGCGGACGTATAGACCACCGGGTTCGGGGTATTGAAGTTGGTCCGATTAAACGCGTTGAAGAACTCGGCGCGGAATTGCAGGCCGACGCGCTCGGACAACTTGAATTTCCTGGCCAGAGACAAATCCGTGGTGGCGAGCCCTGCTCCTTGGAGAATGTTGCGGCCGACGTTGCCGTAGGTTCCCGCGAGCGGTTGGATGAAGGCGGCAGGATTGAAATACTGATTGGTGCCACCTTCGATCACCGTACCGGCAAACACGGGATTCCACGACGGCCGAACCGGATTGCGGCTGTCGCCATCGTTGGCCGGGTCATAGGACAACTGCGGGGTGAAGGGCAGGCCAGATTGCAGGGTCTCAATGCCACTGAGTTGCCAGCTTCCGAATACGTGATCCACCCAGGGGCCGCCCTGAAATGCCTTCCCATTTCCGATGGGGAGATCGTAGGTGGCATTCACGACCCCGGAGTGGCGGATATCAAACGAGCCGCGGCCATAGTCCCAACTCGGCTCGAGGGGGTTGGAAGCGAACGCGGGAGAATTGGTCGCCACGCTGGTATTCAAACTGTCGCCATTGTCGAGCGCCTTCGCAAACGTGTAGACCCCGCGAAATTGCACACCGTGGCTGAAGTGGTGGTTCACGTCTACTTCCAGGGCATTGTAGGAGCTGACGCCTTCGGAGAACCATTGGGTGGAATTCGACAAGGCACTGTTGGCCAGGGCCGCCGTCGACGAGTTGTACCAGGCCCCCGCCGCGTACCCCGCCGGGCAGGGCGATGCCGGGCAGATGGTTGGATCTGGCACGTTGGCGTCGACGGAGAGAATCTCGTGATATCCGTGCGAGCCGATATACCCAACGCTGAGCGTGGTGTTGGGTGAAAGGTACTGCTCGATTCGGAGCGTGTACGATTCAATTGCCGGCGTCTGGAGGTTCGGCTGCACGCCGCTCGGAACAACTTTTGCCGACTTATAAGCGGCGTCCGGAGCGATGGTCGAAAACGCGATGCTCTTGTCCGCATAGACGGTATTGAAGGGAGCCACCTGGTCAAGGCGATAATCCAGGGCGTCGTTGAGCGCGTAATAGATTCCGCCCCCGGCGCGGATAATGGTTTTCTTCGAGGCGAAGGGTGACCACGCCAGGCCTACTCGGGGCGCGGGAAGGAACTTGGCGTTATTCACGGATAACGCGGAGTCGCCCGTCACCGGCTCGGTGGAGATCACCCCATCCGCGCCGAACGTATAGTTCGCCGCGCGCCCGAAGGCTTCATTCCAGCCATTGGTAAACTCACCGCGGAAACCGAGGCGAAGCTCCAGGCTCGGGCGCAGCTTGATGGCGTCCTCGGCGAAGTACGCGCCTTCGAGCTGCCGCCACCCGAGCGGCGTCGAAAACGGGGCGTAGGTGTAGGTGCTCACCGTGCCGGCCAAAAAGCCAGCGAGGTTCGAAAACGAAGCCTGCCCATACTGGTCCTGAAGCAGGTCGCTGTTGGATTGGAGGCGCTGGAACCATGTGCCCACGGTGATCAGGTGGATGCCATGGGTGATAGTCGCCTGGTCCGTGGCGGTGAACAGATTGCGCGCCGCGGTGAGATTGCTGCCGGCGTTGGAGCCGCCGTTGGTGAGTTGTGAGGCGCCGTTGAGCGTGGTGCCGCCGCCAATCACCACCGCGCCCACCGGCTGGCCGGGGTGGATCCAACCGTTGGGCACGGCGGCCGCGGACCCGGTGACGCCGCTATTGAAGTAAAATCCGCCGCGGGAAAACCCGAACGTCGCCTTGTTGAGAACATTGGGGGTAAAGATGTGGGTCTCACTCACGCTTGCCACCTGCTCGCGCAGGAAAACGTCGGTGATGCTGAACGGATTGGTCGTGGGCGAATTGGATTGGCTGTCGTCCACGGTGTAGATTCCCGAAAACGAATCCTTGCTGGAAATAATCTGGCCCAGGCGTGTAGTGCCAAAATCCTCGCGAATGTGCTGGAGGGGATTGCTGAACGCCTTGGCGATGCCGCTGTTCGCGCCGGTCGACGTAAGCAGTTCCGGCCCATTGGCGGTGGGCCACAGTTCGAGCAACGGCTGAATGCTGGCAACCGCTGCCGCGCGCGAGGTTGTGTCGGGCACTAGAGTCACATCGCTCAGGCCTAGCACCTGCCGATAGCCTTCGTAGTTGGCGAAGAAGAAGGTCTTGTCCTTCTTGATCGGTCCGCCCACCGAGCCTCCGAACTCATTGCGCTCGAAATTGGGAATTTGCGCCTGGTCGAAGAAATTCCGCGCGTCCAGGGCACTGTTGCGCAGGAACTCATAGACGTTGCCGTGCAACTGGTTTGAGCCGGAGGCGGTGACGATGTTGATCTGCGCCCCCGGGCGCTTGCCATACTCGGCGCCGTAGGTGTCCTTTTCCACCGCGAACTCCCGCACCGCGTCCACGCCCAGAAGTTGGCCGCTCGTCCCTCCGGGCGTATTGTTGACCTCCGACGCGCTGGTATATTCCACCCCATTCAGAAGGTAAAGATTCTCCTGAGGGCGGCGGCCTGAAACCGCGAACATATTGCCAACCACGGAGTTGGAGGTGCCGACCCCACCGGCGCGCTGCGACGTGTAGTTGATCACGCCCGGGTTCAACGTGAGAAGCTGGTCGTAACTCCGGCCGTTGAGGGGCAAATCCTTCACCTGGCGCTCGTTCACGAGGCCCGAAACGTCGGCGTTGGTCACGGTGGGAGCGAATGGGAAAGATTCCACTTGCACTGCCTGGCGGATTCCGGCCACGTTTAGGGTCAAATTGACGCTCGCGTGCTGCCCCAGCACCAGCGCGACGCTCCGCTTGGCCGTGTTAAAGCCGGACTTTTCCGCCGAAATCTGGTATTCCCCCACGGCCAACAAAGGGGCGTCGTACCGACCCTCGGCGTCGGTCGAAGTCGCGCGAACCCCGCCCGTCTCCGTGTTGATGATCTTGATTGTAGCTCCTGGGATCGCGCTGCCTGTGGCGTCGGTGGCGAGGCCGGAAATCGACGCCTCTCCCTGCGCCCGAAGCGGCGATGGAGCGAGGGAGAGCGCCAGGCAGAGGACGGGTAGGGAGGTGAGAAGTCGGGCAATGGGCCATCGGCAGAGGCTTGCGCGAGGACGTGGTTGCGTTGATCTCAAAAACGGAAACTCAAAACGTCGCGGTCTCATGGTCGTCTCCTGAGTAGGTGCGGGGGTATCCGGAGTGCCGGAATCCTCGCTCGGTTAGGGTTGTTTCATGAGCCCAGAATGACTGCCGCTACAGGACTCTGCCGATAACCTGTTCGGGCCGACCGACGAGACGTGAGGGGATTGGGGAAAACCCTTGAGACTTGTGGAAAGTTCCTGCTCAACGTTCGCTGGCCGGCTAGATACAGAGCAACCGGCAACATCCTGCGTGGGGCGCAGTGCGACAACAACATTGAGCAAGGTTCGAAGCCATACTGTCCATGATGCTACTCAGGTTTTGTCTTGTCGTCAAGCAATTTGGAATGTCCCAATTTGAGGCGTTGCGCTGGCTTCCAGCCGGCGCCCGACCCACTAAGATGGCGGCTCTGCGGGAGCGCCACGGGGTCGGCTAATAGGGACAAATCTTCCGGCGCGAAGGGATTTGTGTTGAATTAATCTCGTAGGGACACCCCTCGTGGGTGCCCATTCCGGGGGGGCGAATCGGCCCCGGAGAGGGTAGGCACGAGGCCTCCTGACACCTTTCCCGCGGTCACACGGCCAAAACCTTGGAATGCGCAGCGCAAACCCGAGCGATGGATTGGGCCGCATCCTCGGTAAAGCCGACCTTCGGGTAGGCACAGAAGAGCGGAAGGGATTCCCGGCGGCACAGGTCCGTCCAGATTTGCTCAAGCCTCACCGTCGCGCCACAATGTCCCTTGGCCCACATCAAGGCTACCATTTCGCCGAAGGCACGAACCTTTCGATCCCTCTGCGAAGCACGATTCAACACCTCGCTGATAACCGCGGAGAAGCGCCGGTCATCCGGCCACCCATTGACAATGAACCTGTCCAGGGTCTCCTGGGCATCGAGGAAGATGAGCCGATCCTGTGATTGCGCACCGGCAATATCGATGCAGCTGGCATCTAGCCGGGAAGGCGAGTTCACTTCGATGCGCTGGCGTGGCAATAACAATGCAGGCCTCCTCAGCCACAAGCCCGCGGCGTATGAAATCGGCCAAAGCGCCGCTGAATGCTTCATCATTCTCATAAATCCGAACGAAGTGCTCACACGCCGACATCTCACCCCAAAATGCAGTGATGGGCCCATCGGACATTCGGTACTCCTCTCCCCAGGGAACCTTTGGCTCTGGTCGAGAGCTTAACACACGGGGTTGGATGCTCCTGTCAGATGACTGCCCGGTTCTGGATGTCGGGTGTTACCCTGATGGTCTTGCCCTCAACCGGCAGGAACCCATTGTCCAACTCCGACCCGCCCACCCCACGGCCCAGTCCGATTCCGGTTTGCATTCTCATCGGCTTGACCGGGTTTGATCTTGGGGCCGACATTGACCCATTGGGTGATGGGCGTATCTTTCCGCTGGGAATTTTGTAGGAAGGAGGAAGCGGATTGGCGGAAATCCTATGACCACCCGCTTCCCCTTACAGAAAGTAGAAGCATTGTTAGAGTAGATGCCCGCAGCACCTTGAACCGTTGCAATAAAATTGTCAAATGGCGCAAGCCGCTACCCCGACCTTACCATCGAAAACTGCGGAAGCGGCGGTGGACGGATGGACTATGCCATGCTCTCGCACCTGCAGCTTCAGTCATCAAGCGATCAGGAAGATTACCGCCTCTATCCGGCGATCGAGGTTCGCGAGTCCGCCGCCGTCTTGCCCGGACAATTGGCCATCTGGTCGTACCAGCTTGCGAGCGGCGATGCCGATGCCGCCACCTTTAACATGGTGAACGCCATGTTGTTCAGGATTCATCAGAGCGGCCACCTGGCGGAGTTGAGCCCAGAAAGTTTGCCCAAGTTAAAGCAGGCCTGCAAATCTACAAGGATAAGATTCGACCTCACATCGGCGCCGCCGTGCCCTATTACCCGCTTGGCCTGCCGGACATGACAGACGCGGTCTCCCCAATTTCTCTGGGAATGCGCTCACCGCAAAGCAACATTGTTGCGGTATGGCGTCTGCGGGGCGCCGGCCGGGTTCACCTGCCGCTTAAGGGGCCTGGGGATGAATATCCTCTACCCGACCGATTTGGGAATAAGGCTTGAAGAGGGAGGGGACGGGATCGACGTTATTTTTCCACGCGAGATGATGGCCTGCGTCCTCACCCAGGAGAGCTAGGCTCATCGCTGAGCATCGAGCGGTGTCGGAGCATTAGCGAGAGGCAGCCAGCAAAGTTGCAGTGGTGCTTTTGCGGACCTAAAAGCAAAAAGGGGCTGGAAACAGCCCCAAGTTGTACTTAAAGATTTCTGCTGATGACTCGTAATCTTATGATGGCGTTGGTTGCGGGGGC
>CAWEFC010000058.1:0-39795 GCA_963808085.1 uncultured Acidobacteriota bacterium
AGGCCGATATCTATGGCGATTGAGTTTCTGGATGCCTGTTGCACTCTGGAGTCGTTTATTCTCTTCTGAATTTCGTATAACGGCCAAACCTCGTATGTGCCCGCAAAAGAAGTGTTAGAATCCCAGAATCGATGTTAGTTAGGACGCGCCGTTGGGTCCACTCGACGTGGCGCAATGAGACCAATGATCGAAAAGAACTTCGACATTTCGTTTACCGCCGACCTCGCTCTCCGCGAGAAGCAGATTCAGCAAAACTATCGGCCTGTCATTGCCGTTCACAAGTGGTTTGCGCGGCGCCCCGGAACGCTGTTTCGCTCTTTATTGCTCTCCGAATTTAGTAGCGGCGCGCAGCGAGAAGTGTTCTACCAGTCCCACAACCTCGTTGGCAAGCGGATCGCGGATCCCTTTATGGGTGGCGGCACACCGCTTCTTGAGGCGAACAGACTTGGATGTAACGTACTTGGCTATGACATCAATCCGATGTCGCACTGGATTGTTAGGGAAGAGATAGAGAACATCGACCTCACGGAGTACAGGAAGGCAGCCGAGAAAGTCTCTGTCGAGCTTGAGGCGAAAGTAGGTGGCCTATACCGGACCGACTGCCTCCTGTGCGGTTCCACCACTGCTTCAGTGAAGTACTTCCTTTGGGTCAAAACCCAGGCCTGCGGCAAGTGTGGCCATTACGTCGATTTGTTTCCAGGATACCTTTTGGCCGAAGACCGCCGACATCCTAAGAACGTACTGGTCTGCGCAGCTTGCGGAGAACTCTCCGAGTGCGCCGACAGACATGCCCCGGGGCCTTGTACGTCGTGCGGGGCGCCCCTCGTGCTCTCGGGACCCGCAAAAAGGGGCGCGTGCCAGTGTCCCAAGTGCGCTAGTCGGGTGACGTACCCCCAACCTAAACTGGGTCCTCCGGGTCATCGAATGTTCGCGATCGAGTATCATTGTTTCAAGTGCAAGGGCACGCACCTGGGTAGATTCTTCAAGAAGCCCGATGAGAGCGACCTCGCGAAATTCGCCGAAGTCGAGGCTGCAAAGCATCAAACAGTACCGAAATTTGTGCCCGCCGAAGCGATCCCGGATGGTGATGAAACCGACCGCTTGCATCGTTGGGGATACCAGCACTACTCCGAAATGTTCAATTCCCGGCAGTTGGCGGGCTTGGAATTCATTTGCGATCTGATTGACAACCAGCCTTCCGAGCGTATTCGCCATGCTTTGGCCACCAACCTTTCGGACCTCCTGCGATATCAGAACATGCTCTGTCGATACGACACCATGGCGCTGAAGTCGCTTGATATCTTTTCGGTCCATGGCTTCCCGGTCGGGCTAGTCGAATGCGAGTCAAACCTGTTGGGCATTGTCGATGACGTCAAAGGGACAAATGTGGGCAGCGGAGGATGGTCGAACATTGTTGAGAAGTACGTGCGGGCCAAAGCTTACTGCGAGCGTCCTTTTGAAATCCGCTTTTACCGGGGATCTAAGACGAGAGTCCCCATTAACGGTGAGTGGATCGGAAGGAGCAAGAGTGGATCATCTGGGTGCGCGTCGAGAGAGATTGACCTCCGTTGTGGGGATACCGCTGCGGCGGATCTGGCGCCGGGAACCCTTGACGCAGTTTTCACCGACCCTCCGTACTTTGGCAATGTTCAGTATGCTGAACTTATGGACTTTTGCTACGTGTGGCTGCGAAGGCTAATCAGCAATCACCACCCTTTTAGCGGAGTCTCGACACGAAATGCCGGTGAGTTGACCGGCAACATCAATATGAGCCGCGGCCTGGAGCATTTTGCGGCGGGCCTGTCGGCCGTTTTCCAGAAGATGGCTATTGCTCTCAAACCCGGCGCGCCGTTAGCATTCACATATCACCACAACAAACTGGATGCCTATTATCCCATTGCCGCCGCCATCCTCGACGCGGGGTTCGCGTGCTCCGCGTCGCTCCCATGCCCAGGCGAGATGGGCGCGTCGATCCATATCAGCGGAACCGACTCTTCCATAATTGACACCGTATTCGTGTGCAGGTCCCAAGGTCTGAGCGCGCGGCACTTGTTAGCGGATGATCCAGATTCCATCGCCGCTCTAGTTGATGAAGATGTGCGAAAGCTCCGCGATGGTGGCATCCATAGTGGCGCTGGGGACGTTAAATGTATAACGCGTGGTCACCTTATAAAGCTAGCAATCTGGCATCTTCATCGGAACTGGGATAAAAGCCTGCCCACCGAGGCCAAGCTGTCTGCCGTTGCGAACGAGGTCGAGAGATTGGGTGGAACCTCAGCCATTGAGAGGTCGGTGCTGAGATTGCCGGCCGTAAATGTAGGAGTAACTTCTGCAGTTTTAAACTTCCCCGCCAACGAATGATGGTCAAACAACCTTTTGAAGTGCCTTTTTCCGAAGTTCTACTGGATCCGGCCCCCTACGTTGACGCCGTGCTGGGATGTCTCGCCTCCGAGTTTTGGGTGATGCCAAAAGGCAACGGATTTGTCGACTACCCCACCTTTGATGCCGGCTACGAGAAGCTTAAACAGGCCACAAAGGGATTTAGGGACATTGCTACCGAACGCGTTCTTAAGGCTGTAATCGAATGCCCGATATCCTTTGTCGTCCTTCGAGCGATGCTGGGTTTCACACCGCCGGAATGGGCCTATGTTACGGCTCAGCGGAAAGGACTTGAGATTCCGCAAGGATACGCCCGGTCCATTGACCGGAACATACGGCTTCAGCCACTAAAGCCAGTTGACGCGAGGTCAATGAAATCGGACCGAATCCTTGCCATGATCAGTACTGCCTGCGAATTCTTAAACGACAGTGCTCCGGCCGTCGGACCCGACAAAATCCATCGGCTGGACAAATGCGATACCCGGAGCGGGTCAAGCGGCGTGCAATCAGCAGCAGATCTCGGGGTGCCATACCCGATGTTGCTGTATGAGCGGTTCCTCGGCAGACCCTTTGCCGGGCACCGCGACTCGGTCAGCGAACTCGTTGGCGATCCCTTGGAGTCAGGGATTGAGGACGTTCTGACAGCCGCTGGCATCAGTTTCAAGAAAACGAAGCGCGCGGAAATAGTGCCGGGATTTGTGCAGTCCTCCGATTTCATAATTCCCGACCAATTCAATCCGAAGGTGATCATCGAAGCCAAGTTTACCGAGGACGATGGCACGGCCCGTGACAAGGTAACTCGGATCGAGAACCTGGTAACCCTGAGCTTAATCGATCAACCAGCCGGACAGCCCAAGTACGAAGTAGTGGCGTGTATTGCGGGGCGTGGCTTTGGGGTTGGGCGGCGCCACGCGGCCGTGCGTGGAATCGCGCCCTGTCACCCCCGCGGCCGGGTGGCGCAAGGAAAAGCCGCGGACATTGAAAAGCATGACCGCGCTACTTGCTTCGGCAAAAGAGGGGTAGCGTGGAGGTACTCGGCTCCCAGACGAATTCCTCCGCGGAGCTTCCCCAATTTGACCAGCGTTACGATGTTTCTCGTCGCGAACATGAAGTGAAAAGCCGCACAGGAATGCAAAAATGCGCGCGCCTGTGGGCTCCTCGCTTCCCGCCCAGGTCCGTACTACTTGTTTGCTCATGCAGAGGGTTACTTCATCCGATAAAAAGGGTAGAATCGTTGGTCAATTCGACGTGATGGCCACCGACTTGGAATTGTTGAATGTCCTTCAGTCTTCAGGCAAGAGGTCTTGGAACGTTCGAGCATCGTACCGGACTCCGCGTTGGCCGTGCGGGTGTTTCCTTGATATGAATCGGCCGACCGAATCCCCAGAGGTGGTATCATCTGCCTATGCCGTCCCTCAATTTCAAAGGCAAAGCGTTGGTGCAGAACTTTCACCTGCTCGTGCCTTACCACGAACTGAAGCCGGTGAAGTCCAAGAGCTTGACGCCCAAGGTGAGCTTGCACGACAACCTGGTGGTCCATGGCGACAATCTGAAGGCTCTGAAGTCGCTTTTGCCCTACTACCACGGCAAGGTGAAGTGCATTTATATCGACCCGCCTTACAATACCGGGAATGAAGACTGGGCCTATAACGACAACGTCAGTTCGCCGATGATTCAGGAATGGCTGGGCAAGGTCGTTGACCGCGAGGACCTGACTCGCCATGACAAATGGCTCTGCATGATGATGCCGCGCCTCAAACTCCTGCGCGAATTTCTGACCGATGACGGCGTCATCTTCGTGTCGATTGACGACGCTGAGATACACCGCGTGCGTTGTCTGATGGACGAAGTGTTTGCCGAGGCGAATTTCCTCGCTACATTCGTAAGGAAAAGGCGTCTATCCACCGGGATGCGGGATCAGCCCGTTTCACCGGATCATGAATACATCGTGGCGTACGCTAACAACTTGGACAGGGTCGACCTGTTCGGTACCAAGCGCCGAGCAGAAGACTACCCTTTCGAGGATGCAAAGAGTAGATATCGGAGCACCGACTTAACCGTTGGCATGGGCAAGGATCTTCGCCCAAATCAATACTACGCGATCACCGAGCCTGGAACAAAGAGGGAGTACTGGCCTCCGGAGACACGAGTTTAGCGCTTCGAGCCCGGTACGATGGCCAAGGAAATTGATGCCGACAACATAATCTGGCCCTCCGAGGTTTCTGGCGGGAGAATGACGCGCCCACGCTACAAAACACGCTTTTCGCCGGATGAACTAAACGAAAATCCGGTATCGACTTGGATACAGGGCCCGGGAGCGTCCGCGGATGCAACAGAGAACTTTACTGTGTTGCAGTCAGGGTTAAACCAAGAGGCAACACGTGAATTGCGAGAGATTGGTCTTGACGGTGATTTCGCTTATCCCAAGCCGGTGTCGCTCGTTCGGTCCTTGATTGACCTTGCGACCGAGAGAGATTCAATTGTACTTGATTGCTTTTCTGGAACTGGAACAACCGGCCAAGCGGTCCTCGCGGCGAATCAGTCTGACGGCGGCTCGCGACACTTCGTTCTGATTGAGGACGGTGACTTTGCGAACGGTATCACGGCCGAGCGCATCCGGCGCGTCATAAAGGGAGTGCCGAAGGCCAAGGACGAGGCGCTACAGAAAGGGTTGGGCGGGTCGTTTTCCTTCATCGAGGTCGGTCGTCCGATGCAACTCGAAACCATGCTGAAGGCGGAGAAGTTGCCTTCGTATGAGGACCTTGCCGGGTACATCTTCTACACCGCGACCGGCGAGGACTTCGATGCCCGGCGGATCAACCGCAAAACGGGATTCATTGGCGAGAGCGCGCAATACGACGTATATTTGTTGTACGAGGCAAGCCTCGACTACCTGAAAACCACCGCGCTGACTCTCGATGTCGCGCGAAATCTGCCAAAAGGCAGCGGAAAGAAGCGGCTGGTGTTCGCGCCGACGAAATATCTGGACAGCATCCATCTGGACGAACACCGCATCGAATTCTGCCAGTTGCCCTTTGAAATCTACAAGGCAGCGAAGCCCAAACGATGAGACTGAAGGAGTATCAGGAGCGCGCGCTGCGGGAAGTGAAACGCTTCCTCGAACAGCTCATTGTCTGGCGCGCAAAGGCGCGCCAGGACGACGAGTGGCTGTTCGATTTTGCCGAAAAGGCCTGGGAAAAGGCGCGCATCGGCGGGTTTTACCTCAAGAAGAAGGACGGGCTTGGGCGCCCCTTGCCCGTGTTCTGTCTGAAGATTCCGACGGGTGGCGGCAAGACGCTTTTGGCGGTGAAGACCATCGATCTGGTACAAAACATCTACCGCCAACGACAAACTGGCCTGGTGGTGTGGATTGTGCCCACCCTACAGATTTACCGGCAGACCTTACTGCGGCTGAAGGACCGTGATGATCCCTACCGCCAGCACCTGGACATGGTCTCAGCGGGCAGGACGCTGATTCTGGAGAAGGCGGACGGGTTCACACCGCAGGATGTGGACGAGCATCTTGCTGTGCTGCTGCTGATGCTGCCCTCGGCCTCGCGAGCCAACAAGGAAGCATTACGGATGTTCAAGGACAGCGGGGCATTTCAAGCGTTCTTCCCTCCTGAAGATGACAAGGACGGCCATGCCAAACTGTTGGAGCGCGTCCCGAATCTCGATACCTTCGATGCGGCGGACCCCTTTTGGGGAAGCCAGGTCAAGACGTCGCTAGGAAACACGATTCGACTCATGGAGGCTCTGATCATTCTCGACGAAGGGCATAAGGCCTACAGTGCTCAAGCGCAAGACACGCTAAGGAATCTGAATCCTTCCATGATCGTGGAGCTTTCGGCTACGCCGCCGCGCGAGTCGAACAAGCTGGTGACCATCAGCGGCACCGAACTCCATCAGGAGGAAATGATCAGGCTCGACTTGCGCGTCGTCAACAAGGCCAGCACCAACTGGCGGGACACCATGCGGGCGTCCATGGAACGGCGAGATGACTTGCAGGAGAAAGCGCGCGCCTACGAAGCCAACACCAACGTTTATATCCGGCCCATTTGCCTTGTCCAGGTGGAACGAACCGGGAAGGAACAACGAGGCAGCCAATGGATACACTCCGAGGATGTGCGCGAATACCTGATTGGGCAGGGAGTCCCGAAGGATTGGATTGCGGTAAAGTCGGCGGAGATTGACGAACTGAAGGAATTTGACGACATCGGCGGATTATTGTCGCGAGACTGCCCCATCCGCTACATCATTACCAAGCAAGCTCTGCAAGAAGGCTGGGATTGCTCCTTTGCCTACGTGTTGACGATTTTGACCAACCCCCATTCGAAGACGGCGCTGACCCAATTGGTGGGCCGGATTCTGCGTCAGCCGTATGCACGCAAGACGAACGTTACCGAGCTCGACGAGAGTTACGTGTTTTGCTTCCAGCGCACGAAACTCTTGCAGGAAATTCGGCAAGGTTTCAGCAACGAGGGTTTGCAAGGTTTGGAAGGCCGCGTCGTGGTGGATGCGAAGGACCTCGAGGCTGCGGAGATCGACCGGGTGGCGCCGCGGGAAACCTTCAGAGCGGCTGCCGCGAACATGGTCCTGCCGGCTTTTCTTATCCGCGACGGCAAGGAATGGCGACTAGTAAGTTATGAAGCCGATATTCTCTCTCGTGTGCCTTGGGCCGAGGCAGACATCTCTCCGCTGTTCAAGCTGACGTTGAGTTTGGAAGAAAAGCGCGACGTGGAGCTGCGCGCTGGCTTGGTCGAGGACCTGGCCGGCTTGCGGCGCGATACGGAGCAAAGTCTAAGTGGGGGCAGCGACTTAAGGTTTGACTATGCGTTTGCGGCGGCGCACCTTCTGGATACCGTGCCGAATCCTTGGGTTGGGTATGAGTTTGTCGAGCGGACCTTCACGAAGCTGCTGGCGAAGTATAAGGGTGAAGAGAAGGTCGTTAGCAATAACCTGGTTTTCGTTCTTGAAGAACTCCGGAGACGCCTGGAACAGGAGCGCGACCGCCTGTCCGAAGAGGTGTTCAATGGACTGTTGAATGAAGACAAGATGCGCTTCATGGTGGTCCTGCGTGACCTGGGGATGAACCGTCCGCCCGAAAAGGTCGAAATCCGGAAGCCTTTTGTAAAGGCGACGCGGCTCGACGGCAATCAATTCATGCTGAACCTATATGAGCCGATGGCAGCGGATTCGCTGAATTCTCTTGAGCATGAGGTGGCAAGCTTCCTGGACGAGCAGAGCCGGCTCTATTTCTGGTACCGGAACATCCCGCACCACGGCTACTACGTGCAGGGATGGCAGAAATCCCGAATATATGCAGACTTCATCTTCGCCGCCGACGGCGCTAACACGACCAAAGAGGATTACCGAAAGGTCTTCGTGCTAGAGACCAAGGGATTGCACCTCAAGAATGAAGACACTGCTTACAAGCAATCAGTATTTGCGCTTTGCAACAAACACGCGAAGCTCAAGACTTGGAACGAACTTGTTCCGGCGATGCAGGGCAAAGAGATTAACTACGAAGTCGTGTTTCAAGATGAATGGGAGAAGAGGCTCAACGAACTTCTTGCCAGTTAGTGCCAATGGGGATTCACAAGAAGCTGGGCATTCTCGCTCCGAACCGGGACGATGTAGCCGCAGTACTTGCGGCGAAGACGCGGTGCCGGGTGCAGATATCGGGCGCGCGCGCGGCGAAGTTGCTGGGGCTTACCGACCAAGTCCCAGCGTAGTTGGTGTATCTGACCGACGGCCCCGCCCATCGCGTCAAGGTCGGCGCGCAAACCATTCAATTGAAACCTGCCAGACCATCGTGGTTCCCCGGAGCGGGTAGGCCGGCCGGCTTGGCTCTCCAGGCAATTCGCGCGGCAGGGCCCAGTGCGAACAAAGACTTCGTGGTCCGACAGTTGTCCCGCACCCTGAGCGCTCGCGACCGCGCACAACTCGCCGAACTAATCAAACCCGCCCCCGCCTGGAGTCATGAGATCATACGGCGGCTGGAGGGGAGTTAGTCCGTTGGGAGGCTCCCGGCTAGTGTTGCGTACGGAAAATGCGTTTACCGTAGAGCCGCCCTTTAGGGCGGCACTACAACGACTTGGCACGCGCCTGATAAGTAAACCTATTTTCCAAACGCAACACTAGCTTCCGCTGGGTGTCACCGGCCGGTGGGATCTCGACATGCATTCCCATGCCCGCGGCTCTTGGCTCGGGCACGGCCACGCGGCTACGCGTCGAATCTGGCGGCTTGATGCCTGCGGCGGGGGCCGAAACGCAACCGAGAAGCCGCGGACATGGCGAAACATGTCAAATCCCGATTCGGCGGCGGGATTCGGGTAGCGCCGCCCTTGAGGGCGGCATGGCGGGCAGGATGCCCGCGGTCCCGGCAGCGTACGGGCACGCCATGGCGTGCCCGTACAACCGGGGGCCGATTCGCCCCCCGACCGGCGGGCACCCACAAGGGGTGCCCCTACGAAAATAATTCAACAAAAATCCTCTCCCTCGGGACGAATTATCCCTGTTCCACTAGCCTCTGGCCGCCAACGTGCTGCATATCTACTGGAGTATTGTCGCGTGGGGGAAATAACACACCGCCATTGCCTATGTGGTAATCGATGCTGCAGCGCTGGGTGCAAGATGCCAACATGCGGGAAGTGCGGCGGCTCACCAACTTGCTGCTGAAAATCCTACGTCGAAAGGGACAACTGCCGCAAACGGGCGAGGTAGGCCACGATCTCTTAGAAAAGGAAGGTAGTTAGGCGCTAAACCGAAGAAATTCCAAAAAATGTATGTCCATGATAAAGAATAATTTAGTTAAATTCGGAGTGGCGAGCAGGATGAAAAAAGGGAATTAAAAAATGAGGCTACTCCCACGATGTTGTTGAAAACACATGTAGAAAAAATGTCAGTTTTGGCTACTCCCACGATATTCATGAAAACAATAGACTTAAGTCGTTATAGCCACGATATTCATGAAAATAAAGGTAGTTATGCGCCGGGGTCGACCGCCCTCAACGCCCTTGAAGGGCTCGACGCTGGGTGCCGGAGTGAACCCCGCCGCAGCCCATTTCCGGCAACAGGAGCAAAAAGGAATTCTTAATTATACGTTCGAAGCCGGAATGTGTATGAAAACAAAGGATCACAAGACACAATGCCCGAATAGAAACAGACATTTAGGTCTTAATTTACGACATTTACGTCGAATCGACATTCATTTTGCAGACAAATGCAGATTTCGAACGCAATTTGTCAGGTCCATTCGGTTTTTCGCGGGTATCCACCGTTGACTACAAGGGGTGGCTCATCAGCGCTGCGAAAGTACGGATAGTGGTGTCATTTGGAGGTGCCACGGGCGTCCCGCCCGTGAACGGTCACGGCCAAGATGGCCGTGCCACACCAAATGACACCAAAGCAGGATGCTGGTTGCGCCGGCAAGCCAGCCCTTGCGATAATGCTGCGATGGTCGTGACCCGGCAGACATTTTGGCGTGTTTGCTAACAACCATGAAACGATTCCGCAAGACATTCATCCTCGGCGCGCTCGCGGCTTTGGTGTTTCATCCACGATTGGGCGAAACCTGCGGACCGTTTTTCAGCGCCGCCGTCTTTTCGCGGGAGCACGGGCCGGACCGCCCCCTCAAGGACTTCGCGAGGGGCAAAATCGGCGTAGTGCTCCCGGATTGGTACGATGCCTACCGGATCGTCGCTTACCGATATCTCGAATCCAAACCCCTAAGCGCCGCCGAACAGCAATCGCTGCTCGACCACTACGACGCCGACCGTCGCATTGGTCCGCCCAACCCATTCTCGCAAGCCCTGGCAGACTGGACATCCGCGCGGGCTCAATACTCTCAACAGCCTTCCCCCAATGCTCCCCAGGAATATCGGCAGGGCAAGGATGAGTTCTATGCGGTTCCAAACTGCCTCGCACCCGCCTTTATTAACGCGACCGAGACCCTTAAAGGTCGTGCCGTCCGGTTTGGCCCTAAGAGCCCTGAACTCGAAGAATGGATTCGCGGCCAGGATGCCGTGTTTAGCAACTGTGGCGGCGCGAATAACATCCCGCCCGAACTTCCGGCTACCGCCAATCCGCTGCTGCGTGCGGACCGCGCCTATCAAATTGCCGCCGCGCATTTCTACGCCGGCGGGGCAAAGGACTACGAAATCGCGTTGAAGGACTTTCAGGCCATTGGCGGCGACAGGGATTCTCCATGGCACGGCATTGCCGCATACCTTGTCGCGAGGACTCTGATTCGGCAGGCGAGCGTCACGGCTGAGGCCAATAAGACCTTTAACCTGGCTGTCCTGGCTCAGGCTGAAACGCAGCTTGAGGCCATTCTCAAGGACCCCGAGCTTCAATCGGTTCACGCCGACGCTGCTTCAATGCTGGGCTTGGTGGATTATCGACTTCATCCGCAACAACGTGCCGCTGCTCTCGGCAAGGTGCTGGCGGAGGGCGGGACCGAGGCTCACTTTGGCCAGGACCTCGTCGACTACACTTGGCTCGAACGTAGCTCCCCCAATGTGGCCCACGACGACCTCAGCGATTGGCTCTCTTCGGGCGGCTCTTCCGCGGACTCGATGGCGAAGTGGCGGACAACACGCTCCATGCCTTGGCTTGTGGCCGTGCTGTGGCAGTTGCAGCCCGGCGACGCGGCGCTTGCGGAGGTCATGGCGGCAGCCGCCAAAGTGTCACCCACTTCCGAAGCTTATCCCACCGTCGCTTATTATCGTTCCCGGCTGGCGAGGGAGTCGGGGGACGCCGAACTCGCGCGGCAAATCCTGAAGGGCGCCCTCGCTCAAGCCGCGAATCTGCCCGTCTCTTCCCTTCACCTGTTTCAGGATGAGCAAATGCAGGTGGCCGCAGGACTTCCAGACTTTCGCGTCTCACCTCTGGCAGAACCCCATTGAACTCGATGATGAGGCGGGGGACATCACCCCTGCGCGAAGTCGGATGTCGCCCGGATGTGGACCGCAATTTAGCCCGGCGGCTGCGACATTGTTGAATACCCGAACTACGGCGGAGGTTTTCGCGCGTGTCGCGCTAACGCCCGCTCTGCCGGCAAAGTTGCGTCAACGGATGGCGCCTTCCGCCTGGGCGCGCGCGGTTCTGCTCGACCAGGCCGGAGGTTGCGAACCAAGTGGCCTCGGCAGCGGGGGAGGCTGAGCCCGACGATTAAAGGTTATATTCAGCAGTACTTGCAGGCGAAGACGCACGGAGGAGCGACAATTTGCCGCAGTGTTTGCCATCCTCCACTTTCCCGGCTGCGTCCTTACGTTGACGGATCCGTATCCGCGCCTCACGGCCTTCCAGAGAGATTGATAACACGCGTGATAACTGGTGGTGCGGGGACGTTGGCGGGGACGTGATGGAAGTCAATTTCGCTAAACAGTGGCGGGACAATGCGAAAATGCCTTACTCGTTCTCGCCTCTGGGGACAGGCACCGAGTCCTACGCTGGCGAACATGGATGGGGTACCGGCGGGGCCAAAGATCCCCTGGTCGGATATCCGGCTTTCTTCGATACAGCGGGCAAAAAGCGCGCCGCCAACGAATGGCGCGAGCTTTTCGCGTTGGGATCGGCTTCGCGCTACCTGCCTCGGGTCGTCATCGACTGGGGAAAGAAACACCCCGACGACCCGCGGGTTCCCGAAGCGCTGTACCTGGCAATTCGAGCCATGCGCTATGGCAGCTCGGACGCACTGAGTCACGACGCGTTTGCGATGCTGCACGAGAAGTATCCGCAATCCGAATGGGCCAAAAAGTCGCCTTTTTGGTATAAGTGAGCCCTACTGAGAGGAGAGGTCATTGTAAAGGGTAAAGCGAGGAATCGGAGACGATGATTGTTGCTGAGCGCCTACTGCCCACTGCCGACTGCCTTCCGCTCCCCGCCCTCCGCCACCACATAGCCAAACAGCTTGCCGGAAGCCACGCGGCCAATTTGGACATCAACCATCCGGTTCGGGGGAACCTTCGAGCCCGGAAGGACAATATTCAGATAATTTGTCGTTAACGCCACAGGAGCGCCTTCTTCCTCTCCGTCCAAAGAGACCGCTGGGGTACGTCGTCCCACCTGCGCTGCCAGAAAGGCCTCGCGCTTCGCCGCGATGACGTCGCGGATTTCCTGACTGCGTTCGCGAGCCACGCGACCGTTCACTTGCTCCGCCATGGTCGATGCAGGTGTCCCCGGCCGGGCCGAGAACGGAAAGATATGCAGGTACGTGAACGGCAACGACTCGATGAACCGCAGGCTAGCGGTGTGGTCCTGGTCAGTCTCGCCCGGGAAGCCCACCATCACGTCGGCCCCGATTGCGGCGTTGGGAATCTGTTCGTGGATGGCCAGAATCCGTTCGGCATACTGCTTGGTCCAATAGCGGCGGTTCATCAGGCGCAGGATTCGGTCGCACCCGCTTTGGAGCGGAACGTGGAAATGCTGCGCCATGCGGACCTCAGAGGCCACCAAGCCAATCAGCGCGGGGCTAACGTCCATAGGCTCAATTGAGCTGATGCGAATGCGCTCGATGGAAGCCTCCCGCAGGATGCGTTCCACCATGCCCAGGAAATTGATGCGGCGGCCGAGGTCGCGCCCGTAACCGCCCAGATTGATTCCTGAAAGCACGACCTCGTGATAGCCGGCATCTACGAGTTGCTGCACCTGTTCCAACACTGTGTCTGGAGCAAGGCTGCGGCTCTGCCCCCGCACCGTGGGAATGATGCAGAACGAGCACCGCGCGTCACAGCCATCTTGGATTTTCAGCGTGGGGCGGGTGCGATCGTCGGCAAACACCGGCGCAAAGTGGAATTCCTCCGTGATCTCACCCACAAAGACCTCAGCCCGGTCCGAGGTCCGGAGTCCGGGGTCCGAAGAATCGGGTGATCGGGCGATCGGGTGATCGGATGAATGGACTTCTTGCTCTTCATTTTCAGTTCGGCACTCCGCACTTTTGCTGGATGCCTGAATCTGCACCAGTCGCGCGGATATTGATGGGGAAGGCTGGGTGCTGGACGCGCTTTCTTCCTGTTCACCCGATCTCCCGATCGCCCTATCATCCGATTCTGCTGGCGGGGCCAAGATATTGCTCACCAGGTGTTTGTGGGAATTGCCTACTACCCAGGCAACGCCTTCCATGCGAGCGATTTCATCCGGCGCCCGCTGGGCATAGCAGCCCGTCACTAAGATGCGGCACTGGGGATTCCGCCGATGAATTCGCCGCACGAACTGGCGCACTTCAGCGTCCGCCGAGGCCGTGACCGTACACGTGTTCAGAATCGCCACGGCGCTGTCCTCGACGCTCGGGACTTCCTGAAGGCCGGCCTGAAGCAATTGCTGCTTCAATGCGGCGCCGTCTGCCTGGCTGGCGCGGCAGCCAAAATTGAGGATGTGAAACGTGGACATGCTCAGAAAGGAATTATAGCTGGGGTGTCTGCGGACCGCCACTGAATCCCCGAAGCGAAGGGGCTCTCATCGAAATACACTTCACCCGTTATCTCAATGGGCGTAGAAACGCGCACGCGCCCAAATAGGGCCCAATGAGTGTAAGTGAGAGAAAATGACTAAGCCGTGGAAGCTGTAGCCCTGCGCTGTTGGAAGCACTCCCGACAATATACGGGCCGACCCTGAGTAGGCTTAAAGGGTACCGTCGTCTCCTTACCACACTGCGAACACGTGGTGGTAGTTTCAACGCGCTGGTAGCCCTGGCCGCTCATCATCTGACTCCGTTTTGACTTGCAGGGCTTGCATCGCTTGGGTTCATTCTTGAAACCCTTGTCGGCAAAGAACAGTTGTTCCCCTGCGGTGAAAACGAAGTCCGCGCCGCAATCGATACACTTGAGGACCCTATCCCGGTATTCCATGCCTCGCTCCCTTGTTCGAACAGGGCGTCACCCGGAACAATATGCCGGAAGATGAAGAAGGGCGCAGGTTCGCGCCCTTCCCACTCCTAGATCAGCACACTAAACACTCAGTCCTGTTCGTGTCTGGCCTTCTTACGAGCCCTTTTACGAGCCAGTGCTGCTTTCACTCTTTTCTTCTCGCCCGGTTTCAGATAGAAGGAATGCTTTTTGATTTCTTTAATAATGTCCTCTTGCTGAACCTTTCGCTTAAAGCGACGCAGCGCGTTCTCCAAAGACTCTCCGTCCTGAAGTCTAACTTCAGCCAACGATCAACACCCCCGTTTCAATGAGGAAAATGAAAGCACAAACCTGAGGAGCAGGTAGCTGGATTGTTACCTAACAGCTTGAATAAGTCAAGGCCATTTTGGCGGTTTTTGTTCCCTCTTGCCCTGAGTCACACATGCGGACCTTCGGATGGTCACTTCCCCCGGTGATGCGCTTTTTCGGCCATGCGTCCTGAATGTGCCCTTTGCATGCGCGGTAAGGGGAGATGGCGCTTGGTTTCATACCACGCCTCCCACTTTCCGGCGCAAGTCTGAAGTCGTCTTTTCGATTTTCTTTCGGCGCGATTGGCTTCTTGACCCTATGGAATGCTTGTGCTACGGTCAGTTTCCGAATTTGGCGCGCTCGGCGGTTCAATGGCCGAAATCCTAAAGTTAGAAAACAGTTCCCTCGAATACGCTTTGGAATACACCATCCACCTTATTTTGCGAGGCAAGGTGGTGGCCTTTCCTACCGACACTTTCTACGGCCTGGGTGCGGACCCGTTTAATCTGGCGGCGGTCAGTGAGATCTTTCGGATCAAGCGGCGCACCGCGGACCGGCCGATTCCGCTGCTGGTTGATTCCATCGACCTAGCGGCCGACATGGCCGATCATCCACCCAAACTGTTCTTTACCCTGGCCCAGAAGTTCTGGCCGGGGGCGCTCACTCTGGTGGCCCCCGCCTCCGCCCAGATCCCACTGAAGGTCACCGCCAACACCGGCAAGGTGGGATTGCGTTGGCCGCAGGCGCCATTCGTCGTCGCTCTGGTCGCGGCCGCGGGGCGCCCGCTCACCGGTACCAGCGCCAACCTCTCTGATATGGAATCGTGCTCGACCGCGGATGAAGTGGATTGCCAGATCGGCGATGTGCTGCCGCTGATCCTGGATGGAGGTCTGACCCGAGGCGGGCTGGCCTCAACCGTCGTCGAACTTAAGGGTGAAACCGGCCGCATCGTACGCGCAGGTGCTATCCCAGAGTCTGAGTTGAAGGAGTACCTCGGCTGATTGGCGCACGTTTTCGTTACGGGTTTCTGGTAGTACTTATCGTGGCGCTGCTGGTTGGCGCTTGGGCGGAGTGGTTTCTGTACACCGCCATCCGCTGGCAGGCGGGGGACGATGAGGCACGCACCGCTGACGCTATCGTGGTGTTCGGCGCTGCAGAGTACAATGGGTCGCCATCACCTGTTTTCAAAGCCCGGTTGGACCACACGATTGAGCTCGACGCGCGCAACTTGGCCCCCGCTATCATCACCACCGGCGGCAGCGGCGGCGATCCGCACTTCACCGAAGGCGGAGTAGGGCGCGACTACCTGATTCAGCAAGGAGTAGCGCAAGAGAAGATCTCCTCGGAAACGCACAGCGAAACCACGTACCAGAGCGTCAAGGCCGTCACCCAAATCCTCAAGCAACGCCACGCGCGCACGTGCATAGTTGTAAGCGACGGGTTTCACCTCTATCGCATCAAGCTGATGTTCCGCGCCTCGGGAATTACCGCCTTCGCCTCCCCCGCCCCTGATAGCCCCATCGAGGACGACCCCACATTGCGGACGCTCTATTCCTTGCGCGAACTGGGGGTCACAACACTATGGCGGTTGGGGTTGAAGGTGTGAAACGGGACACGGGATACGGGACAAGGGACACGGGGTTAGGCGCTTGCTATCCTGGAAGCTTGAATTTTGAACCTGGGATCGGGAACCTTCATTCGGCAATCATCAATCGACAATCGGCAATTCTCTTTCCCCCGCCTTGCGCTGACGGCTCCAATACCACCATTGGCATTGCTCAGATGGAAGTCGCGGGTCCCGCGCCTGCGCCACCGCAGCGCTAAAAGTGTCAAGGACGCAAATGTCCTGGCTTTTTCCGGTCACGCGGCACAGCTTTTCATAAAGGCTCTCGGCCTTTTGCCGCGCCAGTTGCTTGACCGAACGAATGCCCAGCAACTCAAAGTCCCGCAGCATCGCGGGTCCAATCGATACCAAGTCACCTAAACGCCGCTCATGAGGTGTCATTGCGTGTCCTCCGGAATTTGTCGATCGATGATTACACCGTTCGGACCAGCGGGTTGCTCAATTTTTGATTCGCGATTCGGATTACGGCCGTGAGATTTTGCCGAGAACCACCGGCCGGCGCGCGCCGGTTACCGCGGGAAGATTGCCGGGCAGGCCGTGCATCGTTCGGTCAGCGAGGACGGCGAAGGCGATGGCTTCCTTGGCATCCACATCGAGGCCAAATTCGCTGGATTGGCAAACGCGCATGCTGGGCAGAAGTTCGGTGAGGCGCGCCACCAGCAAGCGGTTGTGGGCGCCGCCGCCGGAAATAATGAGCCGGTGGATGGGAATTCTACCGGGCACAAAACGCTCGAGCGCGTCGGTGATGGTGCGGGCGGTCAACTCAGTTGCGGTGCGAAGCAAGTCATTGACGATTGACGATTGACGATCGACGATTTGCCTAGCCAGCCTTCGTTTTCGTGTTGCGGAGTCGGAAGATATCCTGTTCAGAAAGAATTGGTCGATGAAGTTCTCGCCAAACTGCTCGCGCCCCGCGCTTTTCGGAGGGTTTTGCGCGAAAAAGGGGAGGCGAAGCAGTTCGTCGAGCAGCGGTTCGATCACTCGCCCCGTTGCCGCCCATCGTCCTCCGGCATCGTAGGACTTCTGACCCTTGGTAAAGTGCCGGACCAGTCCGTCCATGATCATGTTTCCGGGGCCTGTATCGAATCCGAAAACCTGTTCCGGTTCCGCGCCGGGGGGAATTACCGTGAAGTTGGCAATGCCGCCGATGTTGAGCGCCACGGTCCCCTCGCGTTGGTCGCGCAGAAGGAGGTAATCCACCATCGGCACCAGCGGCGCTCCCTGCCCGCCCGCCGCCATATCAGCAACACGAAAATCCGCCACCACGGGCGCGCCCGTAAGTTCGGCAATCAACGCCGGCTCCGCGATCTGGAACGTACAGGGCCTTTCCAGAAGTAGCGCAGGCCGAACTTTTAGCGCCTTCATCGGAAGGCCACGGAACTTGGAGAGCAGGTCAGCGCTATTCACTCTGCCCTCGATTAACAACTTCAGTTCTCTGGGAGTGCCCGTAACTTCGAAAAGAGAATACTCTCCTTGGGACTCTTTCGCGGCCTGAAATCGCTTGACCAGTTCATAGGCTGGAGAAAAAGCACGGGGAGTCGCTATCAGTTTTTTGATCGCCCGTCCCCGCTTCGCAGGAACCGCAACGACCTCATATTCGATCTGAGATCCCGGTCCGCCCGGGCGGCCTCCATTGTGGTGAATGGTTTGTCCGTGCGATCCAATAGCGAAGAGGCGGTTCGGATTGACCCTCCCGCGACTGCAAACCTGCAAGGCTGCCTCGCCGAACGCAGCTCCTAACAAGGCATGGAGTTGGTTGATTTCTTCGGCGGAGGTGGACCCGCCCCCCGCGATCGCCAGTAATTTCTGACGCAACCAGTCGGGATACTGCATGGTTTCAAACGCCAGGAGACGCACGCGGGGCTGGGCGGCGGGACCGGAGACGCGCACCAATGCCGCGTCAATGCCATCCATCGACGTCCCGGAAATCAGCCCCACCAGCAGGCGTGACCCGCGCAAGGGTTCTCCACTCACTCGTCATCTCCATTTTGGGGAAGTAAAATCCAAAGCGTCTCTGATTAACCGCAGCATTTAAGTCGGGAAGCGCCGGCGCGCCCCGTGAAAGACTGTCAGAATTTCGACTGCATCCGCCAGAAGGCGATAATACACCGCGAACGGAGTTCCCGGGATCGACAGTTTCCGGATGTTAGGACGCGCGGTCTGTCTCCCCATGGCGGGGAATTCGCTCAAGCGTCGAACGGAGGTCTTAATGCGTTTGGCAACATGGACCGCTGCAGCGGGCTTATCAGCCGCAATGTATGCACGGATTTCTCGGAGGTCCTGGACGGCGCGAGCATCCCACCTTATTCGCATTCGGGGGGAGGAATCTCTTCCTCTTGACCCCAAGTGTCAAGCCACGCCATCACCCGCTCATTGGGAATGGTCCTTCCGGTGCGGGAATCAAGGCGGCGTTGGGCCTCTTCTGTTTGAAGCGCTTCCGTTTCCAGCAACAGATCCAAGGCACTGGCAATTAAGGTCGAGGGATTCTGATCACGCTCCCGCGCGGCATGCTCAATCCTCTCCTTAAGTTCTTCCGGAAGATTCAGGGCCGAAACTCCGCTCATAAGATTGCCTCCGAACAAATGTTAACACATAGGGCGAGCAATAACAGCCTCGGTACTTCCGTTGGGCGGACGGTAAAACCCTCGTAATCCTAATGCCTCGCAGCAGCGTAGCGCAGCGCGGCGGAGCCGCAACCAAATAGGATCACCACAAAGGCCACAGAGACCATGGAGGCAGGACACCAAGCACGTTTTCCTCCGTGGGCTCTGTGCTCTCTCCAGAAACTTCACGTAAGTTATTGATTATTCGTGACGGCAACTGGAAGTTTCCGGCACTATGGACCCGCCAACGGCGGGCAGACACTCTGTGGTGAATCTTCCCTTACTCGCCCAGCGAACCTCCGCTTTCATGTGCGAGACTGCTTTTCGGCCAGAAGCTTTTCGAGACGCGACCCCACCTGTTCATGGGTCAGCACCTCGCCGCGATCGATTTGCGCCAAACCCTTTTCTACCTCATTGACAAACCACTCATCGTAGTTGACAAAGTGCTCGATGGCTTCGCGCGCCAGCACCTCGGCGTCGCGGCCGCGCTCGGCAGCAAGACGCAGGAGCTTCGCGTGCATAACGGGATCAAGGGATACATTCATGGTTGATGTCTAGGACCTGCAGCTACGTTGTCAACTGCCGGGCTTAGCGCAGGCCCAATTCCATCATTGAATTTGTTTCTTCAATTCGGCCAGAAGGTTGAGCGCCTGAATGGGCTTCAAGTTGTCGAGGTCCGCATCCTCGATTGCCCTCACTACGTCGGCATGGAGCGGTGTAAAGATTGTGAGTTGCACCGGCCCCGCCTCCGGCGCCTGCTTGTGGCTTGCCAGGCGCTCACTCAGGCTGTGCTCATTCTGCTCGTGCCGCGTCAGGACTTCCCGTGCGCGCTCGATGACAGTGAGGGGCAAACCCGCCAGGCGCGCCACTTCGATGCCATAGCTCTTGTCCGCACTCCCAGGTTCAACCCTGCGCAGGAAGATGATGTTTGACCCGGATTCCTTCACCGAAACGTGGTAGTTCTTCACGCCCTTAAGCAGATCCGCCAGTTCTGTCAACTCGTGGTAATGGGTGGCGAAGAGGGTTTTCGCGCGCGTGTGCGTCAACAAATATTCAACCACCGCCCAAGCGATCGCCAAGCCGTCAAAGGTGGCAGTGCCGCGGCCCACTTCGTCCAGCAACACCAGGCTTCGGGGAGTGGCCGTATTCAGAATGGCCGCCGCCTCCGTCATCTCCACCATAAATGTTGAACGGCCTCGGGCCAGGTTGTCAGACGCGCCGATGCGGGTAAAGATGCGGTCGAAAATGGGAAGCTTGGCGCGAGCGGCAGGTACAAAACTGCCTATTTGCGCCATCAATGCAATCTGCGCGGCTTGGCGAAGATAAGTCGATTTCCCCCCCATGTTAGGCCCGGTAACAATCAACAACAGGTCCGTGCTGCCGTTCATGTAGAGATCGTTGGGAATGAATTTGCCGGTTTGACCCTCTTCCACAATGCGCTCAATCACCGGGTGGCGCCCTTCCTGAATGAGCAGTTCGGCGTCATCGGAAAACTCCGGACGATGGTATTCGCGCTCGGCGGCCAGATGCGCGAAGCAGCAGAGCACATCAAGCTCCGCCAGCCCGGCGGCGGTCTGGCGAATGCGCGATGCTTCGCTGCCCACCTGGCGGCGAATGCCGGTGAAGAGGTCGCGCTCGAGCGTATGGCTGCGTTCTTCCGCGTCCAGTATCTTCACTTCCAGTTCCTTGAGCTCCGCGGTGGTAAAGCGTTCGGCGTTCACCAGCGTCTGCTTACGCTCGTAGTCCGCGGGCGCCAGGTGCATATTGGCCTTGGAGATTTCAATGTAGTAACCAAAGATGTTGTTGAAGCGAACCTTGAGCGAGGTGATGCCGGTGCGTTCGCGTTCGCGCAATTCGATTTGGGCGAGCAGGCGTTTGGAATTCTGGCCAAGGTCGCGCAGTTCGTCGAGCTCCGCGTGATAGCCCGCACGGATCAAGCCGCCTTCGTTCAGTACCACCGGCGGCTCAGGGTGAATCGATTTCTCCAGCAACTCGTGAATGTCCGCCAGCTCATCGAGCCGCTCATGCAGTTCCCCGATGCGGCGTGCCTGAAGGTGCAGAAGGTAGGTTCGCAAGATGGGAAGCGGGCGCAGCGATTGTTTCAGCGCCAGCAATTCGCGGGCGTTGGCCGTTTCCATCGTGATTTTGCTGAGCAAGCGTTCGAGGTCCTGAATCGAGCCCAGCACGCGGCGTAGTTCCTCGCGTGCGATGGTATTCCTGGCAAGTTCTTCGACAGCATCGAGGCGCTTGTTGAGCTCGTCACGGTCGACGGAAGGCCGCAGCATCCAAGCCTTAAGCTTGCGCGCGCCGAGCGAAGTGGCGCAATGGTCGAGGACGCCGAGCAGCGTGGCCGCGCGCGCTTCGCCGAACGCCGGGTCCACCAATTCCAGGTTGCGCAGCGTGGAGGGATCGAGCACCAGGGAATCCTGCTGCTGATAGAAACGGATGCCATCGAGGTGTGTCAGCGAGCCGCGCTGCGTCTCACGAACGTAGTGGAGGATGGCGCCGGCCGCGGCCACGGCGAAGGGGTGGCCCTCTAGTCCATAGCCCGCCAGGGTGGCCACGCGGAAATGGTCACGAAGCAGGCGCGCGCCGTACTCCTCGCCGAACACCCACTCATCCAGCGGCGTTTGGGTGACTATCGTGCCGCCGGCGACCCGGCCTTCGAGCGGACTGGGCGTGCCCGAAGCCAGTAAGAGTTCGCTTGGCCGCATGCGGTCAAGTTCGTCCCGCAATCGTGATAGGGCTTCCTCTCCATTAAATTCCGTGGCGCGAAAATCGCCGGTGGAAAGATCTATGAGGGCCAGACCTGCCGCCCCATTATGCCGTGCCACCGACGCCAGGTAGTTGTTCTCGCGCGGCTCCAGCACCTGTGAATCAATGGCCGTGCCGGGCGTCACCACGCGCGTGACCTCGCGCTTGACGAGCTTTTTGGCGAGGCGGGGGTCTTCCATTTGGTCACAGATTGCCACGCGAAAGCCCCGCCGGATGAGCTTGGCGATGTACCCCTCGGCCGCGTGGTAGGGGACACCACACATAGGAATGGCCGTTCCCTTCTCCTTATTGCGGGAGGTAAGAGTAATCTGGAGCTCTTTCGCTGCGACGACGGCGTCTTCAAAAAACAGTTCGTAGAAATCGCCCAGGCGAAAGAACAGCAGAGCGCTTGGATGGCGCTGCTTGATGGCGCTGTATTGTCGCATGAGGGGTGTGGAGAATTCTTCCATGGGTGCGGAGGACTCGCGCGTTCATTATAGCTTGCGCGGCGGGGAAACTCACAAGCAGTTCTCAGTTTTCAGTTGTCAGTGGTCGGTCAAACCTCCCGGAAAAGTGATGACTGAAGTCCTCCGTCATCACTCTTGATTGACTCGTAAATGCACCGGCATGAACCTTGCGGGTTTGACTGAAAACTGAGAACTGAGAACTTCTCGTCAGGGCCGCTTTTCGAACGAAAAGAGAGTCTGCGGAGAAGGGATATGGCGGATGTCGGCGAGATTTCGATATTTCTGGTCGAAATCCAGGCCGTAGCCGACCACAAATACATCGGGGATTTCAAAACCCACGTAATCCGCTTCGACGGGAATGATGCGGCGCGAGTGCTTGTCGAGCAAAGCAGCGAGCTTCAGGCTGGCCGGATCGTGCGCTCCCAGCACTTCCTGCAAGTAGCTGTAAGTGCGGCCCGTGTCGAGGATATCTTCAATGACCAGCACATCGCGGCCTTGGATGCTGACGTCGAGGTCCTTGGTGATCTTCACTTCCCCCGAGGACATGGTGCCGGAGCCGTAACTTTGAATGCTCAGAAAATCCACCGTACAGTGGATGGAAATATGCCGCACGATATCCGCCATGAATACCCAGGCACCCTTCAAAACGCCCACCAAATGCGGAGTCCGCCCCTCATAGTCGCGGGAAATGTCGGCGGCGAGTTCCGTGATGCGCGCCTCAATCTTCGCCGCATCCAAGAGAATGGGCAGGTCGGACCCGATCGGGGGAATACTCATGTATATTCACCGTTGACGCATCGGAGAGCTATCTGCTAAATTGAAGAATTGCATTTTGCACTAAAGGAGTTTCCGTGGCAAGTCACAAATCCGCGCTGAAGCAAATTAAGCAAACCGAGAAGCGCACCGTGCTGAATCAGGTGCATACCTCACGGCTGCGCAACCAGATTCGCAAGTACCGCGCCGCATTGAAAGCAAAAGACAAGGCGGGCGCGCTAGCTCTGCTGAAGCCCACACTTACGCTGATCGACCACTCGGTCCACAAGGGCGTTCTGCATGCCAACACCGCCTCGCGCTACAAGTCGCGGCTGACGCTGGCATTCAACGGACTGGCGTAGCGCAGGGATTAGGGGTTAGGGGTTGGGGGCTCGGATTTACGCCGCTTCTTGGCGAGACTTCAACCCCCGGATCAATCCGTTGAGCATCTTGCCGATTTCTTCAATCGCCTCCGAAGCCACTCGGAACTCATCAGGGTTGAGAAAGCCCAAGTTGCACCCAATGATGAGGTGGGTTTCCAATTCCATCAACGATCCGCGGGCAATTGTCACGAACTGAACGTACTCCCTCGTCGAACCTCTCCCCCATCCCTCGGCGAGATTGGCAGGGATTGAGATTGCAGCTCTCTGGATCTGGGAGCTTAGACCGAATCGCTCTGTCCCCGGGAATCGCGCGGTCAATTTGTATAAATCAGTCGTTAAGGCCACGGATCTTTTCCAAACATCCAGATCCTTGTAACTGTGAATCACCGCTCCCTCCCCTAATCCCCAATCCCTAAACCCTAATCCCTATCCTTCCGTCGGCAGCGGGACCTCTCCCCCAACGGCTCCTTCTCCTGCGGATTCCTTGCCCACAACGATTTGCCAAACCAGAAACTCCAACAGGATTCTGGAGTCCTTCCAAGAAGATTTGATCCCGAGATCAGCGCGGCGAACGGCGCGCATGGCCTGTAACAATTCCTCGCGGGGATAATTCTTCTGCGTTAGCGGCGCAATCTCCGAGGTTGAATAAGGGTTCGCTCCGCGCGACCAGCCGCCGCGGTTTCCGAAGCTCGAGACTCCGCGCAGGGCCTGGCGGAACAGGTCGGCGATGCACCAAAGGATGAGGGTTTCCGCCACCTTGCTCGCCAGCAACTCTCGCAGCGTGGCGAGCGCCAGACCGCACTTGCGCTCGCCGATAGCACGCAGCAGTTTTCCGATCTCGTGCTCTTCGTGAAAGGCGACAATCACGTCTAAATCCGCTACCTCCACGCGTTTCATGTCGGGGCGCGCGGTCAGAAGCTTTTCGAGCTCGGTGCGCATCCAGAGCAAATTGACGGCCGAGGGTCCGGTAGCGGAGCGCGAATCCTGACTGATTTCAAACTTCCCGGCGATTTCTTCCGCCAGGCCGTCGGCAATCGCCACCCCCGCGTGTTGGAGGAATCGTTTCACCCAATCGGCGGCCTCCCGGCGGTCCGGAGAGCGCAACTCCACAAGCTGCGTCTTTTTTTCGAGCAACTGGACGAAGCGCCGCCGCCGGTCCGGTTCCGTGGCCAGAAAAACCACGGTGGAGAATGACGCGGGGCGCTCCAAATACGCGCGAAGCGCCTCCACATCCTCGTCACCAGCTTGCTTGAAATCATCGGTGTCGGAGATAAGCAGAAAATTGTGGCCGCCCAGCATGGGCATCTGCTCGGCGCCTTCGAGGGCGTGAGGAAGTTCCCCGGCGGCGAATTCCAATTCCGCCAGGCACCATTGCCGCGAGTCCGCCGGGATGGAGTTCACCACGGCCTTGCGGCATTCCTCCTGAAGGAAGCGATCCGGGCCGCGCAGGAAATACGCCGCTCCCACCTGGCCTTTTTGCATCACCGCGATGAATTCAGTCGGCCGCATCGAGAAGAGTTTAACGACTAAGAGCCGATTGCGGAAGTGAAAAAGAGAATGATGATCGCACCAATAGCCGGGAAGATCCGACGGCTCAGGCGCTACGTCCGCAACCAGCGGCGATTGGATTATTTCGGTGACCACTTCACCGGGAAGTTATGAAGAACTGGCGTTTCCCGACCGGTCCACGGCCACTACCGAATACCCATCTGAGCGGTCATTGCCGGGTCCGGCGTCAATGAATTCAGTCGCCACAGTCGAGCCAATCCGAGAGCCATGGTGATAGATTCGGTAGTAGCAAAGATCAGGCTCGGTATTGGGCATCCAGCGCAACCGGCTAGCGCCGGCGGACGCGCCAGAAGCGCGCGTGTCGTGAACGCGGGCAACTTCAAGCCCACGCACTGAAGCCGGCGGCGTATCATCATAGGCCGTGGTATAAACAGCCAGGGTGCCGGCCTCCACGATGTCCGCCAGCGCTCCCTCGTGGAGCGGCAGTTTGGCCGAGGGTGCCTGAAGGTCGCCGTCTTCGGTCACGGGAACGTGTTTGGGATCGTACTCGTATTTGCGGAAAACGCCGGGCTGGCTGGAGCCGGGAAGCACAAGCTTTACCGGCACGGCCCGGGTGTCGCGGTTGATGACGGCGATCGACCAAGTCTTGTCCTCGTCGTGCTGGATGGCCACGACACGCAGCTTCTCCTCCTCTGTTTTGACTTGATAGACCGTGGCGGGGCCACGAAAGAACTTGGTGAGGAGACCGAAGGAATAATACGGGGCACGCGTCACGCCGTCGTTGGTGAGCCACTTGAAAACGCCCCACTGGTTAATTCCATCTCCGCCTTTGTCATCCGGATAGTCGGTGAACGTCCAATAGCTCAGCGCATAAACGCCGGCATTGATGGCTGCCATCGCGGCCTCGGCAAGCTGCAAGCCGGCCAGAGGCTCGAGGGGAGTGCCGAAGTACCGGCAAGTATCCCAGCGCACGCCGTATTTCAATTCCTGATATTGCGCAGGCCCGAATTCACCGAGGATGAAATCCTTTCCCTTGGCACGGGCAAGTTCGACTGCCCAGCTACACCGCCCTTTGAACCAGGAATAGAAATCCAGATTGCCGGGATCGTGGTCGTTGAGGTAGTGGTGGCCGCCATAAATCCCCGTGATGTCGTCCATGTGTTCGGCGGCCCATCCGAGCGTGGGCCAATACTCGACGGGCGAGGCATCGGTGGCCAGCATCTTAATGTTCAGCTTGCGTCGCTTGATTTCTTCGAAGATGCTCTGCTGGTAGGTCCGATACTTGGGCATGTCCGTGTGCATATCGCCCCACTCGGCCAGCGAGAGCTCGTTGGTGCAGCAGTAGTATTTAAGATTCGATGCACCACGGTTGAGGAGGTATTCGAGATCGTTGGCAACAGCCTGGGCGTATGCGCGAAGTTCCTCGTCACTGGCCGTTTCCTTGAGCCCGCCGGTGGTAATGTAGATTTCCGTTCCGGCGGCTTCCTTCATAAAGACCAACTGCCGCGCCATTGCATCAAGCGCTTGAACGTCACGCTCACCGGGATGGCCGGGCTGCCAGCGATGGAAAAGGCGGGCGAACCGCGGATTTAGCTCGCGCCAGCGCTTCGCCAAAACCTGCTCGAAGAAGTCTGGGGTGCTTACGTCAAGAAACATTTCCGCGTGAAATCCCACACCACAGAAGCGCTCCCGCACCGGCGTCGCGGTGACGACGATTTCGACTGGATGCGGCGTGACAGTTTGTGGCCCCCCCGCGGGACTTGGAAGCGCCTCGTGTCCGGGCGCCCCAAGTGCCGTGCGCGCTCCAGCGCTGAATAAACCTAGGCCCGCGGCCCCCTCCATACCCCGGCGAATGAAACGACGACGTGTGTAACGACCCATAGAAACCCCCTCGAAGCGAATCGGATGATCACCAGGAACCTGCTCGGGAAGTATTCTCCGGTTGGGAGCGGCGGGCGGTTCTTGAAGACCTTTAGCCGGCGCAATCTATACACCTAATCGGCCGGTACCGCAAGGGAAGGAAAGTCCGAGTGGTGAAAAATTCGGCGATCCGGCGGTCTGCTGTTGCAGTGATGGGGTCGCCGATAGCGTGGAACTGCGGACACCCCACCCTCTCAAGAGGGTGGGAGACTGCTTGCACTTTATTCCAAATGAATAACGGGAATTTCGGGATGGTTCCCGGTTCGCATCGTGGGTCCCCATAGGCCGGTGCCGCTTGTTGTATAGAGGGTATAGGTTCCTTCCTTATGCAAGCCATGGTAATACCTTCCAAACATGAGCCGGGTGATGAACTGAAGCGGGAAGATTTGGCCTTGATGAACGTGGCCGGAAAGCTGGAGGTTGATGCCCGCCGCCTTCGCCTCAGCAACTTGGGTGGGGCTATGGTAGAGCAATATTGATGGTAGGGCCGGGTCGAAACCGGGCATCTTGGCCATCTTCTCCGCAAAGCCCAACGTGTGGCCGCGCTCGGGATAGCTGATTCCGATTACCTGCAGTCCATCGATGACCACCCGCTCATCGGCGAGAACCTTCACCGGAGTATTGCGGAGTGCTGCCAATGAGCGCTGCACTCCCAGGTAGGTTTCGTGATTCCCCGTCACGAAGTAGATCCCCTTTGGCGCCACCAATTGGTTTAGGGGTGCGACCAATTCCTCGAGCTTGCCGTCGGAACCGTCGAAAAGGTCTCCGGTGATCAACACCATCGCGGGATTTTGCGCGTTGACTTTGGCTACGGCACGTGAGAGGAAGTCCGCGCCCAGGATTCGCCCCAGGTGCACGTCCGAAAGCTGCACCAAGGTCTCACCCTGCCAGCTCGGCGGAAGGTTTTTGATGCGGACCTTAAAATCCACCAAGCGCGGGTGGTAACCATTCCAGATACCGTACGCTGAGTAAAGAACCGTCAGTCCCACCGCGCCAAGTCCGAGCCACAAGGGGTTGGGGCTTCGGCCGATAACTAAAGCGGCGCCCCAAACGGCCCACGTGAGTGCGAATGCAGTAAGGAGTGTAAGTCCGACGCCGAGCCAAAGGGACGAACAAAAATAGAGCACGCGAGTGAGAAGGCCGTCAGTCCAATGGGCCAGGAAGGCCGACGCGATGAAGCTGAGCGGAAGCAAGGAAAGCAGCAAGGCCAACGCCGTCCTGTGCTCGAACGCGACGAGGCCGAAAAAATACAGCACGGACGCATAGACAAAGTAGTGGCCAAGGAAAAGGATCGCAAGGGCGATGAGGATGAAGAATGGAATGGGAATGAAACCTTTCGAGAGCAGGGGTTATGGCGCGCGAAACACGCGATGTTCATTCTACACACCGGGCGCAGGAATGCCAAGGACGGGAAGTGCTCCGCCCTGGCAATTGTCCCCGAACTCGAACCCGTGATTCTCTTCTTACCGCGCGCCCGCTCGGACGCTGCCGACCTCGATCTGTAATCCCACGGTTCTCGTTGACCCGCACTCGATGTGCCGCTACGATGGCAGAGATTTGGGACATTCATCACCAACACCAATTCCGGCTCCAGCTCAAGTAGCCGCGCACTCGGTTGCTGCCCGTGAAGATACTCTTTCACGCCGCCTCAGCCCTCGCCAAGTGAGCATGATTGCGTTGGGCGGGGCCGTGGGCACCGGTTTCTTCCTGGGCTCGGGGGTTTCCGTGAGGCTCGCTGGGCCGGGTGTAATACTTGCCTACGCCCTGGGGGGATTCATCGCCTTGGCTGTCGCCTGGTCCCTGTCCGAGATGGCAGTGGTTCATCCCGTGGCGGGCTCCTTTGGCGTTTATGCGGAAATCTACCTGCACCCATGGGCGGGATTTACCATGCGCTACTCCTATTGGGTCGGGGTGAACATAGCTGTGGGAAGTGAAGTGGTTGCCGCGGCCATCTACTGCCACTACTGGTTCCCCCGCGTCCCTGGATGGTTGTGGGTAGCGGCATTTTCCCTGGGCTTGCTGGCCGCCAACGCCTGGACTGTAGCAAGTTTCGGGGAGTTTGAATTCTGGTTGGCTTTGATAAAAGTTGTTACGATTGTTGCCTTCATTCTCATCGGAGTGGCGCTCCTCTTCGGGTTTGGTCCGTTCCCAGCGCGCGGGTTACACAACTACACCGGCCAAGGTGGATTCCTTCCCAACGGTTGGCGTGGTGTTTTTCTCGCCACCTCGCTCGCGACTTTCAGTTACTTCGGCATCGAGGAGGTGGCTGTGGCGGCGGGGGAGGCACGCGACCCTGTCCGCTCAATTCCTCGCGCTATGCGCTCCGTGTTCTGGCGGCTAGGCCTCTTCTACATCGGCGGCATCATCGTACTCGTTGGGCTGGTGCCCTGGCCGGTGGCCGGCCTTGACGCCAGCCCCTTTGTTCGCGCTTTCCAGGCGGTGGGCATGAGGGCCGCGCCTTCGCTGATGAATCTCGTAGTGCTGACGGCTGCGCTATCCAGCGCCAATGCGTTGCTTTATCTTTCCGCTCGTATGATATTCTCGCTGGCGCGAGGAGGTTATGCCCCACAGACCTTGGGGTACACGACAAGCCGTGGCATCCCCATTTGGGCTCTGATCGCTTCCGGATGCGGTATGGGTTTGGCAGCAGTCGCCGAATTCTATATGCCCGGCCGAGCTTACCTGGCTCTGGTGGGAACCTCGCTGTTTGCCGGACTTTACGTTTGGATCATGATTCTCATCACCCATTTACGTTTTCGCCGCATCCACCGCGCTGATGCTTCCGCTCGTTTCATGCCGGCATCCCCAATCATGAACGTGTTGGCGCTGGCGGGCTTACTGGGGGTAACAATCTCCACCTGGTTTGCGCCGGGCCTGCGCATTACTCTGATGGCGGGGGTGCCATGGCTCGTGTTCATTTCCCTGGCGTACGGAGCGTGGCGCACCAGGAAGCGCGCACAACCGCAATGATCCGAGCTTCGGGGCAAGTCGCGGAGGAGTCTTTTCATGAAGGATCTGTTGGCATGGCGGGATGATTTCCCCATTCTCAAAACCACTACATACCTTATCAGCAACTCCCTGGGAGCAATGCCGCGCGGCGTGGAGAGCGCATTGCGGGACTACGCCCATACCTGGGCCACGCGGGGTGTGCGCGCTTGGGAAGAGACTTGGTGGGATCTGGCGCTCAAATTCGCAGACCTGCTCGCGCCGATTCTGGGGGCGGAACCGGGAACCATCTCTCTCCACCAGAACGTAACCCAGACGCAAGCAGTTATCGCTTCTTGCTTCCCTTTCGATGGCCTCCGGCGCAAGGTAGTGCTGCTCGACAAGGAGTTTCCTTCCGTACTGTATTTCTGGTACGCACAACGGAGTCGCGGCGCAGAAATCGATCTGGTGCGGACCGATGAGGACCCGCTGTGCCTGCCCACCGAGAAGTTACTCGCGGCAATCGATGAGCGCACTCTCCTGGTGCCCGTGTCGCATGTCCTTTTCAAGAGCGGCTGCGTGCAGGACGTTGAAGCCATCATCGAACGCGCGCATCGAGTGGGGGCGCACGTGGTGCTAGATGCATACCAATCCGCTGGGACGCTGCCCGTTGAGGCCCAACGGTGGAACATCGATTTCATGGTCGGCGGCGTGCTCAAGTGGTTGTGCGGAGGGCCGGGAGTGGCTTACCTCTACGCGCGTCCTGATTTGGCACACAGCCTCAAGCCCACATTCACTGGCTGGTTCGCACAACCGCACCCCTTTGATTTTCAAGTCGGTCCCGGCGATTATCGCGAGGACGCTTATCGCTTCGCTAATGGCACCCCGGCCGTACCCGGGTTTTACGCCGCGCGACCGGGGATCGAGATCATTCGCCAAGCCGGGGTCGAGCGGATTCGCGAGCGCTCCCTGGTGTTGACGCAACGGATCATCGACGGCGCACTTGAGCGCGGTTGGCGCGTGGCCACACCCGGCAGCGACGAAGGACGTGGCGGCACTGTGACGCTTGATGTCCCTCGCGGGCCGGAAGTGCTGAACGAACTCCTAAGGCGCGAAGTGATTGTGGATTACCGTCCCGGCGCGGGTATCCGGCTCTCTCCACATTTTTACAACACTGAGGAGGAGATTGATCACGCAATTGCGGAGATCGGCGCGATCCTGCGAACATGATCCTGTTCTCACCGCACCTCCTGCAGGTTGCACTCACTGTGATGAACTCACAAGGGCACTCCCTGATCATAGTGCTGAAATATCGGCACGCACTATCCATGCGGGTTTCAAAAGCTTAGCGACGTGACATCGTTTTCGTCCTGTATTTATGCGGCTGTGATCAATATTGACGCTAAGTTTATCAAATCTATAGCAATACAGTTCTTGACATTGTTCGAACCCGGAGATAATGTTGATGCGTTTCGGGCCAGAAGGGACGGCCTGGAGCACAGGGCTATTAAACAACGCTTTCTGGGTCAATGAACGGGGCTGAGGTCTAAATACCCCTCTGACGCCGCACTAAGGTATCTCCTCAGGTTGCTCTTCGCTTTTCCGCTCGGGTTCGATCAACCCACCTTGCGAGCTCGCTCCTCGCTGCCTTCTCCCCAAAACAAGGGGGCGATGTGCGTTCCCCCTGCACGATCTAAATCGAAAGGGATAAGGAGGACAATCACTATGGCAAGATCTGAGGAAAACATGACACAGTCGGCTCAGGGATCCCGGCGGCAAGTCCTTTCCGAGGTTACCTGGGAATCCGTCAACGATCCTGGCGCCTACGTGGAGCGCGGCTCGGGGGACCTCTTCAGGTTTCCCAAGGAGTCGCTGATCCCTGGCGCCTCTCCGTCCATCGTGAAAGAGTCTCGCGGCGCTTCGGTATTACTGAAGCTTAGCGATGACCCTTTCATCACCACGTTCAAGGCAAGACTCCTCTGCGCACAGAACAACGTCGAGGCGAACTTCTGATCGACCTTCGGTAATTCTCGGGAGGATCGGGATTTCCGAGCGGCGGCTTTCCCGGTCTTCCCAGCTTTTTCGGATAACGGCTTCCCCCTTTTCCGCCGCTGGAGAATTGACTTGGCCGGCCCGAATTGTTCGCCGAGTCGCCTCAGGCGTGTTCGGTGGAATCCACCTGCGTGGGATTTGAATTGGCAGGCTCAGGCGGGGGCATGTGGCACTGGCCGTCAAAGAACCCTCCGGGGTCAATCAGCAGACAGGGAGTGTAAATATCGCCCAAGAGGATGCCGTGCTCTTTAATCTCCAACCGTTCTTTGGCGTGAACGGTTCCTTTCACTTTCCCGGTGATGCTCACCACTCGGGATTGAATCCCACCTTCCACTTCACCCTGGTCGTGGACGACCACGGCGCCATCGGAAATGATCTCGCCCTTAAAGTGGGCGTTCATCCGGATGAGCCCGCCCGAAACTTTCATCTTTCCTTCCATCTCCACGCCGGGCTCAAGCCAGCCGACCCAATCTTCCGGCAGGTCCGAGAGTTCGCGCCGACGTGCTGCGGGTTTGCCCATGCTGAATGCCATTGCGCCCTCCTAAGGGCAGTGGTAAGCGGAAATCAAAACAAAACGAGCGCCCACCCGCTGGCCACGATCCATGAAGCGGTATCCCCAGCCTTGCTCACTGTCTTTTAACAATCCATTCGAAGATGCGATTCAGGTCCTCCGGGGAAAAATAGCTGATCTCGATTTTCCCGCGCTTTTCATCTCCCTGGACTTTAACGCGCGTGCCGAGCGTGCGCTCCATTTCCAGCACGGCTGCGCGCACGTTGGCGTCGAGCTTGGGAGCATCGTGCGGGTCGGTCTTTTCTACGGGCTTCGACTCGCGCAGAGCAACGAGGTTCTCCACCTGCCGGACTGACAATCCCTGCTTCACGATCAAAAGCGCCATCTGCCCCTGCGCCGCGGCGGATTCGAGCCCCAGCAGCGCCCGCGCGTGGCCCGCCGAAATCGCCCCCTCCGCGAGCATTTGTTGCACTTGCGGAGGCAGCCGCAACAACCGCAGGGTGTTGCTAACAGTTGACCGGTCAAGCCCCAGGTGCTCGGCGATTTCTTCGTGACTTAATCCGTGTTTCTGTTGCAGCGCCGCGTAGCCTTCGGCGGCTTCGAGGGGATTCAGGTCCTCGCGCAGCAGGTTCTCCGTCAGAGCCAACTCCAGCGCGTCACGGTCTCCGATTTCGCGTACCACTGCGGGAATCACCGTCAGTCCTGCCTGGCGCGCCGCCCGCCAGCGCCTTTCGCCCGCGATCAGTTGATAGCGTCCATCGGCGCGACGCAGCAGCACCGGTTGCACCAAGCCGCTCGAACGGATGGAATCTGCCAACTCCTTCAGTTTGTCCGCGGAAAAAGTGCGGCGAGGCTGGAAGGGGTTGGGGTCAATCTGGTCGACAGCAACCTCCATCAGTCCCGCCGAACCGGTCTCGACGGTTCGTAGCAGTGCGTTAAGGCCCTGCCCCAACGCCTTCCTCGTCATGATTGATGACCTCCTTGGCTAAATCCAAGTAGCTCGTGGCGCCCTTGCATTCCGGATCGTAGAGGAAAACCGGCTTGCCGAAACTCGGCGCCTCCGCCAATCGCACGTTGCGCGGAATGACCGTAGAAAAAACCTTGTCGCCGAAGTATTCGCGCAAGTCGTCGCGCACCTGGCGCGAAAGATTGGTCCGGTCGTCGTACATCGTCAGCAGGATTCCCTCCACGGCCAGCCGCGGATTGTGCGAACGGCGAACGCGATTGAGTGTATCGACGAGTTCGGATACACCCTCCAGGGCAAAATACTCGCACTGCACCGGGACGATTACCGAGTCGGCCGCCACCAATGCATTGAGCGTTAACAAGTCAAGCGACGGCGGGCAGTCGAGCAGAATGAAATTGTACTCGTTGCGGAGATCGACCATCTTCTTGCGCAGCACCTGCTCGCGTTCGGGTTGATCCACGAGTTCCACGGGAGCGCCCACCAGGTTTTTTTCCGAGGGGATCAGGTGCAACCCTTCCACTTCACAGGTTATAACCAGGCTTCTAAGCGGTACATCGTGCATCAGGGCATGGTAAATCGAGCGGCGCGCCGGATCTCGGGGGAATCCCATCCCACCCGTCGTATTCGCCTGGGGGTCGCAGTCGATAATCAGCGTCCACATGTCCTGCTGCGCCAGCGCGGCCCCTAAATTGATCGTCGTCGTGGTTTTGCCGACTCCGCCCTTCTGATTGACTATCGCAATGACTTTTCCCAAATCCTTCCCCGGCCTTCTGGATTTGCCGTGAATCTAACAGACCCCGCCATTTTCCGCAAGTTGTGGGGCATGTGTCCTAATTGGAACGGAACGCCGCCATCTTCGCGGCTCCTGTGCCGACTGGTAGGCGCATCAGAGCCAGGCAGCGTAGTCTTCTGCATTAGTGCTGCGGCTGGCATTTGCGAAATGCCCGAACCCGGGGGAGTTCGAGCGGGTCTACGTCCTGCGGGGCGTCCATCCAAATCCCCGGCTGCTGTTGCGAGATGGGAAATCGGCCTTACTGGGCGGCCGGCGCGTAATACCCCTGTCGCGCGTAGACCGTGTGTTTGTGTTTGCGGGATTCATCGCGGTTCGCCAGGCGCACTTCAATGCTGCGGTAGGTTCCGTCGCGGCGTTTATTGGTGGGGGAGTAGCCGAGCGTATAGCCTTGCTTAAGCCACGTCAGGATGGTTTCCATCGCCGAGCTCACCGAAGTACCGTTGCGGGTGTCAATCATCTCGCCGCCGGTCTCGTGGCAGATTTTCTCCACATCCTTGAGGTGTAACTCCGAGTGGGTCAGGAAGAACACGCGCGAGTGTTCGAGATACCCGACCTTGATGCTGTAAATCGGTGTTCCCGATTGCTGGGCCGCGCGCACTACTTGGGGCACATCGCTGGTCTGGTCCTCGGAGGGCTCATTGTCGGACACCAGAATCACGGCGCGGCGGCTTTCTGGCGCCGTCCGCCCGAGGTAGTTGGCTGCTTCAAAGAGCGCGCCATCGATGTCGGTGCCCCCGTAGGGGCTGAGGGCCCACAGATCGACGGACAGAGCCTGGTGATCAGAAGTCAGGCCCTCCTCCATTTCCGGCTTCTCACCAAAGCTGAAGATGGCCACTTGGTCGTCGGGCTTGAGCAGCGCCAGCGTATCGAGCGCCCCCGCCCGCAATTCTTCGAGTGCCGCGGCGATGCTGGAGCTGTTGTCGACCACCAGCGCCACGGCGAGCGGCAATTCCTCGTGGGAAAAGGCCACGATTTGCTGCTCCTTGCCGTCCTCGAAAACGCGAAAGTCCTCCTGCTGCAAATTGCCGACGGCGCGCCCGTGCTCATCGTGAACGCCCACGTCCACCAGCACAAGGTCCACGTTCACTTTGAACGTAGGCGCACTAGGTGAGGTCGTCTTGGCGCGCGAAGGCGGCGCCGTGACTTGCGCGGCCAGTCTCGAACACGCGATAAGCCACAGGATTGCTATGCAGCCGAGTTTTCGCGCCTGACTCATTCTTGCGCCGGTACCAGCCCTTTCTCAGGATGCGGCTGGGTCACGAGGTGTTGTCTGTTCAGCGAAATGGCCTTAACCTTGGTATATTGTCAGGGCGCGTATGCTCGTTCACCCTTGCGGGCGGACGGCGGGGCTCAAACTTTTTCCCGAGGCCGATGCTGATGAAGAGACCTTCCAACGTTTCTGGATTGGATCGACGGCGATTTTTGCGGACTGGAATAATCAGCGGCGCCGCAGGGGCCACTTTTTTTCGTCTGGGACAGGACGCGCGGACCGTGGCCTCGGCGCATCGTGACGATCCTTTCGAGCTGGAGGAGGCAACCCTCGCCACGCTTCGGTCGGGCATAATGTCCGGCAAATACACCGCCCGCTCGCTTGCCGAGCAATACCTGGCGCGCATCGACGCGGTTGACAAGCACGGTCCCATGGTGAACGCGGTTATCGAGTTGAACCCTGACGCCTTAGCCATCGCCGACGCACTCGACCGCGAGCGGCAGACAAAAGGTCCACGCGGACCCCTGCACGGCGTCCCGGTGCTCATTAAGGACAATATCGCGACGCGCGACCGGATGCAAACCACCGCGGGCTCGCTCGCGCTGGTGGGATCGGTCCCGCCGAAGGATTCGTTTGTGGCCAAGAAGCTGCGCGACGCTGGCGCGGTGATTCTGGGCAAGACCAACCTGAGCGAGTGGGCGAACATCCGTTCGTCGCACTCCACCAGCGGTTGGAGCGGCCGCGGCGGGCTGACTCATAATCCCTACGCGCTGGATCGCAACCCCAGCGGTTCGAGCTCCGGATCGGGCGCCGCGGTGGCCGCGAATCTCTGCGTGCTGGCGATTGGCACGGAGACCGACGGTTCGATCGTCTCGCCCGCGAACAATAACGGCATTGTCGGCATCAAGCCCACGCTGGGACTGGTGAGCCGCGCCGGAATCATTCCCATTGCTCACAGCCAGGACACCGCCGGGCCCATGGCGCGCACGGTCACCGACGCCGCGATTCTGCTGGGCGCGCTCACCGGGCCTGACCCCGACGACGCGGCCACGACCACCGGCCAAGGTCCGGGCACGCCACCGCGCCCAGGACGCACGGGCACGCCTTCGCCTGCCGGAGGCACGGGCACGCCATGGCGTGCCCCTACCGACTACACCCGTTTTCTCGACCCCAGGGGGCTGGCCGGAGCGCGCCTGGGCGTGGTGCGCAAGCTCGCCGGATTCAACGAGGCTACGGACAAGTTGCTGAACGATGCGATTGACGTGTTGAAGCGCGCGGGCGCGGTGGTGGTGGACCCCGCGGACATCCCCACGCTCGGCCAGCTCGACGGCGCGGAGGACATCGTGCTGCTGACTGAGCTCAAGGCCGATCTCAACACCTATCTGGCGCAACTCGGCGATGCTGCCCCGGTGCATACGCTCCAGGACATCATCGAATTCAACCAGCAGCACCCCGAGCAAGAAATGCCCTATTTCGGCCAGGACCAGTTCGTGAAGGCGCAGGGGAAAGGCTCGCTCTACGGCAAGGAATACCTAGACGCGCTCGACTTAAGCAAGAGCCTGATGCGCGCACAAGGCATCGACGCGGTGATGAACCAATACAAATTGGACGCGTTGGTGGCCCCCACGGGAGGGCCGGCGGGCTTGACCGACCTCATCGACGGCGACCATGACGTGGGCGGAAGTTCCACCCCCGCGGCCGTAGCGGGCTACCCTCACATCACCGTCCCCATGGGTTTCGTTCGCGGCTTGCCGGTGGGATTATCCTTCTTCGGCCGGGCCTGGAGCGAACCGGTGCTCATCAAACTGGCCTTCGCCTACGAGCAAGCCACCCAACACCGCCGCCCCCCACGCTTTCTGGCCACCGCGGACGTGAATGCCTAGTGCCGGATCCCGGCGTGGAGGGCGCCTCTAGGCTCCTGGCGGCATGGCCGTCCCCGCCATGATGGCGCGCGCGTGCAAAGCGCTCGGCCCCATCTTCCTCATCCTTAGTCTCGGCTCTGTCGATAACCGAAACGGGGTAGTGTGTCACGCGGGGCCGATTCCGGTTGGCGCCCGCAGCGAGCAAAACGTAGCGCAAGGCTCGCTCTCCAGCCTTGCGGCTTTTCCCGCGCCGGACCGGATGTGTCGCCGGACGGGCGGGACGCCCTTGCCCCAGCGGGCAAGATGCCCCCTCTACGTCCACCCGGGGCGCGCCCCAACTCCCGACGGAACCAACAGTGCGAGTCCATGCCTACTCAGGGGGTAGGGCCAAGCCGCGCCCGGCCAGATTCTTTATCCTCGTTAATGTGGATCTGACCGTGTGGTCCCGCGGCCAGTTAGCGGCGCGCCGCGGCTAATTCGGCCTGGAACGGCTTCGCTTTCTCGGGTTGGTGGAGGGCTTCGTATTCGGCCGCCAGATCTTCGCAGGCGTACTGCCGGAACTTCAACGAGGGGCTGGTCTGCTTTGCCAGAATCCTGTAGCCCGCTGAACTTTGTGCTTCCGCGTCCTGATATTTCCGCTCTGCGAGAAGAACCCGGCCCAAGTTGATCTGGACGATTCCCGTGTCCACGGAGTCTGCCGAGAGCTCTTCCGTGAAACGCTGGACGACTTCCCAATAGAGCTGTTCAGAGCGAACATAATCCTTCTTCAACAGATACAGATTGGCGAGATTCGCCATTGCGGTCGTAACAGAAGGGTGATTGTCCCCGTAGACGGACCGCTCGATGCTGAGCATGCGGGTAAGGTAGCTCTCCGCTTGGTCCATGTTTCCCTTCCGCTCCGCGGGACCCACCAAGAGATTGAGCATGTACGCGACTTTGGGGTGCATCGGTCCATAGGCCTGTTCCTCGATGGGAAGTGCCTGCTGCAACAGTGTCTCCGCTTCATCGTCCTTTCCCTGGGGTCCAAGCGCTTGAGCAAGTCTCGCCATCTGCCATGCCGTCTCGGGATGATCGCTGCCGTACCAGGACCGAACAATTTCGAGGGCCTGCCGATAATACTTTTCGGCTTCGGCGTAGTTTCCGAGGGTTTCCTGATTGCCTCCCAGATCGCTCAGCTCATCGGCAAGATGCGGGTGGGCAGGGCCGTAGATTTGGCGGTCGATTTCCATCGCACGCCGGACCAAGGCGTCCCCGATAGAGTAATGACCCAGGTAGGAATGAGCATCAGCCAGGGCGGTCAGGCTCTCGGTGAGATCTGCAGGGTCGCCGCCGGGGCCCGACTGAACCCGCACACTTTCATCCAGTACCTGTACCGCTTCCTGGTACTTGCCGTCGTTTTGAAGCGCGTTCCCCAATGCGGATACGGCCTCCGCTCGAATGGGGCTATTACGGAGGAGGCGGAGATTTTCGATGGCAAGGGCCTGGCGCGCCAGCCGCTCAGCTTCTTGATACTGGCCCTGATCCGCGCGCAAAAGGCTGAGGGCAACCAGACTTTGGGCGGTCTCGACGCTGTCCTGCCCTGCGATCGATCCACGAATCTTCCGCGCCGATTCGAGCAGCGAATCAGCGCGATCAAACTTACCAAGCTTTTCGTACATCCCACCGAGAGTCAGATACAGGTCGGCCTGCACCTCCGGCTCGGTATTGAGCGTCCGGGCTTCCTGCACGCCCCGATCGATGAGAGTGACGACGCGCAAATCGTGCGCAGGACCAGCCTCCTTGTCGCCGCCACCGAACAAATCCAACATAAACCGCTGGATGCGCTGGGTGCGGGCCGTTTCCGCCAAGGCCGCGTTACGTGCACGCGTCAGGCGGATGGTGAAGACCGCCGCCTCCGCGGCGATGACGTTAATACGATGGCTGCGGCCGCCACGGCCTTGCGGTGGCGGCGCACGAATTTGGTAACTCTGTAAGACCAAGTGTCGGTCCGAGCTTCGAGCGGTTCCCCCTTCAGGTAATGGTCGATGTCTCGAATCAGCGCTTCCACCGATCGATATCGGCGCTGGGGTTCCTTGCGCATCGCCGTGAGGCATAGAACGTCGAGGTCTTTCCACTCTGCTTTCCCGGCCCGCAAAAGCTCCCTGTTGTCCAGCCACCACCGCTGAGGGCTTCTCGGGCTCGCCGCGCAAAACCGTGAGTTCGGCCTCGGGCTGGTGAGCTCCCGGACATAATTCTTAGGGAAGCCGCCCAGCCAATAATTCATAAAGGATGACGCCGAGGGAATAGACGTCGGAGGCGGTGCCGGCGCGGCCGCTTTGGAGGCGCTCGGGAGCCGCATAGGCGGGCGTCATGAGCCGCAGCACCGTTCGCGTTGGCTCCGCCGCCTACGTCCAGGTTTTCAAGGTGCTTGGCGATGCCGAAATCCAGCAACTTCACCGCGCCGTCGGACTTCACAAAGAGATTGGACGGCTTCAGGTCGCGATGAATGATCGCCTGCGAGTGGGCGTATTGAACCACCTCGCACGCGGCGTGGATCAAACGCAGGCGCTCTTCAATGGAGCATTCGCGCTGGCGGCAGTAGTCGGTAATCGGCGCGCCGTCGACAAACTCCATCGCGAACCACGGAGTTCCGTTCTCAAGGCAATCGGCATCATAGAGGCGGGCAATCGAGGTGTGATTCAGGCTCGCGAGGGTTTTCTGCTCGCTCTCAAAGCGGGCCATGCGAGCGGGTGAAAGCCAGGCATCGCGCAGAACCTGAATGGCCACTTGACTGCCCAGGTCTTCCCGCTCGGCAAGGTACACCACCCCCATCCCGCCCTCGCCCGAGGCGCTTGATCCGGTAAGGTCCAAATTGTTCCAACGGCAGGGATTTTAGCGGGGCGTCGAGCACTTGGCGCGCGATCCGATTGAGATCGTGATCCAGCA
>CAWEFC010000059.1:0-94739 GCA_963808085.1 uncultured Acidobacteriota bacterium
AGCGCGATCCCCAGCAACACGAAGGGCAGCACGCTGGTGGTATGAACCTGCGAGAGGTCGGACGCCAGCTTAACGCCGGCATAGATGAATCCAACAATCAGAGCCACGCCGAAGACCCGCATCCCGATCTTGGCACCCAATGCCGGTTCACCCGTCATCTTTGTGTCTAATGCCGATATTTTCGGTTCCAATACCGCCGCCCCTGTCGCCATGTAGCTTTCTCCCTTTTGTGAGGATGCAAATAAGAGAGGCGAGTTCCTCCCCGAAGCAGGAACCCGCCATCTCTGCAAATACCGTCAAATCTTCAACTTCGGATCAGTTGCCTGCCGCCATCGCTTTATGTCCGTGGTGCCCGGCGTGCAGTTTCGCCGCTTCTGCTGCGTGATGCGTTGCGTGGTGCAAGTGTCCCTGTGCCGTGTGCGCGTGGTGAGCGGCTGCCAGATGGTCACCAGCCTCGTGGTGACGAGCGGCTTCGCGATGGTGCTGAGCCGCAAGTTCGTGGTGTTCCGCTGCCTTGTGATGGTGCTCTGCTGCCTCTTTCGACATAGTCGCCCCCTTTAACTTTGTTGATTATTCCTTGCGGACCTTGACACTAAGTCCGGTTTGTTACGCGAATATGAGCGGGGCATTAAGCTTCAGGCAGTCGATGTGGCATGGCCATCCTGGCCATGACCAGATTCGGGCGAGAATCTGCGAAGTCTAGAGACGGGGGAGGTGTTGAAGTGTCACGTGGGCCTACTCACTACCGACCGAGCCCAACGGATGTCCAGCCCTCTCCCTTGCTATCCTCATGAACGGTTTGACTGGAAATGTAAGGATTGATATCCTTACTGTAGGGATGGAGGGTAGGGAAATGTCTAATTCCAGTGTCGTCAGCACCAAAGGGCAGGTTACAGTCCCGAAGGAAATTCGCAAGCGTTTGGGCTTACGCGTCGGAGACCGGGTGGAGTTCGTCGCCCGCGGCCATGAAACTATCATTCGACCGGCTCGAGCTAGCGGGAATCCATTTGAAAAATATGTTGGAGTACTAGGGCCGTTTCCAGGCGGGAAGGAAGGGATTATCGCCTGGGTTCGCAGCATGCGCGATGATGAGGAGTCGTCGGGACATTGAGAACCGCCATCGACACAAACGTTATTTCCATAATCTGGTCAGGCGATCCTCCTGCCGCTGAAGTGGCCATTTCGCTGGGGCGGGCGGCAAAGGAAGGCGCCCTGGTCATTTCTGGACCCGTTTATGTTGAACTCATGGCGCACCCAAAGGCCACACACCACCTAATGGACCATTTCCTTGCCAACACGCGGGTGGATGTGGATTTCCTGCTGGACGAGGCGGTATGGCGTGAAACGGCCGAGAGATATGCCAGCTATGCACGGCGCAGGCGGAAATCTGGTGGTGGCGATGCCAAGCGATTTCTGGCTGATTTTGTAATCGGCGCCCATGCCCATCTTTGTGCGGACCGTCTCTTCACGCTCGATCCAGACCGCTTTGCCAAGGATTTTCCAGACCTTCAACTGTTTAAAGAATGAGGCGCACGATGAAGGAAACCGTCATCATCTCGGCTTGCCGAACAGCCATTGGAAAATTTCAGGGGTCGCTCACACCTTTTTCCGCAGTGGAATTGGGCGCGCTCGCCGTCCGCGAGGCGGTGCGGCGGGCGGGGATCGACCCGGCGCAAGTGGATGAAATCATTATGGGCAACGTAGTACCCGCGGGGCTGGGCCAGAATCCCGCGCGCCAGGCGGGCTTGAAGGGCGGCCTCGCGAATCGAGTCGCCGCCATGACCATCAACAAAGTTTGCGGTTCGGGGCTGAAGGCCGTCGCTCTGGCCGCGCAAGCCATTCAAACCGACAACTCCGAAATTGTGGTGGCAGGCGGAATGGAGTCGATGACCAACTGCCCTTACCTGTTGCCTCAGGCCCGCGCCGGGATGCGGATTGGACACGGCAAAGTGCTCGACTCGATGATTGTCGACGGCCTGTGGGATGCCTACGAGGACTTCCACATGGGAATGACGGGCGAGTTGGTGGCGGGGAAGTACGGCATCAGCCGCCAGCGCCAGGATGCGTATGCGGTCGAGAGCCACCGCCGCGCCATCGATGCCATCAAGAGCGGCCGCTTCCAGGACGAAATCGTACCCATCTCCATCAAGCAAAAGAAAGGTGACCCCGTTCAGTTCGCGACCGATGAATCTCCGCGTGCGGATACGACTCTCGAAACACTTGCCAAACTGCGGCCCGCCTTCAAGCCGGACGGCACGGTGACTGCCGGGAATGCTCCCGGCACGAATGACGGCGCCGCGGCGCTGGTGGTGACGTCGCTCGAAAAAGCCCGCGAATTGGGGAAGGCGGCCCTGGCGCGCGTGGTGGGGCAGGCGGTAAGCGGCGTCGAGCCTAAATGGGTCATGATGGCACCGGTGGACGCCGTGCGCATGTTGCTCAAAAAGCTCGATTGGAAAACCGCGGACGTGGACCTGTTTGAATTGAACGAAGCCTTCTCCGTCCAGGCCATCGCCGTAATACAAGAGTTGGGCCTCGACCCGGCGAAGACCAATGTGAACGGCGGCGCGGTGGCCCTGGGGCATCCCATCGGGGCATCGGGCGCGCGTGTCCTCGTGACGCTGCTCTACGAAATGTCCCGGCGCAACGCCAAGCGCGGCATCGCCGCGTTGTGCCTAGGTGGCGGCAACGCCGTGGCGCTGGCTGTTGAGCGGTCTGAGGCAGGGCCTCGTTAATGTCACAGCTGTCGTGGTGTTTCCAAGGGAACATGCGAGTAGATGCTCTTCGGCTTTGGGCAATGAGGGCTGCAGTCTTGGCCGCCGAGATTGTACTTGCGGTGGTGGCATGCTTGGCACAGGCAAAGCCTCTGCCCTCGACGACTCGGGAAGCCTCTGTGAGGAGATTTCTTCAGGCGGGAGAGAATGCCGATGTTGGCAAGACGACACGCTATTTTGCTGCCTTCGTCGACCTTAAGGACGACGGAAAACAGGAAGTAATTGTGTATGTAACTGACGCCACCGGCGGGTGGTGCGGGAGCGGCGGCTGCACAACACTGGTATTGGTTCCCGATAATTCTGCATATAAAATTGTCTCGAGGATCGTGACGACGCGTCCGTCCATCCGCGTATTAGCGACGAAATCGAATGGCTGGCACGATCTGTCCGTGCGGGTGCAGGGGGGAGGAATTCTGCGTCCGTATGAGGCGAAACTCTCTTTTAATGGCAAGACTTATCCCTTCAGCCCTTCTAAGCGCCTAATCGGAAACATAGCAGGCGAGGTGGTCGTGCCATTAACCGAGGAGGGGACCCCCCTATATTAGTGAGCAGTCCGTGCAGCAAACGTAGGCCTGTTCGGTAGGTACGCGGCTGTTCTTAGCTGGGAATCGTTTTAAAGGTGCGAGACCTTGAGGTTTGAAGTACCAAGGAAGGCCCTGATTTTCATCGGCCTGGTGATTGTTACCGGGTACGGACTTCAAGCTCGCTCAGCGAGTCCCGAGAAAAAATCCAGTGGCAAACGTCTCGAGTTCAGTATTGTCGCGATGGCCGACTGGGTAGATGAGGAAGCAACGAAGGCAGGCTTCCACACCGCTCTGGACCCCGATACACACTTGGGCTCCACCAAGTTCGGGGCGTCCGATGGAGAAACATTGTTCACATATGATGGCGAGTTCCGCTCCCCCGAGGAAGCGAAGCGATATTTGGATTGGACGGTAGCCAGATCCTCGAAGATTCTTAAGCAAGGCATTGAGGCGGATTCTAAAGGAAAATCCGTCGGATACCGGGCCGAAGTTCTGCGAGAGCCGGACCAAAAAGACTCTGCAGTCATGTGGACCAAAGGGGCAACGTTTCGCCAAATTATCGGCAGGTCCTTCGCGGATGCCTTGGAACTCGCGAAGCGTTACGGATATTGAGAAATCGTACCGCGGACCTGTTTGCTAGGTCCGCGGCTTTTCGTTGGCAATCGGGGACCGTCCCGACAAATCGGGGCGCCACCCGCGCCAATCGAGTATCACAGGAATTTCGGGGAGAAATCAGTTAAACTGGGGATTATGGAAAAGATAATTCAGGCTCTGTACAAGGACGGAGTGCTTCGGCCCGATGAACCGTTGTCCCTCGCCGAGATGCAACGGGTTCACGTGGTCATCATGGATTCGCTGGCCACCGATGACGACCTGGCCGGATACTTTGCCCCGGAGAAATGGGCAGAGGCCGCCCACGATGGAATCACGCGGGACGATGCCAGAGAGGCTTTGTCGGCAATTTCCGGATCGTTATCCGACGCCGTCGCCGCGCAAAGGCAAGAGCGCTAATTGCCAAACTACTTTTTCGATACAAGCGCCTGCGCGAAGCTATATCACCAGGAACTCGGCTGCGAGTATGTGGACAGGATCATTGCGCAACCGGACTCTCTCGCGATAATCTCCCATCTCACTATCGTCGAAATGGAGTCGGTCCTCTCCATCAAGGTGCGTACCCGCGAGATCAATGAACCACAAGCGGAGGTTGCCAGACGCTGCCTACGAGCAGATCTCAGGCAACGGCGGTTGATGGTTGGTTCACCCGTTCAACCGCGCCACTTCCATGCTGCGCGGCTTCTGCTGGTGAGATATGGCGCGACGGAAGGGCTGAGAACGTTGGACTCCCTTCAACTGGCTATAGCTCTCGATTGGAAAGCCACGGGCCAAATCGACGTGCTCATCGCGGCAGACCTGAGGCTTTGCCGCGTCGCCACATTGGCGGGTTGCCCGGCAGTAAATCCCGAAAGACCCGGGTCCGCCCTGACCTGACGACACCAGCTTTAGTTAGTAATCGTCGACACACCGCAGGACTTACTGAACAGATACGCGCCAGCCGCAGTGGGACATCAAGAAACAAAAGGGGCCAACCTGATGCCATCCGTGGACAGAGTGTCACGACGCGTGCCCTGGCGGGCTGCGCTTTTCAGTGTGGCGACGACTGGACTCGGCCAGCTCTATTGTGGCCGGCCCTTCCGCGCCGCCATCTTGTATCTGCTTTCGGGAGCCATCGGGCTCATCGCGCTGTGGGTGGTCTTTGTTCCGCTCCGGCCCTGGAACATCGTCGTGCCGGTCGCCAGTGCCCTGCTCTGGGCCGGTTTTATCCTGGCAGATTCAATCCAGTGCGCGATCGGGGCAGCTCCCGATTATCGGCTGAAGGCTTACAACCGTTGGTATGTTTATCTTCTCTTGACAGCACTCGCCTGGACGGGGCACGGCGCCCTCAAACCTGTCCTCCACGCTGGATTTGTACAAGCCTTCATGATTCCTTCCGCATCGATGCTCCCGACGCTCATGCCTGGAGATGCTGTTTTCGTTAACAAGCGGGCTTATCTTGGGCGAATGCCGCAGCGTGGCGACCTTGTTGCCTTTAGATACCCGCTCAACCCGTCGGTAATGTTTGCGAAACGGGCCATCGCGGTAGGCGGCGACGTCATCAAGCTTGAAGACAAAAAGGTTTATGTCAACGGGCAGCCTCTCGTTGAACCCTACGCGTTTTTCGAATATCCCACTACCCTGCCTTTGCGGGATGATTTTCCTCCCACGCCGGGTCTGCTGGAGACGCTTCCGGACGCTTGGGGACTTGATCCCACCTGGAAACGGGAAATGCCCAGTTTCATTCATGCCGGCAGCATGCAAGTTCCACCGGATTGTGTGTTTGTTTTGGGTGACAACCGGGACAATTCCTTGGACAGTCGATTCTGGGGCTTTGTGGCGCGCGCTGACCTTGTCGGTAAGGCCGGCGTCATCTATTTTTCCTGGGACGCCAAAGCCCACCGCGTGCGATGGGATCGGATCGGTGAGGTGCCCAAATAGCACACGCACCGCGGATCTGTTGGGGGGTACGGCTTTTCGTTGGCAATCGGAGACCCGCAGCCGACCTTGCACAACACGTCAGCGCCCGCCGGTCCGATGACGACTGCCCGGGCCTCCGCCGATGGGGAATGCCGTCGGGAACTCACGACTTCTTTTCCGTTGCACCGGGAGTGGTAAATGATCATGTAGTTTATGGCTATTGTCTTGCTCGACGGCGATTGGAGCGCCGTGAGGTTGTTCCGCGCACTGCCAAAAACAGAAGAGGCGCGGGTTCTCGGGAAGCAAGTTCTACGGTTAGGTACGTCCGTGGCTGCTAATTGATGATATTCTCAACTCGCTAAATCACCGAATAACCGGAAGCGCTCATGACTCAACTCGAAAATCACCAGATCGCTAAACCACAAAATCACTCAATCGGAGTCGTTGGGGCTGGCCAGATGGGTCATGGCATTGCCCATGTGATGCTTCGTGCGGGGCATCATGTGATTTTGCTCGATACATCGCAGGCGTTCGTCCAGACGGGCGCGAAGCGCATCATCAAAGGGTTGGCGCGGGACGTGGAAAAAGAGCGCCTGACGGATGAACAGCGGCTTCAGGCGCTCGAACGTCTGAAGACCACGATCGTATACGCGGAACTCGCCGCAGCCGACGTCATCATCGAAGCGGTGACGGAAAAGTTCGACGCAAAGGCCAGCGTCTTCCGCTCGGTCGAGCCGCACTGTCCTCCGGAGACGATCTTCGCCAGCAACACCTCTTCAATTTCCATTACGCGCCTCGCCGCATCGACCCAGCGGCCGGCCAAATTCATCGGCCTGCACTTTTTCAATCCCGTGCCGGTCATGAAGCTGGTGGAAGTTGTGCCGGCGCTACAGACCGCCCCTGAAACCGTCGAGAAAGCAATTGCGCTCGCCGTCTCCGCAGGCAAGACTCCGGTGCGCGTGAACGATTTTCCCGGCTTCGTTTCCAACCGCGTGCTGATGCCGATGATCAACGAAGCGGTTTTCTGCCTGATGGAAGGCGTGGCCGACACCGCGGGCATCGATAACGTGATGAAGCTGGGAATGAACCATCCGATGGGGCCGCTCGAACTCGCCGACCTAATTGGCCTCGACGTGTGCCGGGACATCATGATGGTCCTTTACGAGAGTTTTCACGACTCGAAGTATCGCCCCTGCCCGCTGCTGGAAAAGATGGTCGCCGCCGACTGGCTGGGGTGCAAGACCGGACGAGGGTTTTATACGTACCCCGGGGAGTAGGAGGTACGCAGAAATCAGTAGGCAGCGGGCGCAGGGTCGACCGGGCCGGTTCGAAGCGGCGAGTTCACCTCGCCAAAAGGCGGAGTTAAGCCGCCTTCATGTTGAGCGGGAACAGAAGCAGCGGCAGCGATCCTTGCGTTTTGTACATGCGATGACCACAATTCAAGGACGGTCGTGTCGGAGGGTAAGCGAAACGATCGATGAATCGTGGGAATGGGGCGACAGCTTTCTAATTGATTCCAACCTGGCTCGCCTCAGCATATACTTGGAGAGTACATCGGTGAGTCGAGTTCTAAGCGGCAGATTATTTCATGCCCACGGTTTTGACCAAGAACCTCGCTGCAGAGATCGCGCGTGGAAAAGCGAGGCACTTAATATTTCCTCATGCTTCGCCGCAAGCCAGCCGAAGGATATAATTGGACGGCGACCCAAACGTACTAGTGGCACAAGACCAAAGTACCGCTGGAGTCTTCTCCAAAAGATGTTACAAATAAATGTCACCCCGCGCATTAACGCGGAGGGGAGCACTCTAAATGCCGGAAGAGCGATCGGAAAAAAACCGGGCCATTGACTTGGCCGTGCTGCAGATTGAAAAGGACTTTGGCAAGGGCTCCATTATGCGTCTCGGCTCGAAGGACGCATTGGTACCGGTGGATATCATTCCCACGGGAGCAATTTCGTTTGATGCCGCGCTCGGCGTGGGCGGAATGCCGCGCGGTAGAGTGGTGGAAATATTCGGCCCGGAGTCGAGCGGGAAGACAACCATCGCGCTGCACGTGGTGGCCGAGGCGCAGAAGCGCGGCGGGCTGGCAGCTTACATTGACGCCGAGCACGCCATGGACGCGGCCTACGCCAAGAAGCTCGGGGTGGACATCGATAACCTCCTGGTCTCGCAGCCTGACTACGGCGAGCAGGCGCTCGAAATCGCCGAATCGTTGGTGCGCTCGAACGCTGTCGATGTGCTGGTGGTCGATTCGGTTGCCGCGCTCGTCCCCAAAGCCGAACTCGACGGCGACATGGGCGATTCCCTTCCCGGCCTGCAGGCGCGTCTGATGTCGCAGGCGCTGCGCAAGCTCGCCGGCATCGTGGCCAAGTCGAAAACCTGCTTCATCTTCATCAACCAGATTCGCGAAAAGATCGGTGTGATGTTTGGTAACCCGGAAACCACCACCGGCGGCCGTGCCCTGAAGTTCTATGCCTCCGTGCGCGTGGACATCCGTCGCATAGCCTCCATCAAGGATGGCGACCGCGTCGTGGGTAATCGGACCAAAGTTAAAATTGTAAAAAATAAGATGGCCGCTCCCTTCCGGGAGGCGGAATTTGATATTCTGTATGGTGAGGGCATTTCGAAAGAGGGCGATCTGCTGGATATCGCCGCCGAGCGCAACATCCTGGAGAAGAGCGGCGCGTGGTTCTCCTATGGAGGTGAGCGCATCGGGCAGGGCCGGGAAAATGCCCGGCAGTTCCTGCGTGACAATCCTGACGTGCGCAAAAAGCTCGAGGGCGAGGTCCGAAAAGCGATGAGCCTCCCCGTTCCACACGAGCAAGCCGTCGCGGCCGCAGCCGCGGAGGGCGCAGGTCCGGCGCGTGGCAAGAAGTAAGGGGCCGTTCGCGGCCCCTTGACCTTTATCGAGTCAATCGTTAGATGACCTTCCCGGCGTTTACCGGCGCCAGCGGAAAACGCAATGAAGGTCAACGTCAACCTGTATCTGAGGAGATTTGTGGGAAAATCATTAAAACGACTTGCCATTCTGGCATTGGCAACTTTCTGGTTGTCGGGGAATAGTCTGGGTTTCGGCGCCGCGTCCACGGCGGATATCCCTCCGTCCGTTTCTTCGAGGACCTCTAAATCCCGCGCCCGCAAGGTGGCCCCTACCCGGCGCACCACCCACCATGCGCGACGGCGAGTGCGCGGCCCGTGGTACCTGAGTTCCTATGGCGATCCCAGCGCTGAAGATAACCCGATCGGCGATGATCCCCTTGTGCGGCAAGCGGCCCTCGAAGCTCTGGGGAAGCTGAGCGGCAGCATTGTAGTGGTCGACCCGAACTCGGGGCGCATCCTGACCATCGTGAATCAGAAGTTGGCGCTGACGAGCGGCTTCACACCCTGCTCGACCTTCAAGCCGATTGTCGCGCTCGCCGCCCTGCGGGAAGGCATCATCACGCCCACCACCAAGCTGTATGTGGGCCAAAAGGGCCGAATGAACCTTACCGACGCCCTGGCCCATTCGAACAACCCCTATTTTCACAAGCTGGGAGAGATGCTGGGCTTCAAGCGCATCACCGAATACGCGCGGGAATTCGGCCTCGGGGAAAAGGCCGGGCTCGATATTCCCGGTGAGTCGGCCGGCCGCTACCCGTCCGCTCCGCCCAAAGCGGGCGGAGTAGGGTTTCTCGCCTACTGCGGCACGGATGTGGAGGTCACGCCCCTCCAGATGGCCGCGTTCATTTCCGCCATATTTAACGGCGGCACGCTCTACTCGTTGCAGTATCCGCGCAACCTCGATGAGATTGCCTCGTTCCAGCCCGTCGTGCGGCGGCGCCTTGACAACCTGACGGAGTATATTCCTGAGATCCACGACGGCTTGGCGGGTTCCGTCCTCTACGGAACGGGCCGCTCTGCTTTCGATCCCGACCTCCCCATTTACGGGAAAACCGGGACCTGCAGCGAAAACGGCGCGCGCCTGGGCTGGTTCGTCTCCTACGGAGGCGACACCCAATCCCAATACGTGGCCGTGGTCCTTTTGCGGGGCGGGCAAATGATGTATGGCCCGCACGCGGCGGAAATCGCCGGGCGTTTCTACCGTGACCTGATGCTCAAGGAGCGCCCGACTCAGGCCAGAGGCGCGATGCCCCCCTCCACTTCTTCCGGGCGATAGTCTGTCGTATGGATTCCCAGCGTGAAGCAGCAACGGCCATTGTGCGCCGCCTAAGGCAAGAGGGGTTCCCGGCGTATCTGGTGGGCGGATGCGTGCGCGACATGCTGATGGGGCGCACGCCCAAGGATTACGACGTCACTACCGGCGCGACACCTGACGAGGTGTTGAGGCTCTTTCCCGACGCACTCACCGTAGGCGCCCAATTCGGCGTGGTCATCGTTCCGCACGAAGCCGGAATCATCGAAGTAGCCACCTTCCGCAGTGATGGAGTTTATGCCGATGGGCGGCACCCCCGCGAAGTCCGCTACGCCCAAACTCCGCAGGAGGATGTCCGGCGGAGGGACTTTACCATCAACGGTCTGCTCTATGACCCGCTCGCTGACCAGGTGCTGGATTACGTAGGCGGGCAAGCCGATATCCGCGCCCACCGCCTGCGCACCATCGGCGATTCGGTCGAGCGCCTCAGTGAAGACCGCCTGCGAATGTTGCGCGCCGTGCGTTTCACTGCCCGCTTCGGTTTCAAACTGGACCCCGCCGCGCTCGAAGCCATTCGGCAGTTGGCGCCTCACATCTCTTCCGTCAGCGCGGAGCGCGTGCGCGACGAAATCGTCAAGATTCTCACCGAAGGGCCGGCGCGCGTGGGATTCGAACTGCTGGACGAATCCGGTTTACTTGCCGAAGTATTACCTGAGATTAAACGTTTTCAAGGCGTGCAGCAGCCCCCCGAGTATCACCCCGAGGGCGACGTTTGGATTCACACCCTAATGATGCTGGAAGGTTTGCAGAATCCCACCGCCACGCTGGCCCTGGGCGTACTTTTGCACGATGTCGGCAAGCCGCCCACGTTTACCGTTCGCGAGCGCATTCGCTTTGATGGTCATGTGGAAGTCGGCGTCAGGATGGCGGAGGAAATCTGCATCCGGCTGCGCCTGTCAACGCATGAAACGCATCGCATTGTGGAGTTGGTGCGGCACCATATGCGCTTCAAGGATTTTCCCCAAATGAAGCGCTCAACCCAACTTCGCTTCATCCGCATGGAAGGGTTTGAAGAACACCTCGATCTGCATCGCCTGGACTGCTTATCAAGCCATGGCGATTTAACCAACTACGAAATGGCGCGGAGGATGCTGCAGGAGACACCGCTGGAAGAAGTCAAACCTGTCCCTCTGTTGCGCGGCGACGATCTGATTGCGCAAGGCTATGATCCCGGACCGAACTTTAAGATCATCCTCCGGGCCGTGGAAGATGCGCAACTGGAGGGTCGCGTGCACGACCGCACAGAGGCCTTGCGGCTCGTCAACGAGCAATTCCCTGTCACTCGGCGGTAACCCTGTGTTTAGCTCAGGGACCGCAGGCAAAGAAATATCACGCCGCCGACTGCGGCGAGAGCCACTACGAACATGCCAACCTTATAAAGGAGCATCTTGCGGTCCGCGGGCTCAGCTTGCGCCTGGTTAATCATTTGGAACATGGCGTCCTCCCATATTCGCGCCCACTTCCTCGGGCGTGGAGGCTGACCAATTGGGGGGTTATGTAGGCCGCAGGATGGGCCTTCCAGGATGAGATGGGAGCGTTTCGAACTGCACGTTGCAGCCAGGAGCGCTGGCGTCCCGTCGGGCCGATCAAGCGGCAAAACTGCTACTCTTCCTGCGTACACTCTAGACCTAATTTTTGAAAAGTCAAGCGCAGTTAATAATTTCGAATCCACCCTCAAACGGGAAGTGTAAAAGACGATTAGGCTGTTCGGATTCCTTCCTCCCGAGTGCGCGCGGAGCCTCGGCTTGTGATCTCCGCGACTGGACGGCCCCGTAGCGGATGCGGCGCGCGGGCGTCCTGCCCACAGCGGCAGCTGCGCCCCGCCCGTTCATGGCCAAGACGGTGCTATGGTGATCGCAGCCTATGCCCACTACTGGCAATCTTTTTTCTCGAAGTGATTCACAGAGGAGTGACCGGATCGATGGTGATACCGAGCCATAACACGGCTCCAACGATCGCCAGAACGGCAGCGAGGGCGAGTGCGGACTCCCATCCCAGGCGCGACGCGAGCCAAGGCGTGACGACCGGTGAAATGACGCCGCCCAGATTGCAGCCGAAGTTCATGACCCCCCCGCCGGTTCCACTATGCGGACCGGAGATTTGAGTCATCGAGGCCCAATAGGGTCCTTCCGCGACGAGGACGAGCGCCGTGGATATCGTCAGGCTGGCCGCTGCTAGTATGGGACTGCGCGTGTGCCCCCCCAGCAGAAGCAAGCCGGCGGCAAGCACCAATGCCGGCATGGGGATGCTCCTGCGGCCCCATGTCGAGCCCCATCGCTTGACCGCCCTATCAGAAACGATGCCTCCCAGCGGAATTACGATAAGGCAAAGGATCCAGGGAAGAGTCGTCAACCACGCCGCCTTCAGCATTTCGAATTTGCGCACTTGCACGAGATAAATGAAAAACCAGAATACGAAAACGTATCCCACGTACCCTTGCAGGGTGTAGCTTGCCGTCAGGAACCAGAAGCTCCGTCGGCGCAAAGGGGAGGGATGGTCTGGATTTGCCAGACGCAGGGGTTGGGGCCTCGCGTCCGTCTGGGTTGACGGCGGGGGGACTATCGCCCTCCATGCTATAGCCGCCAAGGCCGCAAGCAGGGCAGCTCCCACGAGTGCAGGACGCCATCCCCAGCGCACGGTCACAAATCCCAGAAGCGGCGGCGCCACGGCCGAGCCAACCCCGATGCTTCCCAATACCAAACCGTTGGCGCTCCCTTGCATCATGGCAGGGACCGAGACAGAAATCGCCCGGCCGGCAGCGGGATAAATCGGAGCGGAAACAATTCCCAGCAAGAATCGCAAAATCAGGAGCCCCGGCAATGCTCCGAGCGCGAGCCCTAAGTAGGGCCGCCCGGCAAGAGCACAGCCGAAAGTCACGACCGACCAAGCGACCGCCAGAACCAGAAACAGGGCGCGCGTGGTTGTCCGTTCGGCAAGCCAGCCGGAAGGAATCTGGAATAGCGTGTAACCCAGGACAAAGGCACCGAACACCTTCCCCATATCCGCCTGGGAGAGGTGCAGTTCGGCCATCATGCGGGGTGCAACCACCGTGATATCCACCCGGCAAAAGTATCCCACCGAGGCCACCATGGTGAGCATAAGGACCAGGCGCCGGGCGGCGCGGTCAGTTCCGGCCAACTCGGGCCTAGGCGCGGCATTTAGCAGAGTATTCATGCCAGCCTCTTCATCAGCAGCAATTCGGAGTGACCGTCAACGACGTAATCGGGAAGTTCTCCGACCCGCTTGTATCCAAGGCGGTAGTAAAGCTCTCGAGCGCGGCGATTGAAAGAAGATACACAGAGGAAAATAAACCTTCTGCCTGCTGCCTGACTCTCGGCAAATGCGAGCAGTTGCGACCCAAGGCCTTTTCCCCTGGCGCTCGCGGCGACCGCGATGGAGACAATATAAGCGGACCCGGCGCAGCCGTAAGGATGGATGAGGATGAATCCCAGCGACTGGCCGGCCTCGCAGGCCACAAACAGCTCCCTTCCAGGGCCGCGCAGAACCGCGCGGCACTGTTCAATCCCGCGTTGCAGCGTGATCCAAGGGTCGGTTCCCGCCATCAACTGTGCGCACCATTCGAACATGGATTCCTGCGCGGGAGTGATCGTGAGAGATTGCGGATTATGCTCGGGGCTCATGGTTGTGAACTTTGAAGCCTACACGGCCTAAGCGAAGTCCTCAATGATTTTCTACCGGGTTGAGCCCGTTCGCAGTTCGGCGCTACTCTGCAAGTCTCGCCTTGTGGGTTCGAAATCTCTAATCCCCAGCCCCTAATCCCGAATCCCTAACCTTGAAGTTCCTTCGGGATCCCGTCAAAATCAAGGTAGGGTATCAGACCCGCGGGGGCCGGAGGTTATTAGCCAAAACCTCCAAGGCGCGCGGCGTCACCGGCCATTTTGCAGTGCATTAGGATGGTCCTCCACAGAAGTTTCTGTCTGCGCGTTGCGCACGGTCCGCAGAGCGGGCAGGATGCCCGCGGTCCCAGCACGGACTATGGCTGCGCTACAAGCCTCGCCCGCACTCCTTGTTGTCGTGGGCGATTTCTCCGCGCGCATCGAGGAAGGCTTGCGGGCCGGCGAGCCGCGGCGAGGCGTGGGGACGCCGCCTTGCGGGCGGGCGCTTGCCAGTTCTTTCGCCATCTTCGGCGGGCACTTTGTCCGATTGCAAGTATATACATCTAGTCCAAGATTGTGCTTGACTAGAGGCAATATAGAGATGTACAATCATCGTTAGGATAGTAGTCATTGAGTATGAGAGTCACTCAACCAACCGAGGGAAGAAAAGGAGCGAAGGGCCGCCCGCTCGGTCGTAGCGCGACCTGTGTTGTAGGTCCGCGGGTGTTCCGCCCCGAAGAGGGAAAGGCCGTGGATCTGCAAGACGGGTCAAGATACCTCACTTACGCGATTTTCGCCACGCAGTTAGTAGTCCAGTCAGACGGTATTCAATCGGCGGCGAACCTCGCCGCGCTGATGGCTCCGGAAGATCATAAGTCTATGCATATACAGAGGTTAGAGGACTCCAACGTGCGCCGACTGTGGCGCCTGATCAATGCTTTGGGGAAGGTCCGGCAAGGGGTACTCGAGAAAAAAGATGTTAAATAATACGTTCGAAGCCGGAATGTCTATGAAAACAAAGGATCACGAGACACAATGCCCGACTAGAAACAGACTTATAGTTCCTCGTTTTCGACATTTACATCGAATCGAACATCATTTTGCAGAAAATTGCTGCTTCTGGACGACAGTTTGTCAGGTCCATTCGATTTTTGCAGGTTTCTTCGTGCATTATAGGACCTCTTTGCGAAGTCGGCCCCGCAGGGGCCGAAAACCATTAGCGGAACCCGTGGGAAGCAGGCCAGAGGGATGTTCGACCTCTACGGGGTCGAGTATCTCGCTCTCCTTGTCCGTAGGTTTCACCTACGGCTAATGATCTTGTTCCCCTTCGGGGAACCTCGCGGACTTTGGCGTGGCCCTGGAAGTTCCTTGCGTTTCCCTTTCCGCTTACCAATAATGAAGGCATGCTGACACGCAACAACGTTCGCTTGACATTGGAGGGGGCGCGCGCCATTCTGGCAGCGGCAGAGGCCAAGGCGCGAGAGATCAAGGTTCCACAAAACATTGCCATCGTCGATGAGGGCGCCCATTTGCTGGTCTTTGCCCGCATGGATGGCGCCAAGCTATCCGCCGTCGAAATCGCTTTAACCAAGGCTCGATCTGCCGCTCTTCGTCGCGCGCCGACGGGTCCCTCACCCGCGAGCGAGCCGAGTGTCATAAATTCCCTTGGTCTCGCCCTAGCCAGCGATGACAGGCTTACGTGCCTTCGCGGCGGCCTGCCGCTGATGGTTGACGGCCAATGTGTGGGCGGCATCGGTGTGAGCGGCGGCCCCGATGCGCAAGACGTTGTGGTGGGTCAAGCCGGAGTGGACGCACTTGCGAGGTTCTCCGAATGACCACGACGGCTCAATCCGCAGTAATAAAGAAACCGGACTATTCCCACGGCAAGCAACTGGCTGAGCAGATTTTCCGTGAAACCATGGCGGCCATCGACGTGCGCCACGCCATGCTCGCGAAGCTGAAGATTGAGCGAGACGTTTTCATGGCCGGGGAAATTGCGCATCCACTTGGCCGTCCACCCCGTGTCGTGGCGTTTGGCAAGGCGGCAAATCGCATGGCCGCCGTCCTGCACGAAATCATGGGCGGGAAAATCGAAGCCGGTGTTTCGGTATCGCCAGCGGACACGCAACAAAAGCTCCCGAACTTCCAATATTTTGTCGGAGGCCATCCCTTCCCGAACGCTTCGAGCGTGGAGGGTGCGAGGGCCTCTCTTGAACTCATTTCTCATCTCACGCCCGATGACACCGTCATCTTTCTGGTTTCGGGTGGGGGCTCCGCCATCCTGGCGCAACCCATGGACCCCAGCATTACGCTTCCAGATTTGATCGAGTTCAATCGCGCGCTGGTTACTTCCCACCTTCCGATTGAACACATCAACGTCCTTCGTAAGCACGTTTCTGCGGTAAAGGGTGGCAGGCTTGCTGAGCGCGCTTACCCCGCGCGACAACTGACGATCTTTATCTCTGACGTGCCCGACGACCTGCCCTCGATGGTGGCCTCAGGTCCGACCATGCCCGATGAGTCGACCGTCGAGCAGGCTTACAAACTCGCCGAACAGGGTAACGTGGCCGCGCACTTCCCTGCGACGATCCGGGGGTACTTTGAGCGCCGCGAGCTGCCCGAGACTCCCAAGCCGGGCGACCCACGCTTTTCAAATTCGCATTATTTCTGCCTGCTGTCCAATCGCGACGCAGTGGCGGCAGCTCTGACGGCCGCGGAAAAACTCGGCTTCACGGCCGCGGTCGACCAGGGGATATGGGACGCTGACTACAAGCAGGTGGTGCACTCGAACTCCGCTGCGCTCGACGCCCTCGCAATGGCACACGATGGCCAACCCGTCTGCCTGGTGGTCGGGGGAGAGGTGACGTGTCCGGTTACGGGCCCGGGAATGGGTGGGCGTAACCAGGCCTTCGCACTTTACGCAGCGAAGCAGATATCGGGCCAGCGACGCGTGGTGCTGAGCGCCGGTACCGACGGCCGCGACGGGAATAGTCCCACCAGCGGAGCCGTTGCCGACGGACAAACGGTTTTGCGCGCACAGGGCCGCGGTCTGGACCCGGCCGCCTACCTCGCGGGCAGCGACGCATACTCGTTCTTTCGCACCTTGGGCGATACGCTTGACACCGGATTCACGGATAACAACGTTCGCGACGTTCGCATCTGGCTGGACTTTGGGGCGTGAGGGTTTGTAGCGCAGTCCCGCGATTCGGCAAAGCCCTGTTGGCTGAAAATCAGCAAAATGGATGACCTTTCTGGAAAAGTTGCTCTCGTCACTGGCGCGAGCCTTGGCATCGGCCGAGCCATCGCTGAAGCTTTCGCCAAAGCCGGCGTGGATGTGGCCGTCAATTATTTCCGGCATCAGGCGGAGGCCGAGGAGGCTTGCGCATGCATCCGGCGGTCGGGCCGCAGGGCGCTGGCCGTGCAGGCAGATGTCTCGAAATCCTCAGAGGTATCGAAGCTGGTGAAAACGGTAGAGAACGGCCTGGGGCCGATCGATATCCTGGTCAACAATTCCGGGATTACACGACCACAGCCGCTGGAGGAAATCCGGGAAGAAGATTGGGATGATCTCCTCACGGTAAATCTCAAGTCGGCCTTCCTGGTAACCCAGCAGGTGGTTCTGGGAATGCGCGCGCGTCATTGGGGCAGGATCATCAATATCTCCTCGGTGGCGGCACATATCGGCGGGGTTGTGGGTCCGCACTATGCCGCGTCCAAAGCGGGCATGTTGGGGTTAACTCACTCCTATGCAAAGATTCTCGTGCGTGAGGGCATCACGGTGAATGCCATTGCGCCGGCGCTTATCTATACGCAAATGGTGGCGGCGAATCCGCGCGCCCGGGCGGACCTAATCCCCGTGGGCCGCTTCGGCCAAGTCGAAGAAGTGGCCGACGTGGCCGTCATGCTGGCGGGGAACGGCTACATCACCGGGCAGACAATCAACGTGGATGGCGGATGGTATATGACATAGCTGACAGCCAACAGTTGACAGCTAAGAGCAGTCAATGCGCTTCAACTCCGGCGGCAGAGTGGGCGGTTGATAGCCATGACTAACTCTCGCTACTGTTAACTGTCGGCTGTTGGCTGTCAGCGACGGACTGTTTTTTGGAGGAACACATGCCGGAATCAATTGGATTCATCGGACTCGGAATCATGGGACAGCCTATGGCGCTGAACCTCGCGAAAGCGGGCCACAAGCTCGCGGTCTACAATCGCACTGCGGGGAAAACCGCTGCCCTTGAGGCAACAGGCGCGCGCATAGCCACATCACCAGCCGACGCCGTGCGCGATGCGAGCGTCGTCATCATTATCGTGAGTGACTCGGCCGCAGTGGAAAGCGTAGTCACAGGCAAGGACGGCATTCTTGAAACGTTACGCTCTGGGGCAATCGTCATCGATTCGAGCACCATCAGCCCCGCCGTGAGCCGGAAGATGGCCTGTCAGGCGGCCGGCAAGGGCGCGAGTTGGCTCGATGCTCCGGTCACCGGTTCAAAGCATGGCGCAGAGAAAGGTGAACTGACCTACATGATCGGCGGCGATCGTGAGACGTTCGACCGCGCGATGCCCATTCTTCAGTTGCTTGGGAAGAAGCACATCTACTGCGGTCTGCACGGGCTCGGCCTCTCCGCCAAGCTCGCGCAGAACACGATTCAAGCGACGATGGTCGAGGTCTTCTGCGAGGGCTTTGTGCTTGCCGTCAAGGCAGGCGTGAAGCCGGAGACGATGCTCGAGATCATCCAGTCCAGCATGGCGCGCGCGGGCATCACCGACTTCAAGGCTCCGTTCATTTTCAAGGGGGACTTCACTCCTTACTTCCCCCTCAAGCTGATGCACAAGGATCTCGAATTGGCTGCTGAAGCGGGCTACGCGCAAGGGGTTCCGATGCCGGTCCTGGCGGCGGTGAAGGAAGTGTACATGGCAGCCAAAGCCCAGGGCAAAGGTGAGCAGGACTATGCCGCGATCGTCACCCTCCTGGAGGAATTCGCCGGGGTGAAGGTGCGAACTTGATGGGCCTCAATTTTCTGATTAGAGGGGCAGGGGCCGTCTCCTCATTGTGGATAAACCGATAATGCCCACAAATCCCCGGTGCAGGCCGAAAACAGGACGACCCATCCATGTCTGCATCAAACTGATTCATCGATAGTTATCTATAATATTCGCCCCCATAGTTAGGAAACTCTTGACAACCCTCGCCCGAGGGCGCATTCTATATCCGACTCTTATTGTCGGATATAGGTTATGCTGAAACTCTCCAAGAAGGCGGATTACGGGTTAATAGCCGTAAGGCATTTAGCGGAGCAGTCTCCGGCGGGGGCGTGCAGTGCCAAGGAAATTGCCCGCGCTTATGGAATTCCGACCGAATTGCTCGCCAAGATCCTCCAGAAGCTTGCCAAGAATGGCTTGCTCGTCTCCCAGCACGGGACGAACGGCGGCTACGCCTTGGCGCGCCCGGCCAAGGAGATTTCCGCGTTCGAGGTGATCCGCGCCATCGAGGGGCCTCTGTTCATCACCAGTTGTGTGACCGACAAGCGCGAGTGCGGCCAAATGACGCGCTGCACAGTCCGCGAACCCCTGAAAAAGGTGAACGAGACGCTGGTGAAAGCCCTGAGCGCCGTCACCATTTCAAGCCTTTCGAGCGACGCCCCTGTGCTGGTGCAGATCGAGGGAGGCGCGTTGTGAAGCTTCCTATTTATCTCGATAACCACGCCACGACCCCCGTCGACCCCCGCGTGCTGGAAGCGATGCTGCCTTTCTTCACCGAGGACTTCGGCAACCCCGCCAGCCGGAACCACAAATTTGGATGGACGGCGGGCACGGCGGTGGAAAACGCGCGCAAGCAGGTGGCGAAGCTGATCAACGCCAGCGCCAAGGAGATCGTTTTCACCTCGGGGGCCAGCGAGTCCGACAACCTGGCCATCAAGGGAGAAGCGCACCGCTATCGTGATCGCGGCGACCATATCATTACGGTGGCGACGGAGCATAAGGCCGTGCTCGATTCCGCCAAGCGCCTCGGGACGGAAGGCTTCCGCGTAACTTACGCGCGCGTGCAGCCTGACGGCGTGGTGGATCTCGCCGATCTAAAGCAAGCCATCACCGACAAGACCTTACTCGTCAGCATCATGGCGGCGAACAACGAGATTGGCGTGTTGCAGCCGCTCGGGGAAATCGGCCGCCTGTGCCACGAGCGGGGCGTGCTGTTTCACACGGACGCCGCGCAGGCTACAGGCAAGGTTCCGCTCGACGTGGAGGCGATGCAGATCGACCTGCTCTCGATTGCCGGCCACAAGATGTATGCCCCAAAAGGCATCGGCGCGCTCTACGTTTGCCGCCGCGGCACGCCGGTGGATCTCGAGCCCATCCTGGATGGCGGCGGGCACGAGGGCGGACTGCGCTCCGGAACGCTAAACGTCCCGGGAATCGTCGGCCTGGGCAAAGCTTGTGAAATTTGCCGCCAGATCATGCCTGAAGAAGCGACGCGGCTTGCAGGTTTGCGCGACCGGCTTAAAGACGGACTGCTTGCGGGGCTTGACGACATTCACATTAACGGCAGCCTCGAACATCGGTTGCCGAACAATCTTAACGTCAGCTTTCCCGGAATCGATATCGCTACCCTGCTGGCGGCCTTGAATGACATCGCGCTGTCGTCGGGCTCGGCGTGCAACTCGGGAATGCCCGAGCCTTCTTACGTCTTGCAGGCCCTGGGGGTTTCCACAGAGTTGGCGAGCACGCCGCTACGGTTCGGGCTGGGGCGTTTCAACACGGACGAGGAAATTGATTACTGCTTGACCCGCGTCATTGACACCGTGAAGCGACTGCGAAGTATGGGGGGAACGGCCGCCGCGTAGGGGAAAAGAACAAGTCAAAAGGCAAAGTGCAAAAGGCAAAGTGATGGACAGAACACACGGCATAAAGGAACGGAAGGTAAGAATGAATTGGCCGAAAGTGGAGCCGGCTTTGACTTTTGCACTTTGCCTTTTGACTTCGCTCTTGGTTCTTAACTGAGGAGGATTCTTAATGGCTACACCGCAAACCGACGTCGAATTTCTGGCGACGCAGGAATACAAATACGGCTTTGTTACGGACATTGAGCAGGAAACCGTGCCGCCGGGGTTGAATGAGGACGTCATTCGCTTGATCTCCGCCAAGAAGCGCGAGCCCGAGTGGCTGCTGGATTGGCGGCTGAAGGCCTATCGCCATTGGCTGAAGATGCAGGAGCCGACGTGGGCGAACGTGAAGTTCCCTCCTATCGACTACCAGGCCATCCGCTATTATTCCGCGCCGAAGAAGCAGGGCTCGGGTCCGAAGAGTCTTGATGACATCGACCCCGAGTTGCTGAAGACCTACGACAAGCTCGGCATCCCCCTACGCGAGCGCGAGTTGCTGGCGGGCGTGGCGGTGGACGCGGTGTTTGACAGCGTTTCCGTCGGCACCACCTTCAAGGCGAAGCTGGCCGAACTGGGCATCATTTTCTGTTCCTTCTCGGAAGCGGTGCAGGAGCATCCCGACCTGGTGCGCAAGTATCTGGGCTCAGTGGTTCCTTACACCGACAACTTTTACGCCACGCTGAACTCCGCCGTGTTCAGTGACGGCTCTTTCGCCTACGTGCCCAAGGGCGTGCGCTGCCCGATGGAGCTTTCCACCTACTTCCGCATCAACGCCAAGGACACCGGGCAGTTCGAGCGCACCTTGATTGTCGCGGACGAAGGCGCGTCCGTCAGCTACCTCGAAGGCTGCACCGCCCCCATGCGCGATGAGAATCAGCTTCACGCGGCCGTCGTCGAACTCGTCGCTCTCGATAATGCCACCGTAAAGTATTCGACCGTGCAGAACTGGTATCCCGGCGACAAGAACGGCAAGGGCGGGATCTACAACTTTGTGACCAAGCGCGGCAAGTGCGCCGGTGTGAATTCCAAGATTTCCTGGACGCAGGTGGAAACCGGCTCGGCCATTACCTGGAAATATCCAAGCTGCATCCTCCAGGGCGACAATTCCGTGGGCGAATTCTACTCGGTGGCCGTGGTCAACAATTATCAACAGGCCGATACCGGCACCAAGATGATCCACATCGGCAAGAACACCAAGAGCACGATCGTTTCGAAGGGCATCAGCGCTGGGCGCGGCCAGAACAGCTATCGCGGCGCGGTGCGCATTCTGAAGGGCGCCACCAACGCCCGCAATTACTCGCAGTGCGATTCCTTGCTGATTGGAGATAAGTGCGGCGCACACACGTTCCCGTACCTGGAAGTGAAGAATTCCACGGCCACCGTCGAGCACGAGGCATCGACTTCCAAGATCGGTGAGGACCAGATCTTTTACTGCCGCCAACGCGGGATTTCCACCGAGGACGCCGTGGGAATTATCGTCAACGGCTTCTGCAAGCAAGTGTTCCGAGAGTTGCCGATGGAGTTCGCGGTCGAAGCACAGAAGCTTTTAGGCGTGAGCTTGGAAGGCAGCGTTGGGTAATTCTGAATTCTGAATTATGAATGCCGAATTGCGCATAACGAATTGGGGAATTTGCGTAGGGTTTGGGAGTTCGAAATTCGCGATTACGAATTCCGGATTGTGGGTCTTGAATCTCGAATTTTGAATGCGTAATTTTGAAGAGCGTGTAGCGCGGAGCTGTTTTGTAGGTCCGCGGCTCTTGTCTGACGGGCAAAGAAAAGCCGCGGACCTACAAAACAGGTCCGCGCTACGTTTTGAAAAATGACCATCAGGCATTTCGAGGACACGGATACGCTCTACATCGTTTTGAAAGACAGAGAAGTCGCTGAAACCAAGTATTTGGACGAGAACACGCTGATCGAGTTCGACGCGAAGGGAAGTCTGGTCGCAATGACGATTGAACACGCGCGGGAACGCGCCGAGCTTCCCGATTTCTCGTTTCAGAGAGTTGCAGCGGGGACGACGGCTTAACCAGGAAAGACCATGGCTACGAAAACGCTTTTAACGGTTGAGGAATTCGCTCGGTTGTTCGAGCGGCGCGATTGCTTCTACGAGCTGGTGGAAGGAGAACTCGTCACTGTGTCGCCAGGAATGTTTCTTCACAATCGTGTACGGGACCGCCTGCTGATTGTACTCACTGCATTTGTAGAAGCGCACCGGCTTGGGATCGTGGTTTCGGAGCAGCCATTCCGCCTTTTTGGAAATACGGTGCGATACCCGGACGTCGCGTTCGTGCGCAGCGGGAGAATGCTGCCCCCCCACAAATTTCCTGAGGGCGCGCCGGATCTGGCTGTCGAAATCATATCGCCCTCGAACACCTCGCGTGAGATGGATCGACGGATCAGCGATTTCTTCGCCGCTGGTTCAACGCGCGTCTGGCTGGTCTATCCAGAGGACGGGGAAGTATATGTGCATGGTCTGACCGGCGTGGTCCGCCGCAGCGGAGACGAAGCCTTGGAAGATTCTGAACTGCTTCCGGGCTTTTCCGTTAAGGTTTCGAACCTGTTCGGGCAAGCTGAAAGCTAGGCCGAAACTTTTTAGGCGTGAGCCTGGAAGGCAGCGTGGGGTGATTCGAATTATGAATTCTGAATTCTGAATTATGAATTACCCAGCCGCCCGCGGAGCGGCGACATAACGTAGCCCACGGCGCAAGCCGTGGGAATGGAGCGCAGAAAGAAAGAGCGAGCCCCGGAGGGGCGAAAGAAGCCGACGCGACATTCTTTCGCCCCTCCGGGGCTGGGAGAATCACCTGGGATCGCCACCCACAGCTCACGCTAAGGGCTACGATCTTGCGCCCGCTTCGCGGGCTGACTTTGAATGGCGAGCGGAAGTGAGTGATCGGTTTATTGGAGGCTGGCTAGCAGTTTGGATGGTAGAGGGGTAAGCCCGAATCAACGCGGGTTTGTATGCAACCTGACACCAAGAACACGTGGATGAAGTCGCAGTTGGGCTCATTAGCCGAAGATTCCGAGACGCAATCGCAAATGAATCGTGAAGGGGCACCAGCACCGATTCAGGAAAGGACACCGGAAATGTCAGCATCGCAAGACGTGGTTTTCTTCCTCACCCGAGTGGTATTTGCTTTCCTATTCGCCTGCCACGGCGCGATGAAGCTGTTCGGGTCTTTTGGCGGGCACCCCATGCTCCACGATCATTGGATGCTGACGGCGGGAATTCTTGAGTTCGGTGGCGGAATAATGATCGGCTTGGGATTCTTCACCCGGCCGGTAGCTTTCTTGCTTTGCGGTGAGATGGCGGTGGCCTATTTCAAGCAACACTTTCCGGGAGGCTTTTGGCCCATTATGAATCACGGCGAGCCGGCGGTGCTTTACTGCTTCTTTTATCTGTACCTGGCCGTCCGCGGCGCCGGCAGGATCAGCATCGACGGAGCGCGGGGAAAAGCTTGAATTATGAATGCTGAATTATGAATTCTGAATTGCGTGGAGAAACTCGAAACTGGAAATTGGAAACTCGCGACGCGCCACGACGTCGGCGAGCCGGAAACAAGCATGCGGCAATGCGATTTTCGAGTTTCGAGTTTCCAGTTTCGATTTTCTACAAGGGAGCAATGAATGCTAACGATCAAGAATCTGCAAGCGAAAGTAGGCGAGAAGGAAATCCTGCGCGGGATTGACCTTCAGGTGAACTTGGGCGAGGTGCATGCCATTATGGGGCCAAACGGCTCCGGCAAATCCACATTGGCGCAGGTACTCGCGGGCCGCGAACTTTACGCGGTTACGGGTGGCGAGGTGACGTTTGAGGGCAAGGACTTGCTCGAGATGTCGCCGGAAGTACGCGCGCGGGAAGGCATCTTCCTCGCTTTCCAGTACCCGGTGGAAATTCCGGGCGTTTCGAACACCTATTTTCTGCGGGCTGCGGTGAATGCCGTCCGCAAGCATCGTGGTCTCGAGGAATACGACGCCATGGACTTCCTCACCCTCGTGCGCGGCAAGATGAAGTTGCTCGAAATGGATGAGAGCCTGATGTCGCGCTCGGTGAATGAAGGTTTTTCCGGCGGCGAGAAAAAGCGCAACGAGATTTTCCAGATGGCGGTGCTTGAACCCAAGCTCTCGATTCTAGACGAGACCGATTCCGGCCTGGATATCGATGCGCTCCGGGTGGTGGCCACCGGGGTCAACGCCCTGCGCGCTCCCGACCGCTCGACCATTGTGGTGACGCACTACCAGCGCCTGCTGAACTACATCGTTCCGGACTTTGTCCACGTGCTCTCGGGCGGCCGCATCGTGAAATCCGGAGGCAAGGAATTGGCCCTGGAGCTGGAAGAGAAGGGATACGGATGGCTTGACGAAGCCGTTGAGGACGGGGTTCCGGTGAGGTGAAGAGAGAACAAGTCAAAAGGCAAAGGGCAAAAGTGAAGAACAAGACTCAAGACTAAGGACAAAACTTCACCACAGAGACACGGAGGCACGGAGAAAACGTAGCGCGGACCTGTTTTGTAGGTCCGCGGCTTTTCCTCTCCAATAGGGATTGCGCTTGAAGGGATGGAAGAACAAGGCAAAAGGCAAAGTGCAAAAGGCAAAGTGCAAAAGTGAAAAACAAGGCTAAAGACAAAACTTCACCACAGAGGCACGGAGAGCACGGAGGCCAGACAGACCAAACACTCTCCGTCGGCGAGAAGGCATCCGTTATCGCCACCTTTGTCAAGCGAAGTGCTCTTCTCTGTGATCTCCGTGCCTCTCCAGAAACTTCAGGTAAGTTGTTGATTATTCGTAAAGCCAACGGGAGGTTTCCGGCACTATGGACCCGCCAAAGGCGGGCAGACACTCTGTGGTGAATCTTTTCCCAGCCGCCCGGAACGAATGGACAAATGTTTGGCCTTTCACTTTTGCCTTTTGACTTTTGCACTTTGACTTTTGACTTGTTTGTGTCAACCGAAAGGGTCTCGACATTGGAAAGGGATACAAGATTTGATGACCACCGTTAAGGAACAAGAAGGACTTTACCTCGCCAGCTTCGCGCACGTTGAGAAGGCCCTCAATGAGCATGCTCCGGCCTGGCTCGCCAAGTTTCGCCACGCGGCCATTGAGAGTTTTGCCGAACTCGGCTTCCCCACCACTCACGACGAGGAGTGGATCTATACGAACGTCTCCGCGCTCGCCTCCACGCCGTTTGCTCCGGCGCATATGAAGCTGACGGAGGAACTTCGCCGCAGGATCGAAGGCGTGCCGCTGGCCGATTTGGGTTGCAGCCGACTGACGTTTCTGAATGGTTATTACGTTCCCGAGCTCTCGAAACTCCGGGAAGTTCCCCAGGGAGTGAAGGCTGGCAGTCTCGCGTCCGCGTGGAAAAACCATGGCGCGCTGCTCGAGCGGCACTTGGGCCATTATGCCGACGCGAAGACCCACGCCTTCGTGGCGCTCAACGCCGCATTTTTCGAAGATGGCGCATTCATCGAAGTGCCCAAGGGCGCGGTGCTTCAGAAGCCTTTGCACATCTTGCAGATTTCCCACGGCGGTGGACGGCCCACTGTTTCGCATCCGCGCAACTTGATTGTTGTGGGCGGCACGGGCCAAGCCAGCATTATCGAAACCTTCGTGAGCCTGGAGGAAGACACGACCTTTACCAACACGGTCACGGAGATTGTGGCGGGCGAAGGAGCGCTGGTGGATTACTGCAAGGTGCAGCAGGAAAGCGACGCCGCATTTCATTATGGGCGCGTGCAGGTGCACCAGGAACGCTCTTCGAGCGTGACGACCCACTCCATCCAACTAGGCGGCGCTCTGACCCGCGAAGAGGTCAACGCGGTGCTGGGCGGCGAGGGCGCGGAATCTCTTTTGCACGGACTCTATGTGATTTCCGGACGGCAGCACGTGGACAACCACACCATCATCGACCACGCCAAGGCGCACTGCTCCAGCCGGGAGATTTACAAAGGTGTGCTCGACGGAAAATCACAGGGAGTCTTTAACGGCAAGATCATTGTCCGTCCCGACGCGCAAAAAACCGACTCGAAGCAGAGCAACAAGAATCTGCTGCTTTCCGAGGACGCGATCGTAAACACCAAACCGCAACTGGAAATTTTCGCCGACGATGTGAAGTGCACCCACGGCGCTACGGTCGGCCAGATTGATCCGGAGGCGGTTTTCTATCTTCGCTCCCGAGGTATTGGCGCAGCAGAGGCGAAAAAGCTGCTCACCTTCGCTTTCGCCAACGACGTGATGGAACGCATCAAGTTCGAGCCGCTGCGCGAAAGACTGGCGGAAAGGCTGTATGCGCGGCTGGCGGAAAGAACTGCCGATTGACGATTGTCGATTGAAGGAATCGACAAATGCCGTGGCGCGGACCTGTTCTTTAGGTCCGCGGCTCGTTCCGAACGGGCCAAGTAAAGCTAGGGTTGTGATGTAGCGCGGGCGGGACGCCCGCGCTACAACCTAGGGGCAGCGATCACGCGATGATCGATAGAAGTAGGAGACTCGATGGCAACAATACGTAATTTAGTCCAGGCCCCACCGCGCGAGGCGCCGGCGCCCGGTTTTGACGTGCGGAGGATTCGCGAGGATTTTCCCATCCTCAAACAAAAGATGCACGGCAAGCCGCTGGTTTATCTTGATAATGCCGCGACCAGCCAGAAGCCGCAAGCGGTCATCGACGCCCTGGTGAATTATTACACGCAGTACAACGCCAACATCCATCGGGGCGTTTACCTGCTCAGCGAGCGCTCCACGCAGGCATACGAAGATGCTCGCGTTAAGCTGCAAAAGTTCATGAACGCCGGCGAGGCGCGCGAAATCGTTTACGTGCGCGGCTCGACGGAAGGCATCAATCTGGTGGCGCAGACTTACGGCCGCCAGCACCTCGGCGCCGGCGACGAGATCCTGATCACGGCCATGGAACACCACTCGAACATTGTGCCGTGGCAGATCCTCTGCGAGGAAAAGGGCTGCCGCCTACGCGTTGGCCCTATCAACGATCGCGGCGAGCTGATGATGGATGAGTTTGAAAAGCTTATCACCGATCGCACGCGATTCATCAGTGTCGCTCAAGTTTCCAACGCGCTCGGCACCGTCAATCCGGTAAAGCAAATCGTGGACATGGCGCACGCCAGGAACATTCCAGTGCTCATCGACGGCGCGCAGGCCGCGCCCCACATGAAAATCGACGTCCAGGCGCTGGGGTGTGATTTTTACGCGATTTCGGCCCACAAGCTTTTCGGGCCGACCGGCGTCGGTGCGCTCTATGGCAAGGCCAGCCTGCTCGAATCCATGCCTCCCTACCAAGGTGGTGGCGACATGATCCTCTCCGTCACCTTCGAGAAGACCATTTACAATCACATCCCGAACAAATTCGAGGCGGGAACGCCCAACATCGCCGCGGCAATCGGTTGGGGAGCGGCGCTTGATTACCTCGCGCGCATCGGGATGGAGAATATTGCTTCCTACGAACATGCGTTGCTCACCTACGCCATGGAAGCGATTGGCCAAGTCCCAGGCGTTCGCCTGATTGGCACGGCGCGGGAGAAAGCCTCGGTGATTTCGTTCATGTTGGAGGGAATCCACCCGCATGATGTCGGCACGATCCTGGATCAGGAAGGCATTGCCGTGCGCACGGGCCACCACTGCGCGCAGCCGGTGATGGAGCGCTTCGGGGTTCCCGCCACGGTGCGAGCGTCCCTGGCGTTCTACAACACCAAGCAGGAAATCAACGCCCTGGCAGCGGGGCTGGAACACGTTAAGGCGATGTTTGCCTAGAATAGCGGTCAGCTATCAGCTTTCAGCCGTCAGCTTAAGCGCGACCTGAAGGCTGGCCTTCGATTACTGATAGCTGAGAGCTGAAGGCTGAGAGCTTATTTTATGTCTGACCTAACGAATCTCTACCAAGAAGTCATTCTCGATCACGCCAAGCGGCCGCGGAACTTTCACCCGCTTGAGAATGCCGACCATCACGCTAACGGGTACAACCCTTTGTGCGGCGATAAGGTCACCATCTATCTGACGCTTCAGGACGACCGCATTACGGACATCAGCTTTCAGGGTTCCGGCTGCGCCATCTCTACAGCTTCCGCGTCGATCCTGACGGAAACGCTAAAAGGCAAAACTCGCAAGGAAGCCGAAGCGATTTTCGAGGAATTCCACGGCTTGGTAACCGGCCATCCGGTGGAGTCTCCGGGCGGGCCCGCACTCGGCAAGCTGGCGGTTTTTTCCGGAGTCTGCGAGTTCCCTGTTCGCGTCAAGTGCGCGTCACTCGCCTGGCACACGCTGAAGAGCGCGCTGGAAGGCACGCCGGCGGTGGCCAGCTCGGAATAGATTGCCGATTGCCGAAACTGAAACTCGAAGGTCGGGCGCCGCTTCGGATTTTGGATTCAGAAATTCAAAATCGGCGACGACTTCAATCGGCAATCAGCAATCGAAAATCGGCAATTACGGAGGACACACTAAATGCCTGAACCAACATCAACGACCGCGGCAACGACCGATGCCACACTGAACGTCTCGGAGATCATTGCGCTCAACGACAAAATCGTCGAGAAAATGCGGACGGTCTACGATCCGGAGATTCCCGTGAATATTTATGACCTGGGCTTGATCTATCAGATGAAGGTGGAGCCCACGTCAGACGTTTATGTGAAGATGACACTGACGTCACCCGGCTGCCCCGCTGCCGGCACCCTGCCCGGCGAGGTGGAAGACAAGATCGTTATGATTCCCGGAGTCAAGAAGGTTAAAGTGGAAGTGGTGTGGGAACCGACGTGGGATAAGAATATGATGACGGAAGCAGCCAAACTTCAACTTGGATTCTTTTGAGATAAGCTGATCGCTGACAGCTAACAGGGGACCATCGGCGTCCTGTACGACTCCGGAGTCGGTTTACGCTTCCGCAGGATTCATATCAGGGTCCGTTCAAGACCCCGGCGGGAGTCTGTTAGCTGTCGGCTGTAAGCTGTCAGCTCCACCAATCACCAATGACAACCTCTCCTCTCGCTGAATATCACATTTCACAAGGCGCCACGCTCGTCGGAATATCACGGTGCCGATGGTTCCCTCTCGTTTCACCGATCCCGCCGCGGAGAATCGCGCGGTGCGTTTTGCCTGCGGGCTCTTCGATTTTTCCTTTCGCGCCAAATTCCGCATGAAAGGCCGCGACCATGCGCGCCTGCTTCAGCGGCTGGTGAGTAACGACGTCAAAAATCTGACCCCGGGTCAAGGCACCTACGCCACTCTACTGAATGCCCAAGGGCACATCGTGGTGGACCTGCGCTTGTACTGCGCGGAGGACAGCTTTCTGGTCGATACCGACGCCGACCTGCGCGACAAGGCCATCCAGAGTTTTCGCCGCTACATTATTGCCGACCAAGTGGAAATCGAGCCGCTGGATCTTTACGCCGTGGCGTTCCAAGGACCGCGCGCCCGGGGACTGCTGGAGAAAACGCTGCACATCGATTTGCCGGCAATGCAGGAGTTTGACCACTTCGCCTCGAATTACGCGGGCTTCCCGATTCGTGTGGTTCGCGCCACAAGCACGGGTGAAGAAGGCCATGAAGTTTGGGTGAACGGCTCGGGCATGGAAGCCATTTGGGGTGCTGCGTGCGGCCAGGCTCCAACCTACGACATGCTCCCCTGTGGCTCGGAGGCGCTCGAAAGTCTGCGCATCGAGGCCGGCATTCCGCGCTATGGACAAGATCTCGGTGAAGACGTGATTCCGCTCGAAGCCGGGCTTCTCAACGCGGTCAGCTTTAACAAGGGCTGCTACATCGGGCAGGAAATTGTGGAGCGCGCCCGCAGCCGCGGCCACGTGAACTGGAAACTGACAGGTTTGATCGTGAATGCCGGGGAGCCGCTTCCGCCGGGCGAGAAGGCGGTCGTGGAAGGAAGAGAAGTGGCGGAAGTCACCAGCTCCTGCGTATCGCCCACACTTGGCAAACCTATCGCCCTCGGGTATGTACGGCGCGAGTTCACCGAACCCGGCGCCAAACTTGCCTTTGCATCCGGCACTTCCGCGGAAGTTGTGGCTTTGCCGTTCGTCACCCCCACGGCGAATAAACGCGGACAACGATTTTCCCTAGCGTGTAGGAAATGCGCGGACCTACAGGACAGGTCGCGCTACGTCGGCTTGTCACTCGTTACCTTGCTTACCTCAGTTGCAGCGTCATCATCACGAACGAGCCAGCGATGATCAACACGGAAAGCACCGCCAGCGTATTCCAAAGGTTCTCGCTCGGACGCGTAGAAGGTTCACCTTCGGGAATCAGGTAACCGAGCGCGAGGCCGCTTACCAACCCGCCGAAGTGCGCAGCGTTGTCCAGCCCGATGCCGAACAAGGGCCCAAGAATTCCTAGCGCGGCAATGTAGATTACCCATTTCCAAAGTTGCTTGCGATATTCCTTGCCCATATGTCCGTGATGGAAGCTTGCGCCAATCAAGATTCCAATCAGTCCCATGATGGCGCCGGAAGCTCCCACCGACATGCCTCCGGGGGACCACAAGAGGCTTAGCGCGAACCCAAAAACCCCAGTTACCAGGTAGAGTACGGTGAATTTGGTGGTGCTGAAGAGCGACTCAACTTCCGGTCCCAGATCCACCAAGCACCACATATTCATCCCGATGTGGAGCAGGCCGCCGTGGAGGAACATGGCCGTCACCAGCCGCCACCATTGCCCATACGGCGGGAGAATGTAGGCTGCCTTGGCGCCCAGCCGCATCAGCACAGTTCCGTCAATGCCCCCCAGGGAGGGCGCTCCGTACAACTGCGCGGCCTCGCTATTTTGGGTCATGTACCAGGAGACGGCGTAGAGGGCTATATTCGCAACAACCATCATAGAACTGGCAGTGGTGGGAATGGGGATCACGCCCATGATGCGACCGGGAGTGCCGGTACTGCCACGTGAACGGATGGGGCCGGTGGCCTCTCCGCACAGAGGACACACCTTGGCATCACGGTCGATCAGGGCCCGGCAGTGCGGACACATGCGCACGGCGCTGGTAGGCGTGCTTGCCGGCGAGCCCACGGATTCCGTGAATACTTTCTTCAACCGCTGCCACTGGAACCAGAATTTGGGAGGTAGGGGCATGCTTAAGTCCGAGGTCCGGGGTCCGAAGTCCGAAGTCCAGACTGGAAATACAAATTCAGACGCATGGTGATTTTCATCCTTAGCTTGACCGAATACGAATTCTGATTATATCTGACCGCGCGCCGGAGAACGGCGGAATCTGTCGTTAACGGGCGCATGGGGCCACGTAGCGGCGAGTTTACCTCGCCATATGGCGGCGTAAAGCCGCCTCCACGTTGAGCGCCGGACTTCGCACCGCGAATTGTCTTTCCTGCAATTTCATTTGTCGCGCGCCCGCAGCTTGGCTAGAATAACCTGCATTGGATTGGAGAAGGGTCATGAACTTCGAAGATGCAGGCCGCGCCATTGATCGCGAATTCCAAAAGCTGCGGAAGTACTTTGAAAATGAAATCCGCCCCGAAACCAAGAAGGAGACTGCGGATTTCCTGAGAAAGTCCGCGGACCGCCTGAAGAAAATGGCAGAGCGATTGGAAAAGGAAGAGGCAAAACCCTGACGCCGTGCTGAGTCACGAAACGGTAGAAGGATCGCTCGCAAGAGGACCTTCGCTCGCTGCCAGGGTGGGCATCGCGATGGCGGTGCTTCTCTGCGCCACGGGCTGTCTGCATCGCCACCAAGCTCCCGCACCTTCCGTTCGCAACATACCTCCGCCCGGCGCTCCCACGACCGCGCCGCCATCCCCCCGCGCGCCTTCCGCGCCCATTATTCAGGGAGAAGAAGGCGTTGCATCCTGGTACGGACATCCCTTTCACGGACGTCAAGCGGCGGACGGGGAGATTTACGACATGTACGCGATGACCGCGGCGCATCGCACGCTTCCCTTTGGCACTCAAGTGCGCGTCCATGACCTCGAAAACAGCCGCGACGTGGACGTGCGGATCAATGACCGTGGGCCATTTGTGGAGGGCCGCATCATCGATCTCTCCTACGCCGCGGCGCAGGCCATGGGAATGTCGGGCATTGCGCACGTGCGGCTGGAAATCCTGGGGGTCGGGTCGAGTCCTGAGCCCGCAATCTTCGCCGTGCAAGTGGGAGCATTTCGCGATCCCGCCAACGCCGGCCGATTGAAAGCTCTAATTGAAGCGAACTTCGGGCCGGTGGTGATCCTCACGTTCGACAGCGGCGCCGGCATCTTCTACCGCGTGCGCGTGGGCAACGAGAGTTCCGAAGAGGGGGCCTACGGACTAGCGGAAAAACTGCGCAACGCGAATTTGGCGACCGAGACTTTTGTCGTCAGGGTGAATTAATGGAGAATTGCCTTTTCTGCGGAATCATCGACGGCAAGATTCCCGCCAAGATCGTTTACCAGGACGATCGCGCCGTGGTGATTGTCGACATTCACCCGCAAGCGCCAGTCCACCTGCTGGTGATTCCGCGAAAGCACGTCAGCTCGCTCGATGAATCCCAGACCGAGGACGAGTCGTTGCTCGGCCACCTCTTCCTGCTGGCGGCGCAACAGGCGCGTGAGCGGGGACTGCCTTCGCGGGGATATCGCACTGTGATCAATACGGGCGCCGGGGCCGGGCAATCGGTATTTCACTTGCACGTGCATTTGCTCGGGGGCCGGCCATTTCACTGGCCGCCGGGTTAGCCGCTTCTTCCGACTTAATGCAACTTAGTGCACCACGGCCAGCAGATTCTCCTCATCGATCGTCACGCGTTGGGGTCTTTGGAGCGCAGTAAACTTGAACTGACCTCCGCTCGAGCCCACCACCACCTGGCCGAGCGTGACTCGCTTGTCCCGGCCATACGAAGCGACCAGACGGACCGGCATCTCAAAATCCGTCGGAACCTCGCTCTGCGTGATACCCCCTTGGATAACATACTTGCCGGAGGGGAGGGCGTGAATATCGGTCTTAAGCGTGTACGCGGGAATCCCCGTGTCGTAGACCCACTCGTCAAAGAACCAGTCAAGCTTATGATTCTTTTCCAGGTCACTCGCCGGGGTCATGTACTTTTCCGCGTGATGAATGAAGTCTTCGGTCGAGACGGACTGCCCTTGATATTGGGAGACGAAGTCGCGCAGCATGCGGAAGAAGCGGGCGTCCGAGTCGGTCTTGGGATCGGTCATGGTTTCCCGCAGCATGTGGAGAACCCAGCAAGCCTTCTTGTAAACAATCGTGGAGTAACCCTGCGGATCCAAGGAGGAGGAGAGCCGCTGCCCGAGCCAAATGGGGCCGCCCGATTCAACAGTTGCGCCGTCGCTGGTTCTGGCCAGCAAATCGCTCTTGTAAACACGCAGCAGATCGCGGAACTGGCGGTTGCCGTCCTTACCGTGCGCCAGAAACAGAGCCGCCGCGTAAGTGGCCAGCCCTTCCGACAGCCATTGATCGTGGTAGGTCTGCCAACCCAGGAGATTTCCCCACCACTGATGAGCGATTTCATGCGCGATCATGCCCGGCCCCAGCGGGTCACTTCCTCCCCTGGTCGTTCCCAGTTCGTACCGCTCGGTTTTAGGAAGGAACGAAAGCGTGGGCAAGTAAACAAGTTCAGGCCACCCCTGGCCAAAGCTCCCGGGAGCCTGCGAGACGGCCAGGCGCGGATAAGGGTAGGGGCCGAAGAGGGTGGAATAGTATTGGATCGCCTGCGAAGCGACATCGGCGACGTTGCCCAGCAAAGCGGAGGGCGCCAGAGGTACCCGCTCAATCTGGATCGGATCCACCACCCTTGGGTGTACTCCGCCAATGTTGATGGGCTGCCCTGTTTCCGCGTCATGCCTTTTTTCCAGAGCGCTTTCCGCCTCCCGAGTGGCATATATCGTGACGCCCGTCTTGCCCACTCGCCGCGCCACCGAGTTGTAGGCCCCCAGATTAAACCCCGCCACCCGGAAAACGCCATCCGACCGCCAATGGCTCACCGACTCATCCTCTGAGGTTTTTTCCTCGAGGCAGTCGCCCGTGGCAACCAGCGCGAGCTTTCGCGGGTAGTGAAAGGTCATGTCGTATTGACCGGGAATGTGAGTGTCGATGTTGGGATACCAGCTCCCCCGCGCACCGACGTAGAGCACTCCATTTCCCACATCGGCGATAACATTGCCGTGATACTTGAAAATCAAGTGAAAGCGCTCTCCGACCGGGTAGGGATGGGGAAGCACCACTTCGATATAATCGTCGGAGCGTCCCCTTGCAGGGTCCCCCTCCGGCGGTTCGCCCCCGATCACGGCGATTTTGTGCCCCTGATCGTCCTCGACTCCCGTGACCGCCAGCCATCGCGACAGCCCGAAGGGAATGGCGCGGTCTTGGGCTGATCGTGATTCGATCAGGATATCCGCCCGGCCATCCAGACTGTGGTCCGGATGGATGTGAACGTCCAGGTTGAATGCCAGGGCTTTGGGCGTAATGTCCAAGGGTAGAGGCTGCCCCTCCTGCGAATCGTGCGCGGGGAAGGAACACCAGATATCGGTGAAAGTCTGTGAACCCACTTTGCGCTCTGCGCCAATTTTGAACGGCTCCGGCAGGCGCTCGTCGTCAGCCAGTTCGAACGCTCCCAGTGAATCCCCCTTTACACTGGCATAAAAATAAGGGTGGTTACGGTCGCCGAGCAAGTCGGAGAGGGTACGCACGGAAGTTTCAAGATTCAGTGCCTGCACCACAGGGGCCCAATCGGCTACAAAGGGACCAGGTTGTTCCGGATCATCCGGATCAGGCCGCTGCGACGCTGCGAGCAACTCCTCGGCAGTGTGGTCTGTAAAGCGCATGTAAACTGACGTGAATTTCTCTTCCAGGATTGGGGCATGCGTGAACTGGGCAAGGTTTCGCTTTTCCGCCCGGTTCGGCGGGATCATCAGAATCTCACCTTCCCCAGAGAAAGCGGCCCCGGTGACCTCACCCATCACTGGGGACAAAAAAGCGATGAAACCGCGATTGAGGTACAAGGTCAGATGGCCGCGTGAGATGTGGGTGTCACGGATCATATAGACCTGGTTGGGGTCGAGTGTGTTGTTGTTCAACTGCTCCAGCAGTTTGAGCGGGTCGGGAGGTTGTGGGGATGCTCCGAGGACAGTTCGGAGAGAGCAAGCGCACAATGCGAGCAGAGTAAAGCTTCGACCCATCCGGCAAATCGGAAATTCCGCCGGCCCCATGGCGTGTTTCATTTAAATCCCCCGGCAGACTGCAGCGCGGAAATTGGCCGCCCTCAACTCGACGGAGTGAAGAGCCTGTTGTATGATGCAAACAGAATGGCAGGGCGCATCGATAATCGCAAGCCCGTTGTATTCCACGGGAAAGCGGGGTGGGGCTGGAGCTTGTTGTGTGCCGTCCTCCTTTGCCCTTCCTTGCTGCTTGCCGATGTAATCTACCTCAAGAATGGTCAAAAGATTTCCGGCCAAGTCACCAAGGAGGATGAGAGGCAGGTCTACTATGAAGCCGACGGCGGTGAATTTGCGATCGCGAAATCCCTGGTAGACCACGTGGAAAAGTCGAATTCCCCGACGGCCGCTTCGCCGGCGCCTTCCCGGCCCAATCGCGATGTCCCTTTGCCACTCACGCCGCCCGTGGATTCTTCGCTCGCAGAAGGGTCGGCGGCCATTCGCGACGATGCCGTGGACGAAGCCTACCTCAGTCAACTGACCGACGACGCCCTCCACAATCCCACACCCGATAACCTCCACAAGCTGAAGCAGGGCTTCCAGGCAGCGGCGGTATTTCTGACCCGCAAAGGTGATCCGGAAGGGGCCATTCTTAAATATCGCGATGCGCTCAAGTATTTGCCCCACGACCAGGCCCTGACGTTGGCGCTCGGTTACCTGTTGTGGAAACAGGAGCATTATCTGGAATCCGTCGATTTGTTGTCTCCGGAGGCCGACCGGTATCCCCAGTCAGCGGACTTTCGCGTGCTCTTGGGATCGGCTTACTACGGAATGGAGAATCTCGATCAAGCCATTAATGAGTGGAACAAGGCGCTCGCCATTCACGACAATCCGCAATTGCGCGCCGCGGTCGAAAGGGCGCAGCGCGAGCAGGAAGTTTCCGGTTCTTATTCGGAATTGCGCAGTGAGCATTTCCTGCTTCGCTACGATGGCCAGCAGAACGAGAGGCTGAGCGGAGAAATACTGAACAGCCTGGACGGCTCCTTTCAGGATTTGGTGATGGACCTTGATTATTCCCCCACCGAGAGCATTGTGGTTCTTCTCTATCCCAGTCAGGCCTTCCGCGACATCACCCGAACCCCCTCGTGGGTGGGCGCATTAAATGACGGAAAGATCCGCGTCCCCGTTTCCGGCCTGACGCAAATGACCCCGGACCTTGCCCGCGTGCTGAAGCACGAATTAACCCATTCTTTTGTCCGCCAGATTACGCTGGGCCATTGTCCCACTTGGTTCAACGAGGGGTTGGCTCAGCTCGAGGAAGGCTCGACCACCGCCGGGCTGGGAAGCCAGTTGGCACGAGCCCTCGCCGCGGGTAAAATTCCTGCTTTTACCTCCCTCGAAGGATCCTTTGTGGGCCTGTCCCCCGATCAAGTGCCCCTTGCATACGCCAAGTCTTTGGCCGCGCTCGAATACCTTCGCGACGTCTACGGGATGGGGGAAGTCCGGCGAATCTTGAGACTCATGCCTTCATCAGACCTAAATACGGTGCTCCAAGACGAGGTGCGGTTGAGCAGCGCCGCCTTCGAAGGGGAAGTGGCTAACTATGTCGCGAAGAAGTACGGATCGTAGGTAGCGCCCCGGAAAAGCAACCCACCAGATCGATCTCCTCACTGCAAGATAATCTGTAGCGGCGGTCCCCAGATCCCGACCGGCAGTGTCTGACGGCCGTTGCAGGGAAATACGCGAGAAATCTCATGCTGATATCTATATAATTCCCCGCCGTCAGTGGGAGGACAGAATCATATGCGCAAGAATCTTAAGACTTACGTCCGAATAGCGAAATGGGTTGCAGCCATAGTCATCCTTCTGTCGCTGTCAACCTTGGAGCGCCGTGTGCTCGGCCAAGACGGGAACGGCCCTGTCCCGCCGGCGTCAGAAATCCGCATCGACACCGCGTCGGTGAAGCACACGATGGCGGGAGGCGCGGGAGCGTCATGGCACGCGATGGGGCCCGTCGCCTACTGGTATAAAGACCTGACCGCCGCAAGGGTTAACCGCAACTCGCGCGGCAGCGGTTGGGGCGGCAATCCTCCGCTGGAGTATACCGAGGCATGGGATGACCTCAGCAAGCACGCGCGCTGGCTGGGGCTCGACTTCATTCGCGTCGAGATCGACATGCGAATGTACGAACCCGAGCGGGACAAGTTTGACTGGCAGAACGATCAGATGCGAACTCTTTACCGCATCCTCGATCATTGCGAAAAGAACCAGGTCGACGTTTTCTTCACCCAAATGTGGGCGGATGTCGAATGGAACGCCTTTCCGGGCGCCGGCCGGCTTCAAAGCGCGCCCAAGTCGGTGGAAGATTTCGCCCAGGGCTTGGCAACGTTGATGGAATACCTGGTCAAAACGAAGCATTACACTTGTATCCGCTGGCTGTGCATCTCGAACGAACCCGGGTACGATTGGGGTTGGTGGCTCGGACCCGAAGGCAAGCCAGTCAGTATAATGCCCGCGCTTCACGCCGTCCGGGCCGAACTGGATAAACGTGGGATCGCCGTCGGCCTCTCAGCGCCCGACTGGAGCAGCATGGCTCAGAACACGCCGGAGTTTGACTTTACCGATGGCGTGGTCGCGGCCTTCGATGCCCATAATTATTCGAGCTTCCCCAATAACCACCTGCAGAAGCTGTGGACTGACAAAGCTCACGCCCGAGGCATTCCTTTTTTCCAGACAGAGTTTGGCGATTGGGCGGGTGACAATCCTTTCACCAACCACACATCGTCAGCACCGAAGAGCTACTCAAATCAGCTCGTCAATGCGGAAAAGGTGATCGAGGGATTGAATGTTGGGGTTGACGGGTTTAATCGTTGGAGCTTTACGAACCGAGGCGATTTGGACGGCCAAATGCAGTTGGTGCGGACGTTCGACACCGATACCTGGCAGTACTTCAAGCGGGTCGAGCCGGAAGCGGTTCCCTATTTCACTTATGGAATATTGACTCGCTTCCTGGCGAAGCATTCCAGCATCCTCCAATCGCAATGCGACGGTCCGGACCTCGTCGTCAGTGCCGCCCGCAGCCCCCGCGGGAACTTGACAGTTTTTATTTTGAACAAATCGGAAGGGAAACAGGCCATTACTCTTGACCTGGCAAACGTGGGGCAGGCAACAACGCTTTACAAGTATCAAGTGACCGAGGAGTCGGCGAATAATCCTGATTTCCAGATGAATCCCATCGAAAAAATCGAGGCGCCAACGGTGAAACCGGGATTCGCGGACGAGCTTCCGGAGATGAGCATCACGGTCTACTCAACGTACAAACTGTTGCACAGCGATCCAGGCATCACTGCAGACTAAGCCGTCGCGTTCTGTTAAAGATGTAGTTCTATGTAGACCAGGTAGCAAGCCAGGGCCACGCCGAACAGGGCCACGAGAACGCCGACGAGGTCGACAAGAAAGCCAGCGGGCTCGAATGTCCCGGCCTCCAACTGCGTGCGGGTCCGCCGGTAACGCAGTAAGCCCGCCAGTGTTAAAGCCACCCCGCCGACCATCGCAAGGGTACCCATCCAGACGGAGGCCCCGGCGGTCTGCGATTCGTGCCCTTCAAAACGCATGAACTGCCTGATCGCAATGGCGAAGCGCCCAATAGCGAAGCCAAAGACGACAATTGCCAAGCCGGTGCGTACCCAGGCGAGGAACGTGCGCTCATTGGCAAGATGATCGCTTGGGTGATGGGAACTCGCGCCGGCTACCAATCGATTGTCGTCGTTACTCGGGTTCGGCATGCCTCCTCCCGGAAGCGGCTGAACGGTAATTCCAATGAACTACTTCACCGCCCTCTCCAGCAGTGCACCGGTGAGAGCGACGTTCTCCAGCAACTCGGCACGGGCCGCGTGTCGCAGCCCGAGATAATCAGGGCCTTAACGCCTTGGTTTGCGGCCCTATTTTACGAGGCCCCTACAGCGCCCCCACTTGCGGACTTTATCAGACCGTCGCCATCAGGGCCGCCAGGAGAGCCGTGCGCTGGGGGAGTTCCCTGAGGATGACGTGCTCGTGACGGGCGTGGGCGCCGTCGCCGGTTCCGCCCAAGCCATCGAGCGTGGGGATTCCCAATGCTGCCGTAAAGTTTCCGTCCGAGCCCCCTCCCGTGGAGGCTTCTTTCAGTCCCAGACCCATCTGGCGTCCCAATTCAGAAGCCTTCTCGAAGAGCGCCATGGCCATTTTTCGTTCCAGGGGAGGACGATTGATTCCGCCGGTTATTTCCAGTTTGGCCTCGGGGTGAACAGCGGTGAGCGCCCGCATTTGACTCTCGATCTTTTCGCGGTCGCGCGCCGTCGGCACACGCACGTCAACGCGCGCCACCGCGAGCTCCGGGATAACATTCACGCGTGTGCCGCCCTGGATCACATCAACGTTAACGGTCAGCCCGCGCTTGGGCCGTGCCAGCTTTTCGATTCGAAGGATCTGCCGCGCCAGCTCGGAGATCGCATTGACGCCGACCGCGGGATTGATGCCGGCGTGCGATGACCGGCCGCGCACCGTGACCTGAAACTCCCCCACACCTTTGCGCGACGTTTTAAGCGCGCCTCCGGCCGCGGCCGGCTCGAGCACCAGAACCGCGCGGGCGCGCCGGGCCTCCGCCAACAACTCCTCGCGAAACGCCGTGCTCGACACTTCCTCATCGGGGTTCAAGAAAAAGCGGACGGGACCAGGCGGAGTTATTTTCAGCGCGACAAGTGTCTGCACCGCCCAGAGGCCGCAGACGATGCCGGATTTCATATCGTAAATTCCTGGCCCGTAGGCACGCCCCTTATGAACTCGAAAGGGCATTTCCTTGAGCGTGCCGATATCCCAAACGGTGTCCAAATGACCTAGGATCAGAATGGGCTTTGCCTCGCCCGCGCCCGGCCAAAACTCCGCCACCAAGGCCGAACCCGCCACGGCATGATTCAGGAGCTGGACCTTCGCGTCGCGCTGCCTGAACTCCTGGGCAAAGAACTTTGCCATGCGGTCAATCGCCGTTTTGTTCTGGCTGGGCGACTCGATTTCCACGGCTTTCTGCAGGCAATTTGCCAGCGCGTCTAATTCCGATTTGCAGTATTTCAACAAGGCCTTGGGGCCAAGCATATTCCCTCCTGCGTTCATTTCTTGATGGGCAGGCCGTTTCATGAGGATTAATTACCCGCGGCGGAAATCTTATCACGTCCCGATCCGATTGCGCCTGCAGCTGGTCCTGATTCGCGTTTTTTGGCACAGGTCAGGAGGGCAGGTACAGGAATCAACGGGCAGGATGTCCATGGGCCGGGAATCATGAAAATAAATTCGGAATGCACCCCAGTGCGCTAACATCGGCGGCGAAGAGCAGTCCAAGTGTCTCGTGGTCAGCGGCCAGCGCCACGGGCATGATTTCGGTTGATGGGCATTGCCGGGGTGCCCATAGCGCCAATCGGCGACACTTAGGTAGTGTCCGCTAACCGAAGATATTCATGAAACAAAAGGAGTTAACTGAAAACCACCCCCAGAAACAGAATTCCGGTGGGCGAACAACGCCAGCCGGGAGAGTTCAACGACTGCGAACTTTGCGTTCATCGGCCAGCGGATTGTGATGCGTGCACGGGGTTGCGAGCAAGCTGGGCAGGCTCCAGGCACCTCGCAGTTCCATCAAGCTTTGGGCCGTTCAAAACCATAGTCGCAGGCCGTGACGCAACATTTCTGTAACTTTCTTAGTGGTAATAGTTTCTGCATCTGGCGCCGATAACATATTTGTTACTGACAACACCTGCGGTTCCATTCTATTCTAGAATGCTCCAGATTGTGCGCGACCGCCGGAAGGGGCTGCAAAGTTGAGTAAAGTCTCCCTCGCTCTCGTCATTCATTCGCACCAGCCAGTGGGAAACTTCGATCATGTGATTGAAGAAGCCTACCAGAAATCCTATGCGCCGTTCGTGCGCGCACTGCACGAGCATCCGCGCATTCACCTGAGCCTGCACTATTCCGGAATTCTGCTCGAATGGTTGGAAAAGCGCCATCCGGAATACTTCCAGCAGCTTCGTGAACTCGTGGAACGTGGCCAGGTAGAACTTGTAGGCGGGGGCTATTACGAGCCCATTCTGCCGGCGATCCCAGACGCCGATAAGATCGCGCAACTCCGCAAACTGGCGGATTACCTTCAGCATCACTTCGGGTCCGCGCCGCGTGGGGCGTGGGTTGCCGAGCGGGTATGGGAGCCCACGCTCCCCCTACCGCTCGCGAAAGCCGGGGTTGAATACGTGGTTCTGGACGACACCCACTTCCTTGCGGCCGGTCTTCAGCCCTGGCAACTGCACGGGACGTTTGTTACAGAAGAAGACGGCCACCCGCTACGCCTGGTTCCCAGCGTGAAGGCCCTCCGCTACACGATTCCCTTTCAGGATCCGGGGGAAACCATGCGCGTGCTGCGCGAAGGAATCAACCAGCACGACAGCCTCTACGCCATGGGCGATGACTGCGAGAAGTTCGGCGTGTGGCCCGGCACCTACGATCACGTTTACAAAAACGGTTGGCTGGAGCGGTTTTTTAAGGGGCTCGAGAGCAGCCAGGATTGGCTGGAAACAACAACGGTCGCGGATTATCTGACCTCGCATCCGGCCGTAGGGCGCATTTACCTGCCTACTGCCTCTTACGCGGAAATGATGGAATGGTCGCTTCCGCCTGAGGCGTCGGCGGACTTCAAAGCTTGCCTGGAAGAGAGTGAGCGCATTCCCAACGGCCAGCGGTTTCAGCGCTTCCTGCGGGGAGGACTCTGGCGGAACTTCCTGACCAAGTACACGGAATCCAATCGCATTCAGAAACAGGTGCTGGGTGTCAGCCATCGCTTACAAAAGCTCAGCGGTTCCGCGGAAGGCAGACCGGAAAAATCCGAATTGCTCGCCGAAGCGCGAACCCACCTTCTTGCGGCCCAGTGCAATGACCCTTACTGGCACGGGGTATTCGGCGGGCTTTATGCGCCCCATCTGCGGAGTGCGATTCTTCGCCACCTTATTCAGGCGGAATTTCAATTGGATTCAGTCGAAGGGCGGGACGTCGGCGCCCCGCCCGACATTGTTACGGCGGACTTCGACCTGGATGGGCAGGATGAAATCCTGATCCGGCAGAGTATCTCCGGCTTGACGGTGCACCCCGCGGACGGCGCCACGGCCTCCAGCCTGCGCTTTCAGCCGGCGAACGTCGAGCTGGTGAATTCTCTCATGAGGCGGCCCGAACCGTACCATGCGCTCGTGCGGAAACACGTCTCGTCCAAGCAGGCGCCGCGCGAGGGACCTGCCTCGATCCATGATCTGGTGCTCAGCAAGGAATCGCATCTCGACGCATTGCTGCGCTATGATCGCTATGCGCGGCATGCTTTCCGCACCTATGTTTTTCCCAGCTCCAAAAGCTGGAAGGACTATGAGTTTCTGCGCTTGGAGGAGAATGAGACTCTGGCGCGAGGCGCCTGGAAAGCCACTGTCTTCAAAGCGCCCCCGGCGGCCATGGAATTCGGCAGTGCGGCCGAAATCCAGTTGAATGGCTGCATGATGCGGGTCGATGCGCTCAAGACCTTGACCTCCAAAGTTTCGGGTTCGACCTGGCAGATTGAATGCCGGTCGTCGCTAAATACCGACCGCTCGTGTCCCGCCGGCACGGCCATGGGGCTGGAACTCGTCTTCAACCTTCTCGCTCCTGACGCCCACGACCGGTATTTCCTGGCGAAGGACGTTCGCCGTCCGCTGGAGTTTCGCGGCGAGATTGATTCCGCCAAACTCGTGCTCGTGGACGAGTGGCAAAGGGTTAAAATCAAACTCGAAACCCGGCCGCAGGCCTGCTGGTGGATCGTGCCGATTGAAACCATTTCCCAATCCGAGTTGGGATTTGAGCGTGTGTACCAGGGTTCAGCAGTCATGGCAGTTTGGAAGATCGATCCACCCTCGTGGCGCAACGTGACCTGCGTCTTGCAGGCCGAGATTTCGCCTTGGGAAAACAACGGCACGGAAGGGTAGCGCGAGACTTGGATTCGCTTACCTGGAGGTTGTGTATGGCTGTATCGCAGGAACTGCTCGATATTCTGGTCTGCCCGGCGTGTAAAATGCCCGTTAAGCTCACGCCGGACGGACAAAGTTTGAAGTGCGCTCAATGCCGGCGCGTCTATCCCATCAAAGATGATATTCCTGACATGATCATCGAAGACGCCAAGGTTGAAGCGGAGTGACGCCGGGGCGCGGCGCGCGACCGGGCAACGTATGAACGCGGCTTCCCTTCTTCGCGATTTTCCTACTGGTGCACGCATCCTCATTATCCGCCTCAGGTCCATCGGCGACATCGTCCTGCTGACCCCGGCACTACGGCTTCTTAAGGATTGGAGGCCGGATCTGCGCATTTCGGTGATGGTCGAATCCCGCTTTCGCGACCTCTTACAGGGAAATCCGGCGGTGGAGGAAGTCCTGATTCCGGGAGAAGGATCAGGTGCGGCCAAAATAGTTTCACGCCTGGGGGTTATTCGGGGACTTCGGAGGCGCGGATTCTCTCTTTGCGTAAACTTGCACGGAGGCCCCACCAGCCGGCTTTTCGCGCGCTGGAGCGGCGCTCCCTGGCGCGTTGGATTTGCCCACTATCGCGGCGCAAGTCTCTACAACATTCTAGTGCCTGATGCCCGGACTATTTTGAACCAGCCGTCGCTGCACACCGCGGAACATCAAGCCGCGGCGTTTTTCTACCTGGGATTGCCGCGCACAGAAATCCCGCGCGCCCAAATGTTCTCCGGGGCGGACCAAGCCGGGTGGTGGGATGCCCAACGCGCGCGTCTGGCGATTACCGCGGGCGCGGCCTATGCCATCGTGCATTCCACGGCCTCGTATAAGACCAAGGAATGGGCGCCGGAAGGATTCGCGAGGATAGGCGAATACTTGCAGCGCGAGGCCCGTGTCGTCCCAGTTTATTCCTGTGGACCAGGAGAAACCGCGGTGCTCGATGCCGTGCAGAAAGCGTCCGATGCGCCCATTCGGCGATTGGAGGGAATTAGCCTGGCACAATTCGCTGCGGCGCTGGCGGGGGCACGATTATTCGTGGGGAATGATAGCGGCCCCGCCCACATGGCCGCAGCGCTGCATCGGCCCGTCGTGGTCATCTTCGGATCCTCGAGCTCGCCGATTTGGGGTCCATGGCCCCGGCCGCGCCCTGATGCTCGCGTGGTGCAGAATCCGTTTGCGTGCAACCCTTGCCCTGGCGATCGGTGTTACCAGTTCGATAAGCCTGAGTGCATTCTTTCCGTCACCTTCGACCAGGTGAAAGACGCGGTGCAAACGGTACTGGCGCGAAGCACATAAATCCGACCGCAGTGGTGGAAAGCTTTTCCCGCCGTCCATGGCGCCTTGCGACGAGAAGCCTCAAAAGATTGAATAGGCGAGCGCCTTGGTCTTGCGGTCAACCAGAAGTTCGAGAGGCGGCTGCTCGTTGTTAATCGTCACCGCGACGATGACGGTCGCGGAGCCTTTCGAGCGGGAGCCCAGAATTTTAAAGGTGCGGATTTTCCCGTAATCGCCTTGCACGCCCCAATCGTGCAGAAAATCGTTGTACGAGTAGGTGCTGCTGGGCTGCCACAGGTGGTAGGCTTCCTGATAGTTCCCAGCCTCCAGCGTGGTGAGAAAGTGCGAGATGGTTCGTTCCTCAGGAAAGTTCCGAAGAACGACATAGCTTGCGGAGGCGACGACGATAAGGGCCACAGCGATCAAAATGTAGCGTCCTATTTTTAGAGGGGGTTTGGGTGGCGTGGCATCAAGTAGAGTCATGGCCTGTTCCTCCCGGGAGCCAGGGGTATAGTACATTCCCGAGCACCCACATTATCTTAGATGCGTGGGGGATTGCCAAGAGCGTTAAAGGGAACGTTTGAAAAGGGCGGTTTCAGCAATCACCATCACCACGGTGAACAGGGTCAGGAAAGTCAGGTCGCCGGCAATCGCGGTGAAACCGGTGTTCTTCAGCAGCAGGGCTTTGAACGCGTGCACGGCATAAGTGAACGGATCAAATCTGGAAATAACACGCATCCAGGGGGGAAATCCGTAGACCGGGTAGACGGCGCCGCTGGGGAAGTAGAGCAGCGTGTTGAGCACGCCAAACGTGGCGCGCGGCACGAGGGGATCATTGACGCGGACCATCAGGAAAAACATCATGCTGATCAGAGCCAGCGAGGTCAGAACGATAAGCAGTAGAAGCTTAACCATGCGGACGGGTTCCAGTGGGTTGGGAATTCCGGCGATGACAGACCCCACGGTAGTCAGGACGATTCCGGCCAATACCGCCTTCGCTGCGCCGGAGAGATTGAAGCCCATGATCAGCTCAAATTTTGAAATCGGAGTTACAAGATAGCCCTCATGCAAACCACGCGCTTTATCATCGATGTAGATAATACCTCCGCCGATCATTGCAGAAACGAAAATCGCCATAACGATGGAACCGGCCAGGAGGTATTGGATATAGGGAACGTATGGGTAGAGTTCAACGACCGAGAGTGTAACCCCGGTAGGGACGCGCGGCGGGGCGCTGCCCTGATTGTACGTGCTCACAATATCGTTAAATCCGCCCTCTAGCGCGTCGACTGCGAAGTTGTCGGTGTTATCTTCAATGAGCGCCACCTGCGGAGCGTCCTTGGCCAGGACCCGCCGGGAGTAATCCGGAGGGAAACTTAGGACGCCATTGACGCGCCCATCCCGCAGGTCCCGCATGGCTTTTTGGAGATCGGTGTAATCCACCGTTTCAAAGGTCCGAGCGTTGGCGGCGATAGCCCCGCACATTTCCCGCAGCTTCACCGTCGGCATGCCATTATCCTGATTCACCACCGCGACGCGCAGGTCATGGATTTTCCCGCCAAAAGCGTATCCCAGGACGACCAATTGCACGATGGGCATGATCATCGACACCAGGATGAGTGTGGGGCTGCGCATGAACTTGCGCAAGTCGCGTTCCACCAGGGCCCAGATTCGATTCATGACATCCTACCTTTGTATCGACGGGAAAAGAGTGGGAACCGCGTCCTGCAAGGAATCGCGCAATTGCCGGCCGGTGTAATGCATGAACACATCGTCGAGCGAGGTGCTTTGAACGGAAAGGGAAGTCACCTCAATCTGCGCGTCGCGGGCGGCCTGGAGCAGTGCCACGGTTGTCCTCGGACCATTGTCGGAACCGATGCGGAGCACGTGGTCGTCGGCCTTCACGTTTTGAACGTCCGGGAGGTTTTGCACGGCTTCGAGCCAACCCTCCGGAACTCGCGAAAAGCCAACTTCCAGGATGTTGTTGCCGGGGATGGAAGCTTTCAACTTGAGTGGCGAATCCAGCGCCATCAATTTCCCGTGGTCGACAATAGCAATGCGATCGCAGAGTTTGTCGGCCTCATCCATATAATGCGTGGTCAGAAGGACCGTCAATTCGCGTTCCTTCTTGAGCCGCATAAGCATTTCCCAAACGCCTACGCGGGAGGCCGGGTCGAGGCCCGTCGTGGGTTCGTCCAGAAAGAAGATGCGGGGCTCATGCACCAGGCCGCGGGCGATTTCCAAGCGCCGCCGCATGCCGCCGGAAAAATTCTTCACCGGCTTGTCCGCCCAAGGTAGCAAATCGACCGCTTCCAGAAGCTCCTTGGCGATCTTGAGGCGCCTCTCTCGGGGAACACTGTAGAGCTTTGCATAAATCTGCATATTCTCCATGGCGCTCAAATCCATATCGGAGGTCATGGCTTGGGGAATGACTCCAATGCATTTGCGGACCTGGTCGGCTTGATGAGCTACGTCGAACCCGAGAATGCGAGCCACGCCGGAACTGGGGGGCAGAAGAGTGGTGAGCACTCGGATCAAGGTGGATTTTCCCGCGCCGTTTGGGCCGAGCAAGCCGAACACTTCGCCCAGATCCACGGAAAAGTTCAGATCGTCGACGGCGCAAAAGCTGCCGAAGCATTTGCGCAGATGCTCCACTTCCACGGCAACAATCGTTTTGGGTTGCGTTGGCAATGTTTCCATCCTTGCACTCCCGGCCACGCGAATGAGGCTTAGCGAACGTCTTGCAAAGGTATGGTGACATACACGGTAAGTCCGGGCCACATCCGGCGGTCGCTGTTATCGACCCGCAAACGTAACTCAAAGGTTTTGATGTCCCGCTTGCTCTGGCTCACATCGCGCTGAGTGGCATAGTCCGCGTCCACGCCGCGATAAAAAACGGTTCCCTCGCGTTCCATTCCATCGGGAAAACGCACTTGCATGTGGTCGCCCAGACGGACGCGATCGAGGTACGTTTCCGGCATATCCGCGCGCACCCAGAGATCATCGGGATTGACAATGGAGGCGATGGGTTGGCCAATGTTCACGACTTCACCTTGACGGGCGGCCAGAACGGAGATGACCCCGGAAATGGGTGCGTGAATCTCGGTATAATCAAGGCGAACTTGGGCCTTCGAAATCTGTGCGCTGGCGGCGGCACGCTGCCGCTCCATCGTCTGCAATTGGCTCCGCCGGACCGCAATCTGATCTTCGTTCGAGCGGGCGAGAGCGACCGCGGCTCTCTGAACCCCCACCTGTTGGTGGAGAGATTCCACGTGCGCCTGCTGCGCCTCGAACGTTGCCTTCGCTTGATCCAGTGCCTGCTGCGATTCCACCTTCTGGTCAAAGAGGCCCTGGGTGCGCTGGAAATTCACGCGGTCAAGCTCCAGGTCGGCTTTGGCTTCGTCTTCCTGCGCCTGCGCCGCTGCCAGGGCCGCCTCGGCCTGTCCGATCTGGTCGCGCGTCTGTGCCTCCTGGTACTTCAGCGCCGCCTCCGCCTCCGTCACTTGCGAAGCAGTTCCTCGCTCGTTGTGAAGGTAATACGACTCGTCAGCTCGCAACTCCTGGGGTTCAATAACCGCGAGCAACTGCCCGGCCTTTACCGAGTCTCCTTCTTTCACCGCCACCTGCGCGAGCTGCCCTTGAATTTGCGAGCTCGCCACCACATCGTTGGTAGTAACGACGCCGGTCAGGATCAGAGGCGTCGGGCGCGTGACAGCCTTGTAATAGACCACGCCGCCGCCGAGCATGAGGACGATCAGAATCGGGATAATGATCTTGCGTCTCATTTTTCAGTCGCCTCCGGATTACGAAACAAGGCGAAGCGGATGAACTTCAATACCTCCGCCTTTCGCTTGGCCAGGTTCGCTTTACTGTATGGGTCCTGCCCCGTAACCAGCCGAAACGCAGGGGCGATATTGAAATAGTGCGCCGCCAACCCGCCAATGGAAACGATCGTGTGCCCTTTGTCGAAGTCCCGAAACTCACCAGATTTCATCCCACGGGCCAGCACCGCCACCAACAACTTCTTGAGGGGAAGCGAGTGCTCGCGAATCAACCGCTCCAAAGCAGGGTCGCCTTCCATCATCATCCGCTGGAAGATGCGGGGGTAGTGAGGATGGGTGCCGATGAAGTCAATGTGATAGCTCACATAACGCAACAGGATGGGCCCTGCCGGGCCTTGCTCTGAAAGTATCTCGCGAGCTTGCTGCTGGAATTCACGTACCTGCGAGCCCACGACTGCCTGGTAAAGCTCCTCCTTGCCCTTGAAGTAGTAATAGAGCAGAGCTTTGTTGACGCCAGCGGCTGCGGCGATGCCGTCGGTGCGCGCCCCGGCCAGACCATGTTCGGCATAGACCTCTTCGGCAGCCCTAAGGATGGCGGCCCGTGTCTCAACGCCATCCCGGTGTTTGGCGTGGGTCGAAGTTCCGTTTTGGGGAATCTGTTTCGTCATTTAACTAACCAGATAGTTAAATATCACAAGTCCCTGATTCCTGTCAAGAAAAACGGTGTTCCTGGGTTGACCGAAAGTTTAGTTGCCGGTTGTAGAGGAGTAGGTGAATCGCGTGCGGGATTTCTCCTGGTGCCGCTCGAGCGCAAGTTCGATCAGGCGATCGAGGAGCCGGGAGTAAGGGACGCCGCTCGCTTCCCAGAGCTTGGGATACATGCTGATGGAGGTGAAGCCAGGAATAGTGTTGATCTCGTTCAAGTAAACCTTTCCGGTCTTGCGATCGAGGAGAAAGTCCACCCGGCCCATGCCCGCGCCATCGATGGCCCGGAAGGCACGAATGGCCACTTCGCGCACCCGTTTCGTTTGCGGGGCTGTAAGGCGCGCGGGGATGACCAACTCCGAACCCTCCTTAAGGTATTTCGCCTCGTAATCATAGAACTCGTTAACCGGCACGACTTCGCCCGGCACAGAAGCCTGGGGGGCGTCGTTTCCGAGCACGGAGCATTCGATTTCGCGGGCGTCGATTCCTTTTTCCACCAGAATTTTGCGATCGTACTGCGCCGCCATATTCAATCCCGCCGTGAGCTCACCGCGGTTATGAACCTTGCTAATTCCCACAGACGAGCCGAGGTTCGCCGGCTTCACAAACAGCGGATAACGCAATTTCCCTTCAATCCGCTTGCTGACTATGCCCGGATGGCTTTCCCAGTCTGAGCGCAGGATGAGCTCCCAGGGAACAACGGGGAGTCCCGCATCGCGAAACAGGCGCTTCATCACATCCTTATCCATACCGGCTGCGGAGGCGAGTACTCCAGCTCCAACGTAGGGTACATCCGCCAATTCCAAAAGGCCTTGGACCGTACCGTCCTCGCCGAAGGTCCCGTGAAGGACTGGGAATACGACATCGACCTCCGGCCATGAAGCCGGTGCTGGAAGCGGTCGCGCCAGCGAAAGAAGCTTGGGGCCGACTGGGTCCACGGAAGGCGTCACGGGATCGCCACTCTCCAGGACCTGCGGTAGGAGTTGCGCGGCGCCGGAGCCAATCCGCCAATGTCCCTCGGGGGTGATCCCAATGGGCAAGATTTCATACTTCGCCCGATCGAGGGCATTCATCACCGAGGCGGCGGACTGAAGGGAGACGTCGTGTTCGCCCGAACGCCCACCGAAGAGAATCCCCACACAGATTTTCCTGGTCACAAAATCCTCTTTCCCAGGGCTGAAGCGGTGAAACCTACTCCTAGAATTGCGGTTTTATTCATGACGTCGATGATGGGGTTAATTTCGACCAGTTCAAAGGCAAGCATTTTCCCGCTGTCGGCTACCATTTCCAGGGCCAGGTGCGCTTCGCGAAAGGTTATTCCCCCGCGCACGGGTGTGCCGACGCCCGGCGCCTCAACCGGATCGACGACATCCATATCAAAAGACACCACGAACCCCGCAGTGCCTCGCGAAGCGAGGGTGATGGCGCGTTCCATCACAATGCGCATGCCCAGTTCGTCGATTTCACGCATGGTGAAGATGCTCACGCCGGAACCGCGGACCACCTGGCGCTCTCGCGCATCCAGATCCCGAACCCCGATTAAGGCGCACTTCTCCGGCCGGAGTTTGGGCGCATAGCCGAAAATATGCGTCAGCGATTCAGGGCCTTGACCCAGGTTGGCGGCAAAGGGCATGCCGTGCACATTCCCGCTGGGGCTTGTCTCGGGCGTATTCATGTCGGCGTGGGCGTCAATCCAGAGGCATCCGATCTCCTGGTTGCGATCGTGGTAGAACTTGGCGACGCCAGCCTGCGTGCCAATGGCCACGGAGTGATCTCCGCCCAGCGAAACTGGGAAGTAGCCATCCTCGAGCGTTTGGCAAATGCGTTGTGCCACTTCCTGCGAAGTCTCCGCGATTTCCTTCAAATACTTGGCGCTTTGACTTCCGAATGGTTGTTCTTCCGGCAACCGGACATGGATATTGCCGCCATCCTCGACCTCGTGTCCCAAACTCTTCAGGGCATGATTCAACCCCGCCGCGCGCACGGCCGACGGGCCCATGTCCACACCCCGCCGCTCCTGCCCGAGATCCAATGGAACACCGAGGACTTTGATTTTCAGCATGCTGTCCCCCAGAACTTCAAAATTTCACTCGCGTGCTCTCAAGGCGTCAGCCGGTACAACATGCGCGGGAAGGGAATTGTCTCGCGCACGTGTTCCAGCCCGCAGATCCATGCCACCACGCGTTCGATTCCCATACCAAAACCCGAATGCGGCACGGTGCCGTATCGGCGCAAATCGGTATACCACTCGAAAGACTTGCGCGGCAACCCCTGCTCTTGTTGAATGCGCTGCTCGAGCAGCGCGAGGTCGGCGAGGCGCTCCCCACCCCCGATGATTTCGCCGTAACCTTCCGGAGCGAGCATATCCACGCACAGGGCCACTTCCGGCCGCGCAGGATCGGGCGCCATATAGAACGCCTTCACCTGGCTGGGATAGCGATGCACCATAAGCGGCCTTTCCGAGCCCTCCGACAGCAGCGTCTCGTCGGTGCCGCCGAAGTCCCCACCCCACTGGATGTCGCTCCCCTTGCCCTGAAGAATCTTCACCGCCTCGTCATAGCTCATTCGCGGGAACGGAAGCTTGATCTTCTCCAGGCTCTCGATTTTTCGCTCCAACGTTTGGAGCTCCGGCCGCCGCTTCTCGAGCACGCGTCCGACGACGAACGCCACCAACTCTTCGCCGAGCGTCATGGCGTCATCCAGGTGGGCGAAAGCGACCTCCGGCTCCACCATCCAGAATTCCGTCAGGTGCCGCCGCGTCTTGGATTTTTCCGCGCGAAACGTGGGGCCGAAGCAGTATGTCTTGCCGACGGCCATGGCCGCCGCTTCGTTGTAGAGCTGGCCGGACTGGGTAAGGTAGGCCTTCTCCTCAAAATAGTTAACTTGAAACAGCGTCGTCGTGCCCTCGCAAGCCGAAGGGGTGAAGATGGGAGTATCCACCAGGGTGAAGTCGCGATCGTCAAAGAAATCGCGCACGGCCTTAATGATCTCGTGGCGCACACCCAGGATGGCGCGCTGACGCGTCGAGCGCAGCCACAAGTGCCGATGGTCCATCAGAAATTCAATCCCGTGATCCTTGGGGGTAATGGGATACGGCGTTTCGGCTGGGATGCGTTGCAGGACCTCCACGTTAATGACATCGAGTTCGTAGCCGCCCGGTGCGCGCTTATCGGCTCGCACTTTACCGGTGACCCGCAACGATGATTCCTGGGTCAGGCCGTGTACAGCATCGAAAACCTCGGGGGGGACGGCACTTTTCACCACGACCCCCTGGATAATCCCCGTGCCGTCGCGGAAGAGTGGAAAAAGCAACTTGCCGCTTTCCCGCAGGTTGTACAGCCAGCCTTGCAGGATTACTTCGTGGCCTTCGTGTTCGGAGATTCGCCGGATTTCAACGACGGGGGGCAAGTGTTTAATCCTCCTTGGGAATGTCTTCCATGCGGTCCATCACTTCCGCCAGGCGTAAGAGCGTGCTGACCTCCGGCCCACAATCGCGAATTTCAAAAAGCACGGGGAACTGACCTTCGCCGCGTCTCAGATCGCGCACCGCTTCTGTCCAATCAATGGTCCCGTCGAAGGGCATCAGGTGGTCGTCTTTTTCACCGCGATTGTCATGGACGTGGGTAGAAGCGATGTAGGGGCGCAGGGTTTCAAACGCCGGGTGAAAGCCGCCCTTCATCTGCGCGTGGCCCGTATCGAAGCAGATTTTCACATTCAGGCGCGTGTACTGAAGGAACTCCACCAATCGCTCCGGCGTCCCCAGTTCGTTGGGAACGTTCTCCAGCAGCAACTGGACGCCGCGGTCTTTCGCGGAGACCTTCAGGTGCTCGAGCGAAGTCATGACGGCATCGAATTTGTTCAAATCGTATTCCTCGTCCGGCAATCCCATATGGACGACGAGGTATCGAAAGGGCAGATAATCGGCGATGTCGAGGGCGCGTTTGATTTCGTCCATGGAATCGATACGAAGGCGGCGCTCCAGATAAGCGATGGAAACGGTGAGCCCGCCTAACTGTCCCCAGTTTGCGTCGCCGTAAAGCGGGGCATGAACGGAATGCAAGGCCACTTGATGGTCGCGAAACCACTGCCCAACGTCGCGCACTTGGTTGCGGTCGGTGTAGTCCAGGTGTTGGCGGGCGGCAAACACTTCAATGTTTTGAAACCCTGCCCCCAGGATCTTATCCAGGATGTGAGAATTAAGCCGCTCGTTGACGTAAAGGTATGTAGAAAGACCGTAATCCATCAGTATCCGACCGCCTTTCCATCCGCGCGGGGATCCGAGGCGCCAAATCGCCAATCGGAATCAGGACCAATCTCGATGGCTTCGCAGTCGCCGATGCTCTCACGAAAACTCACCGGGTAGCCGGCCTGTTGAAGCTTCTCGAGTGTATCGGAAGAAAACCCTTCCCGCTCGAACGCCAGGCGGTCCGGCGTCCACTGGTCATGAAAGCGCGGTGATGTCACGGCCTGGAGGACATCCATCTTATAAACGAGGACATTGAGCAAGACTTCCAAGACAGTATTCGTGATGGTACTGCCGCCGGGCGACCCGAGCACCAGGCGGACCTTGCCGTCGCGGACGACGATGGTTGGGGTCATGGACGAGAGGGGGCGTTTGTGGGGAGCGATGGCGTTGGCTTCACCCTGCACCAAGCCAAACAGGTTGGCCGCCCCGGGTTTAGCGGTGAAATCGTCCATTTCGTTGTTGAGCAAAAATCCCGCTCCTTCCACCGTTACGCCGCAGCCGAACCACCCGTTCAGGGTGTAGGTGTTGGCCACTGCGTTGCCATCCGCATCGACAACGGAAAAGTGCGTGGTGGCGCCGGATTCATAAGCCTGTGGTGCGCCCGCACGGACGGGAGCTTCCGGGGGCGTGCGCAGAATTTCCTCGCGCACCTGCGCCGCATAGCGGGCCGAGGTGAGGCCGGCCACCGGTACGGAAGTGAAATCGGCATCGCCCATGTAGGAAGCACGATCGGCGTAAGCGCGGCGCATGGTCTCCGTCAGCAGGTGGATCGACGCGTAGGAGTTCGGCGTGCCCAGGTCAAGCGGTTCAAGGACATTGAGCATTTCGATGAGCATCGTCCCGCCGGCGCTGGGCGGCGGGACGCTCAGAATATCAAAGCCGCGGAAATGCCCGACCAACGGCGGCCGCAGCTTGGCCTGGTAGTGCTCCAAATCCTCTTCGGTGATAAGCCCATGGTACTTCTGCATGGTCGCGGCTAGGGCCTTGGCGGTCGCGCCGGAATAAAACGCCTGCGGCCCACGCTTGGCGATGGCCGTGAGTGTACGTGCCAGGTCCGGCTGTCGAAAGACGGCGCCGGCCTCGTAGGGATTTCCGTCATGCAGGAAGATGTGCCGCGAGCCGTCGAAATTTTCCAGCAGGTCGCGCGCGGAACTGAAATGCCGGGCGAGCGAGTAACTGACGGGAAAGCCGTCCCGCGCCAGCCGTATTGCCGGGGCCATCACGCGCGCCAGTCCCAGGCGGCCATACTTCTCTTCCGCCAGCGCTAATCCCCTGACCGTGCCGGGAATTCCCGCGGCGCGCGCCCCCTTGGTGCTGGCGCCAGGGATCAAATTTCCCTGTGCGTCCTGGTACATTTCGCGCGTGGCAGCCGCCGGCGCTTGCTCGCGGTAATCCACCATGATCGCGTTGCCATTGGCCATCCGAATCAGCATGAAGCCGCCGCCGCCGAGGTTTCCTGCCTGGGGGAAAGTCACCGCCATCGCGAATCCCACGGCCACAGCGGCGTCTACGGCATTGCCGCCGGCCCGCAAAATCTCTACGCCGGCCTGGCTGGCCAGCGGCTCACTGGATGCCACCATGCCGCTACGTCCCGCCACCGGGCTAAGAGCGCGGGCTGGAGACGCCAGCAGTACCGCGAGGATGATCGAGGCGGGATTCAGACGTTTGAATGGCACGAAAATCACCTGCGTGGGTAACGGGACTTCCAGGCCTTGGGAGTCCGCCTGACGCGTACAAAGGAACAACTGTAGGGGAAAAGGCCAAGGGCGTCAAGGCAGCCGCGGCGCTCAGCGTGGTCAGTCTCGCCCGGCGGTGCTCGGACACTTCATTACTACCCTTGGTGATTTCACCCTGCTGACAGTGGGTGCCAGCGGGCCAAATGACCAAGCGGCTTTCGCCTCTTGACTCTTCTGACGGTCAACCCCCCGGGCCGCGGGGCCACGTCACAGTCCGCGATGTTTCCTCAGGGCAAGCGAAATGGAGGCGAAAGAAGCCAGGGAGCCGGAGAAAAAAAAGGGAACACCTCCTTCTATCCGTTGATGATCGGGCAGTCTGTCGGTCTCGACGCTAGGTTTGGAGGCCAAATTGCCAGCTTAATGGTTGGTTGAGTCGAATCGCGCACCCGCGGTGGGTGGGGAAAGTCGCTCCCGCGGGCGGGAAGTCACGAGAGGAAGAGACGAATTGACCCCTTCGAAAGCCGTACAAAGCGACATTTTATCGATGCTAATCAAGCCAGCTCACCAAAATAAAAAGATGTTAAAAATGAAGGGTGGTCCCAATAAGTTAATGAAAACAAACGGACAAATTTCTGACAAAATGGCGGAAGCCACCAAGTATTTGAAAACACAATGGTTATACAAGATAGCCGATTAATTATAGAAAGCAAAGCTAGTTATATCGATTTTTGACCTCAAAAAGTCCCCGTCTTTCCATCATATTCCCGCTATCCGGATAACTGGCAGAAAACAATTGACTTATAGCTTCAGTATTTCGCATATATTTCGCGTATCCCAATACGTATATGAAACATAAGCCACTTGGAGGAGGGCCAAGTACGCCGAGGTCCGAATGAGACAACGGCGTTTGCTCCCATCCGGTGGACTTGGAAGTGCGATGCCGCAAGCGGACGTTTGCTCCGTTTGGGCGGCTGTCGGGGCCACGTCAAGGTCCAGGTAGGGTGGCGGCCCAGCGGGCGAAGGTCACTAGCCACAGGTGCAAGGAACGCGGGCCAAAGGATCTTCGACCCCGGCGGGGTCGACTCTCTCGCCACTCCTCGTCCGTAGGTTTCACCGATGGCTAGTGATCTTGCTCCCCTGCGGGGAACTTTGCGGACTTTGACGGACCGTGGCCCCGGCCTGCACGCGGCCCGCACGCAGGTTGAATCGCTATCACATTGCATGTATACTTCACGCGTCGCGCGCAAAGGATGTTTCGAGTGTTAGCGGACGCTATAGTTTGGAGACCCAGCCCGATTTCTGCGCTCTTATCTGGCCCGATACTTCTGGAGTGCACGCTGCCAAATCATTTTGTCGTCTGAGTCTTGTGGGCTCGGGGTCTGGACACCAACCGAAGGAGGCCCGTAGTACATGAGCACATTGATGAAAGCCGCGGTATTCCACGGAGTAAGAGACGTCCGCATCGAGGAGGTCCCGCGACCCACGGCAGGGCCGGGAGAGGTGGTCTTGCGCGTTCGGCGCTGCTCCGTGTGCGGCACCGACAAGCGCATCTTCACTCACGGGCAGAAGAACGTGGTGCCACCGGCAATAACCGGCCACGAAATTGTCGGGACCGTTTCCGAGTTGGGACCAGGCGTGGCCAGCGGACTTCGCATTGGCCAGAAAGCGGTAGTAGCGACGGTAGTGGGGTGTGGGAAATGCATCTACTGCCAGCGCAAGCAGTACAATCTTTGCGATTCTTTCACTGCGATCGGATATGACTACTCCGGCGGCTTCGCAGAGTACGTCAAGATTCCTGCTGCTGCGGTTGCGCAAGGGAACGTCATTCCCATTCCAGATTCGATGTCGGTGGAGCGCGCGGCGCTGATTGAGCCGCTGTCGTGTGTTCTCAATGGCCAGGAGTATCTGTCTCCACAGCCCGGCGATCGCGCCGTGGTATTTGGGGCCGGGCCGATCGGCGTCATGCACGCGAGTAGCCTGAAGACGCGGGGCTGCTCCCCGGTGATTGTGGCCGATGTTTCACAGGAGCGTCTGGACTACGTGACAGAGTTCGGGCTCGGCTTGGTGGTGAATACGTCGGGCGGAGACGCCGTCAACAGGATTCTGGCTGCGGGGGGCGGGGAGAAGTTCGATATTGCGATTACCGCATGTTCGGTTAAAGCGGCCCAGGCGGACGCTCTAAAGCTGGTTCGGAAGAAAGCTCGGGTATCATTCTTCGCTGGTGTGCCCAAAGACGATCCCATCTTGCCCGTCGATAGCAATCTCATCCACTACAACGAGATTTCCGTTTTTGGATGTTTTGCCTCCAACCTCCAACATTACCATCAAGCCCTCGCCATGGTCTCCCGCGATGACTTGCCTTGGGAACGCTTCCTCACTCACCGCTTCAAATTGCAGGATATGGTGAAGGCCTACGCCGTGATCGAGGCGGGACAAGGAATCAAAACCGTCATCGATTGCGAATAGCGACACGCATTATGGATAAACATTCCCTGGCGCAGCTCATCGAAATCTCCCGCGCCGTCGGCACTCGAACGGACTACGTACAAGTGGGCGGTGGAAACACCTCCGTTAAATCGCCCGACGGACGGACGATGGCCATTAAGGCCAGTGGCACGGCCTTGACGGCAATGAGCGAGTCTGCGGGTTGGGTGGAAGTAGAAATCGCCGCGGTTTTGAGCATCTTCGATCGAACCGAACTGGCCGCCCTGGAATCCGACGCGCGCGAAGCCCGCGTGCTCCAACATTTTTCCTCCGCGGTCGTCGGCGGCACGGGGCGACCTTCCGTGGAAACCGCCCTCCACGCCATGCTGGGCAGGTTCGTCATCCACACCCATCCTGTGGCCGCCAACGCCCTGAATTGTGGACCCGGGCAAGCGGCTCTCTCGGAGATCTCCGCCGCGGACGAACTGCCGCCGCTCTGGGTTCCTTACACCGATCCCGGCTGGCGCCTGGCTCACACGGTCAAGTCGGCGGCCGAGGCCTATCAACAAGCACATGGCCATCCACCCGTGGTCCTGTTCATGGAGAACCACGGCCTGCTGGTTTCCGCTCCCGACGCGGACGCCTGCGTGGCGCTCCATGCGGAATGGGTGGGCCGGTGCGAGCGGTACTTCAACGCAGCAGCTTCGCCGCTCCGGACTCCACCGCCGCTGGATTCCGTGACCTTGCGCAAAGCGATGGTCTCGCTCCGGCAAGGATGGCGGGAGGTACGAGGCACTGCGCCATTTGCGCGGTTGACGGGCAATGCTGAACTCGCAAGTGTGGCGTGCGATGGAAGAGCGGAGCTATTGGCCGCAGGGTCGCTTTCACCGGACCACATTGTTTATACGGGCGCCCGGGCGATTCTGGCCGAATCCCTGGAGGAGTTGCCCACGAAACTGAAGGCCGCACTCGTGGAGAAAGCTCCCCCGCGCGTGGCCGTGGTTCGCAACGTGGGAACCTTTCTGCTGGCCGACGATGCCAAGAAGCTGGAGGCTGCGGAGTCGCTCGCTGTGGCGGCGGCGGGAATAACCCATCTCGCCTCGGGACGCGGCGGCGCCCACAACCTTTCTCCTGCTTCCGCCGATTTCATCATCAATTGGGAGGCGGAACACTATCGTTCGGCGCTCTTGGGCACCGCTACAGAAAGTCTGGCGGGCGAGGTCGCTATAGTGACGGGGGCGGCTTCGGGTCTGGGCTGCGGCATCGCTCAAGGATTAGTCGAGGCCGGAGCCGCGGTGGCCTTCTGCGACGTTGATGATGCCGGAGCAAAAGCCGCGGCGGCCGCGTCAACCGCACCTTCCCGTGCGTTCCCCGTGCACATGGACGTTACCGATGAAGCAGCCGTGACCGCGGCATTTGACCAGGTGCTACGCCACTGGGGAGGCGTCGACATCGCGGTGTGCGCGGCGGGGATTGCGCCAGCATACGAGTTGGTGGATACGCCGGTGAATTTGTGGCGCTTGGCGCTCGAAATCAACCTCACGGGATATTTTCTCGTGGCGCGGGAGGCGGCACGGATCATGCGCGGTCAGGGTGACGGCGGGGCGATGATTATGCTCTCCTCCAAGAGCGGTCTGGACGCCTCACGGTCGAACTCGGCCTACAACGCCACGAAGGCCGGGGAGTTACACCTCATGCGAGGGTGGGCGCTGGAACTGGGTGGCGACGGAATCCGCGTCAACGCCCTTGCTCCGGGCAATGTCTTCGAAGGCTCCAAAATCTGGAACCCGGAATACATCAAGACCGCCGCTCGCAAGAAGGGGATCAAACCTGAGGAAGTTATCCCTCACTATGTGAATTTAACGGCCCTCAAACGCGACATCAAGCGTTCTGACGTTGCCGCGGCTGCGGTTTTCCTTTGCTCTGAAGCGGCCCGGTGCATCACGGGTCAAACCTTGGTGGTGGACAGCGGTCAGGTTATGGTTCGATGAATAACCCAACGACAGAGCGAACAAAAGAGCTCGAGGGTGAGCTTTATCAGGGTGGTCTCGAACAACGGATCGCCGCACTCGCCGAGCTGTGCGCGCAACTCGGTCCCAAGCCGCGCCGTGGGACCAACGGCCACATTCACACCAGTGAATCCTTCAGCGTCTTTCGCTCGCCCACGGAAGCGGTGTGGCAGGCCGCACGCGAAGGGATCGCGGTCCTGGGAATCAACGATCACTACACAGTCGCCGGGCACGAGGAATTTCGCCGCGCCTGCGAGGTAGCGGGAATTTCCGCCACATTCTCTCTCGAAGCCGTGGCCATGGACCGTGATGCGGCGGAAGCCGGCATTAAGACGAATGACCCTGACAATCCGGGCCGCGTTTACTTGTGCGGCAAGGGTGTCACCAGAACCCCCGCGGATGCCTCGCCCGAAATGCGGAGCCTCGCCCGCATGCGCGCGGCTCTCGAAGGCCGTAATCATGAAATCACCGCGAAAGTCGACAAGCTTTTCCACGATCGACTGGGCGAGAGCGGTCCCTCCTGGAACGACGTCGTGGCGCTGACGCCGCGCGGGAATGCCACGGAGCGGCACGTGGCCTATGCCGTGCTCCTGCGGTTGCGAGATTTGGCCGCGAAGCAGCGCAGACCCCTGCCCGATCTCGTAGCAACATGCTGTGGCACCGCTCCCCCGGCACAGGGTGACGATGCCACTCTGCAAATTTTCCTTCGGGCAAAGCTCCTAAAGGCTGGATCTCCCTGTTACGTTCCCGAGAACGCGGATGCTTTTGTTCCGGTGGCGGAGCTTCGTCGGATCTTCCTGGCCTTCGGCTCGATTCCTACCTACCCTGTTCTGGGGAATCCGATTCTGGCCGGCGAGGAGAATATCGAATCCCTTCTGGATAGGTTGGAAGGCCAGGAGTTTTACGCCGTGGAGGTGATTCCCCACCGCAACACGCGCGAACGCCTGGAGGAAATTGTGTTCGCTGCGCAACGGCGGTGGTGGCCAGTCTTCAACGGGACCGAGCACAACACGCCGGAGACGCGTCCCTTGTTGGATCCATTTGCTCTTGACCCGGAGTTCGAACCCTGGTTCCGCCAGAGCACCGCATTGCTTCTCGGGCACCAACGGCTTGTCGCGAAAGGAGAACCAGGGTTTGTAGACCTGGAAGGCAGGCCCACCATCTCCGACGCCAGGACCCGATTTGAGCACTTCAGCTTGGCCGGACAGTAAGGTTTCGGCTCGAAATGTCATCTACAAATCGTGCCGGAAATTAAATCTATTGCAATTTTCCCGACGTTGACGAAACATGAACCGTTTAATTTGAGGCGATGGATTTATACTTTGTGATCGGGAGGGTAATAAAGTGGCAAAAAAGGCGATACCAATAGTAGAACCAAAAGGAAAGCTAGGCGTTCTCACCGTAGGAATGGGGGCCGTAGCGACTACGATGATTGCAGGTGTGGAAGCGGTACGGAAAGGGATTTCGCTCCCCGTGGGATCTCTGACGCAGATGGGCACCATCCGTCTCGGCAAGCGGACGGAAAAACGCATTCCTAAAATCAAAGATTTTGTGCCCCTGGCGGATCTCGATGATGTGGTCTTTGGCGGATGGGATCTTTTCAAGGACAACGCTTATGTGGCGGCCAAGAAAGCTGGAGTTCTTGGCAAGGAGCACGTTGAGAAGTTGAAGGGGTTCCTCAAGGGCGTGGAACCGATGCCCGCGGCGTTCGAGCAGAAATGGGTCAAGAACCTTCATCCCAACAACATCAAATCGAGCCAGTCGAAAATGGACCTGGCCGAGCAGGTGATGGAAGACATCGAGCGGTTCAAGAAGCGGTCCAAGGCAGATCGTTTGGTGATGATTTGGGCCGCGTCGACCGAGGTTTACACGGAGCCGCAGCCGGTTCACGATACCCTGGCGACCTTCGAGGAGGGCCTGAAAAACAGCAGCCCGGACATTTCCCCGAGCATGATCTACGCATACGCGGCGTTGAAGCTCGGTGTGCCGTTTGCCAATGGCGCTCCGCATGTCACTGTGGATATTCCCGCGCTCACGAATTTGGCGCTGAAGAAGAAGATTCCGGTTTGTGGCAAAGATTTCAAATCCGGTCAGACGTTCATGAAAACGCTGCTGGCTCCCGGAATCAAGGCCAAGATGCTTGGCCTGACGGGTTGGTTCTCCACCAACATTCTAGGCAACCGCGATGGTGAAGTTTTGGACGATCCGGACAATTTCAGGAGTAAGGAAGTGACGAAGGCTTCGGTACTTGAGCACATCATCCAGCCGGAGCTATACCCTCAACTCTACAAAGGGTACTACCACAAAGTCAGGATTAATTACTATCCACCCCGCGGCGACGCCAAAGAGAGCTGGGATAACATCGACATCTTTGGGTGGCTGGGTTATCCGATGCAGATCAAGGTGAATTGCCTGTTCCGGGATTCCATCCTGGCCGCTCCCATGGCGCTGGATTTAGTCCTTTTCATGGACCTCGCCCAACGCTGCCCAGCCCTGGCAAAAATGGGAATCCAGGAATGGCTGTCGTTCTACTTCAAGAGTCCCATGTGTGCGACGAGCCTGTATCCGGAACATGACGTATTCATTCAACTCATGAAGCTCAAGAACACTCTCCGGCACTTGCGCGGAGAGGATCTAATCACGCACTTGGGCCTTGAGTATTACGACTGAGAACATCGGGGTTTGATACAACGGCGGGTTTGCATCGCTTAGCGGCCGGGTGAACCCGCCGTATCACCACGACGTGCAACCGTGTGGCGCGGACGTGCTTTGCACCTCCGCGGCGTTTCTTCACCAAAAGGGGTGAGCCGCGAAACAGCCATCCGGGCTCGTGCTACCCTTGCTTGCACGCCCCGGGAGTGGCCCCTTCTGGTGACCGCGGCTCGGGCCAATCTCCGGCTTCAAGCTTCGGGAATGAAGGATTCGGTCGGCGCGACATGCCCGGTGTGGACGTGACGCCGCCACCAATTCTGAAGCCGGTCGAAGTAGAGGTATACGACCGGTGTGGTGTATAGGGTTAGCAACTGGCTCACCACCAATCCCCCAATAATTGCGATTCCGAGGGGACGGCGAAATTCCGATCCTGTCCCGGTACCTAGCGCCAGGGGAACAGCGCCCAGGATGGCGGCCATGGTTGTCATCAGAATAGGGCGGAAGCGCAGCAGGCAAGCCTCATAAATAGAGTCCCGCGAATTCTTTCCCTCATTTCGTTCCGCGGCGAGGGCAAAGTCCACCATCATGATGGCGTTTTTCTTCACAATTCCAATCAGCAAAATGATGCCGATAACGGCGATCACAGAGAGTTCAGTATGCGTGATCATCAGGGCCAACAGCGCGCCCACCCCCGCGGAGGGCAAGGTGGAAAGAATGGTAACTGGATGGATATAGCTCTCATAAAGTATGCCCAGAACGATGTAGACCGAAAATAGCGCGGTAGCAATCAGCAAAGGCTCAGTGCCGAGGGATTGCTGATAGGCTTGGGCTGTTCCGGCAAAACCTGTGGTGACCGTTGAGGGAAGCCGGATGCGGGTCGCAGCCCCCTGAATTGTATCTACTGCGTCACTGAGCGCCACCCCCGCCCGCAGGTTGAAGGAAATCGTCACCGCGGGAAACAGGCCTTGGTGATTCACCGCCAGTGGCGCCGTCTCCGGACCGTGCCGGGCGATGGCGCTCAAGGGAACTTCTTCCCCTTCTGGCGACTTCACATAAATATCATCCAGGTAATGGGGGGACTGCCAGTATTCCGGGGCGGCCTCCATGACCACATGGTACTGATTCAAGGTGGCGTACATCGTTGATACCTGCCGCTGCCCGAAAGCGTCGTAGAGGGTGTTGTCAAGCAATTGGGACGAGATGCCGAAGCGCGCAGCAGTGGGGCGATCATATTGCACCATCGCTTCCAACCCGCGGTCCTGCTGATCGCTGCTGACATCGGCGATAAGGGGCAGGTTTCGCAGTGCCTGGACCATTTGCGGGCCATAATTTGTGAGGTCCTTCAGGCTGTCGCTCACCATGGTGTATTGATACTGCGCGTTGCTTTGCCTTCCGCCGACGCGTACATCCTGAGATGATTGCATATAGAGCGACGCCCCGGGGATTTTGGAGAGCTTAGGCCGCAATCGCGCAATCACCAGGTCGGCGTCGATTTTCCGCTTCTCGAGGGGCTTGAGCGACATAAACATCCTGCCGGTGTTCATTGTCCCCCCACCGACATACCCATTGACATTGTCGACCGCCGGGTCGTTCTTGATGATCTTGACCATCTGCAATAGCGTCTTATTCATTGCTTGAAACGAGGTGTCCTGGTCGGCTTGAATGGCGCCGACGATCCGCCCGGTGTCTTGTTGCGGGAAAAACCCCTTGGGGACATGAATGTAAAGGTAACAGGTCAGGGCGATGGTGGCCAGCAGCACAGCCAGCGTGACCGCGGAATAGCGGAGGACCGTGGAGAGGGATTTTCCGTACATGTTCACAGTCCACTGAAAGGCGCGTTCACTCGTTTGATAGAGCCTCCCGTGCGATTCATGAGGGCGGATGAGATGCGCGCACATTGTGGGTGTCGCCGTCAGGGAGATCACCATGGAAATGAGAATGGCAATGGAGAGAGTAACCGCGAACTCACGGAACAGACGGCCGACAATGCCTTCCATCAACAACAGGGGGATAAAGACTGCGATGAGCGAAACGCTGATTGATAAGACGGTAAAGCTGATTTCCTTCGCCCCTTTCAAAGCCGCATCAAATGGGTGCATTCCCTGTTCGAGGTATCGCGTGATGTTTTCGATGACCACGATGGCATCGTCAACTACAAATCCGGTGGAAATGGTGAGCGCCATCAAGGAAAGGTTATCCAGGCTGTATCCTAGAAGGTACATTACCCCGAAGGTTCCAATCAATGAAACAGGAACGGCGACGCTGGGAATCAGCGTTGCCCGGGTATTTCTCAGGAAAAAAAACACGACCAGGATGACCAGAGCTATCGAGATGACCAAGGTTCTTTCTACATCGTGGACCGAAGCACGGATGGTGACCGTCCGGTCCATCGCGACATGCAGGTCGATCGATTGGGGGATCGAGGCCTGCAAGTAGGGTAGAAGAGCGCGGATGCGATCCACGGTATCGATGATGTTCGCGTTAGGTTGGCGCCAAACGAGAACGAGGATGGAGGGCTTACCATTGGCATATCCCGCGTTGCGAAGGTCCTCAATCGAATCCACAACCCTGCCCACATCGGAGATGCGGACGGCTGATCCATTGCGATAGGCAATGATCAGCGGACGATATTCAATGGCTTTGAATAATTGGTCATTGGCTCCAACTTCCCACATCCGGTGGCCCGCAGAGAAATCCCCCTTGGGTAAGTTGGCGTTGGCGTTGGACAAAACCGACCGGACATCTTCGAATCCAATGTCGTATCTATTTAAAACCGTCGGGTCGAGTTCGATGCGCACAGCCGGGAGCGAACTCCCTCCCACGATGACCTGTCCCACGCCGCTCACCTGCGAGAGCTTCTGCGCCAGAATAGATTCGGCTGAGTCGTACATTTGCCCCTTGGTCAAAACTGGTGAAGTCAGCGTCAGCATGAAAATGGGAGCATCAGCCGGGTTGGACTTCCAGTAGCTGGGATTCGAGGGAAGATTGGTTGGGAGGTAGCCGCGGGCGGCGTTGATTGCTGCCTCGACATCGCGGGAGGCGGCATTGATGTCGCGGTCCAAGCTGAATTGCAAAGTAATGCGGGTGGAGCCGAGGGTGCTCGATGATGTCATTTCCGTGACGGATGCGATGCGCGCAAACTGCCGTTCGAGAGGTGTTGCCACGGAGGAGGCCATAATCTCAGGACTTGCCCCCGGCAGTGAGGCCGAAACGTTGATGGTGGGAAAGTCCACTTGCGGCAGGGGCGCCACAGGAAGGAGGCGGAAAGCCACTGCTCCCGCTAGAGCAATAGCGATGGTGAGAAGGGTGGTGGCGATTGGCCTTCGAATGAAGGGTTCCGAGATGCTCATGGTCTGCCTTAGCTGCTGAAAAACCCTCAAGAATAATATCACACTGCGATATATGCGTGAAGGGCGAAGTTTGAGTGTGTCGTACTTTCCCGTGGGCACGGTCGCGCCATGCCCTAAGGGGGTGGGATTCTACTCCGCAAGTCCTTGGAGAAACAACGCCGGCGGACAGGCGTCCCGCCTCCGTGCGAAAGACGCCGATCGGAACGTCCTGCCGGGAAAATGACGCCCCTGTGTCGTCCTCAACGGGGTTTCCCGATTTGCCTCACTCGGTGTACACTGGCAATTCTTACCGTGGACTACACTCGACTTCCATAAGGAGCGTTTGATGACCCCGCCCGGCGCGGATAATGTGCGCGATGCAGTATCTCAAGGGCATTGGGACCAGGCGATTTCGCTGCTGCAACAATTTGATCCAGCCGTCGCCGCGGATGTCATGATGGAAATCCCGTTTGAAGAGCAGCGGGTTCTCTTCCGCATCATGCCGCATGATTTCGCCGCGACTTTGGTGAGTCACTTTCCGTACTACCATTCCTACGTCCTTCTGCACACGCGGTCGATTGAACATTTACGGGCGATCGTCAACAAGATGGTGCCCGACGAACGCATGCAGTTCTTCGACCAACTGCCGGAAGAAGCCTGGCAGCGCCTGATGGACGAGCTCTCGGGCGAGTATTCCCCCCCGGCCCAGGAGGGCGGGGAGGCCGCGAGCGCAATTTCCAAGCCCACCCCCGAGGCCGAACCCATCGCCGAGGCCGTGCAGGTTGAGAAGTCTTTTCTCCAGCCCGACGGCCGGCAGATCCAAGTGATCGCGCCCACGGATTTGTCCCTGGAACCTAATGCCATCACCGCTCTACTCGGTCCTTCCGGCTCGGGAAAATCGACGCTGCTACGAATCCTCACCGGTTTGGTCCAACCCACCAAGGGCATCGTCCTTTGGCACGGTAAGCCGCTACACGATTGCTCTCCCAACCTGGCGATTGTTTTTCAGAGTTTTGCCCTCTTTCCATGGCTCACGGTTCTCGACAATGTGGAAACCCCGCTGCTGGCGCGTGGCATGGACCATTCAGAGCGGCATGAGCGCGCCATGCGCGCGCTCCACGCTGTAGGATTGCAAGGGTTTGAGACGGCATATCCCAAGGAACTCTCCGGGGGCATGAAGCAGCGCGTGGGTATTGCGCGGGCCCTGGCCGTCGAGCCCGAGATTCTGTTTATGGACGAGCCCTTTTCGGCTCTCGATGTCCTGACCGCGGAAAACCTGCGCGGTGAACTCATGGATCTGTGGCTGGAAAAGAAAATCCCGACCCGAAGTATTTTCCTCGTTACCCACAACATCGAAGAAGCGGCGCTGCTGGCGAATCGCGTTCTCGTGCTGGGACGGAATCCCGCCCGCATCCGTGCGGACTTTCGCATTCCACTGAAGCAACCGAGGGACCGCAACTCCGCCGCTTTTCTGGTCTACGTCGACTACATTTACAAGTTGATGACGCAGCCTGAACTTGAGCCGTCGCTTCCCTCCGCGCGGGCGCGGACGAAGGCACCCTACCCCATGTTGCCTCACGCCAGGCCGGGCGGCATTGCGGGATTGCTCGAGCTGCTGAACGATCGTGGCGGAAAGGACGACTTGTACCACGTCGCGGACGAACTGTTGATGGAAGTCAATGACCTGCTGCCCATCACCGAAGCCGCGACTCTGCTGGATTTTGCGCGAACGGAAAGAGGCGATGTGGAAATCACCGACAAAGGGCGCGAGTTTGTCAACGCCGACATTCCGACCCGCAAATCGTTGTTCCGCGATGCCGCACTCGCCCATGCGACGCTTCTTCAACAGATCAGAAACAGCCTCGCCAGCAAGTCTGACGGCGCGATGCCTCTGGAGTTTTTCCGGGATATTTTGGACGAGCATTTTTCCGAAGAGGAGACGAAACACCAGCTTGAAACCGCTTTGCACTGGGGCCGATATGGCGAGATTTTCTCCTATGATTCGCAGAGCGATAAGCTGTTTTTGCACCGCCTTGAACACCGGGGAGATCCTGAGCGGGACCTGCAGCACCAGGGATAATGCCATCACCACCTAAATCCTCTTCGGGAGTTCCACCGTGGGGAGTTTTCCCCTCCGCGGTTCCCTCCCTTTTGCGCGACCTGCCGATCCTGCTGGCTGGATTTGCGCTGTTCTATGGCTTGATCTCCTTTGCGCATTACGGAATCGGCCCCGTCAACACGGGAGCAGAAATCCAGCTTTCCCCTGCCGCCCTGCCAAAGTATGCCTTCTTTTCTTTGGTACGGATCGCAACGGCGTACTTTCTCAGCCTGGGCCTCGCTGTGGCTTATGGGTATGTTGCCGCCTACAATCCCCGGGCGGAACGACTCATGATTCCTCTTCTGGATATCCTGCAATCCATTCCCGTCCTGAGCTTCCTGCCCCCTGTTATGCTGGCGATGATCGGATTGTTTCCGCACAGCCAATTGGGAGCGGAGCTTGGGTGCATCGTGCTGATCCTGACGGGACAGGTCTGGAACATGACCTTCAGCTTCTACTCTTCCCTGAAGAGCATTCCGCGCGAGATGCACGAAGCCGCCCAAATCTACCGCTTGAGCTGGTGGCAGAGGCTCTGGCAGATGGAACTCCCCTTCTCCGCCATCGGCCTCGTTTGGAATTCCATCATGTCGGTGGCGGGAGCGTGGTTCTTTCTGATGGCGTGCGAGATGTTCACCCTGGGGGATCGTGACCTCCGGCTTCCCGGGTTGGGCTCCTACCTCCAAACGGCCGCGAACGCCGGAAACACGCGCTCCATCCTCTGGGGGCTCGGCGTTATGGTTTCGATTGTCGTACTCGTCGATCAAATCGTCTGGCGCCCCGTTATCGCCTGGGCGGAGAAGTTCAAAGTCGAGCAAGTCGAGGCAGCCGAACCCACGCGCTCGCCCATCCTGGATCTCCTGCGCCGCTCGAAAGTCATCCCGCTCGTTGCCAGCGTGTCCATCCAACCCGCGCGCGAGGCGCTAAACCTTCACTTTGCCAGAGCCAACGCGAAAGCCGGCGATCGTCCTTCGGGAGAGCCCGTCATGAAATGGGCGTGGCGAGCGCTCACGCTTGTCGCCGTAGCAGCCGTGGCCTATGCGGCGTTCCGCATGGGCCAAATGCTTTTGGGACTATCGAGCGCGGAAGTCTTGGGAATCCTTCGAGGCGCCGGAGCAACATTCTTGCGGGTGGAAGCCACCCTGGTGTTGGCGGGTCTTTGGACAATCCCCTTCGGCGTCTACGTAGGTTTGCGGCCGAAGCTTTCCGCGCTGGTGCAGCCGCTCGCGCAAATTGCCGCCTCGGTGCCCGCCACGGCTTTGTTTCCCGTCGTGCTGCTGATGCTGGTTCGGGTCGGCGGTGGGATGGGGGTCGGTTCCATGGTCCTGCTGCTGCTCGGCACGCAATGGTACATCCTGTTCAACATCATCGCCGGCGCCAGCGCCATCCCTACGGACTTGAAGGAAGTGTGCGGCTTGTTCCGGCTGGGAAAAGTCGAGCGCTGGCGGAAATTGTTGCTGCCGGGAATCTTCCCTTACCTGATTACCGGATTCATCACTGCCTCGGGCGGCGCTTGGAATGCCAGCATCGTTGCGGAGTATTTCCACTTTCGAGGACAGACGTTATCGACCGTGGGGCTGGGCGCTGTGATCAGCCGCGCGACTGACACCGGAAACTTCCGCGTGCTGCTGGCGGCCACGATGTGCATGGCCCTGATGGTGGTCACCGTGAATCGCCTCGTTTGGCGCCGCCTTTACGGCTTGGCGTCCACGAAGTTTAAGCTGGAAAGCTAATCGGCGAGTTTCACACAAAAGGAGAAGTCGGTTCACATTTGCGCCCCGGTTTATTTGCCGCCTTGCTTGCAACCCTCTAAGTATGTACGCTCGTCTTTCGCCGTCCAGGATTTTACGGTGAGGATTTCTGCACTCGGACGATGTGGATAGACCACCGCTTTGCCGTCAATGGCGCGCGCCCTGATCATTTGCAGGAACTCCGCGGCATGGGCAAGATCGCCGATGCGCGCTATGTGGTCGCCGGCGTCGATCTCGCCGGCAGTCATCAACTCCAGCGTGCGGGCGACATCCCACGGCGAACCGCCGCTCGATCCGGTGATGTTGATTTCCTTGTAATGCACGAGACTCGTATCAAATCCCACCATATCCTCTCCCCTCTTCAATCCACCGAACAAGTTTAGGACGGCCCCGCGGCCCAACAGGTTCTGAGCGTCGGCGATAACCTGGCGGGCGCCGACGGCAACGATCACATCGTCAGCCCCCGCGTAATTCGTCAGTTCGCTGACCACTTGCCGGATATCTTCTTTGGAGGGATTGAGAGTGCGCAGCGCGGTGCCCAGCTCGGCGGCGCGTAGGCCGAAAAGCCTCCTGACCACTTCCAAACGCGATTCTACAAGGTCTGCGGCCACAATAGCGCGTGGGCGATAACTCATGGCGAGGGCCACGTGCATTCGTCCCATGGCGCCTGCCCCTAGCACCACCGTGACTCCGCCCGCCTTAAGCCCTTTCAACATCCCGCGCGGGCTAAGCGGGTCGCGCTGGGTCAAGTGAACGTGGTGATCCTGCGCCGAGATCACGCAGGAGAAAGGTTCGCTCAACGCCGCGTGGGCGTAAGGCAGGGCGGGGTCGGGAAGCGGAAGCAGGCAACCTGCGGCAAGAATCTCTTCGGTAATCAGGATGTATTCCGCCAGATGTCCACCGAGCGTGTAGCCCACCGCCACCTTTTGGATACCTCGCGCGTGGTCGTCGTAGCGCTCGCGATGGTTGATGGGCGCGCTATCCACGGCGGGTTGGACCACGTACCTCTGGCCGGGGGAGTAGCGGGCGCGCAGGTCCGAGCCGACCTCCACCAGGGTGACGCAGCCTTCGTCGCCCAGAATGATGGGGAAGCGCGTGAGGTCCCACCCGTAAAGGAGTGGGTGGCTGGCCCCCTGTTCAATGAGCTTGATGAGTGAGGTGCAAATCCCGGCGGCGTCCACTCGCGCCAGCATCTGCTGCGGCCTCGGGCGGGGGGTCGGCACTTTGCGCACTGCCAAGCGGGAAAAGCCGTCCCCGTCCAGTACGACGGCGCGCATTTCATCGGGAATATTGGCCACGGTTTGCGATCCTTCTTCCACCTTCTTGCTTACTATAGACGGGTTCAGTTTAGAGCATTTTTCGTGCGAGTGCCGCCGAATGATCGAGTCGATTCTTTGGGCCGCGGCGGCGCCCGCTGTGGCGCGCCCGACGAGGCTTTCGAAGCTCGCTCGTCGTCTGGCCGACCCTCCGGGCAGGGCCGGTTCAGCTCGGGCTCGGGATTGCCGGTGTCGCCAGGCCCCCCGGTTCTACCCGTAACAGCGCTTCTTTTCAAGAACATAGTCGCTTTCGGAGAGGAACAATCGGCACATGGCTCGCGGCAAGGGTCCGTCAGCGATTCCGGCCAAAAAGCCAATAGTGCGCAGCCGACGCCACGCCTGCCACGTTCATTCTGCTGTCTGCCCGGGGTCCGCAGACCGTGTTGCTGGACTGCGTAATTTCGACCAAAGACAACTCTCCTTCCCCGACCCCAGCAAGTTGATGTCGATAGGCTACAGAAATCTTGCCGGTGCTTCCACAGCACGATAGCGACCAGAGGCTAGGGGAATAAAGACAAATTTTCCGACCGGACACGATTCTTGTTGAATCATTTCCGTAGGGGCACCCCTCGTCGGTGCCCACGGATTGGGGGGCCGAATCGGCCCTGGGATGGGCAGGCACGAGGCCTGCCCCTACGTCGCGGTCGAGCGGTTGGCGCCTGGTTCGCGGAAGGGTACCCCCCTTTCTTCCTCAGTGTCGAAAACCAGAGTAACGTCCCGTCTGTCCGGATCAAGGCGCTGGCGGTTTTCTTCTCCAACTTAGGCCACGCACGCAGATGACGCCGCTGCTCTGCCGTTAGGAGAATTTGAGTTCGTACCCTGTTTCCCATGGTTTGATCGTAGACTCGGTACTTCGATTCAAGAATGATCTGCTCTAGGGAACCTGTAGGGCGCCCCGACGAGATTCGCCGTAAACTCAAAAGAAATCCTCTCCTGTCGGCAAATCTGTCCCTATTCCCTAACCTGTGGTCGCCATCGTGCTGTATATCTATTGGGGTATTGGCTACTGGGTAAAAATACGCACCGCAGAGCATGTTTTGAGGCAGGCGGACGGCTATCGAGGAAGGTTCGATAACCCAGCACCCATCCCTCACCGCCCGGCGCCGAAAGCGCAACATCCGCAAAAGAGCGAGTATGCCACGATATATTAGAAAACGAAGGTACTTAGGCATCGAGGCAAGGAAATTCCAAAAAATGTATGTATATGATATAAAATAACTTAGTTAGTTTCAGCGGCGCGAGCGGACTGAAAAAAGGGAATTAAAAAATGAGGCTACTCCCACGATGTTGTTGAAAACACATGTAGAAAAAATGTCAGTCTTGGCTACTCCCACGATATGTATGAAAACAAGTAACTTAAGCCGAGATAGCCACGATATCTATGAAACTAAAGGTAGTTGTGCGTCGGAAGAGACCGACCGCAAGCGGGGGATATCCTTACGACGAGAAAGAAAGCGCCCTATGTCTCGCGAGGGCCAACCCGATTTGCCGAATGTCCGCGCGAACGAAATGAACGCCTCCGACTCCTCCGAAGGATCGACACCGGAGGCCGGGGTCAGCGGCGCCGTGACCCGACTCCGGCAGGCGAGCAACAAAAAAAGATATTACGTTCGAAGCCGGAATGTATATGAAAACAAAGGAACGCCTGACACAATGTCCGAAAGGAATCGGACATTTGTGTCTAACTTTCGGGCATTTTTGTTTAATTGGTGCCCATTTTGCCGAAAAGTCCAGATTTTGAACGACAAATTGGCAGACCAATTCGGTTTCTCGCGCGCTTCTTCGTGCATGATACATTTGTTCCAATCATGAACGCCATGTGGCAGGCCCCAAGTCCCGAATGCCAGATCATGATCGTCGCGGGCGAGCGCTCCGGCGACATTTACGGCGCAGCCTTGGCGCGAGCTCTCCAGGTGCGTCTGCCGGGTGTGGAAGTTTTCGGCTGTGGCGGCGAGGCCATGCGGCAAGCGTCGGTGGACACTGTGGTGGACTCGCACCAGATCTCGGTCGCGGGCATCACGGAAGTCATCCGCGGAATCCCCCGCGTTTATCGCGCGTTCCACCAACTGCTCGCCGAAGTGGACCACCGTCGTCCCCAGCTTGCTATCCTCATCGATTTTCCGGACTTCAACCTGCGAATGGCTCGGCAGCTCAAAAAGCGCGGAATTCCGGTGGTTTACTTTGTAAGCCCACAGGTTTGGGCGTGGCGCAAAGGGCGGGTCGAAACCCTGAAGAAACGCATTGCCAAGATGATCGTCATCTTCGATTTCGAGGAGGAGATTTACCGACAGGCGGGTGTGCCGGTGGAGTACGTCGGCCATCCGCTGGTGGACATGATGCGGCCGCACCTGTCGCGCGAGGAGTTCTTCGCGCAAATCGGCCTGGATGCCTCTCGCGAGACGATCGCATTGCTGCCGGGGAGCCGCCAGAAGGAAGTGACTGCGAATTTGCCGGTGATGCTGGACGCGGCCACTCGACTGACCCGGCATCGGAAACTTCAGTTCGTCATCGCCGCAGCGCCTACGATTGATTCCGCGTGGCTCGAAACCACGCTGCTGAAACGCTACGCAGGTGGAGCCACCGTTCGCGTAGCCGCCAACGCCACCTATGACGCCCTACAGCATTGCGAGGTTGCGGTGATCGCGAGCGGGACAGCCACGCTGGAGGCTGCCCTGCGTGAGCGCCCCATGGTGGTGGTGTATCGCGTATCCGCTCTCACTTGGCTGGTAGGAAAACTTTTGGTCAATGTCCCGTATTACTGCATGGTGAATATCCTGGCGAAGAAAGAGCTGGTGCCTGAACTGATGCAGGACAATTTTAATGCCGTCAACGTGGCCGGGCGGGTAGAATATCTATTGAACCACCCGGAAGCGCGCGAGGAGATGATCCGAGGACTTCAGGCATTAAAATCCCGGTTGGGGAGTGGCGGAGCTGTCGAGCGTGCCGCGGACGCTATCGTGGGGGTGCTGCGATCTTCTCAAACAACCCTTGGTTAAATCTTTCCCCTACAGAAATTCATCTGGGCGGCATGCAACGCGGAGGTCAACCCTATAATCCAACCCAAGGGTTACATATCTTGACCGACAGGGACGAAAGTTCGCCACGCCAGCCTGACCGGTGATTAGGGTAGCAGTGAAACCACCTCTCGCGCGTCGAAAGCAGGAAGATAGCCTTGCGAATCGTGAAGTCTGAGGAAAACCACGTATGCCGAGGGGTTCACTCGCGGGGCGACGCCGCCAGCGCGGAGCACACACCGGAACGATTTTGGAGCCAAGAATGATTCGATCTGGAACCGTGAATCGGTCTGCGTTGTCGCGCGCCTCTCGACGGTGGAGCGTCCACGCGGGGCTGTTGGGTTTGGTCCTGGCAATGGCCCCCGCATTGGCCAGGGCGCAAAGCGCCGGTCCACGCTTCGAGGTCCAAAACTACGTCATCGATGCCCAGATCCTCACCTCCCAACACCTTCTGAGCGCCAAGGCGCGTGTGGACATAATCCCCAGCACGGATATCACCACGCTTGCTTTTGAATTGCACAGCAATCTGCGCGTCCAAAAGGTTGTGGATAGCACGGGCCAGGATGTTTCGTTCCGGCAGGACGGCCAGATGCTAAACCTGTCGCTGCTGAATCCCCTTCCCGGAGGCAAGCCGGCCTCGATCACAGTGACTTACGGGGGAATGCTCGGATCCGCGGATGGCAGCCCGGTGGAAGGCATCAAGGTGGCCTACATCGGGCCGGAAGGAACCTACCTTCTTTATCCGGGCCGGTGGTTTCCCGTCAGCGGCTACGGGATGAACCGCTTCTCCGCGACGATGAATATCACTGTTCCCTCGGATGAGGTCGTCATTGCTTCGGGCAAGGCCGCCTCACCAGAGCGGCAAACCGGGCAGGTCACTTACAGCTATACGTTCGACAAGACTTCTTTTCCGGGAACGGTGATTGCGGGCCGTTACGTGGTGCAGCCCGGCACGACTTCGGGAGCCGACATCACCCTCTACCTCAAGTCGGGCCATGAAAACCTTGCGGCGCCCTACGGTCAGACGGCGGCGAAAATCCTAGCTTACTATAGTACGGTGTTCGGCCCGCTCCCCGACGCGCACCTCAACATTGTTGAAATCGGCGACGACACCGTGGGAGGTTATACGGCCCCTGGGGTGGTGGCGCTCGCCTCGCGCGCGTTTACGAACCCAGTCAACTATCGGCTGCTGGCGCAGGAGATTTCGCACTTGTGGTGGCGTTGCCTGGTCAGCCCAGCTACTCCCAACGATGCGTTTCTGGACGACGGCCTCGGCGTCTACTCAAAAGCAATGTACGTGCAGGAATCAGCGGGAGACGCGGCCTTTGAAGATCTGATGCGGGATACGGACGTTGGCGCACTCACCCATGAAGAGGTGGCTCCCATCGCGCAGGCCAGCCAATTGCATGAGTTCACCCCCGAGTACCAGTCGATTGTTTTTGATAAAGGCGCCATGGTGTTTCATATGCTCCGCTGGGTGATTGGCGATGACGCCTTTCGCGCAACCCTCCGGTCCATGGTGCAGCAGTATGCATGGAAATCCATTACCACGGACGAGTTTCAACGTTTGGCGGAGAAAGCTTCGAAGCAAGAGCTCACTTTCTTTTTCGCGCAATGGGTGAACTCCACCGGGGTGCCGCAATTCAAGAGAAATTGGGCTGTTTACAGGCTTCCCAAAGGCTATCAGGTTGTGGGCAAGATGCAGCAGGATCTGGACATCTTCCGCATGCCGGTGGAAGTGCGGGTGATCTGCCAGGGCTCGAAACCGATTACCCAGCGGATCGACATGGTGGGAACCACCGCGGATTTCACCATCGATACCCGCACCAAGCCCTTGCGCGTCCTGGTGGACCCGGCCAGCCGCATCTTGAAATTCGACGACTCGACGAAATACCAGGTGGAGATGGCGCGCGCCGATCAGTTGGAGCAGGAACAAGCTTATCTGGATGCCATCAAGCAGTATCAGGATGTGCTGCAGATCAACAGCAACAGCTCACTGGCCCATTACCGTCTGGGTGAAATCCATCTCAAGCTGCGCAACTATAATGCGGCGATGGAGGAATTCCGGCGGGCGCTGGATGGCGATTTGAATCCCAAGTGGATTGAAGTGTGGTCGCACCTGGAGTTGGGCAAAATATTTGACGTGACCGGTCAGCGTGACCGCGCGCTCAACGAATATCAACGCGCCTTGCAGACCAATGACAATACCCAGGGAGCGCTCGACGAGGCCAATCGATACGTGCAGAAACCTTACAAGGCGCCGGCGCAGACCACGTAGAAGCGAGGGGGTAGAAGCTAGAAGACAGAAGACAGGGGGTGCGCGGGCAAAAGTGTACTTTCTGCAGAAGGGCGCGGAGAAAACTCCTAACTTCTAGCCTCTGACTTCTGACTTCTGCCGTTCAAATTTCAATCCGGTAAGCGCGGTCTCTGGAACTCCGCGGCGCTGGACCAAAATCTTGAAGATGTTTCCCATTCCCTCAGGCGCGATTAACCTTTTCAGTTTCAGTCGGGCGTTTAGCATCTCCGTATCCGTCTGGCCTGGATCGTACACATCCGCGAACTGGTTGGCTTCGCCGAGGGCCAGCAAGAACCTTTCCTGGGTGGTAAAGCCCGCCGCCTCCAGCCCGGCGGCCTTTCCGGCGTCGATCAACGCGCTGAAGTTCACGTGCGCCGTCAAATCCGTTTCCCCGGGAGCGGTGAAGAAATCCTCCGCCGCGGTGTGGCCACGATAAGCCAGCAAAGTTCCGCGCGGGCGGTCAGAGGTGAAGAGTCGATTCGCCATGTCACCGTAATCGATGGTCAGCACGAAGCCGCGGGTCAACTTCGCTGCGACCGCTTGAATCCACACTTGCGCTTGCCGGTTCACCTCCATGCGGTGGCTCTCCTCCAGTTGCGGAGCATAGCGGGCAACATAGGCCGCAACGGTCGAGTCGCTAATGGAGCCGAGCTTTTCGGCAAGGCGATCGCCCTCGGCGGCAACGTAGATTTCCCTGAGGCGTCCTTCAGTTCGGGTGACCACGCTGACCGGAAACGCGTCAACGAGTTCGTTCGAGAAAAAACAGCCCGTCACGGGCGCGAGTTCCTCAAGATTGGCGAGCACTCGAACCTTGCCCCGCCTCTCTGCCGCCGCCAACCGTGCTTCGATCCGCTGGCGTTGGGGTAAGCCCGGCTCGATGGCGACGTAATCGAGCGCCGTGGCGAACTCTGGTAAGGCGCCCGTCGACCAACTCAGGAAATCGGAAGCGAAGAGCCCCCGGCCGGCGCCCATCTCCACCCACGTGAACGGCTGTGGCCGTCCCAAGGCATCCCACATTTCGGCGGCTTGCCGCGCCACCAGACGGGCGAACACCGGATGCAGGTCGGAACTGGTGAAGTAATCCCCCGCGACGCCGGTGCGCTCGCGCCCCTGAGTGTAATAACCGAACTCGGGATGATAGAGGCACAGCCCCATGTAGCGCTCAAAGGTCATTGGGCCAGTGCGGCGCAAACTTTCGAGAAGCAGATCATTGAGAGGTGTGCGGTTCAATCGAAACTCAGGCGTAAGATTCACGCCGCCCTTGTCGCCGGGCGGCCCGGCTAGCTTTTGGTAGGTTTCTTCAAATACCGTGAGCGCCGTCTCTACTTTGCGAGCTTGCGCAGCGCTTCCTCGTCGTAACCCAAAATCATTTGCCCGCCGCGAATCACAATAGGCCGCCGAATCAGGTTGGGCTCCTGCGCCATGAGCTTCAACGCGTCCTCGCGCGCCGGCGGATTCTCTTTCATCTTCCGCTGGCGGTAAAGTTCATTTCGCGGATTCAAGAAGTCGAGGTGGTTTCGCGTGCCGATAAGGGCGTTGAGTTGGTCCGCTGTCAATCGATTTTTCCCCAGGTCGTGCTCGTCCAGCTCCATGCCTTTTTCCAGCAAGAGACCTCTTGCTTTGCGGCAACTTGTTCAAGTGGGCTTCAGATACATTTTCAGTTTGGGCACAGTTGACTCCGTTTTATCGTCTTCAGCCGCCGGTAGCCTGCATCCAGTTGAACAATACACCTGCGGATTATGCTCAGAGATCGGAAGGAATTGTTTTTGCTGAAAACTGACACCTGAAGACTATGAACTTCCTTTTAGTACCTCGGAACCTTGGGGTCGATCTCTCTCGACCATTGATCGATGCCGCCGCTCATGCTGAGTGCGTCGACCCCGTGTTGTTTCAGCCACGACGCGGCGTTGAAACTCCGCATTCCCGCGTGGCAGTAAACTACCACCGGTTGGTCCTTCGGAAGGTCATCGACCTTTTGCGGAATCTGCCGCATCGGAATGAGTGTGGCCCCCTCGATGCGGGCAGTTTCGTACTCCCACGGTTCGCGGCAGTCGAGCAAGAAGAATTTCACGCCCTTCTGCCTCATCTCATGTACTTCTCGAGGTTCGATACTGAGTTCATCCATCAATGCGCTCCGTCCAGTAGTGACCAACTCTGACCTCGGTACAGGGCGTTCTGGTTGCGCCGGTGACTATCTCCGCGCCGCTCGCTCGCGGCATTTCTCAATGAAGCGCACAAAAATGGCGCGCTGCTCGGCTGAATTATTGACCATCTCCTCCGGGTGCCACTGCACTGCCATCAGGAAAGGATATTCTTCGGCGGATTCCACGGCTTCGACAAACCCATCCTCGGATCGAGCCGTTACCTTCAGACCATGCCCCAACCGTTTGACCGCCTGATGGTGCAGGCTGTTGACGCGGCATGCGCTCGGGACAATCGCTCCCAAACTCGATTCCTTGTCCGTCACCAGGACGGTGTGGGTTGGCTCCTGCCGCGACTTGCCCAGGTCCGTCTGCCGATGCTCAAGCTCCGGCTCAGCGTCATCGTTCATGTCCTGATAAAGCGTGCCACCGAATCCTACATTGATCATCTGCACGCCGCGGCAAATGCCCAGGATGGGAGACCGTCGCGCCAGTGCCCCCTTCAGCAGAGAAAACTCAAATTCGTCACGAGGTCTGTAGTCCTGAACGCTGTCGTGACGCTTCTCCTCGCCGTAGAACGAGGGGTCCACATCTTCTCCACCGGTGAACAGAATTCCATCGTAATCCCCGGGGCGCACGCGGCGGGCGTCTGTCGCTGATACGAGTTCAATCTCACTTCCTTCCGCTCCGGCCGCTATGAGAGCTTGGACATAAGGCGACTCAGCGTGCCGGGCTTTCTCCTTCTCGCCAACAGAAACGGCAATGCGCATTCTAATGACACTCCTCGCCCCGAGACCCTCGGTGCAGTGAAGAAGCTATCCAGAGATAATAGCGGACAACCGGCAGATTGACTCTGAAATTTCGCTGCTCCGAAGTCCGGGGCGGGGCCCGGTGCTTCGTGCACAGCACGAACGCGTTGAAACCGCAGCTTAACGGCCAAGTTCTACTTCCCTAATAGCTCCCGCAAACCCGCTTCGTCCACGGTCGTGATGCCGAGGGCGCGCGCCTTATCCAGTTTGGAACCCGCGTCGGCTCCGACCACCACATAATCAGTTTTCTTACTGACGGACCCCACCACGCGCCCGCCGCTCTCTTCAATCATCTCTTTGGCCTGGTCGCGCGAATAGGTAGGCAAGGTCCCGGTCAGCACGAATTGCTTTCCCGCCAGCTTGCCGCCACTCACGTGGGTTTGTTCCTGCTTAAACTGCAGACCGGCCTTGCGGAGCTTCTCGATAACCTCGCGGTTGCGCTTCTCCTGAAAGAATTCCTGGATGGCCTCCGCCAAGCGCGGCCCCACTTCCTCCGCTTCCATCAACTCCTCCGGCGTAGCGTTGGCGAGTTTATCAAGCGAGCCAAAGTGATTCGCCAGCAATTGTCCGGTCCGCTCACCCACAAAGCGCATGCCCAGGGCAAAGATCACGCGTGCGAGTTCCGCCTGCTTGCTGCGCTCGATTTCATCTATGAGGTTTTGCGCGGACTTCGCGCCCATGCGCTCGAGGTCGGCGAGTTGTTGGTGTGTAAGAGTGGTAAAGATCGGCAGCATCATGCACCATGCCCTTGTCCACAAGCTGGTCCACCAGCGCCTCCCCTAATCCATCGATATTCATGGCACGCCGTCCCGCGAAATAGAGCAGCGATTCTTTCAGTTTGGCAGGGCAGGCCGTGTTGACGCAGCGGTAGGCCACTTCGCCTTCGGCCCGATGGACTTCCTCGCCGCACACCGGGCACTTCTTGGGCATCTCGAAAGCGCGCCCGTCCTCGGCGTGTTTCACCACCTTCACGACCTGAGGAATCACTTCCCCGGCACGCTGAATCAGTACCGTGTCACCGATCTTCACGCCCAGGCGATCAATCTCGTCCATGTTGTGGAGCGTCGCGTGGCTCACGGTCACGCCACCCACGTCCACAGGTTCAAGGTCCGCCACGGGGGTGAGTGTTCCCGTGCGGCCTACCTGGGCGCGAATGTCCATGACGCGCGTTGTTGCCTGGCGTGCGGGATACTTATACGCCACGGCCCAGCGCGGCGATTTTGCCGTTGTCCCCAGTTCCTGCCATAGCCGTGTATCATTGACCTTGATAACAATGCCGTCGATCTCATAGTCCAGGCTCTCGCGCTTTGTTTCCCACTGCTGAATGTAAGACAGCAGATCGTCAAACGCCGGACATCGCCGCCAATGGGGATTCACCTTGAAACCCATCTTCGTGAGCGTTTCGAGCGCCTGAGCGTGCTCGCCCGCAAGTTCGGCGCCTTGCACCTGGAGGTAGTAAACAAACATGTCGAGCTTGCGCTCGGCCACAATGCGCGGGTCAAGCTGCCGGATGGAACCCGCGGCGGAGTTGCGCGGATTGGCAAACCTCGGTTCACCTGCCGCCTCGCGCTGGGCGTTGGTCTGCTCGAACGCCTTGCGGGTCATGATGACTTCGCCGCGCACTTCAAATTGCGGGGGATGGCCGATCAATGCCAACTTACGTGCCTCAAGCCGCAACGGTACGGAACGGATGGTCCGGATGTTAAAGGTTACGTCTTCTCCCACCTTGCCGTCGCCACGCGTGACGCCCCGTGCCAGTTTGCCATCCTGATAGGTGAGGGCCATGGAAAGGCCATCCAACTTCAGTTCCGCCACGTATTCCACCCGGTCACGGCCCGCCAACTCGCGGACGCGGCGGTCGAAGTCGCGCAGGTCGTCAACCGAATAGGTGTTGTCGAGGCTCATCATGGGCGCCGAGTGGCGCACCTTGGGGAGCTCTGCGGCCGGCGCCCCGCCAACGCGTTGCGTCGGCGAGTCAGGCGTAACGAGATCGGGGTGCTCGAGTTCGAGTTCCTTCAGGCGTTGCATCAGCTTGTCGAATTCGAAGTCCGAGATCTGCGGATCATCGAGCACGTAGTAGCGGTGCTCGTGGTCGCGGATTTCGTCCCGAAGCTTGGCGATTTCCTTTTCGATGTTTTTGGCCACGGCCGTTCTCATCTCCCATCCCCTCGCGGCAAAGATGTTTCGACAATTATACCGTGGGTACAAGCGCGGGTCGCCGAATGGTTTTCAGATTTCATGACAATTCCGTTCACAGGAGAGGCTTGAGGAAATTCTGTGCCAGCCTGTTCGCCGGACAGACCGCTTACCTATGCCTCCATCCCCTATTACCGTACGGTCTCTACCAGCCCCACTTCCATTGGCGTTAGGCTCAGTTTGGCGCCCATTTACCGGGCTTGCCCCAGTCTTGACATGGCTTGGATGCGGCTGCTAGTGTTATGGGGAAAAGATAAGTTTCGTAGGGGTATCAGACGGTGAAACAGCAAATTATATTGGCAGGAATACTCATCGGGTTGACGGGACTGGTCGCCCCCGTTTCCGCGCAGCAGGCGAGTAGGAATCCTACCCCCAACCCCGACAGTACGGCATTAGGAGTACCACACACGAGCCCCAATGCGGGGAGCAAGTATGCTGATTTTCTTTACGGTGTCGTTAAAGAGCTGAACAAGGATGAGATGGTCCTGACCAAGACCAAACTTGGGGCGGATCAGACTTTCAGGTTCACCAAGAAAACGAAGTTCATCAATGACGGAAAAGGCAGTACGATCGAGGCCCTGAAATTGGGCGCCGAGGTGTGGGTGGATGCAAATCAGGACAAGAAAACCGGTGATTTCATTGTTAAAAAAGTCGTCACCGGGGTCTTCATCATGTAACCCTTTTAGGAGTCCACCAGCGCTCTTCAGCTCGACAGAAATTTGACAGGATTACGCCTGCTAGCAAGGGTCAATCCCCTTCCGCAGCCGCTGGCCCCCAGTTGAAAAAAGGTACGCTCATTTATAATCCGGTTGCGGGGCGGCGTCCGGCCAAGCGGGAGCGCGAAATCCGCGCAGCCGCTGACATTTTGCGCCGTGCGGGGATGGAGGTCGAGTTGGCGCCCACGACGCGGCCCGCAATGGCGCACGAATTGGCCCACCAGGCGGCCGCGAACGGCGTTGACGTCGTACTGGTTTGTGGCGGCGATGGGACCATCAACGAAGTGATCAATGGCCTTGCACCGAGCCGGATTCCCCTCGGCATCTTGCCCGGCGGCACGGCAAATATTCTTGCCCACGAATTGCGACTTCCCCTCAATCCTATCCGCGCCGCCCGAGAACTGGCGCACTGGCGTCCGCGCCGCATCGCCCTGGGGCGAGCGCACTGGCGCGCGACACCTGAAACCAGTAGTCAAGCCTGCTCCCGGTATTACATCAGCGTGGCGGGAATCGGGTACGATGCGGAGGTTGTTTACAAGCTCTCCTCCTGGATGAAAACAAATTTTGGCGTGGCGGGTTACGTCATGGAGGCTCTCCGTCAACTGGTGAGCTACTCTTTCCCAAGATTTTCCTGCCACCTGGACGGCCGGGAGCGGCGGGGCACTTTTGCTGTAATTCATCGTACCCGGCTGTATGCGGGGTGGCTGCATCTGGCCCCTTCGGCGGACCTATTTGCGCCGCATTTTGCCGTGTGCTCGTTTCCCAGCCGCAGCCGCCTGAGTTATCTGCTCTATGCTTTGGCCGTATTGTTGCGGCAACACCTACGCCTGAGCGGCGTCTCGCTTGACCAGTGCGTTGAGGTGGTTTGTACCTCCACGGGCGACTCTGCTACCGTTCGTTTTGAGCTCGATGGGGAACTGGCGGGGACAATCCCTGCGACCTTCGCAGTCGTGCCCGACGCGCTCACCCTGCTGGTACCCAAATCGAGCTGACAGCCGACCGCTCACAGGTTAAAGTGGCTGTCGGCTGTAAGCTGTTAGCAGGTGAACCGTGGATAACCTGACCCACACGCTGACCGCCGTCGCCATCAGTCAAACGGGCCTGAACCGCAAGACGCGTTTTGCCACACTGACGTTGATTCTGGCGGCCAACGCCCCGGACCTTGATATTCTGGCTGGGCTGAAGGGTAGTGTCAGCTACCTGAAATACCATCGCGGGATTTGCCATTCCCTCTTAGGCATCACCCTTTTAGCTTTTCTCCTCTGGGGTTTAATCTACTGGGTAGGAAAGAAGGTCTCGCCCAAGCCCGGCCTTCCCGTGCGCGGCCGTTGGCTTCTACTTGCAGCTCTCTTGGGAACAAGCAGCCATCTGTTGCTCGATTTCACCAATGCCTACGGCGTGCGGCCTTTCCTGCCCTTCAGCGGACGATGGTATGCGTGGGATATCATGCCAATCATCGATCCACTTTTGCTCGCTGTATTGGTCATGGGCCTGGCAGTACCGTGGGTGCTGCGCCTGGTGTCGGAAGAAGTTGGGGTGGGCAAGGGGCACTTGGTGCCTGGCGCGGTTTTTTGCTTGGCCGCGATGGTGGCGCTCTGGGGCGTTCGCGATTTCGCCCACCGCCGCGCGCTGAGCATCCTTGACAGTCATACTTACTCCGGCGAGGACCCCGAGCGATTCGGCGCGTTCCCGGTGGCGATGAATCCATTTACGTGGACGGGCGTAGTCGAGACTGAAACCGCCTTCCATGTTGGAAGCTTTAATGCCCTGGATGGAAGTGGCGTGCCGGATGAAATGGAGACATTCGTAAAGCCACCATCCTCGTCCGCGCTCACGGCCGCCATGAGCACGACTGCGGGAAAAGTCTTTCTGGATTTTGCGCGCTTCCCCTGGGCGCAAGTCAACGAAACAGACGACGGCTACCAAGTGAGCATCGAGGATCTGCGGTTCCTCAGCATCTCTTCCCAATCCCGAAGTTTCACCTTGGAGGTGGAACTAAACAAGAACCTGCAGTCCCGTTTCGAAGCCTTCTATTTTTCGGCCCCGGGGCGGTAGAAGGAGGCACGCGATATGTGGCCCGCACCTGTGCTGTGCGTCTGCGGCTCGTCTCCAAACGACAAGGAAAAACCGCGGACCTAAAGAACAGGTCCGCGCTACGATTCCTCCTCACCCAGCGCGTCACTTGGGCTCCGCGTCCCGAGCTTTCCGGCCCCACCACTGTTGAAGTAGCGCCAAGCCTACAATTACGGCGACTGCCGCAAGTGATGCCCAACCCAAGTTGTGGCGCAGGTAATCCTCCGCCTGGACGCCGTAGAGTGCTCCGAGCCAAGCGTCGGCAGCGAACCTAAGCCCGCGCCCCAGCAGCAGCGCCAAGCCGAAATTCAGCGCGTTGACACGTAGCAGCCCAGCCGTCAGGACAAAGACCTTATAGGGCGCCGGCGGCGGAAGTATCGACGCCACCAGGACGGCCACAAAATCGTTGCGCTCAAGCCAACGCTGGGCGTGCGCAACAGCCTGGGGCGTGGTCTTGCGAAAGAAGAATTTCCCTCCTCCGCGAGCGATTCCGTAGAGCAGATACGCTCCGCAGACCGAACCCAGCGTGCTCGCGAGCGCGTAGAGCGGCCACCAGGCGGGCCGTTTGCTGGCCATCACAATAAGCGCCAGATCGTTTACGACCGGAAACGGGATCACCGACGAGTCAAGAAACGACATGGCGAACAGTCCCCACGCTCCGTAAAGGACTAAGACGTGGCCGAGTTTCGCACCCAAGGTTTTCAGCATGATTCCATCCGCGAGCTTCGTAAACGCGCTCATTTTATGCGGTCGAGGTGCGTAGCGCAATCCGCTTGACGGGCGCATCGGGCGGACATAGCATGAAAGATTGCCAACTTCTCGAAATTCCTCACTGTAGGATACAGGGCGAATGATCGACCGGATTACGGTTCGGGGCGCGCGCCAGCATAACCTGAAGAACATCAGCGTCGAGATTCCACGCAATACCTTGACGGTGGTCACCGGGCTGAGCGGGTCTGGCAAGTCGAGCCTGGCGTTTGATGTGATTTATGCGGAGGGCCAGCGGCGCTACGTGCAAACCCTCTCCGCCTACGCCCGCCAGTTTCTTGACCAACTCGAGCGGCCGGACGTGGACACCGTTGAGGGCCTCAGCCCCGCGATCTCCATTGAGCAGAAGACTACCAGTCGCAGCCCGCGCTCGACCGTGGGCACCATCACCGAAATCTACGATTACCTCCGGCTGCTTTATTCCTCCATCGGCATCGCACACTGCCACCGCTGCGGGCGGCAAATCTCCCGCCAAACAACGGAGCAGATCGTTGCGTCGATCATGGCCCCACACCAGGGGGACGGCGCCAATGGAGAAGGCGAACGGGTTATGATCCTGGCGCCCATCGTGCGCGGGCGCAAGGGAGAGTTCCGCAAGCTCTTCGAACAACTTGCCGCGGATGGCTTCCTCCGCGTGCGCGTCGACAAGCAACTCCGCCAATTGGATGAAGAGATCAAGCTCGACCGGCGCAAGAATCACACCATCGAGGCCGTGATCGACCGCCTGCTGTTGAAGCCCGGAATCGAGAGCCGCCTGGCAGCTTCGATTGAGACGGCCATGAAGCTCGCCAAAGGAATTGTGGAAGTGGCGATCGTGAATGGTGAGGAGCGCCTTTACTCGCAGGAATGGGCATGCGTGGATTGCGGCCTGAGCATACCTGCCCTCGAGCCGCGGTCGTTCTCCTTTAACAGCGTCTACGGCGCATGCCCGGCATGTCGAGGGTTGGGCAGCCAGTATACGTTTGACCCTGCCAAGGTCATTGTGGACTGGTCGCGGCCGTTGCTGGAAGGTGGACTCGGACCCGGCGCGGGCTCAGGCTTCCTCCAACGCAGCCTGATGCGCGCCGCCGAGCAGGTTGGCTTCGACCTGAAGACTCCCTTTGAGCGCCTGCCGCGTAAAATCCAGAACCTTCTTCTTTACGGTAAGAACTCGGAGGATGCCCCCGCGTCAACGGTGTTCTCCGGGATTCTCCCGCTGCTCGATCGCTGGTACAAAGAAGCGAATTCGGAAAGTTACCGCGACTGGTACAGCCAGTATATGTCGGCCGTGCCGTGCCCCCAGTGTCAGGGCAAACGCCTGAAGCCGGAAAGCCTTGCCGTGAAGGTGATGGGTCTTTCCATTGCCGACCTCACGGCTCTACCGGTGACAGGGACAAAGGCGGCGCTGGCCGGAATCGAGCTTACTCTGCGCGAAGAACTCGTGGCGCGCCGTATTGTGAACGAGATCGCCGAACGCTTGGAGTTTCTCGACGCGGTGGGGCTTGGGTATTTGAGCCTCGACCGTTCGGCGTCGTCCCTTTCCAGCGGCGAAAGCCAGCGCATACGCCTTGCCACGCAAATTGGCTCAAAGCTTCGCGGCGTCCTGTATGTGCTGGATGAACCCAGCATCGGGCTCCACCCACGCGACAACCAGCGACTTCTCGAAACGCTCGAGCAATTGCGTGACATGTCGAACACTGTGCTGGTGGTCGAGCATGATGAGGAAACGATTCGCCGCGCCGATTATGTGATCGATTTGGGCCCCGGTGCGGGCAAGCAGGGCGGGCATGTTGTGGCAGCGGGGACGTCCGGACGATATCGCCTCCACGCCGGAATCGCTGACCGGGCAGTACCTGTCAGGCGAACTGCGCATCCCCGTTCCCGCCAAGCGGCGGGCAGCCAATGGGAAGCTCCTCGCGGTGCTGGGGGCGCGGGCCAATAATTTGAAGAACATTGACGTCTCGTTTCCACTGGGATTGCTGACGGTGGTAACGGGCGTGTCGGGCTCGGGGAAGTCGACGCTCGTCAACGATATCCTGCATCGTGCGATTGCGAAGAAACTCTACCGTGCCATCGAAGACCCCGGTGCGCACCGCGCTATCACCGGGTTGGAGCACATCGACAAGATCGTCGTGATCGACCAGTCGCCGATCGGCCGGACGCCGCGCTCCAATCCCGCCACTTACACGGGCGTCTTCACCCCCATTCGCGAGCTATTTGCCATGCTGCCGGAATCGCGCGAGCGTGGCTATCGCGCTGGGCGTTTCAGCTTCAACGTGAAAGGCGGGAGGTGCGAAGCGTGTCAGGGGGAGGGGCTGCGGCGCATCGAGATGAACTTCCTTCCCGACATCTTTGTGACCTGCGAAGTGTGCCGCGGCCGGCGCTATAACTCCGAGACGCTGGCAGCGAAATACAAGGGCGCATCCATCGCTGACCTGCTGGAAATGACGGCGAAGGACGCGCTGCCGCTGCTCGAGAACATTCCGCAAATCCGCCTGAAGCTGCAAACACTCGTGGACGTGGGCCTGGGGTACATTCATCTGGGGCAGCCGGCAACCACGCTTTCCGGAGGCGAGGCGCAGCGCATCAAGCTGGGCCGTGAACTCAGCCGCCGCCAGACAGGCCGCACAGTCTACATCCTGGACGAACCCACTACCGGCTTGCACTTCGCAGACGTCAAGCAGCTTTTGGAGGTGCTCAACCGTCTCACTGACCTCGGCAACACGGTGATCGTCATCGAGCACCACCTCGATGTCGTGAAGCAAGCCGATTGGGTTATCGATCTGGGGCCGGAAGGTGGCGATGGCGGGGGGCGCATTGTGGCGCAAGGTACGCCAGAGGAAGTGGCGCGCGCGAAGAAGTCTTATACGGGCCAAGCGCTCGCGCCGCTGCTGAATGGCCAAGCTGGCGCGCGGGGTGAGGTGTGATTTGACACCTCTCCTTCTGCCGCCGTATGCTTCCATTATGGTTCCAGTTTGGATATGGGAGGGCTTAGCGTGGCCACGTTGACCATCAAGAACGTTCCCGAAAAGCTTCACAAGCGGCTTAAGGAGAGCGCCGCACAGCACCGGCGCAGCATCAACAGCGAGGCCATCTCCTGCTTGGAAAAGGTTCTCGGGGCGCATCGCGTGGACCCCAAGGAATTTCTGGCAGAGGTAGATGCGATGCGGAAACGAATGCCCTATGTGAGTCTCACGGATGAGTTCCTGCGCGCGGCTAAGAACGAAGGACGCCCTTGATCGTTGCTGACACGAACCTCATCGCATACTTTCTGATCAAAAGCGGCTTCACGCCCGACGCTCGCGCGGTGTATCAAAAAGATCCTGAATGGATCGCCCCGGTGCTCTGGCGGTCTGAGTTCCGCAACGTACTGACGCAGTCGTTACGCCGTGGGTTTCTGAGCTTGGACGAAATTCTGGGCATTATGCAGCGCGCCGAAGGATTGATGAAAGACAACGATTATCATATGGACTCTTCGCGGGTTCTCCGGCTGGCTGCCAGTTCGGGTTGCGCAGCTTACGATTGCGAGTTTGTGGCTCTTGGCCCTCGACTCTGGGCGTGCCACTGGTTACGACGGACCGCGCGTTGATTAAGAAGTTCGAACCCGCTGTTGTCTCCATGAAAACCTTCTGCTCATGAGGCGGCGTCCTTTCGGGCCGAACGGCCCGCGGCCATCGGGCGAGCACCGCTTGCCCCTCCTTTATGGTGAATATGCCGGGAGACCCGGACAACATTATCATGGAAACCGGGGCCGCGCCGGCGGGAAGCCATCCGCCACAGATCTTACTGCCTCACCCTGACCCGCCGCCACTCGCGCCGCGAGATATTTGGGAATTTCGGGACCTCCTGTTGTTCCTGGTCTTCGTCCCTTTCGCCCTGTTGGCGTCGAAGATTGTCATGTTGCTCGGGTATGCGGCGTTACGGCCTTTCACCCGATGGCGCATGCCGGTTGATTTGGTGCAGGCCGACACCCTCTTCTTGCTGGTCCAGCAGTGCTTTTTCTACGTATTCATTTTGGGATTTCTTTTTCTGCTCGCCAGATTCCAACATCAGCAGCCTTTCTGGAAATCCTTGGGATGGAAGAACCCCTCGGCGCGGCAGGTGGTGAGCTACCTTGCGGGTGGCGGCGAACTCGCCATCGCCGCCAGCCTGGTATTGTTGCTGCTCCCGGATTCGCAGGGATTCCCGCTGGAGAAGTTGTTCGATTCCCGGACGGCATCCTTCGCCATCGGCGCATTCGCCATCACCGTCGCTCCCGTCATTGAGGAAGTCGTGTTCCGCGGCCTATTGTTCGCCATTTTTGAGCGCGCGGCGGGAATGCGCTTCGCGGTGGTCGCGACTGCCATTCTTTTTGCCGGCCTTCACGTTCCGGAATATTGGCACGCCTGGAATCACATGATCATGATTCTGATCGTCGGCATGGTGTTCTCCTTGGCGCGTGGCGTAACCGGCAGTCTCGCTCCCAGCATCATCCTTCACATCGGGTACAACTGCCTCATCATGGCCGGGCTCTTCTTTTCCACCGAACATTTTCGGATCGCGACCGGCATGTGGGCGCGATGAAACGTGGGTGAATAGGATCGATTTGATGGATGGCGGGGGGCTCGGTCCCGCGAATTCGCCAATGCTCGTAGGCAAAAAGGAGAGCAGATGCCAAGTCTCGGCGCGGTCGTTATTACCGGAGCATCGACAGGGATTGGTGAAGCCTGCGCGTTTCACCTTGATAAACTTGGGTATCGTGTCTTCGCGGGAATCCGCAAAGCCGCGGATGGCCAATCCCTGCGGAGCCGCGCGTCCGAGAAGCTGCTTCCCATTCGCCTGGACATCAGCGACGAAACGGAAATTCGCGAGGCCGCCCGCAAGGTCGTCGAGGCGGTGGGCGACGAAGGCTTGGCAGGACTCGTCAACAACGCCGGCATCGTTGTGGGGGGAATGCTGGAATTCCTGCCGGTCGACGAACTTCGCCGGCAATTGGAGATCAACGTTATCGGCCAAATCGCGGTCACGCAGGCCTTCCTGCCCAGTCTGCGCAAGGGCCGGGGCCGCATTGTGAACATCGGATCATTGAGCGGGCTAATTTCCAGCCCATTTTCCGGGGCGTATTGCGCCTCCAAGTTTGCGCTCGAGGCTGTGACGGACGCCTTGCGCATGGAGCTGCGGCCGTGGAACATTCACGTTTCGATTGTGGAGCCGGGATTCATCGATACGCCCATCCTGAAGAAATCTCTACCGAGTGAGGAGACTCTCAGGGCGCAGCTTCCCGCCGAGGCCCTTCAATTGTACGGCACCACGCTGAACGCTGCTCTGGCCGGAATCAAACGTGAAGCGGCCAAGGCCGTGTCAACTGAAGTGGTGGTGAAGGCCGTCGTCCACGCGCTCGGCGCCCGACGTCCCCGTACGCGCTACGCGGTGGGACCCACTTCGGGCCTCGCGATCCGTCTCGGTCGAGCTCTCCCTGACCGCTGGCGCGACGCCCTCATCGTCAGGCAGTTGGGATTGAAGTAGAGATTGGGAGAGACGATGCTAGTCCTGGCCGCTTCCAACACCGCTGCTTGCCGGACCAAGCCAGCTTTGAAACGGTTGACGATCATCGTCTAAAACGATCAACCGGTTGAAGTCTGTCGATGCTCGTGCAGCCTGCTTGGCGGATGCAGGGACGCGATGGTGGCGGCGCGACTGGAAATCTGCTAGAAAGGTTGAGGGCTTTTTCTGTGACCCAAAACAACCTATTCTAAAGGAGACGCGAAATGGCGAACGACTTGACCCTGGAAGCCGCGGAGCGGATTGTGTCCGCGGCCAAGAGCAAGGCGGCGGAACTCAACACCAAGATGGATATCGCCGTGGTAGACGCGGGCGGTAATCTGAAGGCCTTCGTCCGTATGGACGGCGCCTGGTTGGGGAGCGTCGATATTGCCCAGCGCAAAGCGCGGACCGCCCGCTGGTTCGACATGAATACGGGCGAGATCGGCAAGCTCTCGCAACCCGGCGGGCCGCTCTTCGGTATCGAACATTCGAATGGCGGGCTCATTACTTTCCCCGGGGGTGTGCCCCTCAAGAATGCGAAAGGCGAGGTGGTTGGCGCTATCGGCGTAAGTGGCAGCACCGTGGAGAACGATCATGCCGTCGCGGCGGCCGGGGCTGCCGCTCTTTAGGGGCTAGTTACGGCAGCCCATTCAAGAGCACACCGAATGGAGGGCGCGTGCCCGCTTCAAAATGTTGAGGCTGGTGCGCGCCTTTTCCGCCATCCTTTCCTGTTACGGGACAGTGCAGATGCAACTCCAATCTCAAATTGACGAGCTATTCTCGAAATCCCCCGAGGCGTACGGCCCCGAGTCCTTCAAAGTGTTCGACGAGTTTAAGTCCGCGTTGAACGAAGGCCGCATTCGCGCGGCGGAACCGGATGCGAGTTCGCCTTCGGGCTGGCGCGTGAATGGCTGGGTCAAGAAAGGAATCCTGCTGGGATTCCGCCTGGGGCGCATTGTCGAGATGCGTGTAGCGCCGGGCTTTAGCCCGGCATCAGCCACCCTAAGGGGCGGCGCAACAGCGGCGGATGCCGGGCTGAAGCCCGGCGCTACAGAAGACCGTCAACGACAGACAGCAGGCGACGTGCTGCAAAGCCAATTCCGCGACAAGCACACCTACCCTTTGAAGGAGCTTCCCTTCGACCAGAACATTCGTGTGGTGCCCGGCGGCTCGTCGATCCGCGACGGCTGCTATATCGGAAAGAACGTCACCTGCATGCCCCCGATGTATATCAATGCGGGCGCTTACGTGGACGAAGGGACCATGATCGACTCGCACGCGCTGGTGGGTTCCTGCGCGCAGGTGGGGAAGCGCGTCCACATCAGCGCCGCGGCGCAAATCGGCGGCGTGCTGGAGCCGATCGGCGCGCTGCCCGTGATCGTCGAGGACGACGCGCTCGTGGGCGGCAATTGCGGAGTGTACGAAGGCACAATTGTAGGCCAAGGCGCTGTGCTCGCTGCCGGAACCATCATCACCGGCTCCACCCCCGTGTACGACCTGGTGCGCGACACCGTTCATCGCCGCGACGGCGAGTCTCCATTGAAGATTCCCGACGGTGCGGTCGTGGTCCCAGGATCTCGTGCAATCACCAAGGGGCGTGGCAAGGAATTGGGGATTTCTCTCTACACCCCGGTCATTATCAAGTATCGCGACGAAAAAACCGACCAAGCCGTTAGGTTAGAGGACCTGCTCCGATAATAAGACCCCGAAAAAAGGAGTTGACTTCAAAAATGCTCGCGTGCTACTTTTACCTACCGACTGGTCGGTATCAGGGCACAGCCGGCAATTGAGAGCTAATCTATGCCTAAGCTTGTTTCCGGTTCCGAAATTCTCCTCGAAAGCCTGAAGCGACAGAAGGTGGACGTGTTTTTTGGCCTCCCGGGTGGGGCCGTCCTGCCGCTTTATGATGCCCTTTACAGTGCGGGCATTCGCCACCTGCTGGTTCGACACGAGCAGGCCGCAGCCTTCGCCGCCGACGGCTACGCGCGGGTTACCGGCAAGCCCGGGGTTTGTTTGGGAACCTCCGGGCCGGGCGCTACCAACCTGATCACCGGCTTGACCTCGGCGATGATGGACTCGATCCCCATCGTCGCCCTCACCGGCCAAGTCCCCGCGGCTTTGATTGGTAAGGATGCATTTCAGGAAGCCGACACCATCGGGATCAGCCTGCCGTGCACCAAGCAGTCCTTTGCTGTTCGCGCGGCGGCCGACATCCCCCGCATCATCGATCGGGCCTTCCGGACCGCTATCTCTGGACGGCCGGGGCCGGTGCTGATTGATCTTCCCAAAAGCGTCCTGTTGGAAATGGCGGAGCCCTCTTACCCGGCCACTCTGGGCGTCACCGAGCCTGAGCGTAAGCGCGAATTTGTGGATGCTGAAATCGAGCGCGCTGCCGACATGATTATGGACGGCCGCCGGGTGGTGTTCTATGTCGGTGGCGGGGTGGTTGCCTCCGACGCCTGGAAGGAACTTCGCGAGCTGGCGGAGTTGACTCATATCCCGGTGACGACAACGTTGATGGGCCTCGGCGCTTTCCCTTCGCACCATCCACTGTCGCTCGGAATGCTCGGCATGCACGGCTCGTACTCCACCAACATGGCGATCTGCAACAGCGACCTCCTTGTGGCCATCGGCGCGCGCTTTGACGACCGGGTCACGGGCCGATTGAACGGTTTCGCCACCGGCGCCAAGAAGATTCAATTCGACGTTGATCCCTCTGAGATCAACAAGAACGTCCATGTGGATTTGTCCCTCGTCGGTGACGCGCGAGAAGCGCTGACGGCCTTGATTGACGTTTTGAAAAGCCGTCAGGCGGCTTCCACGCCCGAGCGCCACCACTGGCTGCAGCGGATTGAGTCCTGGCGCGGCGAGCATCCGCTCACTTACGACCGGTACGCAAATTCGGTGAAGCCCCAGATGGTGATTGAGGCCGTCGCCCAACGCGCCGCCGAAGACGCCATCATTTCCGTGGACGTGGGCCAGCACCAGATGTGGACCGCGCAGTTCTACAACTTCACGCGGCCGCGCACGTGGCTTTCGTCGAGCGGACTGGGCTCGATGGGTTATGGCTTCCCCGCTGCGATGGGCGCGCAGATGGCTTTCCCCGATCGACAGGTGATCGCCTTCGTTGGCGACGGCGGATTCCAGATGACCCTGAACGATCTGGCGACGGTGGTGCAATACCGCGTGCCCGTGAAAATCGTCATCATCAACAATCGCGCCCTGGGCATGGTGCGCCAGTGGCAGGAGATTTTCTTCGAAAAGCGCTATTGCGATATCGACCTCGACTTTGCTCCCGACTTTGTGAAGCTTGCCGATGCTTATGGCATTCAGGGTGCCCGCGTCGAGCACCGCACCGACGTGCCTGACGCCATTGAGGATTTCCTGAGCGATCGCGAACCGCGCCTGCTCGACGTTTGGGTGGACCCGGCGGAAAACGTTTATCCCATCGTTCCCCCCGGAGCGGCGTTGGCGGAAATGGTGGTCGAACCTCCGCGCGTGCAGATCGAAGAAGAGGTTTTGGACGATCTTTGGGCCGTGTAGGAAGGTGCCAGGTGTCAGGTGCCAGGTACCAGGGCCGAAGCCCGAAATCGGAAGATCAAAACTCGAAAATCGCAGCAATAGATTCGGCATCTGCCGTGCGCCCTTCGAGTTGCAATTTTCGTGTTTTGATTTTTCCCTGACACCTGATACCCGGCACCTGGCACCTCGTTTTTGGAGTTCACTATGCAATGGCTCATCACGCTTGATACCGAGCAGGACCTGATTGTGGCTTGCCGCCTTATGAACGTATTCCGCCGCAAGGGCATGAAGATCACCACCCTGGCGATGGCGGACCGGCCGCACGGTTTTTCCATGATGGCCGTGCTCAACTCGCCCGAGTCCGACATCGATCATCTCTTCAACTTTCTGCGCGGGATGGAGGGCGTGGAACGCGTCTCCTACTACCAACACCAGGTCTCCGCTGACGCTTCTTTTGTCTTCATCGACGCCGATGCGGACACTACGCGCGTGGCAGAGGTCCTGAATACATTTCCGGGATCGAAACTGATCTTCGCCAGTCACGGAAAATATCTCCTCGAAGTTCCCGCGGAAAGCCGGCGGCAGCCCGCCGCACCGGCTTTCGGGGCGCCGGAGTTCCTTCCCTTCGCCTGTGTGAAATCCACCAGGAACGTGCCGAGCGCGGAGATGGCGCGAGCACAAGCGTGACGGGTGGGAAGCCAGAACCGAAACTGGAAATTCGAAACTCGAAACTCGAAAATCGAAACGATGCTCGCGATTTTCCAATTTCGAATTTCGACTTTCGGTAGTGGT
>CAWEFC010000060.1:0-21160 GCA_963808085.1 uncultured Acidobacteriota bacterium
TGGATATGGCCTTGTCGTGCTTGACTTTGCCTCACGCACGCCGGAGAATAGGGTCCTCATCCCGCAAGCATCGACCTGCATCGAACGGCCTGTCGGGCTTGAACCTGGGAGGGTCCCTACGTTCGAAATCACCGGGCCAGCGTGTATGTTGCGTTCGCTTACCCCCGCACGCCTACTGAAATCCCGAATAGCATCACTGCTGCCGGCCGTGTTGCTGAGCATGTTAGCTGCCTTGGAGCCCGGGATATTGGCGGCGCAGACGGCAACACAGCAAGAGATTTCATCGAGTGACGTTGAACCCGCCTTCAAGCTGCAATCGGAACGCAATCTCGTTTTGGTCCGCGTGGTGGTGCGCGATGCAAAAGGTGCCGCGGTTGACAATCTCCGCCAGGAAGATTTTCACCTGTTCGATCATGGCAAGCCACAGACGATTCTCCACTTCTCCATTGAGAAGCCGGCTCTGAAGTCGGCCGACGCCCCGAAATCCGTCGCAAAAACCAATGTCGAAGTGGAGGACCAGGACGAGACTTCCACCACGGCCTCCACGGCCCGGCGCTTCGTGGCGCTCTACTTCGACGATGTGAACACCCCGTTCGAGAATTTGGCCCGCGCGCGCCAGGCGGCGGATCACTTCCTCACGCAGTCTGTCCAGGCGGGGGATCGCGTGGCGCTGTTCACCTCGTCCGGACAGAAGCAAGTCGACTTCACCGACAACCTGGCGCAATTGCGCCAAGCGCTGATCGACCTGCGTCCCCGCCCCATCATGGAGCAGGATACTTCTTGCGGCGCGATCCCACCCTACGAGGCGTATCAGATTGTCGAACATCAGGACGCCATTGCCATCGAGACGGCGGCCGATGAAATCGCGACATGTCAGCCGTGTCCGTACCCAACAACGCACCAACAATGCGTGCTCCAGATGGAACAAAGCGTAGTGCCCAACGAGGCGATGCGTTCGCTGAACCTTTCAGAAACGCAGTCGACAGCGGCCTTGCGAGGAATTGAATCCATCGTTCGGGTTTTGACGTCCCTCCCCGGCCAACGCAGCATGGTGATTGTCTCCGGGGGGTTTCTAACGGAGACCCTTCACTTCGAGCTCAGCGAGATTACCGATCGCGCCTTGCGTGCCGGCGTCATCATCAATGCTATCGACGCCCGCGGTCTTTACACCGACCCCACGCTCGACGCCAGCCAAGGCACCATCGCCGTTTCGGCAAGCACCCAGACGATTGGACAGAAGCACTTGATCCTGATGGAGAGCGCCCGGGTGCAGACCGAGGGCATGCGCGACCTCGCCCTCGACACGGGGGGCATCTTCTTCGATAACAACAATGACCTCAATGCGGCATTCCAAAAAACCGCCGGCGTTCCGGAAACGTATTACGTGTTAGCCTTCTCCCCGCAAAATCTAAAACTCGACGGCTCGTTCCACCCGCTTCAAGTCAAGTTGGCTTCGGCCAAAGGCCTTGCCGTGCAAGCGCGCCGCGGTTATTACGCCCCCAAGAGACCGATCGACCCCACCGCGCAAGAGAAGGAAGACATTCAAGAAGCGGTTTATTCCCAGGACGAGACGCACGCACTTCCCATTGACGTCCACACGCAGTACTTTATGAAGACGGAGTCCGACGCGCAGATTGCCGTCTTGACGCGCATCGACCTGCACCCCTTGCATTTCCGCAAGCAAGAGAACCGCAACCTCGACACCTTGGTTTTCGTGACCGCGGTTTTTGACCGGGATGGGCACCTGGTGACGGGCCAGCAAAAGTCATTGGATCTACGCATGCAAGACAGCACCCTGGAAAAATACTTGCAAACGGGCATTACTGTCCGCACGAAATTTGACGTCAAGCCCGGAACTTATCTGGTGCGGGCGATCGTCCGGGATTCGGAAAGCGGCCAAATCTCCGGCCTGAACCGCACGGTGGAAATTCCTTATTAGTAGGAGGTGGACCTATGTCACGCAATCGATGGCTTATTGTGATGGGCTTTATACTTACTTTGGCAGGGCTGGGCGCCCCATCGGTCATAGCACCCGCTGCCCCGGCCGGTGCGCAGAATCCTTCCCCTTCGGCGCCGCAAACCGTGCCAGGCGTGATCACGGCGGAGACCAATCTCGTTCTGGTCGACGTGATCGCCACCGACAAAAAGGGAAATTACCTCAAAGATTTGGACAAGAAGGAATTTCATGTCTTTGAGGACAACGCCGAGCAGGCCATTTCCTCCTTCTCGCGCGAATCCGATATCCAACCCAACGCCCCTGGACGCCAGCGCTATATGGTCTTGTTCTTCGACGATTCCACCATGAGCCCGGCGCTGCAAATCCAGGCGCGACAAGCGGCGGGGAAATTTGTGGAAGGCACCGCGTCCTCCAATCGGATGATGGCGGTGGTAGATTTCACCGGGACCTTGAACATTGGCCAAAACTTTACCTCCGACGGAGAACTGTTGAAAAAGGCCATCAGCACCGTCAAGTATTCAGCCGTTCATCCCAACGGGGGCAGTACGCAAGTTGCGGCCATGGGAATGCCGTCTCTGGCCCGAACAGAATCGGATTTCGGCGCGACCAGCGTTCTGCTCTCGATTCGCGAAGTCGCCAAGACACTCCGCGCGGTTCCCGGGCGCAAAACGCTCGTCCTGTTTTCTTCAGGATTCCCCTTGACGCCCGATCGCGAGGCCGAGCTCACCGCGACGGTTGATGCCCTGAACAAGTCCAACATCGCTGTGTACCCGGTGGACGTTCGCGGCTTGGCGACCATGAGCCCCGATATTACCAATCCAGGGCTCCCCGGTTCGCCGAGGTCGGAACTGCGCGGTCCGGAATCTCCTTTTCCTCATTTGCCGGGTCTGTGGGCAGCCTTGGCGGCGCCTGCCGCGCTTGATCCCCAACACGGGGGCGGAGGCGCGCCGGGTGGGGGTGGAGGCAGTGCGGGAGGCGGAGGGGGTGGAGGCTCCCGAGGTGGCACCGGTGGCGGAACCGGAGGCGGTACCGGGACGGGGGGTGGCACCAGTGGCGGGACCAAAGGTGGCACCAGCGGCGGAACCACCGGCGGCACCCGAGGCGGTACGGGCACGCCCGGCACCACTGGAGGCACACGAGGAGGCGGTGGCAATAATCAAAATAATCCCAACAACTTCAACAGCTCAAGCATGAATTGTATGAATGTCAATACCTTGGGTGGAACGCAGGATCCCAGGTGCCCCAACCGTCAAATCATCCCCAGCTTTCCGGAGAGTGTGGCGACCGACCAGCAGGTCCTCTATGCCCTGGCCAAAGGCACGGGCGGCTTTGAAATCTTCAATACCAACGATTTCCTCCAAGGTCTGAGTAAGATCGCCGACGAAATGAATCAGTATTACAACATCGGATATTTGACTCCCAACCAGGCACATGACAGCGCCTACCACAAGATCTCGGTTAAGGTCGACCGTCCGGGCGTGAATTTGCGCTACCGCACCGGCTACTACGACGTGAAGAGCCCCGACCTGCTGAAAGAAAAACCGGAGGGCAAGGCACTAGAGGAGCGTGTGGCCAGCGCGCAGGCCGGCGAAATTCCGGTTTCACTCAGCGCCCCCTACTTCTACGTCGAGCCGGGCGTGGCGCGAGTGAATCTGGCTCTGTCCATCCCGGCGTCCGCCATCGATTTTGATAAACAGAAGGGAGACTTCCATTCCAATGTGAACGTGCTGGGAATCGCCTATCGGCCCAATGGCTCCGTCGCCGCACGATTCAGCGACACGGTGAAATTGGATTACCAAAAGAAAGAAATTAAGGAGTTCGCCAAGGGTCCTTTCGACTACCAAAACACCTTCAACATTGCGCCCGGGACGTATACGTTGAAACTGGTGCTCAGCGCGGGCGGGCAGAAATTCGGGAAGTATGAGGCTCCCTTGGTGGTGGAACCTTTCACCGGCGATAGCTTCGCTCTCGGAGGCCCAGCACTGGGCGAACGCTACGCCCCCGTTTCGCAGCTCACGGCGAACATGGACGCAGCCCTTCTCGAGGAACGCACGCCCCTCGTTTTTAAAGATATGGAACTGGTCCCGTCCGCCAGTAACCGTTTTGCCAAAACCGATACCCCGGTGTTCTATGTGGAGGTCTACGATCCGGCGCTGAAGAGAAGCCAATCCTCCCCGCGCGGGGATTCTGTTCAGCATTGTCGACCGGAAGACCAACAAGGAGGCCTTCTCCTCGAACACGATTCTGATCAATGATTTCGCCAAGCCCGGCAACCCCCTGGTGCCCGCGGGCTTCAAGTTGCCCGTCAACCAACTCGCGCCGGGCGATTACCGCATTGAAATCAAGGGCCGCGACTCGGACGGCCGCGTGTCCAACCCGCGCAGCACTGATTTCTCCGTGGAGTAATGGGCGAGTCTCGTATAGTGACCCAAGCGTGTAGCGCGGACCTGTTCTGTAGGTCCGCGGCCTGTCGTAGCCTTTTGAACTGATGCAGCATTATTAAGAGCCGCGGACCTACCGAACAGGTCTGCGCTACACCCACTGATCTGTGTGACGGCAAAAACTCCAACCCAAGGACGCACCCCAGGGAAAAAACTTCCGAGCGCGACCGCAGATAAATCGCGCCTCGATTATGCCGCCATTCGCCGCGCGCTGCTCGCGTGGTTTCGCGCCTACGCCCGCGTGCTTCCCTGGCGAGGGACGGGCGACCCGTATGCCGTCTGGGTCTCGGAAGTCATGCTTCAACAGACCCAGATCGCAACAGTGACCCCGTTCTATCAGCGCTTTCTTGCCGCGTTTTCCACCGTAACGGACCTTGCCGAGGCGCCGCTGGAGCGGGTGTTGGAACTCTGGTCAGGCCTTGGCTACTACCGTCGTGCGCGGCACCTGCATCAGGCCGCGCAAGTCCTCGCGCAACAGTTCGACGGAAAGTTCCCTGAAGGCTATGACGACATCCGCACTCTTCCCGGTATCGGCGATTACACGGCCAAGGCCGTGCTCAGCATCGCGTTCAATCAGCCCTATGCCGTGCTCGATGGGAATGTCGCCCGGGTCGTGGCGCGGCTGTCGAGCCTGCGCGGGAACCTCCATCAGACGCAGTTCCGCGCGATCGTCGAGACGGACCTTGCAGGACTGCTTTCCCATCGCGAGCCGGGGAACTTCAACCAAGCCCTGATGGAGCTTGGCCAAACCGTGTGCCTGCCGCGTGGGCCGCTTTGTACCGCTTGTCCACTCAACAAATGGTGCGGCGGGTATCGTAGCGGCAGTCCGGAAGACTTTCCGCTTCCCCGCCCTCGCCGTGCGGCGGAATCCCATTTTCTCGCGGTGGCCCTACTGCGCCGGGGAACGCGAGTGGCCATGATGCGCGGCCTCATCGACGGCTTGCTCGACGATCTCTGGAACTTCCCTGCCGCCTTTGGCACCTCACCCGCTGGGGCGCTGGAAGCTTTACGCGCTAAAATACACGGCCTCACACGTGCGCCCTTTACCCTCGGCGATTCCGTGGCAGAGGTTCGCCACGGAATCACTTATCGCTCAATCCGGGCACGAGTTTACCCCGTCGAAACCTCGCGCGCCATTCGCCATTCATCCCTTCACTGGTTCGAGATTGAGGATTTGCCGCAAGCCGCCATTTCGAAGTTAGCGCGCAAGATCGTACAAACGATTGGCTGAAGAGGAATTGCAACCAGGCCAATTCCCGCGAGCCTCTTCCCTGGCACCGTGATCCCTTCTGCAATACAATAGAACTCGCATCGCGTTACCCAAGCACATGGGGGGAAAAGCACAAGTCGTTACGACCGGGACTCCGCAGCCGCAAACGCACATCAGTGTGCAGCGCTACTTTGAGGTTTCCCTGTTGCTCACCCTGGCCACCGGCTTCCTCACCGTCGCCACCACGGGCAAGCTCGACGTCATATCCATGGTCATGATGTTCGGCGCGCTCGCCATCAAACTGTGGAGCTACATCCGTGGCGCCGATTATTCCCTCGGCCCCAAAACCGTCACGCGCATCTCCATCTTCTACATCTTTTTTTACGGCCTGGATTTCCTGATTTTCTCGAGCGGCCCCAGCGCCATCGACCGCATGCTCGCGGCCACGGTCCACTTGGTGCTCTTTACCGCGGTCATGAAGATATTTTCGGCTCGCACGAATCGCGACTACGGCTATCTGGCCACGATCTCGTTTCTGATGATGCTCGCCAGCGCCGTGCTGACCGTGGGCACAACGTTTCTGATCTTCTTCATCATTTACGTGCTCTGCGCCATTTCCACATTCATCAGCTATGAAATCAAGCGCAGCGTGGAAGCGGCTCATCGAGCTCCAGAGGGACCGTTCCGCATTCCCGAGCAGAACCGCCGAGCCATTGAGAAAGCGCTGATGACGGCAGCGGTTGGCCTGTCAGTGGGAATCATCATTCTGGCAGCCGCGCTCTTCTTCGTCATTCCCCGCTATCGCACGGGATATCTCACCAACCTCTCGATGCAGGCCCAGAACATCACGGGATTCTCGGAGACCGTCAACTTGGGCGACATCCGCAAAATCCTGCGCTCCCCCATGGTAGTGATGCGGGTGATGCCGGAGGGTAATATTCGATCGTACGAAGGCGTCAAATGGCGGGGCGTCACGCTGAATAGCTTTAATGGCAAGAAATGGTTCAACGACAACGCCGACCGCATTTCCGTGCCCGCCGAAGGGTATCAACGATTCGTCATATCTCCGCCCGATGGCTGGGAGCACCGCCCCCACCATCCGCTGCGCTATCGCATTCTGCGCGCGGCGCTTTCCACGGACGTCCTGTTCGTTGCCGCTGAACCGCGGGAGCTTTCGGGCGTTCGCCTGCTTAATGTGGACGAAACGGGCTCGCTGCACAATCCGGTGAGCGTCAGCATGCCCTTCGCCTACGACGTTGTTTCCGACACCGGCCTGCCTCCGGTAAGGGAGTTGCGCACCGCGCCGGAACAGTATCCGGACGAGATCCGCCTGGTCTATCTCCGCCTACCGCACACCATCGATCCGCGCGTCAATGACCTGGCTCGCAGCCTCACCGCTTCCGCCGCCAATAATTACGACCGTGCCGCCGCCATCCAGGCATATCTGCGGAACAATTTCCAATACACATTAGACCCGCCCGCCATCGAGCCGGAAGACCCGGTCGGGAGCTTTCTGTTCCGCTCCAAATCCGGCTACTGCGAGTATTTCGCCGCGGCCATGGCGGTGATGCTGCGCACGGTGAATGTTCCCTCGCGATTGGCGAATGGATTTCAGACGGGGAGTTACAACCGCATCGGCAAGGATTTTGTGGTTCGCGCCCGCGACGCGCATAGCTGGGTGGAAGTCTACTTCACCGGGTACGGATGGATTCCCTTTGACCCCACGCCCGCCGATCCTCACCCCGTTCTTCCCGGCGAGTGGGACGACTACGTTGACACCGCGGCGCTCTTCTGGAATGAGTGGATTATCAACTACGACTTTGGCCATCAGGTGCAGTTGGCGCGGCAGGTCGAGCAGGACTCACGCGACTTCCAGCAGATCTTCCGCCGCCGTTCCGAGCGGCTCAAGCGCGAGGGAATTCGCGACGCCTTCCGCATCGAGGGATGGCTGATGTCGCACAAGCTGCTAGTCCTCTTGATCATGCTTGCGATCTTGGCGGGATTGATCCTGACCGACAAATCCGGAACACTCGAGGAACTGCGCTTTCGTCTGGCGTGGAGATTCGCCCGGCGCGACTCGGAAGTGAAGCCGCGCGAAGCCACTCTCACCTATCGGCGACTGGTCCACACGATGCAGAAGAAAGGTTTTCGCAAGACGCCGTCCCAAACCCCTCGCGAGTTTGCCTTTTCTTTCCTCACCACGCCGTGGGGTCCGAACGTGATGGAGTTCACGAAACTTTACAACACCCTGCGCTATGGACAAGCCGCCGTTTCGCTCGCCCGCCTGCGGCAGATTTTGGAAGACATCGCTGGGAAAAGGTAACGCAGGGCTCGCCCTCCAGCCCTGCGGCCCTTCCACCGCAAGGCGGGTTGGGCGGCACGGCTAATCAAAGTTTGGTGAGGGCATACACAGGAAACGGACAGATCGCAGATTCAAGATTCAAAAGAAGGTCCACAGACGACGGACCGATCACAGGTTCTAAACTCGATTTTCAAAAGAAGAGCCACCTGCAACCCCGAAGTTGACCTGACGTGTCGCTTGTTGAGCGCTGAACGCTTCCTCTACGGAATCGACTTCCCGCCATCCACAACAAACACTTGGCCGGTGATGAAGTCACTTTGAGTGGCGAGGAAGAGAACGGTCTGGGCAATGTCGTGGGCGGCGCCGGCTTTGCGCAACGGTATATTGCGGATCATTTTCTTGACTGCCGCGGTACGCTCTTCGTCGGGGAAGAGGATACTTCCCGGCGCGACACTGTTGACGCGAATCGTGGGAGCAAAGGCTTTCGCCAAAGTCCGCGTCAGGGAGATGAGCGCCGCTTTCGATGCGCAATAGTGCATGTAGCTGGGCCACGCCTGCAATCCCCCCAGCGAAGAGATATTGATAATATTCCCCTGCCCCTGGCGCATCATCATTCGCGCCGCGGCTTGAGCGCAGAAGAATGGTCCTTTCAGGTTGGCGCCAAGAACTCGATCGAAATCTCTCTCTTCCAGTTCGTCCCAAGTCCGTGCGAAAAACACACCAGCATTGTTGACGAGGAGATCCAACTGGCCAAACCTCTTTTCCACGGCTCGGAACATCGCTGCCACCTGCTTTGGGCGCGAGACATCAGCGCGCAGGGCCACGGCGCGCACTCCCAGGGCTGCGATCTCGCTTGCGGTGGCCAGGGCGCCCTCGCGCGATTGGTTGTAGTTGACGATCACGTGCGCGCCGGCGCGGCCGAACGTCAAAGCAATCGCCCGCCCGATCCGCTTGCCGCCGCCGGTCACTAGAGCCACACGATTCTTGAGAGGAGCTTCGTTCATAGTATCCTGTTTAATAATGCTCTCCGCTTGATGAATTCTAGGTTGCAAACGAGTTATGTCACAAGTCACGCCTTGCGCCCGTTAGCGAAGTGTCGTAGATTCCCCCGCGAGGTGCCCCATGCGCGAAGCGTCACTGAACGATATTACCAAATTCCTGGAATGCAAGAGAATCGCCTTCGTGGGCGTCTCTCGCAATCCCAAACATTTCTCCCGATTGCTGTTTCACGGATTTCTGGACAAGGGATACGACACCGTCCCGGTGAATCCCCAGGCCAAAGACATCGACGGGCGCCAGTGTTTTGCTCGCATCGCCGATGTAACTCCACCCGTGGAGGCCGCGCTCATGGTGACCGGCGCGCCGGAGGTAACTAACCAGGCGATTCACGATTGCAACCAAGCCGAAATTCGGAATATTTGGATTTACAAGAATATGGAGTACGAAGCCGACCACGAGCATGCCGTGGAATTCTGCCGCCTGCAGGGTTCCGCCGTCATCGAAGGCTATTGCCCGATGATGTTTCTTCCCCATCCCGGATTCGTCCACCGAGCGCACCGCGTGCTGATGAAATTGGTGGGAAGCCATCCCCTCTGACTCCGGTCCTTCTTCCGCACCGCCCTCGCGAGTCTCCTTCGGCGCCGATACGCACGGCACTCCTTGACGCTTCTCCGCCGTTGCTCTTAGAATCGCTTCTGAAACTTATGGTTGAAGTCATCCTCTACACCAAGCCCGGATGCTGCTTGTGCGACACCGCGAAAGCCCAGATCGCCAAGCTGCGCGCTTCGGAGCCCTTCGAATTTCGCGAAGTCAACATTCTCGAAGACGGCGACGCCTTCGCGAAGTTTCAAGAAGAGATTCCGGTGGTGTTCATCGACGGGCGGAAGGCGTTCAAGTATCACGTGGACGAGGAGGTATTCTTGCGGCGGCTCAGATCGCCGTTGGCACAACGAGAAAGGTCGGATTATGGAAGTTGATATCCTGACGATTGCGGCGCACCCCGACGATGTGGAAATCACCTGCGGGGGCACCGTCATTAAGATGACAGAAGCAGGTTATCGCGTGGGCATCCTCGATCTCACAGCCGGGGAAAGCGGCACGCGGGGCAGCGCGGCGTTGCGCGAAAAAGAAGCACAGCGCGCCGCGGCGGTGCTGGGGGTCGTCCATCGGGAGAACCTTGGCATTCCCGACGCCGGAGTCGAAAACAACCGCGAAAACAAAATGAAGGTCGCGCAGAAGATACGCGAGCTAAAGCCCCGCACGGTGATCCTGCCGTATTGGAAAGGCCGTCATCCCGACCATTACACCACCGGGCACCTGGGTTACGAAGCCTGCTTCCTAGCGGGGCTTGCCAAGTTGCCGCTGGCGGGAAAGCCTCACCGTCCGTTCAAGATCATTTACGCATCGCAGTATGTGCCCACCGTCCTGCCGTCATTCGTGGTGGATATCACCGCCCAATTCGAGAAAAAGCTCAAAGCCATTTTCTGTTTCTCCTCGCAATTTTCGCCGCCCAAGGAATTGCAAAACCTCTTCCCTTCCCGCGCCGACATCAACGCGCGCATGGGCTCGGAGGCCCGCCATTTCGGCCACATGATCGGTACCCGCTACGGTGAGCCCTTCATCGTGCGCGAGGTCGCGGGGGTCGAGGATATTGTCAAGCTTCCGGTGAAATCCATCTAGTCATGCTGGAGGGAAAGGCCATGACCGGCTCGCTCGCGGGCAAGACGCTCTTTATCACCGGGGCCAGCCGCGGCATTGGCAAGGCCATTGCCTTGCGCGCAGCGCGTGACGGCGCGAGCATCGTGATCGCCGCGAAAACGGACCAACCCCATCCCAAACTTCCGGGCACCATTCACACGGCCGCGCAGGAGGTTGTGGCGGCGGGCGGGAAGGCGCTCGCCGTGGCCTGCGATATCCGCTTCGAGGATCAGGTGCTCAGGGCCGTGGAGCGGGCGGTCGAGGCATTCGGCGGCATCGACATCTTGGTGAATAACGCGAGCGCGATCAGCCTGACCGGAACCTTGACGACACCGCTCAAGCGCTTCGACCTCATGATGGATATCAACGCGCGCGGCACATGGCTTTGCAGCCAGACCTGCATCCCGCATCTCAAGAAGTCGGCAAACCCGCATATCCTGGTGCTGTCTCCACCTCTTGATTTGCACCCCAGGTGGTTTGGGCCTCACCTTGCCTACACGATGTCGAAATACAGCATGTCGATGTGCGTGGTCGGCCTCGCCGAAGAATTTCGCGGCGACGGGATTGCCGTTAATGCTCTTTGGCCCCGAACAGTTATCGCCACGGAAGCTCTCAGGCTCATCCCCGCCATCGATCCCGGGCACTGCCGACGGCCGGAGATCGTAGCCGATGCGGCATATGCCATTTTGACGCGCCCGAGCCGCAGCACGACCGGACACTTTTTCAGCGACGAAGAAGCTCTGACCGATGCCGGTATAAACGACTTCACACCTTATGCGGTCGACCCGGCCAATGCCGGGAACCTTTATCCGGATCTCTTCTATTAGCTGCGAACCGTCACTGAGGCTTGGGCTGCACGATGGCGGAGGTGGTGGCGACGTGGTACTTCTTGTATCCGGAGTAGCGGATGACGTCGGTGGCGCGGACACCTTTGACCAATAGCACGCGCGCGCTCACTTGAGCTTCCTCGAGTGTGGGCAGCCAGACCTCATTGTTCACGTACTCCTGCTCAAAGACAAACCGGGTTCCTTGCTGAACGCTGGCAAGTACGCCGCCCGCGATTTTAGCGTCGCCGACGAAATAGCCTTCGAGGCGGACCACGTCGCGGGCCTGTTCGTCAATCCAGATCGAGCCCGCGAGCTTCTGCACGATCCGTTCGGTGAGGTTGCGCGGCTTGTACTCGGGATTGGCCTCAAAATCGAAGGCGAGCAAGTCCTGGCCGCGGAAGCGCTCGCGGCGTGGGTTGACGAACTGACAGGCGCGAAGAAATTTTTCGATGTCGACGTCGTCGTCTTTCGGCGGCTTGCCTTCCTCCTGAGCTTTTTCTTCCTTCGCGTCTTTCTTGGCAGTTCGTTTCTGAATCTCCTCGACGCGCTTTTGTGTCTTTTCGGTTTCCTTCTTCTCTTCGGCGTCACTGAGTGGCTTGCCATCGCGCTTGGTAACAGTCGAGACTTCTTCGCCGTCGAGATAGAAGAATGTTGACTCGGTCACGGTGTGCTTTTTCGTTGTACCGTTCGATTCGTATTCGGTTTCGTCCTCGACGCGGGTGCCGGCATAGTCCTCCTTGATTTTGTCGATGGCCTTTTGATGCTCGTCAAGTTCCTTGAAGAGCGCTTTGAGGTCGGGGAGCTTGACCTGCTCGCTGAGAGGGAGATCGAAGACGCGTTCACCGATGGGCGGGTTGATTGCGACGTGGGTGATTTCAACCGAGTAGACGTCGGGGCCGCGATCCAGTTCGAGCTTACGCGCAATTTGCACACCGATTTCAGGTCGATAATCACTATAGAAGATCTGCTCGGATACGCTACCCACGCTGCCGGATTCTTCCACAATGAGATGCGATTGCGCGTCGAAGAAGAATTCGCGTTTGACGCCGGCGGCGGTCGAGACCTCGACGTGCAATGCGTCCTTGCCCCCGACTTGGGCGTGACCAACAAAGGCTGCGGCGAGCTTGCTTTTCTTCAGGTCGAGCAGTCGCGTGTTGGCCATTAGTGCTTCCCCCTGCATCTCGGTGGAAGCGGGGCTGACCATTGCAGAGGGAGCGCCGGAAGCCTCCTCGTGCCAGGCGGACTTGCCGTTATAGGCATCGATGAACCGCTTGCCGCCAATGAGAAGTTCCGCGTAGTACCGATTGGGAAACTTCGTGTCGAACGTGTACGTGCCGGACGCACTTTGGGTTTGACTTGCGGGTGCGGCCTTGCTCTCGGCGGTGGCTTGGCTGGAACGAACCACAGTGCCTTCGAGCGAGAGGGCTTGAATCCGCGAGAGCGCGCGAGCGCCGCCAATCGCCTTCACGTACTGGCTGATGATTTTGGCAGCTTCGGTCTTGGCGGCTTGAGTCGTTGAACTAGATTGCCGTGGCGCAGCGACTTTAGCGCCACCTTGGGCCCTGCTCACAGCAGTGATCCCCAATAGGAGCGCGCACAGCACAGCGGGTTTAAGGTGGACTCGCATCGTCGAAGGGGTTCTACTCCTCACGCAGTGCCTTCAGCAAATCGTTTTGAGCCGATCTGCACAAATCCGGCCGACTTGAGCACTGCCCGGAACGAATAGGGCACTTCGCGGCGAATCTCGCTCAGTTGTTCGCACGTTGCACGAATCAGGATATCTCCGCCGACAAGGGTCAGAAGGATGTGAAACCAGTGGATTTTGAGTGGAATGAATCCTTGAGGATCGACACTGGTCATGCCAATATCCATATCATTCGATGCCGATACTTGGCAATAGGGGTGTAAGCTGTCCGCGATTTGGCAAGTTGGGGCGGATTGCATCGTAGATAAGTCCCAGCGATGGTTGATGTTACGGCTTGATCGCAAAAACAAGGCTTCTGAGGGGCACGGTTCGCAGCGAAATCTTTTCCTATCTGTAACGCACCTGTCAAATGCCTGGCGTATTCTTGCGCCCCGATGAGCCCTCATAGCATTCCATGGTGGGGATACTTATTATTGGCGGTGCCATTTTACGCATTTGGCCTCGTAGCAGCCTGGCAGTACGAAGCAGAATGTTTCGTCCGTTCGCCGTCGGAACGCACTGTGGCTTGGTTCAAGGTCTGCTGGTATGGCTGCTGGGTAATCGCTGCATTGTGTGCCGTGGGTGGAATCATCCGCTTCTTAAGGTGGGTTTAAGCAAAACAGCAGCCCACTATATGAAGACTTCAAAAACCTCAAAATTTTAGGTAGAATCCTCGCCTGGGTTCCAAACGACAGATCAAGATAAAGCGCCGGAGTTTCCCGCGATCGAAATTCCATCATGCTTGCCGAAACTTCGATGTCTTGAAGTAGTCGCCGCGGGTGGCGCGGTGTGGCCGGTGGCTCGTCAGCTTTTGCCTGTTTTTGAGCGAAACATTTTCTCGCAAACCTGCATCTAAGTTGCTTTGGAGCACAGCCGTTGAATTTGCAGTTCAAATCTCCCTCACGCCTCGTCGCGGTGGACATTGTTCGTGTATTCGCCATGGCCTTGATGGTCCAAGGCCATACGCTCGATGTTCTTCTCACTCCGGCTTCGCAATTTTCTCCCTGGTATAATTTTTGGCTTTTCTGCCGCGGATTTACTGCGCCCATGTTCCTGACCCTGTCGGGATTTGGATTTGCATTGGCTACGCTTCGGCATTGGGAAGACCATTTACACTTCGGCCCGAAGGTGGTCAAACGCCTTCGCCGCTTCGCATTCTTTGTAGTGCTTGGGTATTCCATGCGGATCCCCGTGCGTTCGTTGCGTGACCTTCGCTGGGCCGGCCCTGATGCCTGGCAGGGATTTACGCAAGTGGATGTTCTTCAGACGATCGGCTTTACCCTGATCATCTTGCAGCTCTTGGTGTGGGTTTTGCGCACTCCGGGACGCCTTGCCGCAGTCACGGGGCCGCTTTCTCTCATCATCGCGCTCACATCCCCACTGGCTTGGCACAGCCGCTTGTTCAATTCCTTCCCGCTGGCGCTCAAGTCCGCTTTGATCGGTTCTACCGGCTCGCTTTTCCCCATGATGCCATGGTCGGAGTACATTTTCCTCGGCGCAACGTTGGGTATTGCCTATGTGGTCTTGGGAGAGTCAAATCCCGCTTTGTTACGCAAGGCAATTCCCATCGGATTGCTGCTGCTGGGGATCGGGATCGAACTTGAGCGGGTATCGGCACATATCTACGGTCAGGCGGATTTCTGGCCCACCTCGCCGCACCTGTTCGTCGCCCGCGTCGGATTCGTTGCCGCTGCCCTCGGCATTGCGACCTACGTTGGGCGCTTTCTTCCCGTCTCCCCACGAACCGTGCAATCCCTAGCGGAGGAGTCCCTTCTCGTCTATTTTGTGCACGTCATCCTCCTTTATGGCTCAAACTGGAATCCCGGAATTAAGCAGTATCTCGGCGGTTCGATGGGGTTTGCCCACGCCTACCCGTTGGTCATCGCGCTGATCAGCGTCATGTTAGTGATGGCCTTGTACTGGAATCGCGCCAAGAAAAACTACCCGCTCCCCAGCATGGTTCTGCGCTGGGCCGTCGTGGGAGCCGCGGCACTCTCGGTCGCCTAACAGACGGATGTCGCGGCGGGTTCACGCCGCCATGGTGGGTTGAAATCGAGGGCGAACTGGCGGGTTGAACGCGCCGCTACGTTACGGCGGCAAGAAATCCAGGACCTAGACGGCAGGGTAAACCCGCCGCTACGTTACCGTTATAAGGGCGCTGACCGCCAACCCTTCCTTCCTTTTGCATTGCCCCCAAACCTCAGATCTCAAAAACCGAAAGACGCTGATCCGGCCGTATCGTCTGCCAATTCCCGTCAGAGGCGGTCCGGAGTGGATTTTTGGCCCGTGAAAATTGGATAATGGGAATTCCGGGTGAAAGGCGCGAGGAACGTCAGGCCCGGAGTTGATTATCAATTCTTACTCTCATCCGAAATGGCTGCGAACACTCGTCCGACCCTTCGTCAGGTTTTTGTCTTCAGCATGCTGGCTTTGATGCTGGGGCTCTCGTTGCTTTTCTATCAGGTCTTAAAGGGCTGGGAGCAAACAATTTTGCAGAGCTCGGAGCGCTATCGGGACTTGGCGAGCCGCGAGGTTGCACAGCGGGTCACAAACTATCTGGATGAAGCTCCGATGGCCGTTACTCAGTTCGAGCAGCAGGTTAAGTATGGCGCGATCGACGCCCAAAAAATCGACTCCGTCGAGCAAGGATTGTTTTCGGTGCTTCTGGCCAACGAAAACATCTCGGAGGCCACCTATACTTATGCCCACCGCAAGGGCGCCGATCGCAATGGTAATATGCTGATCGATCGGGCCTCCGCGGGCCAGGTGGCGGCTCTTCGATCCACCATCCCGGGCGAATATGTGTGCAAAAGGACCTGGTTCAATGGCAGTCAATTCGTCTCGCAGGTTGGCAGTCTGGCGCAGCCTGCGTCGGTAAGAACAACCTCGACGACGCCCATTGTCCCCACCGCAGACCCCACGGCCCATCCCACCTTTCAAACTCCGGTTAATCAGTTTTACGGGCAACTGATATCCACCGATCTGCATTGGTCCCAACTCGACGAATCTCTGCCGGAAGCGAAAAGGCGCGTGGAGTTAAGCGTGCAGAAGACCATCGAAGACTCCTCGGCGCATTTCGCCGGGGTTCTGCGGGTGGGGTTCCTGAAGTCGAAGATCGACGGCGCCGTCCGCCAACGGATTACTAGTCAGACGGAGACTGATCCGCATCTGATTTTTCTGTGCGATAACCAGGGGCGGCTGATTACGGGGTGGGGGAATCGGGATCGTGTAACCGTTTCGGGGGACGATTTGAGGATTGCGCCGGAGGATGTGCCTCCGGCAGTAGCGAGAGCCGTCCAGGACCCAGCCCTGAAGAATGTTGATGCCGACCGGCCGGAACTCGCAACATCCTTCCGCTTCGGAAAAAAGATATACCTGTGCACCTTCCGCTACCTACCGGCCACCCAGGACTGGATCGTCGGAATCGTGGTGCCCCGTGACTACTATCTCGGCACGCTGCTGCAAATCCGCCGGCAAGTTCTGTGGGCGTCGCTTGCACTTATCGTCGCCATCATTCTGGCGGGCGGATTGATCGTTCGCAGCGTGGTGACATCGCATTCGCTGATTCTGCGTGAGACCGCGAGGATGAACGGGTTTGAGTTCGCACCCGCCCAGAATTCTTCCTATCTGCGGGACGTCGAGGAAGTTCTTACTGGATTGGAGAAGGCGAAGACGGCCATGCGCGCCATGAGTAAGTATGTGCCGGTCAATCTCGTACGACAGCTCTATCAAATGGGAGAAGAGCCGGTGCTGGGCGGCAAGACCTCCGAGCTGTCGGTGCTGTTTACGGATATTAAAGACTTCACAGCCTACTCGGAAACGTTGACGCCTGACGAGTTGGCGGCGGCCCTGGGACGCTATTTGCAGGTGATGGCGGAGATCATTCAGAGTGAGAAGGGGACCATCGACAAATACATCGGGGACGCGGTGATGACGTTTTGGAATGCGCCCGAACCTGTCGCGGGCCACGAGATCCTGGCGTGCCGCGCCGCGCTCCGTTGCCGAGATGCGTTGCGAGAGCTGTATGACTCTCCCGATTGGGGGCGTGCTCCACGGTTTGAAACGCGCTTCGGCCTCCACCGCTGCATGGCATCGGTTGGCCATTTCGGCGCCCCAGATCGGATGAATTACACAGCCATCGGCGACGGCATTAATCTGGCCTCCCGGCTCGAGGGATTGAACAAATATTACAGTACGCAAATCATCGCGAGTGAAAGCATCCAGACCGCCGCCAAGAACGTGTTCGAATTTCGCATGCTGGATCGCGTGGCGGTCAAAGGCAAAACCGAGGGGATTGTGATTTATGAACTCTTAGCCGAACGAGTGGCGGGGAAGCCCCGCGCTGAATGGGTCGATCGCTACGAGCAGGCTTTCACTCTCTATCAACGTGGTGATTTTGCCGGAGCCCTGGAACTGTTTGTGGGCCAACGCGAGGATTCGCCAAGTGTCGTTATGGCCAGCCGGTGCCGCGAAAGAATTACCCAGCCTCCCCTCGGGGCGTGGAACGGCGTAAACATTTTTGAGTCAAAGTAATCCGGCAGGCGCCTGCACGGAGATTATACTCCGCGTAATTCTTCCTCGCTCAGTCCGAAGTAGTGCCCAACCTCGTGCAGCAAAGTGTCGCGGATTTGCCGGCGCACGTCCGCGTCGCTTCTCGAAATGGACTCGATGTTTTTCTGGTACAGAAAAATGTGGTCGGGCGGAGTGGAGTAGAAAACGCTCTTTTCCGTGCGCGGGATTCCGTGGAAGAGACCCAGCAGTATTCCCTTGTTCTGGAGCCCTGGCGGTGGCACTTCCTCGACGATGATGGCGACGTTGGTGAGTCGCTCGCGAAACGGCGCGGGCAGGTCGCTCAAGGCTTGCTCTACGAGTGCCTCAAATCGCTCACGCTCCATAATGTAGAGATTGTAACCGTTTTGGGGGCGTAACGCCTGGCTTATGCCGTGCGCAAGCGATTTTTCCAGCGGTTATGAATGAACCAGACGGCGCCAACGATAATCACAAAACCCAGAACTGCATCGAACCGGTGGAAGTACTCACGCAGGATAGTCCAGCGCTCGCCGAGTTTCATCCCCGCGAAGGCAAGCGCCAGGCACCACGGAAGTGATCCGAGAAAAGTGTAGAGGTGGAAGCGCGCCACATTCATGCGCGAGACGCCTGCGGGGAAAGCGATGAACGTGCGCACCACTGGCAGCAGGCGCGCTACGAACACAGCCCAATCGCCATAGCGGGCGAAGAAGCGATCAGCCAGTTCAAGATCGTGGTGAGACCCAGGAGCCACCGCCCGTATTTTTCCACTAACGGCCGCCCCCCAAAAGCTCCGACATAATAGGCGACGAGTGATCCCAAATTGCAACCGGCAGCCCCCGCAAGGCCCACCCAAAGCAGCCGGAATCGGCCGGTGAAAACCAAATAACCGGAAAAAGGCATGATGACTTCCGAAGGCAATGGAATGCAGGCGGACTCGATCGCCATCAGCAGGACAATGCCAAGATAACCTGTGGATGAGATCACAGAGATAATAAAAGTAGCGATGAACTCGAGAACGGTGGAGACCATAAGGGAATTTAGAAAGCTTCGACGTCCTGAGTGAAAACAAAACCGGGGAGGGCAACACCTTCGTTGGCTCGTTCAACCTTCACGCGGCGAACATCGTCATCCCCTCCCCCCACTTTCCTAAGGACGACATAGGAGGCGAAAAGCTCCAATAAACTTTGGTCACCAGCCAATTATCGCCCGTTGCTTGCAATTTCCAAACTTGGCCTAATAGAATCGAGGGAACGGCCACTGGTTAAAGCTCCTCTTTGGGGAGACGGTGTCGTGTCACGGAAAACAAAATCCGAGCCTCGGTTGAAGGCCAATTCAGCTAATTTATCTGTCTGTAGAGGAGGAGTCAAGAGCCCATTCCAGCCACGAGCGTGTAAACCCTTTGTAAAATCGATTTAACCTCGACCCTCAGAAGCGGATGCAACCCGGTTGCCTCCGTGGTAATCCAACAATCGGGTGGATTTGGGTCGCCGCCCAAGCCGAGGGCCGTTGCAAAATCAGGCGTGGGGTCGGCAAAAACAAACGCTACAGTCAGTTACGCGATCCTCGAAGAGGAAATAAAGAGACAACAGTCGATCCCACCCAAGTGGTATAATCGTCAGCAAGGAGTCATGCCATGAAAAAGCCGCGTTTCGTAGCGCTACTACTTGTCGTGATCCTGTGCTGGGCCTCTCTTCCCGGTCGCGCCGACGATAAGAAGGACGACGTCGACGACATCGGTGATCGCAAGGTCGCGCATCGCAGCATCATCTCCCAAGAAAAGGAAATTGCCATCGGCAAACAGTATGCCGATCAAATTGACAAACAGGCCAAGATTCTCAAGGACCCGGTTATCAACGAGTACGTGAACCGAGTAGCGCAAAACCTGGCGCGCAACTCCGACCTGAAAATTCCCTTGACGATCAAGGTGATCGACGACCCCGCCATCAACGCAATTACGCTGCCGGGGGGGTTCATGTATCTCAACACCGGCACACTCCTGGCGGCTGATGAAGAAGACCAGGTGGCCGGCGTGATTGCGCATGAGATTGGCCATGCGGCGGCTGGCCACCGGGCCAGCACGATGACCAAGGCCACCCTTCTCCAGTTTTCCATGATCCCCATGATGTTCATCCCCATGACCGCGGCGGTCTATATGGGAGTCATGGAAGCCTACATGAACGGCGTGCCGATGATGTTCCTGAAGTTCAGCCGCAAAGACGAGCAGGAAGCCGACTTCCTGGGTTTGCAGTACATGTACAAGGCGGGCTATGATCCCAACGCTTTCGTCGGCTTCTTCGGTAAGGTCATGGACGAAGAGCGGCACAGCCCTGGAAGCATGGCGAAGGTCTTTGCGGCCATCCGCCCACGGGCGATCGTATTATCGCCTCCGAGGAAGAGATTCAGAAGATTCTCCCCAAGCGGGACGAGTACCTGGTATCTACCTCCGAGTTCGATGACATCAAGTCACGGCTGCAAACGCTCATCACCCAACACAAGCGGCAGCAAAAGGGTGACTCGGGGCCCACGTTGCGCAAGCGCGAATCGCCCGACTCCAGCACCACGCAAGCCGGTCAAAAAACCAATACGGATGGTGACGATTCCCCGCCCGTGCTGAAGCGGCGCGATTAAACAGTGCCATTTAAGAATTCAAAATGAAAGGCGTCCGGCTCCGCCGGGCGCCTTTTGCTTTTGGAGCGTGCCGCGACAGGCAAGAGGCTGGCCGCCTTGGGCACAGGGGTGAAGTGATTGTTATCAGAGTCCTTAATCAGGGGTGGCTGGGAGCAGTGAAAACCACGCCAAGTTTGCGCAGTTCGTCATTGTAATACTTCCGGTAAAGAATCTCCCACTCCCCGCTGCCTTCGGGGATGGTGCGTTTTTGCGAAGCGATCCGGGTTTTGGCAATCTCGTCCACCTTCTCTTCCTCGTGCATCAACTCGGTCAGGATCTTGACGGTTTCCTGGCGAATGGTGTTGGGTTCTTCGAAGATTTCCACCTCGTCGAGGGCTTCAATCGCACCCAAAATGCGATGGGAGATTTGGACGATCTTTTCGTGGCTCAATTTCATTGGCTTTAACAACCCGCCGGTTCACAGAATGAGTTTACGTTCGCGTACGAGCTGCTTCTTGATCACTTTAAACGCTTCTTCGAAGGTGGCCCCCAGTTCCTTCATTTCGTCGCCGTGTTGTTCGAGGATCTTCCGCACTTCATCGTTGATGCGATCCTCAATGCTGAATTCGTCGAGCATTACTTCGTACATGACCTCGGTGACGTATTCAGGCTGGTCGAACTGGATGAGGCCGGCCTTGGTAAGGCGCTTCAATACCTGCTTGGCCATGTAGGCCACGTATTCTCGGGGAAACTGCATAGTGGGTCTGTGTCTTTCTTGACGATCTGAGACAGCTAGTGTATATTCCGTGGATTGGAACTGTCAAGGTTCGTGTGCCGGGGGGTCGAAATACTTTTGCCCCCGCTCGAATGGAAGCCGGGCGGTTAGCTCAGTTGGTCAGAGCGTC
>CAWEFC010000061.1:0-11518 GCA_963808085.1 uncultured Acidobacteriota bacterium
TGCCACCGGAGACCTGACACTTGACACCTGACACCTGGCACCTATTCTGCATCTCAGCGCCCCGGCGGTGAAGCGTGTGCAGCGCTCATGCCCTTTAAGTGCTTGCGCACCTGCTCCGCATCCGGGGCGTCGGGGGCGAGTTGGAGGTAGGCCTCTAGCTCCCGGCGGGCGCGAGCGAGTTGACCCTGGGCTTCGAGCGTCACGGCGAGGTTGTAATGGGCGTTGGGGAAGTTCGGTTGCAGGCGAATGGCTTCCTCGTATTCGTGTCTAGCGCCGTCCGTATCTTTCCTGGCCAATAAGGCATCCGCCAGGCTCGCGTGGGCGCCCGCATCCTGTGGCCTATCCCTCAGGTAGTCCCGATAGTCGGTAATGGCGTCGTCCAGTTTGCCCTGCTGGTCAAGAGCATTGGCGAGGGCCAGGCGGGCATCAGAGTAATCGGACCGGTTGAGCAACGCCTCTTGGAACTCCTTGACCGCATCATCCATTTTGCCGACTCGGACCAAGCCATTACCTAGGGCGTAATGGGCCTCTGGAAGATTGGGTGTAATGCGCAGGACAGCCTGCGCTTCGGCGATAGCTCCGGCAAAGTCGTTCTGATGAGCAAGGGCGTTGGAAAGACTTAAGTGGGCATCCGCCCAATCCGGCCGGCTCTTTACGGCGGCGCGAAAAGCCCGCGAGGCGTTATCCCAATCACCCAGCCGGACGAGCGCCTGACCCATAGACTCCTCGGTTTGCGAGTCTTCCTGCGCCGTGAGGCTGGCGCGGTAGGCAGTGACTGCCCCGTTGAAATCACCTTTGGCAGAAAGGTTGTTGCCGAGATCGCGTTGATAGATGGCGTTCGTGGGATTCAGGCGAACGGCCTCCTGATCCTCGGCCGTGCCGCCCTGGGCGTCGCCATTGGCGCGCAACGCTGCCGCCAGGCTGGCGTGCAGGCTTGGATCGTCGGGGCGCAGGCGCAGAGCGTCGCGGTAGGTGGGAACGGCAAGAGCGAAGTTCTTCTCCTTCGCCAGCAAATCGCCCAAAGCCACCAAGGCTTCGGCGTAGTCGTGCCGCAACTGCACGGCCTGCTCAAGCTGGGATTGCGCCCCCGGCTGGTTCCCCATCGCCTCCAGAACCAAGGCAATGCGAAAATGGACTTCCGGGCTCTGCGGCTGGATCTGCAGCGCCACCTGATATTCTGCGAACGCCTTGTCCAGGTCGCCCGCGGATTGATACGCGTTGGCGAGGTGAGCGTGGGCGTCGGGGTCGTCGGGGCGCAGTCGTACTTCCTCGCGATATTCTTGGACGAAGCCGGCAACGTCGCCGGAAGATTGCAGCGCTTCCGCCAGATTACCGTGATAGTCCGCCTCATTGGGAGAAAGGACCACAGCCTGGCGAAGCTCTCGGATGGACTCTACCAAATCGCCAGTCTTGCGCAGGACCAGTCCCAGCGCTTCATGTAGCGCCGGGTCGCCGGGTTTCAAACGGACCGCCTCATGGTATTCGCTAACCGCCGCGGAATGGTCGCTGATGGAGAGGTAAGAGGCGGCCAGTTCGGCGTGCGCGGCAACAAAATCCGGACGCAACCGGATGACTCGGCGGAACTCTTCGATGGCGCCTCCATAATCTCCGGCATCGCGTAAAGTGAGGGCCAGGGCATAACGATAATCGGCCTGATCCGGGTGCAATTGCACTGCCAGCCGATACTCCTCGATGGCGTGACTGAAATCCTCACTGGCGCGCAAGGCAGCAGCCAGGCTCATGTGGATTTCCGGATCATTGGGGCGAAGGCGCGCCGCGGTGCGATACTCGTTGATGCCCCCGGCAAAATCTCCGGCCTGAGTTAGTGCGGCGGCAAGACCGACATGGGCATCGGGATTGTTGGCGTCCAACTCGATGGCCTGGCGATATTCCGCGCCCGCCGCCTTGGCGTCGCCGGATTGCAGCAGCGCGCCGGCCAAGGCCGTATGAACTTCCGAGTCGCGCGGCGCGAGCGCCAGGGCCGTTCGGTATTCCTCGGCGGCCTCGCTGAATTTCCGATCGAGCGAGAGCGCGCTGGCCAGATTTACGTGGGCGTCGGCATTGTTGGGATGCTCCTGGATTTCGGCACGAAAATCAGCGATGGCCTCGGGAATCTGCCCTTCGGCTTCTTCGAGAGCTCCAAGGTTCAAATGGACGCCGGAAAAGTCAGGGCGGAGGCGCAGAACTTCCCGATACTCTTTTAGCGCTTCGTTCGTTTTCTGGTCGGCGGCGTAAGCACTTCCTAGATTGTAATGGGCTTCTACATAGCCCGGCCTCAGGACGAGGGCATGTTGGAAAGCGGCGATCGCCTGATCCCACTTGTTCAGACGCGCGGCTTCGTTGCCCTGCTGGAGGAATTCCTGCGCGGAGGGCGTAGTAGACTCTGCGGGGGTTCCCAGGGTCTTGGGGGTGGCTTGGGGTGGAGGAACCCGCCCTACAGCCGGGAGATGCACCAGCAATAAGACTGCCGCGCTAAGGGTCACCAGAGGGCGGATGTTCCCCATCTTCTCGGTCCCCGTGGCCGTCCGCTGGGTTCGCATGCTAATAGAATACACCCATCCATGGGACAATTGCGTTACACTGCACGGGAGCGTTTGTGGAACGCTTCATGTCTCGCGGGTCTCATCACAACCCATGGAAATGATCCTCGAATTCTTTCGCCGCCGTCCCGGATATCGCGCGGCGACGCTCCTCACCGGGAGCCTGTTCTGGCTGGTAGGATTCTTTCTGCTTCCTCTGGCGTACTTGCTCGCTGTCAGTTTTGCCCAGCGGTCTCCCTACGGGACGATTGATTGGACTCTGGGCCTTGCCAATTATGCCCGAGCCTTTCAACCCCTCTACCTGGAGGTTTACGCGCGGTCGCTTTGGATGGGCCTCCTCACCACGGCGCTCTGCGCGCTGCTGGGTTATCCTGTGGCATACACCCTGGCGCTCCGTGTCTCGACGCGATGGAAATCCGCGCTTCTGATGCTCGTGGTCATACCTTTTTGGACCAGCTTTCTCATCCGTACCTATGCCTGGATGATCATCCTGCGCAGTGAGGGTGTGGTGAATAATACTTTGCTGGCCCTGCACGTTATCCATGAGCCTCTCAGGCTGCTCTATACCCCTCTGGCGGTAATGATAGGCTTGGTCTATGGGGAATTGCCCTTCATGATTCTGCCGCTATACGCGGTACTGCAAAAGTTGGACCCCGCATTACTTGAGGCCGCCGAGGATCTGGGCGCGCCATGGTGGCCCGCCTTCCTACGAGTCACGCTGCCGCTCTCTGCCCCCGGCCTGGTGGCCGGGTCCATTCTAGTCTTCATCGCCTCCGTTGGCGCCTTCGTGACCCCGGATTTGCTGGGCGGTGCTCGCACGATGATGGTGGGCAACCTCATCCAAAACCAGTTTGCCGTAGCTCGCGACCAACCTTTCGGCTCGGCGGTGGCGTTTCTCTTGACCTTTGTGGTGTTGGCACTGGTTGCCGCGGGGTTGCGGAAGAGCCAACACTCCGCCGGGGGGATGTTCTGATGGCAGGCCCGCGCCGAAGCGGCTGGGGGCTTCCCATCTCGACCACAGCGGTCTACCTGTTTCTATATGCACCCATCATTGTCCTGATGGTTTATTCCTTTAACCGTTCGCGCCTCTCCGCCCACTGGATCGGTTTTACGGTCGATTGGTATGCCGTCCTGTGGCGCGATGAGCAGATATTCCAATCTTTGGAGAATAGCTTGGTGGTGGCCGCAGGGGTCACCTTAGCCTGCGCGGTGTTCGGGACGATGTCCGCACTGATCTTCGCGCAGCCACGCCGGCGGGCCAAAGCGCTGCTCGACGGAGTGGTGTATCTCCCCCTGGTCATTCCGGAAATTGTGATTGCCGTAGCCACCGTTATCTTCTTCAGCCTCCTGATGCTGAAATTGAGCATGTGGACCATCATTATTGGCCACATCACCTTCTGTATTTCCTACGTCATCATCGTCGTGGGTGCGCGATTGACCGGAATGGACCGCTCTCTCCAGGAGGCTGCGCTCGATCTGGGGGCGAACGAGTGGACCGCTTTCTTTCGCGTCACGTTGCCGGTTGCGGCTCCGGCCATTCTATCCGCCGCCCTGCTGGTTTTCACCACGTCTTTCGATGACTACCTCATAACTTCCTTTGTAGCCGGCGTTCGCTCCACGACGTTGCCTCTGGAAATCTACTCACGGCTGAAGCGCGGCATCACGCCGGAAATCAATGCCATTTCGACCATCATTCTTATCACCACGATTCCCCTCGTTCTCGTTGCCCAAAGGTTGGAGCGCGGTTCCATGAAGCTGCGCACGGCACTGGCGAGCGCAGTCGGTATTTTTCTTGTGATGGTGACTCCCGTGGTGGCGCGCACCTGGACGGCGGGGGCGCAATTGCCACAACTGAACATCTACACCTGGTCGTCGTACATTTCCCCACGCGTGATTCACGGCTTCGAGCGTGAGTACCACTGCCGTGTAAACTACGACCTCTACGACTCAAATGAGGCGCTGCTAACCAAGTTACAGGCGGGGAACGTTGACTATGACTTGGTGGTTCCGAGCGATTACATGGTGGAGATTCTTGTGCGACAAGGGTTGCTGGCCAAGCTTGAAAGAGCGCGCATGCCCAACGCTTGGGCGAATACCGATCCGCGGTTTCTGGGGTTGCCTTTCGACCCACAAAATGAATATTCCGTCCCTTATGCCTGGGGAACCACCGGACTCGCGTATCGGGCTGACCTGGTCAACGAGAATATCGATAGCTGGAACGCCCTGTTTGACAAACGTTTTGCCGGACACATCCTTCTGCTCGACGATACCCGCGAAGTCTTTGGCATGGCGCTGAAGAAACTCGGCTACTCGCTAAATTCCACCGACCCTGAGCAAATCAAGCAGGCACGTGATCTGCTACTCGGCGAGAAACCTTTGGTGAAGGGTTATAACAGTTCCAATTTTGAGCAGGATCTCGCGGCCGGTGACGCCTGGATTGCCCAAGCCTACAACGGCAACATGACCTTCGTCATGCGCGACGAGCCCCGGATTCGTTACGTGATTCCCAAAGAGGGATGCACGATTTCCGTTGACTGCGCCTGCATCCCACGACACGCCCCCCACCCGCAATTGGCGGAAGCGTTCATCAACTACTTCCATCGCCCGGAAGTCGCCGCACGCTTTGTAAATGACTGCGGTTTCAATACCCCCAGCCGGTACGAGAGGCAGGAGATCGACCCCTGGCTTCTCGCCAACCCCGCCGTGTTCCCCGACCCTGCCGCCCTCAAGCACTGCGAGTTTATGCGCGACCTCGGACCGGTAATCTCTCTCTACGACCGCTATTGGACCGAAATCAAGGCGCGCTAAGTGCGGATAGTAGATGAGTCCGCTCAGAAATGCGAAGGGGTGTCCTATTGTCGCTCCTTCAACGACAAAAAGACTGCCCCTTGCTGAGCGGGCAGGGAATTGCACGAAGATTTTATCTGCAATCAAGCACGTCTGAATTTGACGAATCGCGAAAACGAGAGTTTTTTCGCTATGTGAGAACCCATCTGCGTGGTTTCCATGCATGACAATTTTCCCGAGACGCCACCTTGTCCCCCCTATGTCTATTTGCAGAAAGGATATATTAATTCCGATAAGAACAGCACAGTGTCGGTTAGCTTGGCACGACGAATGCTTTTACTCATTTAGGTCGGCGCTGCCCCGTGGCAGCATCGATGAGTGCCGGGCATTTTGGCGGGGGGATAAAAAGTCGCCAGGAGCCCCAAGACGTCGTTGGCCGACCATTTGCGAGGAGGCGTCTTATGTCGAGGCAAGGTATCAAGAACTTGCTATTCTTAGCGGTGGCCGTGTTATTTGTGTCTGCGGCCGCTTTCGCGGAAAAAGCCAAGACTGTGAACATCTACACGGATTCGGTGCTACCCAGCGGGCAGCAACTTAAGGCTGGCAAGTATCAAGTGACCGTCAATAATGATTCTAAGCAGGTCACGTTTAAGAAGAATGACAAAGTTGTCGCAACCTCCGGTTGCCAGATCGTCCAGAAGCCGGTGAAAAACTCATGCGATGAAGTTCGCTTTGGGGAGAAAGAAAACAAGCAGGAACTTCAAGAACTGCGCTTTGGCGGCGAGACTAGGTCAATTTTGCTCATTCAGGGAGGATCCTAGAACGCTCCACTAATGCGCACGCTCGCCAAGCCCGCCCAACGTCCCCTTGAATAAAGGACGGAGGGCGGGCTTCGTGTTTTTGATGCCGGCACCGTTTGTGCTATACGCCACCTCCCCGGATGGGTTGGAGTTGTGCTAATCTAGTGATCGTCTCTAGCGGCAAGACCGTTCAGCGGGGGACAGCGTTTATGGTTCTCGTTGCGCCCTCTCTGGCGGCCGTGGATTTTGCTCGACTCGGGGAGGCACTGCGTTTATTTAGAAATGTCGGGTCCTCCATGCTCCACGTCGACGTAATGGATGGGCACTTTGTTCCCGACATTACTGTGGGGCAGCCTGTCGTGCGCGGCTTGCGCAAGGCTACCGGCTTGGTTTTGGACTTGCATCTCCTGATCGAGCGACCTGAGCGCTACGTCTCAGAGTTCATCGAAATGGGAGCGGACCGCATCGCAATTCATGCCGAGTCGACACCGAACTTTCACAAGACGCTCGGCATGATTCGGAATGGAGGCGCAAAGGTCGGCTTGGCGCTGAATCCTTCCACGGCATTGGAGGCCGCTTTCGAGGTTTTGGGGGATATTGACTTCCTTCTAATTCTTTCGGCAGACCTGGGATTCTCCAATCCGTCATTTCTTCCCGGGGTTGTCCTAAAGGTTAAAGCTGCCTGCGACTTGCGCCGCGAAAGGCACCTCGATTTCGCGATTCAAGTCGAGGGAAGCATTGGCGAGGAGCAAATTGAAGTTTTACGGCAAGCAGGGGCAGACATCCTCGTGGCGAGTTCCGACATCCTTCAGAAGGACCCCATGCGCTTAGCGAGGATGATGGAGTTGGCGGCGACTTCGCAGCAAATCTCCAGAGTGTGATTCCGATGAGGAGTTAGATTTCTGTTCAATCGACCATCCTATACAAAGGTTCGTGAAGCCCTCGTCATCGCCAGCCTGCTGGCGCTTGCTGTTGCATTCCTTCCCGGCTGTGCGGCGGTAAACCGGTTGCACCACCCTGATCCCGGGTTGATATTCTCCCCTGGGGAACAACCAGACAAGGTGCTTTACCAAAAGGCGACCAACGAAATCTCCCACTCTCGCTACGAGGTGGGGCGGTTGACTCTGCAGACTCTCATCAACACCTACCCTGACAGTGAGTACCTTTCCAAAGCCAAGCTGGCGATTGCCGATTCCTACTACAATGAGGGCGGAGTTTCCGGATTGACTCAAGCGGATGCGGAATACAAGGATTTCATCACCTTTTTCCCCACAGCTCCGGAGGCCCCAGAGGCCCAATATCGCGTAGGAATGGCGCACGTTCGCATGATGGCGAAGGCCGACCGCGATCAGACTGAGGCTAAGGTGGCGGACGCGGAGTTCAAGGAGTTCCTATTAAAATACCCGGACAGTCCCATGATCCCTCGCGTCAAAGGCCGCTTGCGGCAAACTCAGGAGGTGCTCGCTCAGGGGGAATATTACACAGCAAACTTTTATTACGTGCACAACGCATTTCTGGCAGCACGCTCACGCTTCCAGGAGATTATTGATAAATATCCGGATTTCAGCCATGGTGACGCCGCGCTCTATTACGAGGGGCAGAGCCTCGAGCATTTAAGAAAAGGGCGCGAGGCAATCCCATATTATTCTCAACTGATCATGGTCTTCCCCTTGAGCCCGCTGGTCCCGCAGGCCAAAGGAAGGCTGACCGCAATGAAGGCGCCCGTTCCGCAGCCGACGCGCGCCATGCTGGCACGCGCCCAAGCGGATGCAAGTCACGTCGTGGAGCGTACTTGGTTAAGCAAGCTGACCGGTAGCTTCTCCGGCTCCCCCGACACCAGCGCCACACTTTTTGGTCCTGTGCACATTGGTGGAACTTCCGCTGGCGGTACCGAGGCTGCGAAGGGTCCTCAGCCCACGGCGCCTACAACCGCCATCGTCGTTTCACCCGTGAATGACAAGGCCTTGGAGCCGGCGAAGCCCGCGGAAACAACCCCGCCTCCCAACAACGATAATGCCAAGACCACGGAAAGCACGCCCGACAAGTCGCAATCCGACGCCGCGAAAACGGCGCCACCCGCGAAGAAGAAGAGTAAGTTCCACCTCTTGAAGAAGATTGTTGACCCCTTTTGACGCCCGACTTTACGCCACGAATACATCTGACGGTGCACGGCCAGAGGCATTGCACCCCATCCCTGCCACATCCGAAACCGTGGCAGGAACTCTAGTACCTAATCGGTCGCTCCCCTGTCGAACAATTTAGGAATGTTACTTTCAGTTCCTTGACTTCCCCCTGGTGTCATGGTATCTCTCAGACAAATCGGGTTTGGAGCAACATAGGAGAATCCCTTGCCTCGGATTGTGTTGGTTGCCGATGACAGTCCCACCATTCAGAAAAGAGCGCTTGGAATCCTGAAAGCGGAAGGATTTGATGTTGAAACCGTATCCAACGGCGTGGCCGCTATCAAGCGACTTGCCTTGCTTCACCCCGTAGTCATTCTCGCGGATGTCTCAATGCCGGGTAGAGATGGCTACGAAGTCTGCGAGTTTGTGAAAAAGTCCGAGGAGTTTTCACGTGTGCCCGTGTTGCTTGTTGCAAGCGACATGGAACCCTACGATGATGCCCGGGGTGCGGAAGTCCGAGCGGATGGAATAATCAAGAAACCCTTTGACGCGCATGAACTCAGCTCCCTCGTGGTGAAATTTGCGGCACAGTTTGAAGCGGAGACGCCGGCGGTGGCGGAACCCGTCGCAGCACCCGAGGCACCGGATCCTACGCGGGAGTTTGTTCCTGCGAGCATAAGCCCGGATCATATACCTACGTCCGTAGAGCACTCGGAGCCGGTGCATCCCCCGGACCATGCGATTGCAAATGAGAGCTCAGAACATGCTCCCATACCCGACCAGCACCCGCCGCAGAATTTTGCCGAGGTCTCGGAGGGTGTCGCATTCACTGAGCACGCTGCGGCCGAGACGTCCGAGTATTTTTCGGGGCCTCCGGTAGCAGGGGTTGAAACATCGCACTCAATGCTGCCCACAGAGGCAGATACCGTATTCAATCTGGAATTGCCCCAGGATTCCATCGACACGTTTCCTGGAGTGCACGCGGCCTCTATCGGTGAAGCTCCTCTGGTCGGCGGGGAGGCGCCTACTCCCAGTCCCGATGCGCGACCAGACGTTCTATCCCCGGAGCGAACTCCATCGTTTCTCGAAGGGATGGAAGCAGTAACGTCCGAGCCGGTCTTCATCCAAGATACGTCCGGGCAAACGGGCGAGCCGCCGCACCCTACTCCAGAGTTCCACACTGAAATATTTCGCACTCCCCTGGAAATCGCGGAGCCAAGTTGGAAAGATGAGACTTTTTCTCCTTCGCTCGAGCCCGCATCTTCCGCCTCTACTCGCGAAGAATCGCGACCCGAAGTCGCAGCCCCCATCGTTTCACCAGAGGAAACCAAGCATCAACCCCTAGAACCTCTCGCCGCCATCCTCTCCATAAGTTCGACGAGTCTTGACAGCTTCTCCTTGGGTGATGCCACCGCCGGGCAAGTACATTTTGCTGAAGCGGCGGCGGATCCTATCGCGGAAGCCCTTCACTCCCCGGTTGCCTCCGAAGAGATCACCCCCGCCGCCGTTCCCGCCGAGTATCCCTTTGTAGAGGCCGCGTCCGGCGAAGCTCAACCCTCCGAAGCTGCTTTACCAGTCGCACCCGCGGAGGAGGCCCCAGTGGAAGCCGCTGCCGGCGAGGCTGCGGGTGACGACGTTGCCTCCGCAGTTGCTCCGACGGAGCTTGCTGGTGCGGAACCTGCCCCGATCGGCGAAGCGTCTGGGGAAGTCACCTCCGAGGTCGCTCCCGCTGAGTATCCCTTTGTACAAGCCGCCTCCGAGGAGAAAGCAGGCGACGAAGTTGCTTCCGGAGCCGCTCCCCCGGAGCCCGTCGCATTGGGAGGCGCTGCCGGCGAGGTTGCGGCCGAGGGCGTCGCGCATCTTGCTCAACTCGCGGAAGCGCAGCCCGTGGAGGCAGCTACTCCCGAGCGCGAACCAGAAGTGATCGCACCAGAAGCCAATTCAACTGCGGCCGAATTGCCGGTGGGGTCGCCTGAGAATACGGCGGAGGCCTCGGCGCCTCCTCCGGCATTCGACTGGGCGATGTTCTACTCGATCGTCCACAAGGTCGTTGTGAAAATGTCGCCCCCGCCGTTACCCGCAGAAGCTGTCGAGGAAATGACCAGGCGGCTTGCCGAGGAAATCGCCACCGAAATGATCTCCGAATCGTCACGTCCAGTCGAGTAGCCGAGGTCTTCCCGGTATCTTCGCGGAATTGCAGCCTGTTCCCCTTCGGGGAACTTCGCGCCGGTACGAATGAAACCGTGAAAATCCGCATGGACCTGACAAATTGTCGTTCAGAAGCAGTAATTCTCTGCAAAATAGCGCTCGATTCGGCCAAAATGTCGAAAACGAGGAACTATAAGTCTGTTTTTACTCGGGCATTGTGTCTTGCGATCCTTTGTTTTCATACACATTCCGGCTTCGAACGTATCATTTAACATCTTTTTTTCATGCTCTGCCGGGAAATGGGCCGCGGCGGGGTTCACTCCGGCCCCCAGCGTCGAGCCCTTCAAGGGCGTCGGGGCGGCCAACCTCGGCGCATAACTACCTTTATTTTCATGAATATCGTGGCCTAACAGACTTAAGTCTCTTGTTTTCATGAATATCGTGGGAGTAGCCAAAACTGACATATTTTCTACATGTGTTTTCAACAACATCGTGGGAGCAGCCTCATTTTTTAATTCCCTTTTTTCACTCCGCTCGCGACTCCGAATCAAGCTAAGTTCCTCCTTATCATAGACATACATTTTTTAGGATTTCTCTGACTCGAGGCCTAAGTGCCTTCTTTTTCTATTACATCGTGGCCTACCTCACTTTTTTAAGGCGCTCAAAGGGTTCCATCGCTGCGAAAGTCTGGAAGGATCGCACCGTCGCCGCCATGTCCTGGCCCGGCACTTTGATGTTCTTGAGCGCCAGGCCGTCACGGATGCGCTGGGAGCGCCGCATCCGCCAAAACGTTTCGCCCATCTGGTCGACCAGATGGCTCTCCAAACCGAGTTGCAAGTCCTCCAGCAGGGCCTCCATCATCTCCCGGTACTCGCGCGGGTTCTCCCCCATCCCCATGAGACTTCGTAGCCACAATGATTTTCTGACCGTGGGTTCTTCTGCCCAGATAGTCGCGCCGAGGAAAAGCCCACGGAAAGGCACTGACCGTGGCTACGTCTTTCATGAAGCCCTTGCGGAAATTGGGCACGGTTGGGATAACGTTGGCTTCCGGGTCGATCCGCGGAAGCGCCCACGGCGTTCACCTTCTGCTCGTGCGCATTCGATAATTGCGGTTTGCTTT
>CAWEFC010000062.1:0-11243 GCA_963808085.1 uncultured Acidobacteriota bacterium
TCCCAAGCTGGACGTCGCGGGTTCGATCCCCGTCTCCCGCTCCATCACCGTAAGAAATGGGTTAGCCCTGCGACGGCCCGCTGCGTGAGGCGCCAGTCCTTAGTCCCAAATCCCAAGTCCCTATAACTCCTTACCCCAACTCCCGGACCCTAATCCCCAAATCCTAATTCCGCTGCTCTTCCCTCACAGGTGTGAAATTCCCTGATCTTCCTCCTTTTTCTCTTCCAAAAACCGGCGCTCGAGGACTTGTCTTGCCAGGTCGCGGCCTCCGAGTCCGAATGCCAAGGCGAGGCCGAGCATAATGGCGCCGAAGAAAGTCGAAAACGCGATGAGCACCACGCCGCGTCCGAGGCCGACTCTTTCGAGCGCCATGGTTACGGTCAGGGCGATGATGACGAACCGGACCAGGGTGCTGATCAGCCGGGGCGACGGTGAGTTGGCATTCACCGCGGCGAGCAGCGTCGCGCGTGAAACGAAATTTGCAATTAACACGCCGGCGAAAAGGATGATGACAGCGACAATAATCTGCGGCAGAATCCGCGACAATCCCGCAATCTCCAGTTGCAGGGCAGGAATCTGCAGCGCATCGAGTCCGAAAAGAATGAAGGTGATCCAGAGGATCCAAAAAGCCAAGCGCGCGAGCATTTCGGTGGGAGTGGGAAGGGCCGCTTTGGTTAGTACTTGCGTCACTCCAGCGCGAACAAACAGGGAGTTGAATCGGGTCAAGCCCAGGACGCGCCGAAAGATGAACTTCGCCAGCCAAGCCACCACCCAGCCGAAGACTACGATGATGACCATCGCCAGCAGCCGCGGCAGAAATTGCGTGACCATCTGCGAGAAGGTGTGCAAGGTCTGAATCAGACTGTTTGCTATGTAGTTTCCCATCCATCACCTCACGTCTGGGCGTTCCAGCGTTCCGCCAAGTAGGGTTTCAGGCTCTCGAACTGGGTGCGGAGTTTCTTGATTCTTTCCCGTGCCGCCTCGGGGCTTGCGCGGTGATTTTCCGCCAGGAAGGAGTTGATCCTCCCGAGGTAGAGCGGAGCGAGGGCTTGCAGCAAATGATCGCGATTGATCACCGAGCGATGAAAGGCGCCGGCGAATTCATAGACGGTCCTGACCCAGAGGTCGTCGGCATAGCGGCAGCCTTCGCAATCGATTTTTGCGATATCCCGAATTCGTTGCAACGTCTCAGGAGTCAGCGCCGGTGTAAGAATTGAGGCAAGTTCTTCCACCCCCTTCAAGAATGTGTTCTGCATGCGCTTGCGGTTTACGCGGATGGGAGGAAGGTCAAGGTCATACTGGAAACCGAATGCGGGAACGGCTGCGTTTCCTTCGTGAGTCATCCAGTAGGACTGGTGGGCCTCAAGACAACTGAAGAGCGCTCCGATGACTTGTTGAATCGTAACCGCGAGATCCGGGTTTGCCGCATTCACCGAATGCACCTTAGGGCCAAGAAAAGCCTGGCACATCCGGTAACCCCCGACGAGCGCCGTGGTGACCATCCAGATTTCGGGTACGGAAAGCATGAAGTCCTGCTGCCATGCATCCTGGCTCAAGAAATGGGAGGCAAGCTGGCCCGAGAACGCGAACTCCCCTCCCAAAGGCTCTTCGATTTCGCAGCCATAGGCCGCGGCTACGAGTGGAGAAAGGATATGGCTGATTAATAAGCCATCGAACCGGTGCCGCTGGTAGATCGGGGCCAGAAAATCGAATCCTTCGCGGTAAATAGGCCGCGTCAAGGCTTCGATCCACTCCGGCGTCAGACTTTCCAAGTCCGGGGAAACGATGGCGCAGGCTTTGGCGCGCAACAACTCCGCGGCCGCGAGGATCACGCGGAGGGCGCCGCCTTTTCCCTGCATCGCACCGTACGTCGTGGTGAGCGTCTGCATGGTGCGGAGCGGGCTCGAAGCGAGATACGACCGGAAATCAGTGACGGGGGTTCCCTTGACTATTTCCGGGGTCCCGTCGGTGGAACCGCCATCTACGTTGACCAGAGCGGTTCGATCCCGGGGGAAGTATTTGACGAAGCCCACACGAATGGCGCTCATGACCCGCGCAATGGTTTCATGATTGTTCAGGGTGGGAACACCGACAAGGATGTCGACTTCCCCCGCGGCAGTGACCTGTCGCAGGAAATCGTCGGTGAATAGGGTTTCGTCAGACATAATCAAGACATTGCTGATTGTTGATTGCCCATCAATTCCGAGCTACCGGCTGTGTGCGCGCGCGAAGCTTTGGAGTGCGGCAGCTTGCTGCCGCTTTCCCCCGCGAGCTTGCTCGCGGGAATTTCACTCGGGAGCGACATTCCCAGCCAGCAAGCTGGCTGTGGCAAAAGCGGCAGCAAGCTGCCGCACTCTAAAGCTCCGCAGCCATCTTCTTTCGATCGGCAATCGGCAATCGAAAATCGGCAATTCCCTAGAGTCGTCGCAGCCGGAACCAAAAGAACTGATAGGGCCCCAAGGTCAACAGATAGGGCAGGTCGCCTACCCGGGGAAACGGATTGCCTCCAAACATCTCAATGGGGATTACCCCCTTGAACCGGCGCAAGTCGAGTTCGGCTGCCTGGGCGGAACTCGACAGGTTGTTGACGACTAGTATTTTATCCTTTCCCAGCTCGCGAATGTAAGCGAGAACCCGGTGATTGGGCGACGCGAGAAATTCCAGCGTCCCGCGGCCAAAGGCCTGGGTGGATTTCCGCACGCGAATAATCTGCTTCATCCATGACAGCAGCGAGTGCGGAGACCTTTTCTGGGCATCCACGTTCACCGATTGATAGCCGTACAGGGGATTCGAGAGGAGGGGGAAATAGAGCTGTTCCGGATCGGCAGGAGAAAACCCGGCGTTCCAACCGGCATTCCACTGCATCGGCGTACGGACGCCGTTGCGATCGCCCAGATGCACGTTGTCTCCCATCCCGATTTCATCGCCGTAATAGATGATGGGCGTCCCCGGCAGCGACATCAGCATGCCATTCATAAGTTCGATGCGTCGGCGGTCGTTGTCCAGTAGCGGGGCCAAGCGCCGCCGGATTCCGAGGTTCAGCCGCGCGCTCTTGTCCTTGGCGTACTCGTCATAGAGATAATCGCGCTCGTCGTCGGTCACCATTTCCAGCGTCAGCTCATCGTGGTTGCGGAGAAACAAACCCCACTGGCACGCGTCGGGGATGGCCGGCGTGCTCTGCATGATGTCCACAATCGGCTTGCGGTCCTCCAGCCGAATGGCCATGAACATCCGCGGCATGAGGGGGAAGTGAAAGGCCATGTGGCACTCATCGCCGCTGCCGAAGTAAGCGATCGCATCCTGTGGCCACTGGTTGGCCTCCGCCAGCAAAAACCTGTTGGGATAGTGCTCGGCCAAGCGGCTGCGAAGATCCTTGAGGATCTGGTGGGTTTCCGGCAGGTTTTCGCAGTTGGTGTTTTCCCGCTCCACCAGGTAGGGGACAGCATCAAGACGAAAACCGTCGACGCCCTTATCCAGCCAGAACTTCATCAGGTTCCACATCTCTTCCCGGACGGCGGGGTTGTCGAAATTCAGGTCGGGCTGGTGGCTGAAAAACCGGTGCCAGTAATACGACTTGGAGACGGGGTCCCATGCCCAGTTGGAAAGTTCGGTGTCGATAAAAATAATGCGCGCTCTCTTGTAGGGCTCGGGCTTGTCGCTCCATACGTACCAATCGCGGCGCGGGTTGTTCTTGGATTTCCGTGCCTCCTGAAACCACGGGTGCTGGTCGGACGTGTGGTTCATCACCAGTTCAGTGAGGACGCGCATTCCCCGCCGATGCGCCAGATCCAGGACCAATTGGAAATCCTCCAAATTGCCATAGGAAGGGTGAATGTCGCTGTAGTCGGCGATGTCGTAACCATCGTCCTTGAGCGGCGAAGGATAAAAGGGAAGCAGCCAGATGGTGGTGATGCCCAAATCCTGGAGGTAGTCCAGCTTTTGCGCGAACCCGCGGAAGTCGCCCGTACCGTCGCCATTGCTGTCGCAAAACGCGCGCACATGGACCTCGTAGAATATCGCGTCTTTGTACCAAAGCGGATCGTCAGGAGGTTTGTAGTTGGCCGGTTCAGGGTTGGTCATAGTTTTACCGCGAGCCCGCACCGGGCACGTAGCGCAGGGCTCGCTCTGCAGCCCTGCGGCTTTTAGGCCGTGAATCCGGCGTCCGGCGCCATATCGTAGGAGCGTCCCTGGTGGGCGCCCAAACAGGGGCCGAGTCGGCCCTGGGGAGGGCAGGCACGAGGCCTGCCCCTAGGCAAAGCCGCAGGGCTGGAGAGCGAGCCCTGCGCTACGCCCCAGAGCCCCCTGCGCCACGTCCTTTTGTGGGGCACCCCGCCGGCCCGCTACGCCCGCGTGAGCAGGGCGACTGGAAATGTGCCAAACACCTCCGCCAGCGGCAGTGTGTGCCCCTGCGTTGCTACGCGCGCTTGCACCTTTTCTCCTGTCAGGATATTAACCCAATCCGTGGGCGCCTCCTGGGGAAGATGCAGCGCGCCAGCGGCCCAAACACGTTTTCCGACTGGCGGCTGTCCTGCGGGAGCCAGCTTTGTAACCAGCCTTGGGACGGCGATAACCGCCCATGCGCCGTCTTGATTTCTCACAAACGCGAAGACGTTCCCTTTTCTTGCGCCCGTCGCTGGCAATTGTTGGTAAGCGCCCTCCATGAACAGCTTCGCGTGCGCCCGGCGAAAGTTGAGGGCGCGGGAAATCACAAAGATTTTGATGCGCCCGTCCTGCCAATGGTCCAGGAGGTCATGAGTGAGGCCCGCTTGCCCGCGCTGATCCTCTTCGCGCTGGAGTTCGGCCAGCAGGCGCACTCGCTTTTCAAAGTCCACCGGCCCCCGGTTATCAGGATCGACCAAGCGGAAGTCCCAAAGCTCGGACCCCTGGTAAAAATCCGGAACGCCCGGAATCGTAATCTTCAGCAGTTGCTGGGCGAGGGAATTGAGCGCGCCGTAGTAAGCAGTCTCCTCGAAGAGGTGGAGGAAATCGCTGAGGAACGCGTTGTCTTCCGCAGGCTTGGTGACCGACTTAATAAAGTGGATCATCGCGCGCTCGTAAGGAACGTCCGGGCGAGCCCAATTCGTGTGAACTCTCGCTTCCCGCAGCGCCTTCACCATAAATTCTTGCATACGTTTTCTAAACCCCGGCACTTCGGCTGATTCCAGCGGCCAGGCGCCGAGCAGGGTCTGGTACAAAAGATACTCCTCGTTGGCATCGGGAACCTCTTGTCCGTTCACCAGTCCCTTTTGCGCCTTGTTCGCCCAGGCCCACCGCTGGAGGCTCTTTTCCCACTTCTCCGGGGCTTCGGAGAGCACGTTGATTCGCGCCCGCACGTCCTCTGCGCGCTTGGTGTCATGGGTGGAGGTGGCGTTCAGGGTGTGGCCGTGGGGCCGGCGGTTGCGGCAGAATTCATTGAACTCCGCCATGGGCACGCCGGTGGAATCGGGGGCGCCGCCGACTTCGTTCAGCGAACTCAAGGGATAGTAGACGTACAGGGCAGAGTCCTCGAGCCCCTTCGCCATAATCGGGCTGGTGAACTGCTGCCAGCGCATAATGAAGGCCAGCCGGGCTTCCCGCTGCTCGGGCGTAACGTGGCCTTTCTCCCGCAGCAAGAGAACGTCACGCAAAAAATCGAAGCACTCCGAACCCAACTGGGGGTTCCGCGCGCGGGCGCACTCAACCGCCTGTTCAATGTAGCGGCGCTCGTCATTGCTCAGGGAAAAACCGCGAATGTACGTCCGGTAAACGGGAAAGCACGCCGTGGTCTCAACCAGCGCGCTTGCCAAATCTCGTCGCGGCAGGTTGCGCGCGTAGCGGTCCTGTTCCGCGAGCACCACGAGATAGTGACCGAGGGAGCGCATCTCGACGGCGAGGAGGCTCGTCATCACCTCTTTCTTCTTTTCATACACCAGGTCGCGGAAACCGACGCCGCCACCAATAAAGGAGTCATACGCCTGGCGCAGCTTTGTGCACCCGTCGCGGTCCACGAAAAGTCCATTGAGGGCGTTCAAGGAGGCATAGCCGGTGGCCCCGCAGATGGGCCATTCCGGCGGCAACACTTCGCCATAGGCGAGAATCTTCTCCACGATCACGTAAAAGGGAGGATGACCGCCGTTGCCCGCGCTGTTCCCCACGCGCTCTTGCAGACGCCGCAGGTAGGCGTGAGGGTCGCGAAGGCCGTCCACGTGGTCGATTCGTAAACCCGTCACCAACCCGCGCTCGATCAGGCGCAGGACCACTCCGTGCATGGCTTCGAAAACCAGAGGATCTTCCACGCGGACTCCCACCAGGTTGTTGATGGTAAAAAATCGCCGGTAGTTGATTTCGTCGTTGGCGGAGAGCCAGTACGACAGCACGTAAGCTTGCACGGCCAGCAACCGGTCAAGCAGCACAAAGCTTTGGGGCTTCCGCTTGCGGCCATTGAAGAAGCGCACATTGTCATCGACGAAATTCCGCACCTCGGGCGACTCTTGATACAGCTTCCAGAGCCTTTCCTTGACGGCCTCCCTTTGCATGCGTCTTTCCCCGGCCATCTCCGAGGAAAGCGCGACGCGGTCGGGAAGGTTGGCCACGGCGGCGCAAATCCCTCCCAGTTCCCGGTAGGCCGGATGCTCGGGACCCAACTTGCGCTGCAGCTCGTCAATTTGATGGTGCAAAATGAAAAGGTAGGTCTTGGGCGCGACTGGCAGCTTGGTATCGTAATACTGGATGAAGAAGCCGCCTTGCTCGTAGAACAGCCTGAGCTCCTGATTCTCCAGCGCCTCGGCGTAGGGGCGGCCAAGGATCGGTAGGAGAACCTTGTTCTGAAGCATCATGCGCGGCGGGTGCCAGTCGATGTCGAAGAACGAAGCGTAGGCGGAGCCCGGCCCGTCTTCGAGCGCATCCATCCACCAGGGATTTTCACCCACTGCTGCCATGTGGTTGGGCACAATGTCGAGCAGCAGGCCCATGTGGTGCTCTTGGAACTTCGCCGACAGGGCCTCGAGCTCCTGCTCGTTTCCAATCTCAGCATTGATGCGGGTGGGATCGGTGACGTCGTAGCCGTGCAGACTCCCGCGGCGGGCTTGCAGCAGGGGGGAAGAATAGATGTCGGTCACGCCGAGCTGGGCGAGGTAGTCCACCAAAGCCCGCGCATGCTCAAGGCGAAACTGCACGTTGAACTGGAGCCGGTACGTCGCCAAAGGAATCCGCAGTGTGGCCATCGCGTCCTATGCAACTCCGCCGTAGTTCCTTCGTTGTTCCGTTGTAGAGCCTGACCCTTCCGCCCCAAACGGGCGGTTTAACCCCACTGAGAAAGATAAACGGACGCACGTCCTTTGCGCAAGGTGCTAGTCTTCCGCATTGAACCTCGGCTGCTCCCAGCACCTGGAATACTGTAAAGGAGAAATGCCCACGCCAATCGCCCTAGCGCCAGAACACGAGCGGCCCACTAGGGAGGAATCGCGTTGCGACGACCTCATCGGCGGGGACGGGGTCAGTCTGGATTGAATCGTTCAAGGTTTTCGGAATCTGCGAGCGGCGAGTGAACTCGTCGCATCAACCCTCGCCGGTCACGAGCTCTGCTCCCGGCCTGCATCCAGCACTTCACGTACCTTTCGGGCCAGGCTCGCGTGCGTGAAGGGCTTTTGGAGGAAGGCTGCTGTCGCTTCCAGCACGCCGCTGCGGACAATCGAATCGTCGGTATACCCTGACATAAATAGCACTCTCATGCTTGGCCGCAGGGGTGCAAGCCGCTCGGCAACCGTCCGGCCACTTATCCTGGGTAACACCACATCCGTCAGCAGGAGGTGGATCGGTTCCTTGTATTCCGCGCTGATCTGGAGGGCATCCTCGGGGCTCATGCTCTCTAACACTTTGTAGCCCATTCTTTGAAGAATTCTTGCCGCCAGGGAGCGGACTGCTTCTTCGTCTTCGACTAACAGGATGGTTTCTGACGCTCCAACCGGGTGTCCGGGTGCTTCAGGAAACTGGACCGGTTCACCAGATTCCTCGGCCCTGGGTAGGTAAATCTTGAACGTCGATCCTCGCCCCGGCTCGCTGTAGACCCAGACATACCCGCCAATCTGCTTAACGATCCCATAGACGGTGGCCAGTCCCAGCCCTGTGCCCTTATCCTTCGCCTTCGTGGTATAGAACGGTTCGAAGATATGGGCCTGAGTTTCTGCATCCATGCCAATTCCCGTGTCGTTCACCGCCAGCATCACATAACCACCCGGGACGAGCGGCGCGTGGGTGCGGGCAAAGGCCGCATCTAACTCGACGTTGGTGGTCTCAATCACCATCTGGCCTCCCTTGGGCATGGCATCGCGCGCGTTGGCGACCAGGTTCATCAGGATCTGCTCAATTTGCCCGGAGTCGGCCTTCACGCGCCCCAAGAGCGGGTCCAAAACCATCTCCAACTTGATATCCTCGCCGATCAAACGATGCAGCATTTCACCTACATTGGAGACGGCGTCGTTCAAGTCCAAAACTCGAAGGGCGAGCACCTGCTGCCGGCTGAAGGCCAAAAGCTGGCGTGTCAGGGAAGCGGCCCGCTCGCCCGCTTTCATAATCTCGATGAGGTAACGCCGCACGGGGTCGTCGGAGTTAAGGCTGTCCAGCCCCAGTTCGCTATACCCATTGATGACGGTCAGAAGGTTGTTGAAATCGTGAGCGACTCCACCCGCCAACCTGCCGATGGCTTCCATCTTCGCCGCTTGCTGTAGCCTTTCTTCGAGAGCCTTGTGCTCGGTCACATCCTGATTGGTGGCAATGAAGTGGGTGACTTTGCCAAGCGCATCCCGGACTGGGGCGATGTGCATTTCTTCGGTGTACAGGCTTCCATCTTTTCGCCGGTTAATGATTTCCCCACGCCAGATTTCTCCCTTGCGAATAGTCTCCCAAAGCTGCTGGTAAATTGCCGGGTCTTGTTTGTCCGATTTCAAGATCCTAACGTCTCGTCCCAAAACCTCATCGCGGTGATATCCGGAGTTACGAGTGAAGGCGGGGTTGACGTACTCGATGTCACCGTTGGTGTTGGTAATCAAGATGGCTTCTGCCGACTGCTCGATGGCAGTGACAAGCCGCGTGCGCTCGATTTCCGCCCGCAGGCGCTCGGTGATGTCACGAATGGCGGCAACCTGAATCATCCGCCCCTGGTTGATGAAGGAGTTGCGCGTCACTTCCACCGGGAAGACCGTGCCATCCTTCTTGCGGTGCCAGCGCAACTGTAACGGCGCCCGCTCGTCGCTGGTGGCCACCTGGGTCTCCTCGATCTCCGCGAAAACCTCACCGGCAGTCAGCAACAGAAAATCTTCACGACTGTATCCGTACAGCTTGAGTGCGGCCGGGTTCGCGTCCAGAATCCGGCCGGTGACCATCTCGATGACGAGGATGGCGTCGGATTCTACTTCGAAAAGCCGGCGATAGCGCTCTTCGCTATCACGCAAAGCTTCTTCCACCCGCTTGCGCTCCGTGATGTCTGACAGCAATCCGTCAGCGTACCGGATGCCGTTTCTCTCGTAGGTGGCAAGAGCCCGGTGTTGCACCCATCTCCACTCCCCGTCCTTGCGCTTCGCACGGACCTCGACGTCAAAGGGCCGACCCTCGGCAAATAGCGCGCGAAAGCTTTCGGTCACCTTGGCACGATCGTCGGGATGGAGAGAGGAAAGATAGAGGCGAGTGCCATCTTGGTAAACCTCCTTGGGAGAATAGCCGCTAACCCTTTCGATGTTGCTGCTGATGAAGACAAAGCGGCGCTTTTCGTCCAACGTCCAGGACACGTCGGGGATATTAGACACCAGCGAGCGGTATTTTCCCTCGCTTTCACTGAGGGCCTCCTCCGCCCTCTTGCGCTCGGTGACGTCACGCGAGACAACGATGATCCTCGCGGTTTTCCGGTCTTGGTCGGGAACGGCGCTGCCCTGGGACTCGATATAGCGGATACTCCCGTCTCTGAGCAAAAATCGATACTCGGCTCTCTGCCCGCGACCCGTCTTGACGGTTTCTTGGAAGATCTTCCTGATCCTCTCTCTATCATCGGGATGAATTTCATCGAACGAGGTTGATCCGCGCAGCTCCACTGGGTCGCCCAGTATTTCTCGGTAAGACGGGCTGTTATACAATCGCCGTCCCTCCGTATCGAGGACGGCAATTAGATCAGAAACGTTCTCTGCGATGAGTCGAAACTGCTCTTCACTTTGGCGAAGCTGCTCCGCCGCCATATTCTGCTTGCCGATTTCACCGCGAAGAGCGGCGGTTTTCTCTTCCATTTCCTTTTCTACGTGACCGTCCGTCGAACGATCGGGAGGGCTCATGAGCTATTCCTACCTCTTGTGGTGCTGGCTACCGCGAAGAATGCGGTTCGTGCATGAGGGGCTAGCGCGGATTCCGGAATCAGGCACATACCTCGCCGCCGTTTTACCCTTGTCCGCAATTGACTCATTATCACCCTGACCGAATCGCAAATCAATCACGCGTTATGCCCCCCGCCGCAAGGTCCTTAACCGTGAGTAACTGAGCGAAACCATACGCGGGGGTTGGGTTACGTTTCGTCCGTCACCATGTTTCCGTATAATCTGTTCCATGGACGTTGCACGATCTTTACAGCACGGAGGTTCAGACAGTACCTCTTCTCCGCGTCCCATCTTTCCAAAGGTAGTATAATGGTAGTATGAAGACGAAAATGAAAACCTCTCTCACCCTATCCCGCGAAGTCGTTCGAGGCATCGACCGCGTGGCAGGAAAAAAGCGTTCCCGGTCGGCCGTAGTTGACGATGTGTTGCGCGGGTATCTCTCCCACCGCGAACGCGCCGCCGCGAACGCCCGCGACGCGCAGAAAATCAACCGGTTTGCCGACGAGCTGAACGCCGAGATGCAGGATGTGCTCGCCTACCAATCGCTTGACCACCTCTGGGACGAGCGATGAAGCGCGGAGATCTGTATCTGCTGCGCCATCCCGGAGGCGGAGACCCCAAGAAACAACGGGTGATGACCGTGGTCAGCCGCCAGGCCCTCGTTGATTCCCGCTTTCCCACGGTCGTCTGCGCTCCGGTGTTCACAAGGGGTCACGGACTCGAAACGGAGGTCTCCGTAGGGCCGGAAGATCGATTGAAGCATCCGAGCTGGATTGCCTCGGACGGTTTGGTTAGCATCCCCAAGAGCCGGCTTACCAACTTCCTCGGTACCCTCTCGCCCCAGAAGCTCTCGCGCCTGTCGCACGCATTACGAATCGCTCTGGATATCTAAGGACGGCACCGAAACGG
>CAWEFC010000063.1:0-125826 GCA_963808085.1 uncultured Acidobacteriota bacterium
CTGATCGAAGCCTTCGAAGATCTGTTAGGTGCTGAGAATGTACGCCAGGTCACGCTGCCCGACGCCCAGACGCACGGCAACCGAACGCGCATCGGGGCTGCTGCAAGGTTTCGGTTTACCTGCCGCGCCCTTCGGGAGGCCGTCCGATTCCGTCCGGATTTGATCGTTTGCTGCCACGTGGGGCTGGCGCCGGTTGGGTGGCTGGTGCATGTGGCGATGGGCCGGCCCTACTGGGTTATTGCTTACGGCATCGACGTGTGGTGCCGGCTTCCAATCGTTAAGAAGAAAGCTCTCCAGCGAGCGGCGAAGATTCTTTCCTTGAGTGACTTCACCGGCAAGCAGGTGGTAAAGCTCCACGGAGTCGCCGGGGAGCGTGCGTTGACCCTGACTCCCTGTATCGCGCAGGAGGACTGGTTGACCCTTCGCCCTGCCGACGGGTCCGCTTGCTGGCCTTGGGCTGGAGGGATGCCGCGTCATCCTGACGGTGGCTCGACTGGCGGCGTCCGAGCGCTATAAGGGTCATGATGTTGTTCTCCGCAGTCTACCCTCGGTGATCGAGCGCGTGCCCAATCTCAAGTACTTGATTGTGGGAGACGGAGACGACCGTCCGCGGCTGGAGAAATTGGTTCAGGATTTGCGGCTGCAAGGCCATGTCGTGTTTTTGGGGGAGGTTCGCGACGATGCGCTGCTCGCGGCCTGTTACCGAGCGTGCGATGTTTTCATCCTCCCCGCTCGCACAGTGATCGACGACGTCAATCCCAAAGGAGAAGGCTTCGGAATCGTCTATCTGGAAGCTATGACCTTTGGCAAGCCCGTTATCGTGCCTAATTACGGCGCGCCTGCTGACATCATTCGACATGGACAGCATGGTCTTCTGGTGGATCCTGAAGACTCCGAGGCAATCGCCGCGTCGCTGACGGACCTGTTGACTCACCCTGACGTCGCCCGCGAAATGGGTCAGGCTGGGAGCGATTGGGTAAAGCAACATTATTCCTACAACTCATTTTGCGGGCGGCTGCGAGAGCTACTTGCGGCTTCCGCCACAAAGGGTCACGAAGCGTGAATGCCCGATGCGCATCCTGAAGGTGACCCAAGCCTACTACCCCTTCAATGCGCGAGGGGGGCCGGCAATCAAGGTTCGCTCGATTGCTCGAGCGCTAAAAGAGCAGGGAAACGAAGTAGTGGTCTTGACGGCGGACCTGGGCTTCGGGGCGAAGGAGATTGCAGCAGCGGGCGTAGTCGCAGATCCCGACGGCTGGCGAACTGACTTGGACGGAGTGGAGGTGGTTTATTTCAGCACTCGCTTCCACTACCGAAATCTGACTGTAAACCCGGGTGTCTTGAGCTTCTGCCGACGGCGCCTCCGGGATTTTGACATCGTCCACGTCTATGGCCTTTATGACACCTTGGGCCCTGCGGTGGGGCACTATTGCCGGAAGTTTAAGGTGCCCTACTTTCTTGAGCCGCTCGGAATGACGCGGTCGATCGATCGGGGATTCCTGCTCAAAAAGATTTGGAAGAGTCTGGCGAGGAGCTATCTGGGCCAGGCGAGCAAATGGATCGCAACCTCTGAACTGGAGAGGGAAGATTTGCGGAGTGCCGGGATCCCTGCCGATAAGGTGTTGCTCCGATTCAATGGGATCGACCTCAAGGAATTCAAGACCCTTCCTCCATTCGGCGCCTTCCGAAAAAAAGCAGGTATCGCAAACGATGAGCGGGTCATCCTCTTCTTAGGGCGGCTGATTCCGCGAAAGGGCGCAGATCTCCTTATCGAGGCGCTTCCGCGGATCGGCGGCGATAAAGTCACGCTCGTCATCGCGGGGCCGGAAGGTGAGGACGGGTATGTGGCTTTCTTGCGTGACAAAGCTCAAAAGCTGGGGGTTAGCCACCAAGTCCGGTTTCCGGGTCCTCTCTATGAGGACTCGCAGAAGGAAGCCTACGTGGATGCGACGGTCTTTGCCCTTCCATCACGCTACGAGAACTTCGGCAACACTGCGGCGGAAGCGATTGCCTGCGGTACCCCCGTGGTTGTTTCCGACCGCTGCGGAATCGCCCCTCTGGTCGATCAGCGCGCGGGATTAGTAACTTCGTACGACTCGCACGCGGTCGCAGAGGCTCTTAAGTTGTTGATGAATAACCCGGCCCTCTACCAGCGATTGAAAGTCGGATGCCCGCAAGTCGCGAAGGAAATCTCCTGGGACGGGCTGGTTCGAGGGATGCAAGATTCCTATGAGCAAACCATCGCTGACTTCTCACGAGTGCGCTCGCTGATCTCTGCTCGGTCCCCCAGTGGGAGTTGAGTCGCCCGCGCCGACTGGATGCTTGCACAGAAATGTCATTCCTCTGATTCTGACAGAAGCGAGAGAAGGGGGGAGTATTGGACCAGCTTGAGATTTCTTCCTCGTCGCCAAAGCCGTCCGTCGGGGATTAAAGAAATCGGCCGCAAACCGGGGCGACAGCAGAGCCGCACGTTTCCGACCAGGAATGCTGGCAGGCGCCGCGAGATCGTAGAACACGTCTCCGCGGTACTGGAGCGAATCACCGCCTGGGAAGTGCCGGGAGAGGATGAACGCGACCGGGATTACGTCCGTCGCCGCATACTCGACTTGAAGGAATTGACGCAGTATGTCGGGACCATTTTGGAGAACCGGCAGCAACAGGCGGGCGACGATTACAGGGTGCTCGACGTGGGCACAACCTTGGGCGTCCTTCCCCTGACTTTGCAGAGCATGGGTATCAAGGCCTCGGCGTGTGATCACCCCCGATTCGAGGTTTATCGACCATGGATCGAGAAAGAAGGGGTCCCGTACCAGTCCTTCGACCTGATGGACGGGGAATTGCCCTACGCGAGCGTCTCGTTTGACGTGGTCACGTTCAAACAAGTTATCGAGCACTTGCCTTTTTCGGCAAAACCGACCCTGAAGAGTTTCTACCGTATACTCAGGCCAGGAGGGTTGCTGCTTCTGTCGACTCCGAATATCGCGCGACTCAGTTCAGTTCTTCGCTTGCTGATGCGAAGAACGGTCCATCCACCCATCGAACAGTTCTTCCACGCGGACTTCCCGTTCACCGGGCACTATCGCGAGTACACCCTCGACGAGGTCAAGAAGATGCTAGTCTGGAGCGGTTTTGAAGTGATAGAAAGCGCATACCTACAACAGCAGGATGCCCTCTTCCTCGTAAGCCAAAAAAAGCGGTTCGCCAGCAACTTGTTTGCGCCGATCAGGTGGGCAGAGATAATAGCATTGTCGGCTTGGCGGCCGTTCAGCTTTCTCGTGCCTTCTCTTTCGCAATTTCTCTTCGTTGTGGCGAGGAAACCTGTCCATTGATGGGTGGCCGCGAGTTGCAGAACTCCACTAACGATAGTTCCGACATCAGTTGAAATCGTTTCTATTGTAACGCGATAGATTTCTCATGAGCTTCGAAACCCTAACGGCTCGCACGAATAGCGACAAGGACATGCCTGAGAACCTCGATGCTTCGATGCTCGCGCGGTTTGCCAGCAGAGCTACGATGCTTGCCGCGATGTGCCTGGCAATTTGCGGGCTGGGGTGGAACTATTCCACAGAAAGGTACCTGAAAGGGTTTGCCGACGCCATCGTTCCGCTTTCCGGTTCGCCGCAAGAGAAGACGGAAGCCTTAGTAGATTGGTTCCACCATGAGCCCAAGCGGGCCGATGCTTCCGTGCCGGTGTCTGCCGGGCTGCTCGACGGCCGAGACCCCGTGTACATTGTTCAAAACGCGCGGTTGCTGGGCGTCTGCGGAACGTCAAGTAATGCATTCATGAATCTGGCCGCTGCCGCCGGCTTAAAGGTGCGACGCCTCCTACTGCTCGACCAGCATGGTGGGACGATGCACGTAGTTGCTGAGGTCCAATGGGGCGACCGGTGGGTGGTCATAAATCCCCAGCAGGGACTGGTGTTTAAAGATAAGAAGGGGCGTGGGTTGACCAAGCAGGAGCTGCGGGATCCGACGGTATTCGAAGACGCCATCAGCAGGATGCCCGGCTACGATCCCGACTACAGTTTTCAGCACACCATTCACCTCCATCTTGAGCGAATTCCTGTATTGGGCCACGCCCTGCGCATTGTGCTCAATCATCTTGACCCGGGTTGGGACGAGGCCGTCAACTGGGCCTACTTTCCGGAAAACCCTTCGCTTTGGCTGATATTTGCGTCCATCCCTCTCCTCCTTTTGGGGATTCTGGGCGATTGGGTGGTTCGCCGATATCGGCGCCACCGGCAACGCGCACTGGCGATGGCGTCTCCTCAGTAACGAATCAGAGCGCGCCCTCCTGGCTCGATTGATTTAACCAACCATGTGCGGAATCTGCGGCGTCATAGGCAGCACAGATCCTGAGCCGACGCAAAACGTCGTGCGGCAGATGCTGGGCCAAATGCACCATCGCGGCCCCGACGATGAGGGCGTGTTCATCGACGAGTCGGTAGCTTTGGGCATGCGCCGCCTTAGCATCATCGACCTCGGCGGCGGGCACCAACCCGTGTTTAACCAGGAAAAGACCGTCGTCGTGGTGTTCAACGGGGAGATTTATAATTTCCAAGAGCTCCGAAGCAGGCTGGTATCGCGCGGATATCATTTCCAAACGGAAAGCGACACGGAAGTCATTGTGTATGCGTATGAGGAATGGGGCGAAGATTGCGTTGACCACTTCGAGGGGATGTTCGCATTCGCTCTCGCGGAAACATCGAAGTCAACCCGGCGCGGTAATCCTCGGGTTCTGCTTGCGCGCGATCGTCTTGGGATCAAGCCGCTCTACTACGCGCTCGTTGATGGCAACCTGATTTTTGCCTCGGAAGTTCGGTCTCTCCTAGCGTCCGGACAGGTCGAGCCAAAGCTTTCGCAGACCGCCTTGCGCAGCTATCTCTTGTTTGGTTCGGTCGTGGAGCCCATGACGTTAGTCGAGGGCGTCTATTCCTTGCCGCCTGGGCACCGGATTACTCTCTCTGCCGCAGGGCAGCACACTTGCGTCCACCCGGAGCCGTATTGGGATTTCGCCACATCGGCGTCTCCGGCGCTCGAAACCAAAAAGCAGGAACGCGGCCCGGCGACGGCGTTTCTGCGATCGCTACTCGAAGAAGCTGTCGCCTCCCATTTGATTGCCGATGTGCCTGTGGGAGTATTCTTGAGCAGCGGCATCGATTCCACCGCGCTGGTCGCCCTTGCTACGCGGAAGAAGGCGTGCCTGAACACGGTCACCGTAGTTTTCCCGGAGCAGGACTATAGCGAGGCCAAACTGGCTCGCCGCACGGCGGAGCGATTCGGCACGAATCACCAAGAACTGACCCTGAGTGGCGACGACATGCTCGCGCGGCTCGGCGAGGCGGTAGGCGCGCTCGATCAACCCAGCATGGACGGTATCAACACCTATTTTGTTTCCTGGGCGGCACGGCAGGCCGGCCTCAAGGTCGCGCTTTCGGGTTTGGGTGGCGACGAGATTTTTGGAGGGTATAGCACTTTTCGTTCGACGCCGGAAGCCCAATCTGTGGCTTCGCTGGCGCAGACGGTGCCCGGAGGGCTCCGATCCGCGGTGGCTTCGGCGGCGGAAGGGATTCTGGGGCATTTCCAGAAAAAAGATTCGCACCGCAAGATGGCCGCACTCTGGCGGGACCCAAAGTTTCTGCCTCACCCGTATTTTTATACCAGGCTCCTTTTCACCCCAGCTCAGGTTTTGGGGTTGCTGAATGGCAATGGTTTAGGTTCGCCGGAACCCTGGCGGGATTGGCTCCAGCAAACCGCGCAAGGATCAAAACAGCTTGACGATTTCACCGCCGTATCTTGCCTTGAATCGCGGTCCTACATGGTTGATACATTGCTGCGGGATACCGATTCCATGAGTATGGCTAACTCTCTCGAGGTGCGGGTACCCTTTCTTGACCACGCCCTTGTCGAATTCGTGGCGCGCCTGCCGGGATCGATTAAGCGTCGCGACGGCCGAGCCAAAGCGCTCCTTGTTGACGCTCTCGGCGACCTGCTGCCCGCGGAGGTCATTTCTCAGCCGAAACGGACCTTCACCCTCCCATGGGAGCATTGGCTCCGGAGTTCGCTGGGGAAACAGGTGGGAGCAGAACTTCAGAACGTTTCACCTCCGCTCCGGCAATGCCTCAACGGGAATAATGTCGGTAAGGTTTGGAAAGACTTTTTGAAACGGCAAACGAGCTGGTCGCGCGTGTGGAGCCTGTTCGTCTTGAACCGATGGGTGGACCACCACCTGGTAAGCTGATTCGCGGATTCCTGCCCGAGGGCGGGTCGCGCTAGATCTCATAAACCTATGAATATCCTGGGCATTAACGCATATCACGCCAACGCTTCGGCGGCCCTTGTTTGTGATGGCCGACTGATCACGGCGGTCGAGGAAGAGCGCTTCAATCGCGTAAAGTACGCCGCAGGCTTCCCCGCGAACGCAGTCCGCCACTGCCTCTCCGAAGCCGGGTTGACCATCAAGGATATCGACCACGTGGCCGTTCCCCGCAACCCATGGGCAAGGATTGCGACCAAGCTTTTTTACGCCGTCCGCATGCCCCGCTTTACTCTCGACCGCTATAAGGCCCTAAAGCACTTCCGGGGAATTCAGGAGGACCTTGCCGCCGCGTGCGACATCGACCCGCAAGCCATTCGCGCCCAGCATCACCGCATTGAACACCACGTGGCGCACCTGGCCAGCGCCTTCTTCGTCTCGCCATTCGAGCGGGCCGCCGTGCTCTCGACCGACGGACTTGGCGATTTCGCCAGCACGATGTGGGCGACAGGAGTGGGCAATAAGCTCAACGTCCACGGAGCCGTGGCGTTTCCCCATTCCCTGGGGCTCTATTACACGGCGCTCAGTCAGTACCTGGGTTTCTGGAAGTTTGGTGACGAATACAAGGTGATGGGGCTGGCGGCCTACGGTGAGCCCGCGCACGTGGAGGAGTTGCGCCGCGTGGTGAAGGCCCACAGCAGCAAGGGATTTGCGCTGGGACTGGAATATTTTCGCCACCATCGGACGGGGCCGGAAATGACGTGGCAGGAAAACGGCAAGACTCCCGTACTGGGGCAATTGTTTTCCCCCTACCTCGAAGAGCGGCTGGGAAAAACCCGTCCGGCCGACGAGCCCGTGGGCAGAAAACACCAAGACATTGCCGCTTCGATGCAGGTGGTGCTGGAAGAGGCCTACTTTCGGCTGTTGAACCAATTGCACAAGACCGCTCCGCAACCCCAGGTTTGTTTGGCCGGCGGCGTCGCCTTTAACTGCGTTGCCAATGGCAAGATTTTTGACCACACTCCGTTTTCGCAGGTTTACGTTCAACCCGCCGCCGGTGATGCCGGACTCTCGGTGGGGGCGGCTTACTATGTCTATCATCAGATCCTCGGCCAGCCGCGGACTTTCATCATGGACCATGCCTATTGGGGGCCGCAATTTACCCCGGAGGCCATCGCCCTGGCCCTGGAAAACAGCCCGGTTCACGGCTTGGGCTCGCCCGTCCAAGAGCTTCCCGACGACGAATTGATGCGCCAGACCGCGCAACACCTTGCCGACGGCAAAATCGTGGGATGGTATCAAGGCAGGCAGGAGTGGGGCCCGCGCGCCCTTGGGAACCGGAGCATCCTCGTTGACCCGCGCCGGGCGGAAATGAAAGACATTCTGAACCAGAGGATCAAGCACCGTGAGGTCTTTCGGCCTTTCGCTCCTTCCATTCTGGAGGAGGCCACGGGACAGTACTTCGAGCGGTCCCACCCCTCTCCTTTCATGAACCTGGCGTACACCGTGCGCCCGGAAAAAAGGGCCGCTATCCCTGCACCCACACATGTGGATGGAACCGGCCGCCTTCAGACGGTGAGCCGCGAAACCAATCCCCGCTACTGGGCGTTGATCAAGGCATTCGAGAAGCTGACGGGGGTGCCGGTACTACTTAATACTTCATTCAACGAGAACGAGCCGATTGTTCTGACCCCCAAGGAAGCAATTGACTGCTTCCTCCGGACCCGAATGGATGTATTGGTCCTGGGCAATTTTCTGATCGAAAAGCCGCCATTGACTTCACTGCCGGAGGAGCGCATGGCCGCAGGAAAGGCCTCGAAGGCTTGATTCGCACGACTTCGCGGTCCATTGGGTAAAGGGGCTGCGAAGACCATAAGCTTGACCGCCTGTGCGCATTCTCCTCCTGAATGAGTATTTCCCCCCGGATACTGCGGCGACCGCCAACATGGCGGCGGCCGTGGTGGACGCGCTAGCCGAACACCACGCGGTAACCGTCCTCTGCGGCCGGCCTTCTTACGATCCCTCCGAACGGCATCCCTTTTACATCTTCCGGCGTGACCGCCGCGGACAGGCCGTGGTGGAGCGCGTAGGCTCGAGCACGTTTCCGCGCTTCCGGATGCGCCAGCGGGTCTGGAACTATTTATCCTATGTGGCCCTTTCCGTTCCGCGCGCCCTCATGGTGCGGACGGACGTGGTCATGGCCATGACCGATCCCCCTTTCGAAGGCATTGTGGGCGCCTTCGTTGCCTCGCTTAAACGGAAGCGGTTCGTCTATAACATTCGGGACCTTTACCCGGAGATGGCGCTACTCGGCAGCATCGTTCGCCCCGCCTGGTGGGTCAGGCTCTGGGAGCGTTTGCACCGATGGGCCCTCGGGCGGGCAAGCCGCGTGATCGTTTTGGGCGAGGACACCCGCGAGCGCATCATCGCCAAGGGTGTCGACCCCGCGCGCGTTGTGGTTGTCCGCGATGGATCCCGCAGGGCACACTCCGCCCCAGCACGGGACAATCCGGTTACCGCGGAGATTCGCAGCGGCTTTCCGTTCGTGGTGCTTCATGCCGGGAATTTGGGTTTCTACGGAGCCTGGGAAACCGCCATCAAAGCGGCCAGGATGCTGGAGGGGGAGGGCGTAGGTTTCGTCTTTGTAGGCGAGGGGGCGCAGCGCTCCAGTGTTGAAGCCGCCGCCCGAGGCATCGATAATATCAGGTTCCAGCCTTTCCGTCCCCCCGAGCAAGTGTCCCATGTGCTGGCCGCGGGCAATTTGCATCTCGTCACGATCAAACGCGGGCTGGAAGGAGTGGTGGTACCCAGCAAGCTCTATTCGATTCTGGCAGCAGGGCGCCCGGTTTTGGCGTTAGCCCCTGAGGGAAGCGACGTGGCTCGGGTGGTGCAGAGCGCGGGCTGCGGAGTGGTTGTGGACCCCGACGATCCGGCCGCGCTCGCCGATGCCGTTCGTGGCCTTGCTCGCGATCCCGGGCGCCTGGCCCGGATGGGAGACCGTGCCCTCCAAGTCGCGGGAAATTTTGAGCGCGACAAAGAACTCCAGCGCTTCCGCCAGATCATTGAGAATCTTTGACGCAGTGGCCACTTTGCGGCCCGACATAGGGAGGGGAACTCGCCACTCCCACATCGACCGGTGCCACGCTCATTGAGCCCCCTTGACGATGCAGGGAAATCGGGGTAGTTCTTTAACGTTCGTCTCTGCGTGATGGGGGCGCCCGGGTCGCTTAGCGCAACGCACCGTGGCCTCATCGACCACCGCACAGAAGGAGAAACAATGGTAGGAGGAATGCTCACCTTCGCAGTAGCTTTTGCGACTTCCTGCAGCCTCATTGTCCCCATCCGCCGGATGGCTCTCCACTTCGGAATTGTTGACGTCCCCAACGCTCGCAAGATTCATCAGACCCCAATTCCGTTGATGGGTGGGGTCGCGATCTATTGCGGGACGGTCCTCGCCATCATGGGGTTTGTGGAGAGCCGGGCGCGCGGCCAAATCTTCGGCATTTTAGCCGCCTCAACCTTGTTGCTAGTGGTGGGAATTCTCGACGACCGCCACCTGCTTCACCATCAGGTCAAATTGTTTATCGCTATGCCGCTCGCCGCACTCACCCTGGTTGCGCTCGGGGTCAGAACGCAAGTGGGGTCTGCGTTTTTGCCCGGACGCTTAGGCCCTATCGCCGACATTGGCCTCACCCTGTTCTGGGTGGTGGGAATTACCGCCGCCTATAACATTTTCGACCACATGGACGGCCTTGCCAGTGGCGTGACGGCGATCGCCTCCTTATTTTTCACCATCCTGGCGCTTCGCGAGGGACAGGTCTTGGTGGCCACCTTGGCGGCGGCGCTCCTCGGCGGCTCATTGGGATTTCTGATCTGGAACTTCAACCCCGCCAAAATCTTTATGGGAGACGGTGGGGCAATGTTCCTGGGCTTTATGGTGGCGACCTTGGGGCTCAAATTGCGTTTGCACAGCGCGCCGGAAACCACCAGTTGGATGATTCCGGTGTTGCTCCTGATTGTTCCCATTTTCGACACGACGCTGGTGTCAATCTCGAGAGCGCGGCGCGGGCTGATTCCCTTCGCCAGTCCTGGCAAAGACCACACTGCCCACCGGTTGGCCAATGTCGGAATCGGGCAGCGGGGAGCGGTCCTGGCGCTTTATGGCGTCGGTGCCGCCTCGGGTTTGCTCGCGTTGCTGGTTTACCGAACCGCTCCGGTTGTCTCTTACAGCATGGCGACTGCCGTGGCGCTTACGGCGCTGGCAGCGGTCGTGATGCTCGAGCGGTTTCCCTATGAGCGGCAAAGCAAGGTTTAACGTGGCTGCACATGCACGCCGCCATGTTGTGAGTTGAACTTGCCGCCACGGCGGATTAGTTCGAGTTGAATTCAGAATTATCCATATCAAGTATTTCCCTGCACTCATTGTGGATAACCCGCAAATGCCCAAAAGTGCCCGCTGCTGCCCCGGGGCTTCGGCGCAGCGACAATAGGTCGATGCCCCCGCTCTGGGATGGTCCTTTTGACCGAGTCTTTGCATATGGGCTAGCTCTGGGGCGAAGTTATAGGTTATACTGCACGGCATTGTTTTGCCGCCCAAGCCCTGCATGGGCGATGAACTGCGTTGCAGCATGAACTGATTTTGAGCACACGAGGCAGCGGATATCAGCGCATGAGGAAGCTTGTCTAGGCGTCGAGACACCCAACAGCAAATTGCGATCATCGGCGGATCGGCGGCGGGCCTGTTCACGGCCTACGCTCTCGCGCGCGCCGGGCGCGAAGCGCAGGTTTTTGAAGGCAAGGATCGGTTCGACTCGGCTCCGCGCACGCTGATCGTCACCGACCGGATGCGCGAAATCCTCGGAGGCCTGGGTGAGAAGGCGGTGGTCAACGAGATCCGCCGATTCGAATTGTTCACCGACGGCCGGGTGGCGAAAATCTCCCTGCGCCGGCCCGACCTGGTCATTGAGCGCAGCACCTTGATCCAAGAGTTGGCGAATGCCGCGGTAGCAGCCGGGGCGCGAGTCGAGTTCGGACAAAAACTCCTTTCCCTCCACCAACACGACCACACCCTGACGATGGTGATGGAGCGCACTAAAGGCGGGCGCACCGAGGACGCTCAGTTTGGCACTGTGGTGGGCGCGGACGGCGCGGTCAGCCGGGTAGCGCAGTCGGCGGGCTGGCCCAAGCCGCGCACGGTCCCCCTGGTGCAGGCCATCGTGGATTTGCCCAAGGGCATGACGCCTGACACGGTGCGCGTCTGGTTCATCCCCGACGACACGCCTTACTTTTACTGGCTGATTCCGCACTCGCCCACCGAGGGCGTTGTCGGCCTGATCGGCGAGGACGGAGTCCCCACGCGCGCGGCTCTCGACGGCTTCCTCGAGCGCCATCACCTGACCCCCCGAGGGTTCCAGGGCGCCAGAATTCCCGTCTACACCGGATGGATGCCCGTCCGCCGCCAACTGCCGGGCGGCGACGTTTACCTTGTGGGCGACGCGGCCGGGCACGTCAAGGTGACGACGGTGGGCGGAATCGTCACCGGATTCCGCGGCGCCCTGGCCGTGGCCGACGCCATCGTGAATGGCGGTTCGAGCGCGAAGCTCCACGCCCTCCGCCTGGAACTAAATACCCACCTCTTGATCCGCAAGCTGATTCACGGCTTCACCCAGGCGCACTACTCGCACCTGGTGGACCTGCTGAATTCCCGCGCCCGCCACGACCTGGAAGCCCACACCCGGGACGAGCCCGGTAGCCTCCTGCTTCGCCTTTGCCTGCACCAACCCCGCATGCTGCTGCTGGGCCTGAGAGCCCTCATGACCGGCGGCGCCTTCCTCCGCCAAAATCCCTGAAAGTCTCAAAAGCAGGTGCCAGGAATCAGGTGCCAGGTGTCCGCTCTCCGTGCTCTCTGTGTCTCCGTGGTGAAGGCTTTTCTCCGTATGGACCGCATTAACCCAGATTGGAAAAGAGTATGAGTCCGTTGATGGCGAAAAGGAAAGATGCAATCACCGAGGCGAAAAGCACCGCTCCCAAGACTAACATCTTGACCATGGAAAGCGCTCCGCGAGCACGCTTCCGCCGCAGCTCCTGGAGGTTCGCATAGGCGATCGCGGCAACGATGGCGAGCGCCGCGGCGTACAGCAGCGATTCCCACCACAGCAGACCAGTCGAAGTAAAGGGTAGCATCGTCGGTGGCTCCCCCCTCGGGATGTCAGGAATTTCCGATGGGCCCGATCTTACTCTCCATCGCCTCGATTGTCCACCCAGGGTTGTGTCCGGATTTCAAGTATGCCGCTGGCTTCCAGCCGGCAAAGAGCCGCCAAGATGGCGCCGTTAGGCCTGAATCAGGACACGACTGAGAAGTTTAAGGAGTAGAGGATTAAGGAAACGGATGCTGAGGTTTACGTCTTATCAGTTACCCTTTCGTTCTGCCCCGGATGTCCACCCCTGCTGAGGCGTGCCGCACCCATAATGCGGGCGATTTGTTCCCAGCCCAACACGGAGGGTTGAATTAAAGTAAACGGACCCCTGTTCGGAAGAGCTTTTCTGCCTCTAAACCGCGTCATGTCCTCGATGTGGCGCACTTCCGTGATGGTCAGGGATAAGATGCTCCGGGCGTGGGTATCCCAACACGACCGTGATCGAGCCAATCGCGACATCTTCAGCCTGCAGAAAGTCGACGCCCCCGGGAGGCGACTGGTTCGAGGGAGGTCTATTCGATTGGGAGCACGAAGCTATTACCTCCTCTTCCTTCGCGTCTGCCGGCCGGATTCTGCTGAGAGCGGCGGGCGGAGGTCGCGCACTGAAGGCTCTCCGCACGATGGGTGACTTCTTCCATGCAAAAAACCAATAAGTACCTGATGCCGTGCGCCCTTGCCGGCGCCGCGGTCTTCCTTTATCTCCAACTATTCATCTTTCCGGATCTCCCCACGCTGCCCTCGGGTGACCAGACCATCTTTTTCTGTGATGCCAGACGGATGTTGGAGGGACAGGTTCTTTATCGTGATTTCTTTCAGTTTTTATTTCCCGGCATCGAATTCGTCTATTTCCGACTGTTCAAGTTATTCGGTGTGCATGCATGGCTCACGAACGGCGTGCTGGTCCTTCTGGGCGTCGGTTTTGTTTGGACGAGCACGATCATTTCGAGGAAGCTTTTTTCCGGAGCCTCCGCCATCCTGCCGGGCTTCCTGTTCGTAGCGATCCCATTTCGCAACGCGGAGATGGACACCGGGGGCCATCATTGGTACAGCGCCCTCGCGGTCATGGCGGCCTTGGCGGTACTGATCGACGCCCGAAGCCCCCGGCGGCTCGCCGTAGCGGGCGCGCTTTGCGGAGTGAGTGCTTGGTTCAATCAAACGCGAGGGCCGGCAGGCCTTCTAGGGTTCACCATTTTCTTACTCTGGGAGAAATATCAAACCAAGGAAAGTTGGCGATCGCTTCTCGCGCGTCTAGGCTCTCTTTACAGCGGTTTCTTCGTAACGCTCCTCGCTCTCACCAGCTATTTTGTTTGGAAGGCGGGTCTCGATCGTTTCCTCTCTTCCACCGTCGTTTTTGTCCTGAAGTATTATCCCCAGTCGGAATATAACGGATGGAGCCGGTATGGGGCTGACATGCCGCCACTCACCAACTGGTATTCGACCACTCCTCTGGGAACATGGTTGCTGATTGAACTCCTGGTTCCCTGGGCCTATGTTCTTTTGTTCTGGCGCGCCTGGCGAGAAAGGAAGACGCACCCGCGGGAACCCTGGGACAGGTTGGCATTAATAAGCATCACAGGGCTCAGCCTATTTCTCGGTGTTGCCCCTTCCGCGTCGAACACCCGGCTCTGCACGGTTTCTCTTCCCGCCTTCATCCTTTTGGTTTGGTTTGCCCGGTCCTTGGGAAGATTCGGACGCTGGGGGCCACGGGTTCTGGGGATCGGGCTCCTGGCCCTGATGATTGCAGAGACTCACAGCATCCAAACTCGCTGGCATGGCACTTTGGACCTCCCGATTGGCCGGACTGCCTGTTTTGGTCGTGACAGCACGCAGGATCTCGAGTGGTTTCTCGCTCACCGGAGGCCGACGGACTTCCTGTTTGCAAACCCCGAGTGGAATTTCGCCCTGGGTCTGGCGAACCCCACCCCCCTGGATTCCGTCGACTCGACGGATTATACCCGTCCCGAGCAGGTCCAGAGTGTCGTGGCGGGATTGGAAGCAAACCACGCGCGTTGGGTGGTTTGGCAACACTACTTTGACATCCCGCATGGCGCGTCGGATCATCTGGGGCCTCTCCGCGACTACCTTCACTCCCATTACCGTGTGGTTAAGACATTTGAGAACGGGGACGTGCAGATTCTGGAGAGGACGTGCGAACTGCCAACGTAGCGCCGTCCTTTAGGGCGGCACTCTCGAGTGGCGCCGATGCAGCGGCGCCATGGGTGCCGGGCTAAAGCCCTGCCGGGTGCCGGGCTAAAGCCCGGCTCTACGAGGGCGTTACAGGCTGTTACACAGGCGCAGCTCAGGAGAGTGCGATATGGAATTTCGCCGGAAAAACATTCGGCTGCCTCGCGCGCACTACCTCGGTCGTCAATGGTATTTCCTGACGGTATGCACCGAAGATCGTGTTCCCAGCCTGCAAAACGCCGCGCGGGTGGATGAGCATCTCGAACTCTTGACCGCGGGGGCGAAAGCACAATGTTTCGAGATCCCGGCGTATCGTTTCATGCCGGACCACCTTCATCTGCTGGTCAGTGGGACGCATGAAGCCTCCGACTGTCTGGCCTTTATCTATGGGTTCAAGCAACGGTCCGCCTACGCCTTCAAGCAGCACTCGGGAGAAAGGTTGTGGCAGCACAAACCGTACGACCACATCCTCCGCCCCCGTGAGCGCTGGGAGGCCGTCGCCTATTACATCTGAATGAATCCGGTCTGGAAGGGGTTCTGTCCGCGCCCGGAGGACTGGCCGTATCCAGGTCGCAAACCCTGGATTGGAAGAGGTTGCTCGCGCCCCCGGACGAACTGTGGTTTCCGCCCTGGAAGCAGGGCTAACGTGCCTCCGCCCTTTGGCGCGGCACAAGGGGGTAGCGCCGTCCTTTAGGGCGGCACCTTCGAGTGGCGCCGATGTGGCGGCGCCACGGGTGCCGGGCTAAAGCCCGGCGCTACAACGGCACGCGGCGCGTTGCCTGTTCCCGGCGCTCGCGGCAACATGCTGCGCCGGACTAATAGTGGAGGGGGCGCTGCGGACGACCACGCCTCGCGGGTTCGCCCCGGACAGCCACGATTTTCGGTCGAACACGGATCAATCGCCTGTCAGAATCCTCTGTCAATAGTGCAGAATCCTGTTTATTAATCGCGTCGGTCGCTATGCGGGTAGCCGAAGTTTACCGTGAGAGCGGCAAGCACCTACGAAGCGCGGGGCGCAAGCGCCGCCCTTAAGGGCGGCACTCATGATGCCGGGCGAAAGGCGCCGGGCAAAGACGCCGGGCGCCGGGTCAAGCCCGGCTCTACGTACGGACGGTGCCGGGCTCAAGCCCGGCTGACGAACCGAACGCACGCAACCGCTGCCACAGACCAGGGAGTACTTAGGTACTTGCTAGTTACCATTTAACTATCGAGTCCGATGGGACTTGACGGGCGGACGCCCACAGTTATAATTTGACGGTCTATTTTAGGAATCTTTAAGGAATCTTAAAAACAGAATTACAAGACCTCCAACGGCTGGAAGCGATCGAAGTAGGAATGCCGGCGCCCCGGGAGAATACGGTGTGGGGGTGCGGGAAGTATCTAGCATGTTAGGGACCCCTTGGGCAAGAGAGAATCTCGTCGGAACCACGCAGATAACGGTGGGAGGAAAAAGCGGTGAAACAACAAGCGATTTCCAAGCATACTCTTCTTTTCGCCATGGCCTTGATGACGCTCATCGGCCTCGCGGGATTAATGTCCGGGCAGGAAGCCGGCGAAGGACTCAACTGCGGCCATTAAGGACTCCAAGGCAGCCTCGAAGACCTTGCCACGCACCCCCGGCATCCAGGATTGGTCGACCCACCACGTGAATTTTTCGGCTCCGAGAGCGCTGAGCAGGCACAGAAGGACGGTTCGGCTGCGCGCTTGAAGGCCCTCCAGAACAACACGCGCTATAAAATGGTGACGGCCGCTCGCGCCGCCGACCTCGTGCGCAAGTCGTCGGGTGCGACGAGTGCGGTGACGAAGCCCCCACCGCCGACGAGGCCGAGAGCCTCTTCGAGTTCCGCGGGCATCACGTCTGCGGCGACGAAGTCTTCTCCCGCCCGCCAAGACCACCAAGCCCACCAAGCCCCAAGGAGATTGGAACAATTACCTGGGTGGCGCCGCCGGCGTCTCGAATCCCTGGTATCCGGCGAAATATACTTGGGATATCTATGGCGCTCCGAGCTGCACCAAAGACGCCGTGGTGGTGCCCATCAACAAAGCGGTCACCAACGAAAATGACGGCAAGCGCCACCGGGGACGTCGGTACCATCACCAGCCTTTCAGCTACTGGTAGTTACTCGCTAACGGTACAAGCCGGCGCCGCTGCCGGGCTAACCCCTCAAAACAGCAGCCCCCCGATGAAGGCATCCGCTAGCGGGATGTTTTCCGGCCTCCCTGGGAATGGCAACACGGTGGTGATCGGTGGGCAAACCTTTACCGCTAGCTACGACACGCAGGCGACCAACGGTTCCATAACCGTTGCATCCAGCGGCGTCTGCATTGGAACCGGACAGGGAGTCAGCATCCATGGCACGCTCTTGACGACCAGTGCCACGGAGGGTACGGCGACTATCACCGTTGGCAGCTTTAGTACATTTCCCGTGAATAATGAAACAATTAAAATACCGAATACTACGTCGGGAACAACATACACTTTCGTAACGTCGACCAGCCCGGGTACGAATCAGATCCACATTGCCACGAGCGGGGGCAATACTAACCGGGATGCTGCCGCAACAAATTTGGCGGCGGCACTCAACGGCACTTGCACGGCTACGGAATGCGGAACTTCTACAACTGCCAACACTCAGGTCTCAGCGACGACAGTGAGCGGTAGTGCAGTGACCGTCTCCGCGCGTTGCGCGAACAACGCCACGATGGTGATGGCGAACTCTAGCAGTGGCAACGTAACCGTCGGCGGCAGCGTCGCGGCGGGTACAGGTGGGAACAATTCCACAACCCAATTCCAGCTCAATACTACTGCTGGAGGGGGCGTGTCACAGTCGCTGACAGCCGCGGGGATCCTATATGTCATCAACCACAACACCACCACCGACGCCATTGTCACTGCTACCGCTGGAGCACCAGGGGTCACCGACCTTGCCGCCATCACGTGGGGCACGACCGGCAACTATACTGTGAGCACCACTGCCACGAGCGGCGTCACCTTCGCAAGCCTAACCAACGGCGCGAGTGGCACGCAGTCGAGTTCATCTTTCATCATCGACAATGTCCCCGCAGATGCCGCTACCAACCTCGCTGCGTCGATCACGTCGAACGGCCTCACCGGAGTTACCCCGGGTCACAGTGGCGCTACACTCACACTGACTGCCCCAACCGCCGGAACGGGCGGAAATAGTCTCGGCGGTGTCACAAACGGCCTGGCTAGTTTCAACTTGCCGAATGGCAATTTGACGGGTGGCTCCGACGGCACCACCTCGCCGTCGACCTGCAACCCCTGTACCTTCTCTTACTGGTCGGGGTCGACTCCGGTGACTAGCAATGCTCTAGCGGGCACACTCGCAACGTTGATTACCAATAACCCTGCCACTTCCGGAGTTACGGTTAGCAGCTCCAGTGGCGCCGAGTTTACAATCACCTCCTCGACAGGTGGAGCAGCGGGAAATATCACGGCGGGCGGGACGTTATCACCAAGTTTCTTCACGTGGACTCCCACCAACGGGACAAACGGGCAAGCCTCGATTGTTGCCTTCAACCAACTATACTCGGGTGGCGGGTCTGACGCGACGCAGACCGGTACCGCCTCGACCAACATCGACAACCAAAGCAGCGGCGGAACCATTACGATCAACAGCACAACTTTGACGGCGGTCAGCCCGACGCCACAAATCGAAGAGTTCATCGAGAGCGGAAGCGAGCCGGCTGGTGGTACAACTCTGACCATCCAGGGCATAAACTACACATTCGAGACATCAACTCCTTTAGCCACGAACCCACCCGCGAACACGTGCTACGTTTACTCCAACACGGGTAGTCACACTACCACAAACACTGACCTGTTTGACGCAATCACCAACACCGGTGGCAACAATACTGGCGTTTACGAGTGCGCCTCCGGCGCTGCGCCAAATCCTAAGCTTACGAGTGTAGCCAATAGTACCTGCGGAGGCTCTCACTGTGTGGTCGCCACGGCTTCACTCGCGGCAGGACTTGAAACGATCACGTTCACTAACGGCACGGCTTACACCACCACGCAGACCCAGGCTAGCAGTGACGGCTCGAACTCAGGCTCGGGCTTTGCCTACTGGTCGGGCGGCGTACCCGCCAGCACGACGCAACTCGCCGCTAACATCGCGACATCAATTAACGACAACACCACACTTCAACTGAGCACGGGTGTTTCAGCGACTTCTAACGGCGATCAGGTCACGGTCACCGCCAGGACTGGGGGGACGGCTGGAAACAGCATTACCACCACGGCCAATCTGACAGGTTTCTCATGGGGTGGCGGAATGCTCGCGGGCGGCCAGCCTGCTCCATGCACCGGACCCGCCGTCGACTGGGCCTATGCAGCAAATTCTACGGCTGATGGCATCATGTTGGGTTCTCCCATTATGTCCTATGACGGTACTCAGGTGGCGTTCGTTGAAAGTAGTCCCACCTTGGGTTCCACCTTGCACATCCTTGCGTGGCATGCCGGGGATAACGCGTCGAACTCCTTAGACTCTAACCCCACTACTCTCCTTCCCGCCAATATTTTTACATCTACCGAAGGGGCTGCCTACCGAACGTGCGCCGCCGCCGGGACCGCCGCATGCATGATTAACCTTCCCATGGGCGCTGCCCCCGATACCTATTCGCCACCGTTCTATGACTTCGATAATGATAATATTTACGTTGGGGATGATGGGGGGCATCTTTATCAGTTTACCAACGTATTTATTGGCGACCCGGGCCCGGGCACACGTGCCTGGGCGAGTGGTTGGCAGCAGTTCGCCAGTTATCCATTGACAGGCCCAGTCCCTGACTATTACACGGCGAGCGCGACCCCGCCAGCCTACATCATGGTAACTGACATCCACGGTGGCGTGTACCAAATTAGTACGACGACTGCCGCGTACGTAAACACCGCGTCGGTAGATGGAGCTACGCCGTCGGACCCAGTGATCACCGATCCGATCATCGAAGATGCGAGCACCGGATACATCTACGTTTTCTCCGGTGGGGGGCCAGGGAGTGGGCAAGCGTACGTCACGCAAACCCCCATTGGGCTCACAGTTTCTTCGCCCGCCGGTGTTGGGGTCGGAGCGAATACCGATTCCGAACAGTTTCATGCCGGGTACTTCGACAACAACTATTGGAATAATCCCTCCACCGGCCATCTCTACATGTGCGCCAAAGACCCGAACAACGATTTTCCTTCATTGTGGGACATCGGTTTCAACGCCGATAACACTATGGGATTGACAGCGACCAGCCTCAACGGCAGTACGACGACCGTGCTCGACCTCGGGTCGCAGGCTGGTCAGTGCTCACCGATCCAGGAGATATTTAACCCCAATCAAGGCGCGACCGGCACTGACTGGATCTTCGTTGGCATACCTTCCGATTGCGCCTTTAGTGGCAGCGCAAATGGCTGCATCGAGTCGTTTAATGTTACCAACGGCTTCCCGACAACGGCGAGCGCAACGGGAGCCGAGCAGGGCGGGACGAGCGGTATTATTGTCGATAACATCACCACCACCCTTGGGGCCTCCAGCGTGTATTTCACTACCGGGTCGAGTCCAGGGGCTGGTGCATGCTTGTCTGGCAGCGGGCAGGTGGCCGAACCATCGAGTGATTCAACGACTTGTCTTGTCAAGCGGACACAGCAGGGTTTAAACTAGGGATGGTTTGTTGTTCAGGCGATCCGAAACTGAGATGTAACTTCGCGCTTGAATGCGGCAGGGATGGAGTGCTAACATACAGCCGTTCCTGTAAGCGGCTTGCACGAAGCGCCACTCTTGTGGCGTCTGTTAGGGCTATGCTCCATTCCACGCAGGATTCATCCCGGGCGCCGGAACGGAGGTATACTAGCGTTGGGTTTTGAAAATACGTCTAGTTACTTGAAACGTGGTAATTGATTGTAGCGCCGGGCTTTAGCCCGGCATGTGCCGCCCTAAAGGGCGGCTCTACGGTAAGCGTACCTTCAAAAGGCAGTACCAGCGTTACAGCAGGTACGACGGCAGGCCCGATGCCGGAGAGCCTGACGGGAGTGGCAACAACTTCAAAAACCAAATGCGTCCCCATCGGAGGTTAGAATCATGAAGGAGCCAGCAGGAAATGACCGGCACGCGGATCCCCTTGCGGCGCGTAGCGCGATGCGGAAGCCCTACAAAAAGCCGGCCGTACGCTTCGAACGGGTCTTTGAAACCAGCGCGCTGACCTGCGGGAAGCCCGGTGGCGGAGGTGGCTGCAATACTGTTCACAAGACGTCATGACCCAAGCATCCACAGCCTGCGGCAACTCAGCCCGCGACCGGCTGGGATGTGAGATGGCGGCGGAGGTGCTTCGCTCCTCCGGTAATCTTTGCCTCCGAGTTAGCGGATTAAGCATGCTGCCCGCGGTGTGGCCGGGCGACATTTTGAACGTATCCCGCCTCGACGCAAACCTAGCACTTCCCGGTGATATTGTCTTGTACGGACGCGAGGGCAGATTGGTGGCGCATCGCGTCGTCGAAGTCCGCAAGCAAAAGTCCGATGTCCGGGGGCCGGGGTCCGAAGGCAGAAGTCGGAAAGCAGGATTTAGGATTCGGGATTTAGGATTTAGGAGCCGGAAGCCAGGAACAAGCGAGAATCGCCAAGCGCCAATCGAAAATCGAAAATCGAAAATCGAAAATGCCGCATCCCGTATACCGTGTCCCGTTTCCCGTTTGGAATTCGTGACCCGCGGCGACAGTTTGAACAGCAATGACGCGCCCGTTTCCAGCCACGAGTTGCTGGGCCGGGTAACCGCCATCGAGCGCGGCTCCCGCCAGTTTACCCCCCATCAATCAGTTGCCAGCCGCATGGCCTCGTGGATTTTCCGCCACTCGGATTTTGCCACGAGGGTGGTGCTGGGGGTTAGGCGTTGGGGGCTAGGGATTAGGATGTCGTACGGCGGACTTCGGATCGCGGACGCGCGAGTCGTGACTTCTAAATGCTAGTGTTGCGTACGGAAAATGCGTTTACCGTAGAGCCGCCCTTTAGGGCGGCACATGCCTGGCTAAAGCCCGGCGCTACAATGACTTGGCACGCGCCTGATAAGTAAACCTATTTTCCAAACGCCACACTAGCTTCGAAATTCTGTCTCCTTTCGGAGAAATTCCTTTCGTCGTTAAGGGCGAGATATAGAACAGCATACATTCTCATATACAAAAAGTATACCCAGAAGCTCGTGTGTGCTAGAGTGTGAGGTATGAAGCTAGCGAACCGGACCCCAATAGTACGAATCAGTCCTCGCGCTCACGATCTGCTACGCCAGATGGCTGAGGAAGAGCGGCAGTCTATGCAGTCGGTTATAGACCGGGCGCTCGAACGCTATCGGCGGGAGAAATTCCTGCATGCCGCCAACGCGGATTTTGCGGCACTAAGAGCCAACTCCAAAGCATGGCAGGAAGAACTTCGGGAACGCGAAATCTGGGAACAAACGGCATCCGATGGGTTGGCCAAGGAATGACCGTGCCTGTGCCATCGCGGGGAGAGGTCTGGGATCTCAACTTCGACCCTACTCTAGGGCAAGAACAGGCGGGAACGAGACCTGCCCTCATTCTGTCGGTCGATATTTTCAACGAAGGCCCGGCAGACTTGGTGGTGGTTATCCCCATTACACGGACCGAGAGAAAGATTCGCTGGCACGTGCCCATAAAGCCTCCCGAGGGCGGTCTTGTTGCGGAAAGCTTCATCCAGTGCGAGAATGTGCGCTCAGTGTCCAAGCAAAGGGTGAAACGCTTGCGCGGCCGGGTGACGGAAATCACCTTGCGGCAGGTGGAAGATCGGGTAAGAATTTTGTTGGACCTATAAGAGCCGGGGTTGGTGATTCGGGGTTAGGGATTCGAGATAAGGGCTACGGAACACGGGGCGGAAGAGCAGGAATCGTGGTTCGGAACGCGGCAAAGATCCGGCGAGATTTTTCCATTCTTCTCTCAGGGCAGAGAGTGTATTACAATCGAATATTTACAGCCTTCTTCCATGCGAGGGAATGTGATGGGGTTCACGATCCGTAGAGGATTCGTCACTCGCAATTTCGGATTCAAGATTCCAGATTCAAGACGCGGACTTCCAGGCTCGAGGCCCTGACCTTAATTCCTAGCCGTGAGCCTGGACCTTTCCACGATGCTGGCGCCCACATTGATTACCGTTCACGAACTTACCATTGAAATCGGCGATGCCGATCCTTGTCCGTACGGAGAGCGCGAATTTGGGGCCATGCTCGCGGACCGGTACGGCGAATTTGTGAATCAGTCGCCAGTCGCTATGGTCGACTTGACACAGAACACGGAAGTGGTCCGTCGGACTTCAGACTCCCGGACTCCGACCCCGAATCCCGAACCCTAACCCATCTAACCGAGCCGAATCCCGATATCCCTGACCCCCTGACTAATGAGCGACGACGCTGACCTGAGCGTGCGCCGGGAGACTGGACGCTGGGTGATGGAGCGGGGCGACTTCCGCGCGGAGTGGGACCGGAAACCGCCGGGGTTGGGTGCGCCAGACCGCGAACCCTTACGCGATCGATGGGGTGCTGCGCATTCTGCACTCGCTCATTCTGGCCCGCGAAGGCGGCTTCCTGGTGCATGCGGCAAGCGCCGTGCGCAACGGCCGGGCGTTCGTGTTTGCGGGGGTTTCCGGCGCGGGAAAAACCACCCTCGCGCGGCTAGCCCCGCCCGACGTGACACTGCTCACGGATGAGATTACTTACGTCCGGGATACGGGAAACGGGAGACGGGACACGGGACGGAGGACACCGGTACCTGAGCCCCCAGTCCCTTGTCCCCGGTCCCTTGCACCTGCCTTTCAGGCCTTCGGCACTCCTTTCGCCGGGGAGCTGGCGCGCATCGGGAAGAAGACTCGCGCGCCACTGGCAACGCTGTTCCTTTTCCAGCAAGGCCCGGAGAACCGGATCGAACCCGTGAGCGAGGGTCAGGCCGCGCGAGAACTGATGCGGCACGTGCTTTTCTTCGCGCAGGACGAGGAACTGGTGGGAATGGTTTTCCAGACCGTCTGCGATTTTGTGCGGCGCGTCCCGGTCCGCCGATTGGTGTTTACTAAGGACGCGCGAGTGTGGGATTGATAGGATAGGGGCCAGGGATTGGGGGCTGGGTTCTGGGTGCTCGGGACTTGGACCCCCGGACATCGGATTTGGACTCTGGTGTGCCGGCGCCTGAAACCTGACTCCTGGCACCTGACACCTAGCTCGTGGGAGTTGCTCTTATGAGCCCGCTCTACATTGCCCGAAGCCGGGAAATCGCCGCGCGCGAGCTGGACGGCGAAATGATGATCATGTCCGCCCGCGATTCGACGCTGTTCAACCTGAACGAGTTGGGCACACTGATCTGGCAGGCGGCGGACGGCGCGACCTCGCTCGAAGAGATCGTCGCGCAGAGGGTTTGCCTGGAATATGACGTGGAGCCGCGCTGAGGCCTTCAAGGACGCGGAAGCCTTTGTCCGGGAGCTGGCTGAGCACGGAATCATGCTGCTTTCCGATCAGCCCATAAAATGTTGGGGAACGGAGACAGATCCAGGGAACTGGTCACAAGGAACAGGTCCTAGGGACTGGGAATTGGGATCACGCCAAGGCGCCGGTAGGGGACCAAGGACAAAGGACGACCGATGAGCACTCTGATGCAGGAGATGAACGAACGGGCGCTCAAGGCGGGCGTGCCCTGGGCGTCCAGTTCGATGTGACGTACCGCTGCAACGAGCGCTGCGTCCACTGCTACCTGGACCACGACGATCACGGCGAGATGACCACCGCGGAGATCATGGACGTGCTCGACCAACTGGCCGAGGCCGGCGTTTTCTTCCTCACCTTCAGCGGCGGCGAAGTCTTCATGCGCATGGACTTCTTCCGCATCCTGGAATACGCCCGCTCCCTGCTCTTCTGCGTCAAGGTCAAGACCAACGCCTTCATGATCCGCGAGAAAGAGGCGGACCGGCTGCGTGATCTGGGAGTGGATTCGGTGCAAGTCAGCATCTACTCGCACCGGCCGGAAGTGCACGACGCCATCACCAAGCTGCCGGGCTCGCTGAAGCGGTCGCTGGCCGGAATCCGCTTGCTCCGTGAGCGCGGGGTGAAGACGATCATCGCCAACGTGCTGATGCGGCAGAACCTGCAAGACTACCCCGGCGTGGTGGCGCTGGCCAAGGAATTGGGAGCCACCTACACGATCGATCCCACCATCACCCCCATGATGGACGGCGACCGCTCGATCCTCAGCCTGGGAATCAGCCAGCCGGACCTGCGCGAGGTCTTCCGCACTCCCGAGCTGATCGGCAACGTGGAGGAATTCTGCGCTCCGCCCCCCGCCGTGGACGACGACGACCGGGATGGCCTGCCGTGCAGCGCCAGCCACACCTTCTGCTACATTTCCCCTTACGGAGACGTTTATCCCCTGCGTGCAGTTTCCCCTGCCCACCGGCAACGTGCGCGAGCAGAAGTTCCTGGATATCTGGAAGTACTCGCCGCAAATGAACGAGGTGCGCTCCATTCAGCGGCCGCGACCTGCCCACCTGCTCGAGCTGCTCGCACCTGGGCACCTGCACGCGCTGCCCGGGACTGGCCTACATGGAAGGCAACATGCGTGGGCCCTCCTCGCAGGACTGCGAAAAGTCGTTTGCCCGCACCGGAATTCCCTCCGCCAACATGCTGGCCAAAGCCGCCGACGGCACGCGCTACTCGGGCGGAAAGGGCCTGGTGCAGATCAGCGGCTTGCAGCCCGCCACCCCTGCCTTCCAGTTCGTTAAATAGCGTCCCTCCTTCGACAATACCCGCAAAGACAATTCTATTCCCGCCGCCAAGGTGTGGACCCGCAGCGCCGATGCCCTGGGTCTTCCCATCTCCGCGACTCCGCGTGTCATGGGTGAGATGCTCTCTTATTGCCCACGCATACACGCGCGCCGCAGGTCATCTCTTCGAAAAATGAACCGACTGCCGTAGGCGGCTAAAGCCTGCGGACAAAAAAAGCCATGACCACTTGCAGGCCAGGCGCAGGGGGCGCAGCACAAAGTAGAGAAAGTCCAGTGAGTCGGGGAGATGGTAAAACATCTGGTCGGCTTGCCTTGCGACGAACAACATCTCGGCGAACCAGCGCAACTTTTCCGAGGGTGACTTCAGGAGCTTGGGGTAGAAGAGGGGGGCGTCCCAGGCTTCCGAAGGGTTGAGCGAATTCGGAAAGAGCTGAACCCCGGCGGGAAGGGTGGCGGCAGAAAAGTTGGCGGGTGTCGCCATGCCGAAGAGCGCGGAGCACACTGCAAGCGTTGACCCCACCACCAAATCAAGATCAAACTTCTGGGCCTTTTCTCGCACGGATTCCCAATCGATCGGCGCCGACGCACAGAGATCGTGAATATCCGCGACCCACTTGAGAGTTTGCCACCGGTGATTGGCGGCATGGCCAGCCAAGTAAAGGAATTCCCACTCCGGCGTCAGGCTGAAGGCCCTGACCCCGAAACAGTCTCGTGGACGAGCGTGAGACCACAGGTCCTGCATGGCTTCGGCATCCTTAGACGAGTGCTGGAGGAGCGTCCAATGAAGTTCCAAAAAGTATGCAACGCCCCCTTTCTGACATAGCAAAGGGCAATCGGCGCTGGCGTGGAATTGATGGTCGAGAAAGAAATCCTCAGCGAACGGACTCGTGTAGCCGCCGTCGATAAGCAATCGCCGGGCGCGGAGGGCATCGCTCGCGGGAACCAGAATATCGATGTCAGAACAGAAGCGGAAGGCCGGATCGCCATAAAGCGTCTGTGCCAGAGCGACGCCCTTGAGGGGGAGAACGCGGATGCCAGCCTCGCCGAGGAATTGAAGCACACGCGTCAGTTCGGAGACAAAGAGCATATTACGAACGGCGTTGAGGCGGAAATCAGCCTTTAGCTTGGTCTGCACCTCGCTGGAGACGCCCCGAAATTCTAATTCCTGGAGGCTTCTATAGACGAGAGGGATCACTTGATGCTCTTCGGCACGCTGCAACAGCGCCGCCCAAAGAATGGGACCATTGAGCAACTCCAACGCCCGCGCCCGCACCTCGGGAGTGAGTTGTCCGCGGGCGAGCAGAAGGCAGAGTTGATCTTCGGGAGTGAGGTCTTGCGGCATGGCTACTCAGAAATGACCAGGCGTTATTGCTATCCAGTTGCGCCGGAAATCTAGTCAGGCAGTTACCCTTTCTCAATGCCAATTTAACACAAACTTAGGCTCGGCAAGAACCACGGCCACCAGGCCAGATCATCCGATGAGGCAAAAGGCCATTCGTTGACCTCCCCTACAGAAGTAATCCGTAAAATCCAGTACCCCCGTACTCTTGGCAACGCACCTAGCGGCTTATAGAGTGGAGAGCGACAAAAGGGCGGTGCCACGAAACCGCAAGGCGTGCTTCACGATCCCCGGCAGGCAATGACGATCTGGGGGCGACCAACCTTGCCGGTTCAAGCTTCCAAACGACGGTAATTTCGAGGTGAGGCTGGGCGTGCGCTGGCGGCCGCTGGTTCGCGGAGAGAATTTTAAACATGCTGGGCACGTTAGGAACTGGTAGGGAAAAAGAATCGCCGGGTGAGGGGGCTTTGCTGACCGTGCCACCCTCTCTTTCCGGCTTGGTGGTGCGCTGGCTATGAAAGAACAAGATCTCATACGCGTTTGCTTCTGTACTCCCGAAGCGGATTTTGGCGAAGTCGTGGGCCGAGCCTTGGGCCCGGAATTTGCCGTCACACCCGACGGGTGTGATAGTGCCGATCTCCCCCCGCTTTGGCAAGAGGGCTACGATTGTGTCCTGCTGGACCTCCGCGACCTTCCCGCCGATGGCGAGGCGGAAGCGGCGTTGCAGCATTTAGGGAAATTCCGGCGCACGGAGTCGGCTCCTCCCATTGTGGTCCTGGCCGTTGATGAAAGCGGCGCGTTCTTGCGTCAACTCGTTGAGGCGGGAGCATACGACGTCCTCGCCAGCCCGCCGGATATTCAAGAACTGCGCTGGGTCTTGCGGCGCGCCCATCGTCTGCATCGCGTGGAGATGGAGTTGCGCGAGCTGCGCTCGGCGCAATCGCTGGCGGACCGGTTGGACGACCTGATTGGCTTCACGGAAAACATGCAGGAAGTTTTCGCCATGGCGCGCAAAGTGTCAGCGTGCGACGTGAATGTTTTGATTACGGGAGAGACGGGCACGGGGAAGAGCATCTTGGGGCGCGCGCTGCATCGGCTCAGCCCTCGGAATGGCGGGCCATTTGTGGCCTTTTCCTGCGCCAATCTGCCGGAGCACCTCGTGGAGGACGAACTGTTCGGCCACGAGAAAGGCGCTTTTACCGGAGCCTTAACGCAGCGGCACGGGCGGTTTGAGGCGGCGCACGGCGGAACCTTGTTTCTGGATGAGATCGGAGATCTGCCCCTGGGATTGCAGTCCAAGCTGCTGCGCGTGCTCCAGGACCGTACTTTCGAACGACTGGGGAGCAACACGCCGTTGACGGTGGACGTGCGCCTGGTCTGCGCCACACATCAGAATCTCGAACAGATGGTTCAGGACCAAAAATTCCGCGAAGATCTTTACTACCGCCTGAACGTGATCCAGCTCCATCTGCCGCCCCTGCGCGAACGGAGCGGTGGCATCATCATGCTGGCCTATCACCTGCTGCAAAATGTCAGCCGGGAATTCAGCCGCAACGTGACGCGCTTCTCGCGCTTGGCGATTGAGGCTATCGATGAGTATGCCTGGCCGGGAAACGTTCGCGAATTAGAGAATGTGATTCGCCGCGCGGTGGTTCTGGCGGAAGGACAGACGATTGAAGTTTGGCATTTGCCGACCAAGATGCGCGAAGGCCTCGATCAGGCGCAGGCGGTCCGTTCATACGAAGATGAATTGCGCGATTTCAAGCGCCGCTTGGTGATCCGAACCCTGCAAAAGTGTGAAGGGAATAAGGCCGAGGCCGCCCGCGTCCTCGGTGTGGCGCGCGGCTATTTGCATCGCTTGATCCACGACCTGAAGATTCAATCGGAAGAGACAGCCCTCGAACTCACCCCGGCAGAAGAGCCGGAATCGAACGTCGTCATGTAGCCCGGCTTCGAGTGACGAGGGTCCTGCTCCTCAACGCTGATCAATAATGGACTGCTCAACGCCGGAAGAAACCTCCGACCGGTCCTGCCTTTTGGGACAACCCGACCAGAAGAACCCATAACGAGTCCCCTTAGTTAGAATACCAATAATGGCTGGCGACTATTTGTCCCCACTCAGAGTTCATATGTATTATCGCAACTCCGTGTTAGAATTGGTGACCGTGGGAGGAGCGTTTCCCTCCATGTATCGCGATACGGTTCTGGGCTTGTTGTAAGTGCTCATCTGAGGGGGTTGTTAACTCTTGGCCATGTTTAGTTCTCTGGACCAGTCTAATCTTGGCCGCCAGCGAACTGGGGTCGCATTTATCTGTGGTTTGCTCGCCGAATCGCTGGTGCTGGGCGCCGTTATTTTTCTTGGCCTCATGTTTCCTGAGGAGCTACCGGTTGCCTATCGGCAATACGCCGTGGCTTGGCTCTCCCCTCTAAACAAGCCTGAGCCGATCCTGAAGCTCCCGCCAAAAGTCCCCCAGGTCTTTATTCCCAAGCTGAAGATTCCAGAGACCCCGCAAATCACTGCCCCTCCTGTCGCGGAGCTTGTGGTACCCAAGACTCGGCCGGTGATTTCGCCGCCAAGCGCTAGTCTACCCGAACCTCCAATGCCTGCTCCGCCGACGGCCCAGCCCCCTCCGACCCCAAAGGCACAAATTGCTGTAAATACAGGCCTTTTTGGTGGAGCGCCGGAAACGGTGACTACAAAACGTCCCGCCAGCCAAGTGCAGACGGGGGGATTTGGGAGTCCCGAAGGCTTGCCGGGCCGCGCGCAGGGGGATAGTCCCGGAAACGTCCCAAAGTTGGGAGCCTTTGGGCTTCCTGACGGCCCTGGAACAGGGAATGGAACGGGAGGACGTCGCGGTGCCGTGGGCGTGGTTGCTAGTGCTGGTTTCGGCAGCGGAGTTGCCGGCCCCGGCGCTGGCGGTGCAGGTAGGCCGAAGGTGACAACCGGCGGATTTGCCACCACCGCCCTGGCTAGCCCCACCCCTTCGGGAAGGCCTCCTGTGGCGCCCGCCACGGTTTTCCAGCCGGTAGAGGTCGTCTCCAAGCCAACCCCTGTCTACACGGAGGAGGCGCGCCACTTGGGGGTTCAAGGCGAGGTCGAGCTTTCAGTGGTCTTCCAGGCGAGCGGTGCGATCAAGGTGGTCGGTGTGGTCAAATCGCTCGGACACGGGCTCGACCAAGCGGCGGAGCAGGCTGCCGCACAGATTCGATTCAAGCCAGCCGAGCGCGACGGCAAGCCCGTGGATTTCCCTGCGACCTTGCGCATTCAGTTCCGGCTGGCGGGCCAATCCAGTTCGTCGTGAGGAAAGACATGTCGATTCTCCGCATCGGACGCATTACTTCGTTATTTCTAGCAATCCTCCTCGCTTCCCCGATGCTATTGCCCTTGGCGGCGCGCGATAAATCCAAGCCCCTTAAAACCGACGAAACGCCGGAGCCTAGGGAAATCACTGACATCATTAATCACATCATTGCCGATGAGTGGCAAGTGCATGCGCGCCTGGTGGAATACTCCCCTCGCATCGAGACTTACCTCCAATACTATAAGCTGGATCAGGAACTCGGCGACGTCGTCACCAACGACGACTACTTCCTGGGCCGGTTGAAGTTCAGCGACAAGGTTGATAATAAGGCGGAGGAAGCATCCTTCATTCCCGATTCCACTGCGGAGTGGCTTCGCCACCGGCCCGAGATGTTCCGGCCGCACATGCAATTGAATCAATTCGCGGCGGAAGCCTTGTCAGTGGATGAGAATAATTTTGATCGGAAGCACTACACCTTCGACCCTGTCCGCTGGGAATACTTGGGCGACATCCGCTGCTTGGCCATTGATGTCCATCCCCGCGACCCCAAGACCCAAGGAGCTTTTGAAGGGCGTGTTTGGGTGGAGGATCATGACTATGCGATCGTGCGTTTGAACGGCACGCGAATCAATCCTCCCCGGTGGGACTTTTACGTTCACTTTGACTGCTGGCGCGAGAACCTTCAGCCCGGAGTTTGGCTCCCCGTGTACATCTTCAGCCAGGAAACGGATCGCGGCAAGCGACTCCGCTACAAGGCGGAGACGCGGCTGTGGGGCTATGACCTCAGTGCCCACCATCAGCAAACGGAGTGGACCAATATTCTGGTGGAAGCTTCCGCGCCGGTTCGTGATAGCAGTGAAGTTGCATCGGACCTCTCGCCGGTCGAGAGCGCCCGGCAAGTGACCATGGATGCCGAGCACAATCTGCTTGACCGCTTGGAACGGGCGCGGCTCATTTCGCCGCCGGGGCCCGTCGATAAGGTGCTCGAGACGGTGGTGAACAATCTGGTGGCGACCAATCATCTCGAGAATCTGCCTCCCATCCATTGCCGTGTCATGCTGACATCGACTTTGGAATCGTTCAGCTTGGCCTACACGATTGTGCTCAGCAGGGGCCTTATCGATGTCCTACCCGACGAGCCGAGCCTGGCCATGGTCCTTGCTCACGAGCTCGGGCACATCGTTTTGGGACAAAAACTAGATCTCAAATACGCGTTTAACGATCGCATGCAGATTTCCGATGAGCAATTGCTTGCCCGACTGGACATCGCCAAGAATCGCACCGACGAAGCGGCAGCCGACACCAAGGGAATCGAGATCCTCAAGAATTCACCCTACAAAGACAAACTGGGCCAGGCAGGACTGTTTCTGCGGGCCGCCGCTGCCGTCGCCCCCAACGCTCCTCTCCTTTTCGGCGCGCATCTGGGCAATGGTTTAACCGAGGGTAACAGCCGGATGGTTCGCATGGAAGCGTTGATCGCCGAGAGCTCAGCTCCCCCGCTTAGCCTCAAGAGCCTTGACCAGATCGCCGCGTTGCCCCTGGGCTCACGCATACAAGTGAGCGCGTGGGATGGTTCCATTGCCTTCACCACGCGCAAGGCAGTCCCGCTCGTTGATGCTACTGAGAAGATGCCCTTCCGGGTTACGCCGGTGGTCCCCTACTTACGGGTCTATAACCCGCAGCCTAAGACCGAAGCGTCTGCTCAAAAACAATAACAACGACTCTGATCCCAAACAAAGGGTAAGGCAGTGTGTCGGAGTGATGCCGCTCGGATGAGTGGGCTGACGAAGGGAGGCAGGTTGTCACCGGTGGGCGGCGGATGATTCGGCTGGCGCCGGGGGGGCCTACAGATTTCGATGATGGGTTATTGAGTATTTGCTGCGAAGAGTGCTCTCACCATTCCAAACACACACACGAGAGTTGCTGTGGCACAGGAACTTCTCGGTAGTCCCCTAATTCCAGGTGTTCCGCCGGCTTCCAGCCGGCACAAGGGCCGCCAAGATGGCGGCGTTACGTTCACATTTCGACGCTGCCCAATGGATTTCTGAGTTGACGGGACTTTAGAATTGATGCGAATGAAGCGAATTGCCCGCGCGTCGCTCACTGGCCTCTGCCTCGTTACCGTGTCCCTGGCGGTCACCGGCGCGCTTTACGAGATGATCGGCAGGTGGCGTGACGAGCGACGTTTCCCGCAGCGCGGCCATTTCGTCCAGGCTGGGTCGATCCGTATGAACATCGACTGTACCGGGCAGGGTTCGCCGACGGTATTACTGGAGAGCGGTTCGGGCGGCCCTTTCGTTGACTGGCTCATGGTGCAACCCGAGGTCGCGAAGTTCTCCCGCGTGTGCTCCTACGACCGCGCCGGATATGGCTGGAGCGACCCCGGTCCTGAACCGCGGAGCAGCCTGCAGATTGCGCAAGAACTGAAACAGTTGCTGGTGGCGGCCGGCGAAAAAGGTCCATACCTTCTGGTCGGTCACTCTATGGGCGGATACGACATCAGGGTTTACACGGGTCAGTATCCAAATGATGTTGTGGGAATGGTGCTGGTTGACTCCTCCCACGAAGATCAGGATCTGAGAGCGCCGGAGACTATCCGCAAATGGTCACGGGACTACCACAAACACCCCGGCTGGAAAAAGCTGAAATATTTCATTCAGCTCCATCTTGGCTGGGCTCGCCTGACGGCGGATGGCGACGCGCCCGCATTCTGGCCGAAAGCATTCCGGGAGGAAGAAGATTTCCTAACGCTCCCGACCAAGCATCAATTCGCTACGATCGATGAGGATGAAGTGTTCTCCACTTTGAGCGCGGCACAGGTCCGAAGCGCCGGAAACCTTGGGGATCGCCCGCTGATTGTGCTGACCGCGACGAGACAGGATGATATCGCCCCGGAGATCCCGCCCAATGACGCACAGGCGGAGGAGGATCTTTGGGTCCATCAGTTGCAGCAGGAGTTGGCGCGTCTCTCGACCAATGGCCAGCAGATTGTTGTCGACAGCAGCCACGAGGTGCCCACCGAACATCCAGAGGTCGTCATATCGGCGATTCGAGAGGTCTGGCTGGCAGTTCACTCGCGAGGCGGTCAGATAGGATCAAGTACGCGATATGACCGCCGGCCTTCATTACAGGAATCTCAGGCCATCACGTAAAGATCTTATCCCCAGTCCCCCAGTGCGGGTGGCGCCCAATCGACAGCGGAAGCTCTTTCGCCGCGTAAATTGCCGAACTCTTTTTGTGTCTCGCGAGATAGAACGGCAGAAGGCCCTTGAGTATCGTGGTGAGTTCGGAATCCGGGCAGATAAATAGCCAGGGATTGATATCTGCAACCGCGACCTGTAAGGCCGAGGCAACGTCGGCCGCATCGCCGGGATCGTAATCGGCATACTTCAAAGTTAAGCGGCCCTCGCGGAGCGTCATGACAAGGAACGCGATGACCGTACCATGCCGGATGACCAGCAGGGGGATTTGCCGGAAATCCTTGGCAAACACGGAGAACGCATAGCTCTTTTGCGCGGCTTCGTCCTCGGGGCTCGTTGACATCCAAGGGAAGTTCAAGACCCAATTCCAGTATGCGGTGTCTCGACCCAGCGGGTCGGCCACGGCACGAGTGTTGACGAATGACTCGAAAGGCTCGTCAAAGGTATCGACGGTTCGGATCTCCAAGCCGCACTTCCGGAGCTTCCGGTTGAAAATCATCCGGTTCTTGGCCCCACTCATCCACCTGACGGGCGGGCTGAGAAATCCAATGGAAGGCGGGGGAGCCAGGATGAAGTATACGCGGTCAAATCTGACGCACTCCCGGAAGAGTTTTGTCGCCACCCAGACGCGTTCCGCCTCATCGGAGGGGTTCGAGCCCGCGATTCTATTCGTGTATTCGCGCATCGCGGCAAACAGGATCATCGACGCGGAAGCCTTATAGGCACTTTCCGCTTCAACCCACCACGTCGTTGTCCACCCGAACCTCATGGGCTCGTGGTGCCCATTCCGCAGCACGTCCGGCAAAATGCCAATATACGCCACCATTCGGCCTTTACTGAGCGCCGTAACCAGGACGGTGTCGCTATCTTCGGCTCGCGGATTTGACAGGTAAGAGAGGGCCCGGCGTTTCGTGATCGGCAGTCGTGGTTGCGCCCAAAATTGGTCATCCGCCAGAAGTCGCTTCAGGTCCTGTTGGGTGTAGGAGACAATTTCAATGCTCTTCATTTGGCACCAGGGCGAAGTTCGATGATAGATCCCGCAAACAGTTGCTGAGGTTCAGACCGACATTCGGGCAAAGCTCAGCTTGCCCCGCGTCACAATGGTGTCGTCCACGCTGGCGATGCCCTCGACCAAGGCTGCATCTTCCGTCATTTTGACAATTCTTACCTCCATGATCAAAGTATGGCCCGGCAGCACGGGCACGAGGAACCGCATGTCGTTTACCGCGGCCAGTGCCATGAACTCCCCTGGGGCCATGCCCTTTCCCGTCGTCTGGCTAAACAGGATGGATGCGCTTTGCCCAAGGGCTTCAATAATGGAGGTCCCTGGCATTATGGCATAACCTGGGAAGTGTCCAAGGAACTGAATCTCATTGCCGGCCACATTCTTGAGGGTTTTGATGCGGGCGCCGGGTTCCAACTCCAAGACCCTGTCCACCATGATGAATGGGAATCGCTGCTTGAGATGCGCTTTTACCTCTTCAAAGGTCATGGTCATAAGTGATCGTTTGCGAATCGAGATTGACCGAAATTCAGGAGGGGAGGGGAAGTAGCGCGGGCATCTTGCCCGCTGTCGCGGGAGCGTCCCGCTCCCGCCCGCTGAAACGTGGGCAGGATGCCCATGAGCGCGAAATTAACGCTGACGGGGTGGTGCCGAGCCGCGGAGCGGCGAGGTCCTTTAGCCCACGGCGACCCAGCCGTGGGATGCGAGCGTGCCTTAAAACTCATGACTGGCCCTGTAGGGGCGGCATCGGGAGCGGGACGCTCCCGCGAAGAGCGGGCAAGATGCCCGCGGTCCCAAGGCCTTGGTCACCGCCGGCGCAGCACCATGCCCAACGCACGGGGAAGAAAACGGCCGCCCGGAGCAGGCGTCCCCGCATCGCTGATTAATCGGGTCACCCGAAAACCTGCTTCCTCAGCCATCGTTATGGGTTCGCTTTCATGGTGGAACTCGAACGTGTGATCGCGCTGAGCAGATTCCAGAGCGGTACTGAAAAAAATAATCCCGTCATCAGCGAGATGATGCGCCATAACGGCAAACAAGGGACGGGGGTCGGTCAAATGCTCCGCCAGCATAGCGGCGATGATTCCCTGATACGCTCTGGGGCTCTCCGTGGACTTTAAATTGAGAGCATCCTTGACCTCAAAACTAACCTGCTGACCGTGACCGGAAACCTCGAGAAGCCGATTTGCCACCGCGACCGCCGGTGGACTGATGTCGAAACCTTTCAGGCGGAGGTCCGGCCGGGTTTCGGCCGCCAACAGACTGAGCACTCCATGGCCGGAGGCTAGCTCCAGGACATTACCCGCCGCGGGCACCGATTTCAGAAAATCGTCGCGGTATAGAGCGATGTGGCTGACCATCGAGGGCCAGAAGGGATAAATCAAAATGGCGGCCCACATGTATGGAACCATGTAGCCCTCATCCTCATAAACCTCCGCCATGATCTCTGGCATGCTCTCGGGCGTATAGCTGCCGGACTTCTCGTAAAGTTGTTGGGACTTCCATACGCCCAGACAATACTTGGCATAGCCCTTGGCGGCATCCGCAAAGGCGCGGTCGCCGTAAGCTGACTCAGTCCAGCGCGCGAGCGGGTTCAACATCCAGGAACAGAGTTCTTCATTCGCCTCAAACGTGGCGCGGGCGGCGGGAGCAAACATCCGGGCGTTTGCCTCCAGGCTTCGGAGGAATGCCTTGGCATCCATCATGATTCATCCAATCTTTCGGGGTGCGGTCAGCCGGTTGAGCAAACGTAGCGGACCATCCGGACCATGGGCCGGATTAAATCCACGCCATCCCACGGTGGGGCAAATACGTGCATGCGCCCGAGCTTTACGATCCTGTCCACACCTTTTTTCGCCGCTAAAGCAGCGAGTGATTCCTCGCGCGCCGCGTTCGCCATGGCCAGCCCGAGGGTTTGCACGTTGCCATCGAGTTTTTCCAGAGGGTCCCGCAGGTCGTCTGCTTCCAGGACGGTGAGCGTTTTGCCCTGCGTGGGCTTGGGGATTTCTGATCCGCTTCCCAGAAGAATCGTCCAGTCCGGGCCCTCGGGGAAGACGGCGCGCTTGGCGACATTGTCCAACAACCAGGACGCGCGCGCCTGGCATATTGCCGTCGTCAATGCAGGTTGGATGTTCGTTCTCGGGTGGAGCCGGTTCTCGGATTCGAATGCTTTCCGCAGCGACTCCACGAACTCCCAAGGCGAATGGCCAGCCTTCTTTTCCAGGAACAGAACTTGCGGGGAGGAACAGGCTTGCTGGTCAAACTGCCAGACATCCCGAGCGATCCGCTTGCACCAGGACCCCTGTTCCTGGGGGTCTGACCACGAGTCTCCGTCCATAGCGGCGATGGAGATTCTCGGCCCGAAGATCGCGAGCCTTCCCCAGTGCGGAAAAGGCAGGCTCCGAACCTGCAAGACCGCTTCCTCGCCTCCCCACGCCATCGCCCCGTCGACGGAACGAGCCATCGCCTCGTGCAAGTCCCGCCGGCTATGATCGAACGCGAGCATGCGCACCCTGCCCGCGAGACCATGCGTGGAGGCTGACCGCTCTAGTTTTTTCATGATCAGTTCGGTGGGTTCAACGAGTCCGGCCGGCACCCGGACGAGCGAAGCATTGCCTCCCAAAAGGGCGCAAGTCATCGAGAGGACTGGCTGGATTTCGATGTTCCCCGCAGGCCAGTGGCCGACGATGCCAATGGGAAAGGGTCTGAGGCGGGCGCGGCCATCCTCCGTCCATCCGCCGCAAAGGGCGTTGGCTCCCAGTTCCCGGGCGATAATGGGTTCAAGCGTCCCGCGCCGTAACCACATCCGCAGGAATGCGACTCCAGGGATCCCGGAAGTTTCTTCTTCCCCCAGAGCCGTCGCCCATGCCTCGAATTCATCCAAGACCGCGTTCGTGCCGATCTCGGGCCCGGCAAGCGCCGCACGAAGCTCCGTCGCCAGGGCGGCGACCTCGGCGGCGGAGTCGATGACACGGACGAGGTCACTCATGAGGGTATCCGGGAGTCACGCGGCCAGTTGTCTCGTCCGTTCGATATTCCCGCACCCGCGAATTTCGGCCTTCGGGACTCGGCCTACAAACCGGAAGCTGGTGCCCCGCCTGCCGCAACGGCAACCGTCGTAAGCCACGGCCTCGGCGATGTCCTCGGTCAGCAGCAGATGCCCCGGAAAGCTCGTCGGCAGCACGCTACACACCTGAACGATTCCCCGCTCGCCTTGGCGAACCGGGCGAAGCGTCAGCGGATCGCGGACAATAACGTCGGCAAATGCCGGAACATGCTTGTTGCCTTCGGCGCAATCCGGGTAGATCACGCCGACGTTTTCCACCATGCCGTAGAAATCGATCACCCGGTCTGGGCTGCAGCCGAAAACGCGCGACAAGCCCTCGTTGAACGACGTCTTGTCGACAGCTTCCTCTTGAAGCAGCTTCCAGCCGCCGCTGTGCAGAATGTGTACGCCGGGCATTTTCAAGCTGATATCTGCTTCAAGCAACGGTTTAACTAAGTGCTTCCAAAGGATATAGGTGAAACCATAAACTAGCACTTGTTCAGAACGACGGGCTTGCGCAAAACGGCGGAGCTGGTCCAAATCGAGGGTGAGATTCCCACTCTCGTCCGTTTTCAGGCAATAAGTCACCTCGCTGGCAAACGGCTGAAGGCCGCGTATCGCAGCGCCGCGCGCGCCCAACTCCGAACCCGCTGCTGTCGAGCTGGACACATCGACGACAAGATAAGGCCGGCGGGCCGAACCAATAAAGTCCTGGGTGATGGAGACCACCCCTTTGGTCATGCGCCTCGCGGTCGGCGAGTCCAGAGCAATCCTGCTCGGCATCTGCCCCGTCGTGGAGCTTGACGCCAGGATTCTCTTGATTTCGTGTGGCTCCGCGAGGGACAGAGGGGGTTGCGCTTTCAGGAGTCCCACCGGCAAATAAGGAAGATCGGCGATTTTGTCCGCGGAATGCACGCTGACCGGCCAGTGCTCAAGGTAGTTCCGGACCGCAGGATTCCTGTGGCCAGCGTAATCCAGTTCATCCTTCAGCAGTCCCAGGAGCGCCGCTTGATGCTCTTCAGGGGGCAGGGAATAAGGCGGCAGGGCCAGCAACCGGTCGATCCTCGTTCCAATGTCATCCAATGGTTCCATTTCCATCCGCTGAAACAAAAGTTCGCGAGATCTTGCCGCGTGCTGTCTTGGGTATTTCCGCAACGATTCTTATCGATTCGACCGTCCAGTGCGCTGGCAGGCTGTGGCGAACCCGTTGAGTGACGTCGCCGGTTCCTTTATCCGGAACGATGTACAAAGCCAGTGCCTCACCCGCCTCGGGGTGCGGAACGGCCGTAGCCGCACATTCATAAACCCCCGGAACGGCCGCTACCCTTCGTTCGACCTCGCCAAAGCTCACCCGCACTCCGCGCATCTTGAGGAATGCACTCTTGCGCCCGTCGATCCAGATGTATCCGTCGGAGTCCAAGTGGCCCAAATCGCCGGTTCGCAGCCAGCCACGGTTGAAGACGCGATGGGTCTCTTCCGGTTCATCGAGATATCCCAAGGTGATGGAAGGGCCTTTGACCGAGATCTCACCGATTTGCCCCGGTGGGAGGGTCTTACCGTTTTCATCGGTGATGCGCACTTTCAGATTATCCAAGGGACGCCCAGCACTGCCCAGTTTCTCGTCCAAATGCTCGGGTTCAAGGCAGGATATGCGCGCGGTCGCCTCGGTTTGACCGTACATCACATAGAGCTGTGGCTTCGGGACCGCCGCCCGCATCTCGGCAATGCGTTGCGGGGCCAGAGGGCCTCCGGCCTGTAGGAATCGCCGTAAGCTGGCCATTTTGATGGAGCGAATATTCGAACGGCGCAGGAGAACGTTATAGGCAGTTGGGACGCCCGCGAAAGTGGTGCACGCGTATTTGCTGATGGCATGAAGCACCTTGTCCGGGAACATGAAGCGGCGGTCGAAAACGACCCCACCGCCTTGGTACAGGTGCGTGTGCAAAACGCTTGCGCCAAAGCAGTAGCTCAGCGGCAGAATGAGCATGGCGCGTTCATCGTGAGACAGACTTTGACTGCGGATGATGGCCTCGGTATTGGCGATCAGGTTGCCATGGCTGACCATGACGAACCTCGGAGCGCCGGTGGAACCGGAGGTGGCCATCAACGCTGCCAGGTCGGAAGCGACGCGTGCAGTCGGCACCAATGCCGGGGGGGCGTCCTTGGCCAAGTCCCCTTCCAGATGCTTGATCGTTCCTTTGGGAACCCTTCCAAAACCTCCCTCAGTCCAGACGGCCTTGGCGGCCGTTGCTTTCAGGAGCATCGCCGAGGAGGCTCTCAATGTGTGATCGTCCACGGGTACCGCCACGAGACCCGCGTACAAAGTTCCCAGGTAAACGAGCGCGCTGGAAGGAGTCAGCGAACAACCGATCAAAACCCGATCGCCCTCGTTCAGTCCCGAGGATACCAAGGAGCCGGCGTACGCTCGAATCAGCCGCGGTAATTCTTCCGGACCAACGGTGCGCCCTGTGGCGGCATCGATGAGGCATGAATGCGGCCCCAGGCGCTGTACCAGCCGCCCGGCAAAATTCCAATCGGCGGTGGCTTTCACTTCACACTTTCTTGGCGAGTTTTGTGGTGACGATGGTCACGATCTCGCGAACACTTTCCATTTCCATCAGATCATCTACGTCCAGGCTGATCTCAAAGACCTGTTCCAAGTTACTGGCAAGAGACAAATGCCCGACAGAATCCCAACCGGGGATATCGCTCGCTTGAGTCTCCATTGACACCATTTCCGGGTTGATGTCAAAGGTGGATTGGAAGGCCTCCCGGATTTTACCTAAGATGTAATCCGTGTCGCTCATTGGCCCCTTTCATATATCGGCTTAAGCTACTCTCCTGTTTGATCGTTCCAGTGTGGTGACCCACCGGCTGGCGGATCTTCGAGCAGTGAGGGGCTGCCTGTTCAAGATCGTGTCGGTCTTTGGCCGAACTCCTCTCATAATAGCAGGGTTTTTCGATTTACAAAACTAAGCCATGATCCCCGAACCATTGTCGAGAACCAGGGTCTGGCCAATCATCGCTGAGGCTGCATCGGAGCATAGGAATTGCGCCCCGTAGGCGATTTCCTCAGCCGTGGCCAGCCGCCCGGTCGGGGTGCGCCGCAGGATTTCAGTGAGGCGCGCCTCGCTGTTCGGCATCGCTTTCCAGGCATCGGTGAGCACTGCCCCCGCGGTTAGAATGTTGACGCGAATGCCGCGCGGCGCCAGCTCTGCGGCCAAGTGCCGAGCGAGCGACTCCAGCGCGCCCTTGGACGATCCAACCACGGAATAGTTCGGCAGGGCGCGCAGGGCTCCCCAGGAACTGACCGTCACGATGCTCGAACCGCTGGAAAACCGCGGCAGGAGGAGCTTGACCAAATTGAAAAAGGCACGGACATTCAGATTAAAAGTCCAGTCCAATTGGCGATCAGTGATCTCCTCGATGGGGCGGTGGACCCCGGTGGCAGCACAATGGACCAGCCCGGAAAGCTGCGCTTTCCCTTCTTGCAGCGAGCGCTCAACCTGCTCCAGGCCTCTTGGGCTGGTCAGGTCCGCACGGCACAGCGCTAAGGTCAAACCCTCCTCTCCGGCGAGGGCACTTAATTGTTCGGCGGACTTTTCATCGCGAAGGTAATTTGCGATGACCGCCGCGCCTGCTCGCGCAAAACGGAGTGAAATGGCCCGGCCAATCCCGCGGGTGCCTCCCGTGACCAAAATCGTTTTATGGGACAAGGAAAACAAATCATTTCCGCTTGAGATCATGCGGATTCAGTTCCCTCGTTTAGGAGAATTGGCCTGACCCATTTTAAACCAGTGGGTCGGCATTTTGCAGTGCGGTATTGAAAGCCCCAACTATGATGCCAAGCTCAGGTCCGACACGGAGATGAGGGCGCAACCAACCCGGCGCTTTCCTTCGGGAAGGGCCAGGGAGTAGATACGCAGCAAGGTTAGCTCGCCTCCTGGGATCAAGGGTACCTGCAAAAGCGCCTTGAAGGTTTCGGGTAGGTCGGCTTCGTCGACAAGGAGGCAGACTCCCCCAAGGCTTGCGTCCAGAACCTCGACGGTGCTGCTTCTCCCCTCCGCCTGGACGATGCCCAGGGCTGGGGTTCCCTTCAGCCGCACCCGTTCGAATCTTCTTCCATCGGGGCGGTCCTGAGAAATTTGATTTCGATCTTCCGTCATCTCGCTTGCCGCAGACGCTGGGGGGTAAAGAAAAGGATGATTGTATTGAGCGGTTTTTACAAGCTCGGAGCGGCGAGATGGCACCTCGATTCTCGGCGCAGTGGTAGGGGGGGCGATGACGAGGGTTGGCGCCGGGCGATGGGTCTTTTGTTTGCTGGCATAGAGCCGGCGGTCGGCGGCCTCGCAGAGGCCGGCTGCGTCTTTTCCATCCTCAGGGAAGATGGCAATTCCATAATCAATCCCCACCGGCACACCAGGAGCGAGAGGGCGAGCGTATTCGTCGAATTTCCTCGATATGCGTTCGGCCAGCACCTCAGTACCAGCTCGATCGCCCTGGGGAAGAAGGAGCGCGAACTCGTCCCCGCCGATCCGGCACGAAATGTCAGATCCGCGGATCGTGGCAAGGCTTGCCCGGGCGACGCTTCGCAGGATCGCATCTCCCGCGGCATGCCCGTACGAATCGTTCACGCTCTTGAATTTCCGCAGGTCAAACAACAGCAGGGCGAACGTGGACTTATAGCGAGTGGAGCGGTCGATCTCTTGGTCCAGATGCTCCTCAAACATGCGGCGATTGTTCAGGCCGGTTAGTGGATCGGTCGCGGCGTTGTGACGCAGCTTCTTAAGATCTTCGTACTCTAACAGGACAGGGGTCTGCAAGATGCTCAGTTCCTCAAAGTAATCTACTACCGCAGTGCCAAGTTTCACTGCCCGGCCAAGCTTTTCCATCAGTTGACTTTGACGGGCCAAAATCGCTTCCCAGTGGTTTACGCTCTCTTCTTGCGAAACTTGTCGGCCCACGAGGCTTTGCAGAAACTTCTGCAGGAACGCGGCCTGCATGCCCGCGTCAAGCTGCTTTAAAGTGTCATAAACAAGGACAAGCCAATTCTCCGGCATTCCTTCCTTGCCCTTGGACATAGACTCACCCCTCTTGGATCGGGTTCACCCACTACCGGACACAGCCTTCCACTCTCAGCAGCGATTTACTACCTTGTGGTAAGCATTTTGCATACCAGCTCCGCTTCGAGATGACTCATGGTAAGCGGTTTATTTTTCAGTGCGTTGTCGGATTTGCGGGCGGGAAAAGTCACTTTTATCGCCCTTTGTTTTCAAGATGTTGCCGGGGTAGCGCGAGATGTCCGCACCGGACCCTTGGGGACCTACAATCGCCCGGTTCGTGGTTTGACGTAACGCGCTGTCACCTCTAGTGGACTTTGGTATGCTGCCCAATAAACTTAGGTTGTCCATATTTCAGTTCCCGGGAAGGCGTTCGTTGCGCTGACGACGTTACGTGCTAGCTCCAAGCTTGACCTTGAGACTTGCTCGCGGGAATTGTGGTACTCGACCATCGACCCGAGGACACCCCAGACCTTGATCTTCCGTGAGAACCGCCGGTGGGGATTAACCGCGACCATCCAGCGCACCGTCCACACCGCAAGCCGGCGGAACCAGTACAGCGGAATCCCCGCGACACTCCACCTGGTGCCCGGCGGCATCGGGTATTCCCGGATCTCGGCCCGGGCTTTGTCGAACCACCAGGCCAGGAAGTACTTCTTATCCAACCGTTTCTGCGAGACCGCGTGATAAACGACGGCGGAGGGTTCGTAGCGCAAGCGCTCTCCGCCCGTCAGCAGTCGACGGCCAAATTCGGTGTCCTCGCTTCGAATCTCGGCGCCGGGGCGAGGGCCCAAGTCGGTTCGGAATCTCCCGTACTTTTCAAACATTTCCCTGCGGAAAGCCATGTTGGTGCCAAAAGGCGGCTCCGAGAGATCGCACGCGTTGGGACCGCAATCGAACATGACCAATGGAGCTAACGCATAGCGCTCCTCGCGTGGAAGCCAAGGGGGAGGGATGAAGCTCTGTTCGGGAAGAATTCGCCCGCCCGAGCCCGCCCAGTTGCCATCGAGCAAAGGCGCCACGAGATTGTTTAACCATGTAGGCTCAACAGTTACGTCATCGTCCATGAAGGCCAGCACTTCACCGTGAGCATCGCGAATCCCGGCGTTGAGCGCATATGATTTACCTTGTTGTGATTCAAACAGATAACGAAAATGGCTCGGGTCGCGACGGCAAAAATCGTCGACAACGTCCCGGGTCCTGTCGGTTGACTTGTTGTCCACCACCAGGACTTCCCACTCGATCGCCTGGGGAAGCTTGAGGGCAGCCGCGCTCTCAAGCGCCTTTACTAAGCTTTCGCTGCGGTTATAAGTGCACAAAATGACGCTGATCTTCATGTTCTTACGGCAGTCGCGTACTTGATCGGGGGTCAATGCGCTTCAAAGCCAACGCGGTTCTAAAATGACCGACAAGAATGAATCAGGCCGCGAGCTCGTGTCCACGCTTTGCCCCGGCGAGGGCACTCAATCGTTCGCAGAACAATCCCACCGGGTCCTTCGGCATCAGTTTCTCAATTCGCGAGCGCGCTTCCTGGCCGAGGCGCGGCCATTCCGCGCGCTGGTCCCAAGCCCGTTGCAAGGTTTGGTTGAATGACGACAAATTGGCCGCCGGCGCAACAAACCCTGTTTCGTTATCCCCGCACAACTCGGCGTTCCCTCCCGCATCCGTCACCACCGCGGGCCGCCCGCACCACATCGCCTCGACTAAGGCGAGAGGCAAGCCTTCGTAACGTGATGGCAGGACCAGCAGGTGGTTCTGCTCCCAGATCGCCCGAACATTGTTCACGTGGCCGCGGAAGCATACATTCTTAACCTGAAGCATCCTGGCTAGTCGGCGCAACGCGGGTTCGTGGCCGCCGGCTCCATACAGATTGAGTTCAACGGGGCGGTCCCACCATTCCGGGAGTGCCAGGGCTTGCAGGAGTAGGTCTTGGCCTTTGGCCGCCAGATCCATGCGGGCGACGCACGCAAGCCGCCATCCGCCAGTTTCATCTGGCCAAGCCGGAGCGGGTTCTGACGAAACGTTGTAGGGATTCCACGCCACTTCAGCGTTGGGCAGCGGCTCGCCCACTTGAAGGCGGAGCAGATCAAGATTGTGGCGCGAGACACAGAACACCCTGCGCGCCGCGGTGTAGCTCGCCACCGCTTCAACAAACTCTTTCCCAGGCTCTTCGCCAAACCACCATCGCTCGCTGTTGCAGTGGACCACCAACACGTAAGGTATCGCCGCCTCCCGGCAGATCTTTGCCCAGCTAAATCCACCGGAATTGAATCCCTGAGAAATGACCACCAGGTCCGGATTGAATTGGCTCAAGCGCTCGTAACTTCTTTGGCTTCTTAGCGTGAGGTTGTTCCAGAGGCGCCGGCCTCCCCCGCCTTGCTCGGAAAAGTGCGTTTCAAGCCTGATGCCGTGCTGCGCCAGCGCGGCGATCTTATCTGAGAGCCGCGGCCAAAACTCGACAGATGCCCGTACCTCGTGCCCTGCCCGTTTGAGTTGGACCGCGGCTTGGCTCCAGAGTTCCTCGCTTCCACCCCACGGGAAGCCATGCATCGTACTGATAAAGAAAAATTTCATTTCCTAAAACTGGGCTGCATCCGATTGCCCGCAGGCTCAACCGGATTCGCAAAGACCCCCGAACATGATTTAGGCGGCAAGCTCGTGCCCGGTTTTTTCGCGGGCGAGGGCATGCAGTCGTTCGCAGAACGATCCAACCGGATCTTTCGGCATCTTGCTTTCAACCCGGGTTCGAGCTGCCTGGCCGAGACGAGGCCATTCCTCGCGCCGGTCCCAAGCCTTCTGCAAGGTCTGGCTGAACGAGGACAACGTGGCCGCCGGCGCGACAAACCCCGTTTCATTGTCCACGCATAACTCCGCGTTGCCACCGACATCCGTCACCACCGCCGGCCGCCCGCACCACATCGCTTCGACCAGGGCGAGAGGCAGTCCCTCGTAACGGGAGGGAAGAACCAATAGATGGTTTTGCGCCCAGATCGCCCGGATGTCATTGACGTGGCCGCGAAAGTGCACGTTATTGAGCTGGAGCATCGCGGCCAAGTGACGCAGCGCCGGTTCGTGTGGGCCGGCTCCATAAAGATTCAGTTCTACGGGGCGGTCCCGCCATTCCGGACGTGCCAGGGTCTGGAGCAATAAATCCTGTCCCTTGGCCGACAAGTCTAATCGCGCGACGCACGCTAGCCGCCACCCTCCACTTTCATCCGGCCAAGCCGGAGCGCGCTCGGCCGATACGTTATAAGGATTCCACGCCACTTCGCCGTTGAGCAGCGGGTCGCCCACCTGCATACGAAGGAGTTCGAGATTGCGGCGGGAAACGCAGAAAATCCTGCGCGCGGCTGTGTAACTCGCCACCGCGTCAGCGTCCACATGTTCCTCGAACCACGCGTACTCGTTGTTGCACTGGACGATGAATCACGTAAGGTATCCCCGCCTCGCCGGCAGGTTTTGGCCCAACCAAATCCCCCTTTATTTTCTCCTTGGGAAATGACGACGAGGTCGGGCTTGAGCCGCTTTAGTCGGCCTCGGCTTCTCAAGCTTTTGAGCAAAAGCCTGTTCCAAAGCCGCCGCGCGTCTCCGACTCGGGTAAAGTGAGTTTCAATCCTTACGCCCTGCTTCGCGAGTTCAGTGACCTTGTTCGGAAGCTGCGCCCGGAACTCGACCGATGCTTGCACATCGTGCCCCGCCTGCTTGAGCCGAGACTGCGGCTTGGCTCCAGAGCTCTTCGCTTCCACCCCACGGCGAGCTCCACATCGTACTGATGAAGGCGAATTTCAATCGAATTAGGCTCTTGGTAATGGGCTCACGGGCGTATCGCGAAGAAGGCGCTCAAAAAACTTTCCATCAAGTTCCACACTTGTACTGTTGGCGTAATATTCACGCGCATTCTTTAGTGCTTCACTTTGCGCCTCTGCGTAGGCTTGCCGATCACTTAGGATCTTCCCGATTTCGCAAAACGCGGCGTCGGGCAGCAGAGTTTGACGTGGGCGAAAAGCATGCCAAGTCGCCCGTAGTGTAGCCGTGCTCGGTCTCGAGGAAAATGGCCGGCAAGCCACAAGCGGAGGCAACGGTCAGCACGCCGCTGAGGATTCCGACGACGACGGACGAGCGGCGCAGATCATCCTCCAGCGACCACGACGGATGTGATAGCTCGCAACGGTCCGGGTGATTCCGCACAAGGCGCTTACAGGATTCCAAATCCAAGATTGCTCCAGTACGGATGCGGCCGGATCACGACCCGGCGCAGCGGCAGTTCCGCTGTCAAAAGTCTCTCGGCCAGTTGCATCAGCGCGTGGCCCTGGCTTTCAAGGCCGTAGAAGTCGCCCGGTGCTGGGGGAACATCTACCATGCAGCAGTGTCTGATGGGCAAATTGGTCGGGCAAAGGGATAACATTATCCACAAGGCAGCCGCCATCGACATACTCGACCGGCTGGTTGGGACATGTCTGCCGCTTGAAAGAATCTACTATTCATTCGCGCCAGGAAAGATGCGGACGGCTGGCCGAAGGCAACATATTTTGAAGCTGTAACGGGGGCGTCCAAGGTATGGCCAATCACTCCCTGCTGAAAAGTGATGACCCGTTTGCCGCGTTGCCGCGCCGTCCGGCAGACGGGACTGCAAAGCGGAAGCCAGTGACAACGGGCGACCACCGCGTCAAATTCCACCCAGGGCGCCAAGCGCTCCCATGCCTCGACATAGAAAGCAATGCGCTCGAAACCGGCTCTCACATCCTGCCCCGGGTTTAGTCCATGCGGCTCAAGAACGCGGACCGTCTCCTCAAAATCTGCGTGCCCACGGATTCGGGCGGCCATCGAATGCAGGCGCTCGTCCATCGCGTTCAACGGGGAAGCCGGATCGAGGAATTCGACTTGGCCGCTGCGTCCTGCCGCTGCCAATTGCGCATCCAGTTCACTCCGGCTGGGAAACTCGGCCGGCAGCAGGCAAAGAATCTTGGCGCCCGTTTGCAGCGAGCCCAAGAAGGGTACGAACAAAGAATCGCCTTTCGGTTTCGCCGTCGCAAATCCTGATTCGGGCAAAAGAGCACATCCGTCTTGATCTTTCGGCGCGGGCGAAGGCGGCTAACTTTGTCCGCGCCCTGGACAGCCCACGTGAGAGGCCGATTGAAAGCGCGTCGATCGCCGGACTTCGCTCGGGCGGTGGTCAAGGTGTCTAACTGTAGCGGCTCGAAATAATCCTGCAGCCGGACGTCGTGGCGGTAAAGATGCAGTTGCATCTCTGCGAACGCCGCAATCCGGCTCCTGGCGATTGAAACAGATCATGGATGTCCATGGCCGTGAATCAACTCGCCTTTGCCGGAATGCTCTGGTTGCCGAGAAGGCTCGCAAGAGTCTCGATAACGTAGGCCTGTGCGGCGGGAGTTAATCCCACCGAGCACGGCAAGCTGAGCGCCTGGCCATGGAGTCGCATCGGAACTCGGGCAAGCAGGGTTGCCGGAAGAGTCATGAGCCGGCGAACGATGCATCGGTTGCCAGAGCGGACGCGTCTGGATTTTCCGCGCGGCTAGTTCGCGGAGAAGCTCGCGCGAGTTGATGCCCGACTCTTTTTCGTTGATCAACACGGTATACATCCAAAAAGTGCTATAGGCCCACTCCGCTTCTTCCGGTAGGCAAATCCCCGGAAGAGGTTTCAGTTCGTCTCGGTAGCGCTTGGCGATCCGCCGTTTTGCTTCGACAAATTCATCGAGCTGTTCCATCTGCGCGCAACCCATCGCCGCCAGCAAATTCGTCAGGCGGTAATTATAGCCTACGGCATTGTGCACATATTCGATTGGATCATCCTTTGCCTGCGTGGTGAGGTACTTGGCGCGCGCGGCCCACTCGGCATTATTGGTGACGAGCATGCCGCCGCCGCCGGTGGTGATAATCTTGTTCCCGTTGAAGCTCAGGCAGCCGGCGTGACCGATGCCGCCCAGCCTCTTTCCGCGATATCGCGCGCCCAGGCCCTCGGTGGCGTCCTCGATGACCGGCAACGAGTATTTTGCCGCAACCGCCATGATTGGATCCAGGTCGGCAGGATGGCCGAGGATGTGGACCGGCAGGATGGCCTTCACGCGCCGGCCGGTCTTCGCGGTTGCGCAACTCGTGACCGTCCCAGCGGCAGCCTGTTTCGAGAAACTTGACCACCTCAGCGGGATCAATCTGCCAGTACCGGGGCTCGGCATCGATGAACACCGGCCAGGCGCCAACATAGCGGATGGCATTGGCCGGGGCGATGAAAGTGAGCGAGGAAACGACCACCTCGTCGTCCGCCTGCACGCCCGCTAGCAAGAGGGCGATGTGAAGCGCCGCCGTGCCGTTGACCGTGGCGACAGCGTATTCCGTGCCCGACTGTGCTGCCGCCATCTTCTCAAACCGGTCGACGTAGCTGCCCACGGACGAGACCCAGTTCGTATCGAGGCATTCCTTCACATACTTCCACTCATTGCCGCGAATTTCCGGCACGATCAAGGGAACGAAATCCGCAGGGGGCGGTGCTCCTGGAGCCAGCTTTTCTGTCGGGTTCAATTGCGATATCTCCCCTCGGCAAAGTTGCAGATAATCTTACTCCGCACCAGATTCGCCACTTCCTCGATGCCCTGGGCGACCGTGCGCGTGATCTTGAAGCCGAGTTGGCTCGGTAATGCGGGTGAACGAAACGCGATAGTCCCGCGGATCTTCGGTCTTATGTACGAATTCGACCACGGCATCGGGTGCATACGGGCGGATCATCTCGACGAGCTGCTGCTTTTGGAAATTCTGATCGGTCGCGCCAACATTGAAACACAGTCCCAGCGACTTTCGCGGCCGGCGAACTGAGGACCAGATGAATCGCCCGCGCGGCATCCCGCACATGGATGTAAGGGCGCCAGAATTGCTCGCCGAACACCTGGAGGTGTTTCTTGGTCAGCATCTCCATGGTGAATTCGTTTACGGTCAAATCAAATCGCATGCGGGGCGACACGCCAAAGATGGTGGCAAACCGCAAAGGTGTGGGCACCATTTCCCATTGTGGCCACTCTCTAACAACGCCTTCTCCACCGCCACTTTCGTCTCGGCATAGAGGGACACGGGGCGCAATTCCGTTTCTTCATCGACGTATTTATCGGCGTCTTGCATCTTTCCATAATTACTGCACGTGGAGGCAAAGAGGAAGCGGCTGACTCCTGCCCGCTGACTTTCCTCGATGAGGGCGAGCGCGGCGTCAAGATTGACGGCGCGCGCCAGGTCCGGCTGGCGGGAGCACGCAGGGTCGCCGACCACGGCGGCAAGATGGACCACCGCATCAATTCCGGACAAGGCGGATTGCACCTTTGCCCGGTCACGGATGTCGTCACGAACGAAATTCAAAGCTGGGGTGGGACCAAACGCCGAGCAGGGAATCGCCGCCATGCAGGAGGGTATCCAGCACCCGCACAAGGTGTCCGTCGGCAAGAAGGAGTGGCACGAGGGTCGATCCAATATAGCCCGCGCCGCCGGTGACTAGTATATTCATGGTGTTATCTTGAACTCAACTTTCTCCAGGGTCGCAAGTGCCGCGGATGTGCCGGGGCAGAAAACCCAATTCCACGCGCACTGGCATTTACAACAGGTCAATCAGTCCTTTGGCTTCCCATCGCTTAAGGTACGTTAGGGTCGCTTCTTCCGGCAGGCCGACGTGGTCGGCGACGGCCTTGACGCTGACCGGGCGATCCAGTGACGGAATGAAATCCATCAAGCCCCGCATCCGCCGCCGCTGGTCGGACATCGCGTCCCCCAGGGCAATCTGGCCATAGTCGACGTAGAGGTCGTATTGCGGATTGGACAGGCAGATGTTGCCCTTGAATTTCTTAACGATCATGGGCGACGCCTCCAGCCGATTCACCGCCCCCATCAGGGCGTCGACGGCTTCATCGAGTGAGGCCTGCTTGATGATCTCCACACTGTCGCGGCTGGAATGATACTCCGGATAGGGAAATCGCGAGAAGGAAAGCATCGGGACGCCGTAATTTTCCCAGACATACTCGTCGTTGACGATGATGCTTTCGAACGGACCGGTGCGGTAGGGCAGGCCGAGTTGGTCAAGGCTAGCCTTCAGGGCGTGCAAGGCGCTGACCATGCCCCGGCGGGACTCTTGCACGGCGAGCGGCGTGGCCGATCCCAGCATTTCCAGGAAGATGCCTTCCAGGATCAGGCGTCGTTCGTCCTCGCTGAGCCCGGCAAGGTAAAGCTCCGACCCGATGATACCTGGCGACAGAACCAGTGAGTACGTGAACTTCGTTTTCCGGCCCAGGAGGCGGCGGAGGACCTCGATGCCCACCACGCAGCCCGCCAATCCATCGTTGGCGACGCCTGCATGATCCAGGTTGCCGCCGAGAACGATAGTATAGTCGAGCGAGCCCGGGTGTTGGTATTCGAGGATCTTCACCGCGCCGGGAGCCTCCGCGATTCGGATCACGACCTCGTAATCGCCGGGTGTGAGCTGGTCAAAGACCCGTTTCGGCAAGCAGAATCCCCAATCCCGGCTCCAGCTTCGGAATTGCTGCCGGTAATGGAAGGGAATCGAGCCATCGTCGCGGTGGTCGTAGTGGAGGTGCCGCCGAAGTTCTTCCAGACTTACCGTGCCCGTAAAGCTCTGCGAGAGCGCGATCACGCCGAGCGGATTTGCGGCGCCGTCATAAACCGTGCGGCCGTCTTTGCTGATCCTGGCCTCTTCCACATCCCAGGAAGGAGGAATCACCCACCCGTTGTGCTGGTGGGAGCTTGGCACCGGGATCACGCGGAAGGGAAGCACCTCGCAGAGATAATCCACCGCCTGATCGTATCCGCGCGAACAGACCGCCCGGTTGAGCGGCGCGAGGTCCCGCAGGATTTGCATTGTGGTTTTCATGCGATGGGGATGCTACTGAGGTTCGCAAAATATAGTGACAATGACTTTCGTAGCGCGGGCATCTTGCCCGCTGTCTCGGGAGCGTCCCGCTCCCGTCGGCGCGGGCAGGATGCCCACGCCCCAGCGGGCGAGACGCCCGCGCTACTCAAAGAACTCGGCACTAGATTTTGCATTCCTCACTAGGCAAATCGTTTGTGTCCAGACGCGGCAGGGTCAGTCGATTGTCAGCGTCCAAATCGGCCACGCGGGCTTCCACGCTAAATCCCAGGCGGCACTTGCGGTCCCGCAGGATTTCGAGCAGCGAGTTATCGAAGCCCCCATAGGGATAACACATCGTCCACTCATCTCTTCCGACGCCGAGCATCTGGAGGAAATCGAGAGAGCGGTCGATTTCCACCGCTTGCGCTTCCGGAGGAAGATGATTCAACCAAGCGTGAGTGTATCCATGCGAGCCGATGTGCATTCCATGGCGCCGCAGGCAGGCGATCTGGTCCACGGACATGTGCAATTCGCAGGCGAAAGCCTCTTCGTCGGCGGTGACGTGCTCGGCGAACAATCGCCGCACAATTTCCGCCCGCACTGGCTCGGGCAGTTCGCGTTGGAGCAGGCGCTTGAGCACTGTCACCTCGCGGGTATCGTAGCGATGCTCCCCGGAAATTTCCGCGAGATAGGCCTCCCTGGTTTTGAGGGCATATTCCGAACGAAACTCCGCCAGTGAGGAGAAAACCTGGTCGAGCAGAATCCCGGCATCGGGCACGGTCGCCAGGACAAACTGGATTTTATTGACGTCCAATACCTTGTGCTCAAGGATGGCCTGCGCGGGGGGGAAGAAGCAGCCTTGGATGCCTCGATCGTCCAGGCGGGGAAACACATTGATGAAGTGGTCGCTGTAGCCGTCGTCGAACGTCAACAAGATGGGATTCGGCGGCAGGTCGTGACCTTCAGGCCCCAAGGCTCCCAGAAGTTCTGCGACCGAGACGGGTGTGTAGTGGGCCTCGATGTAGTCGAGTTGATAGCAGAAGCGCTCGATCGAGAGCCCCTTGATCGCGGGGAAGCGTGACCGTTTCAGGTCGCGCACGTAATGATACATCACGATCGTGACGTGTCGGTTCATGAGAAGCGCGGCGGATTATTCAGGACTGCAAAATATAGTGACAATGACGTTCGTAGCGCGAGCATCTCGCCCGCTGTCACGGGAGCGTCCCGCTCCCGTCGGCGCGGGCAGGATGCCCATAAGCGCTAACTTATCGCTGACGGGGTGGTGCCGAGCCGCGGAGCGGCGACGTCCTTTAGCCCACGGCGACCCAGCCGTGGGATGGGAACGGGCCTTAGCACTCATGAGTAGCCCCGTAGGGGCGGCATCGGGAGCGGTCGAAGGCGCGGTCTGATGGTTGCGTTGGCTGATATCGCCCCTTACGGGGCTGACTTGACCGGACCGGCGTTTCTCCCACGGCTTCGCCGTGGGCTACATGAATTCGCCCGCTTTGCGGGCTTTTATACTACCGACGGTCTTAAGTTAGCGGTTATGGGCAGGCTGCCCACCACCCAGCGGACCGGATCCCGATTCATCGGGGCGGGACGCCCGCGCTACGAAGAGAATCCGTCACTCTGTTTTGCAATCCTCACTAATCGATCCGGTAAATCTTAAGGTCGCCGCAGTTTGGCTCCTCGACCAGCCATGAAGGCAATGGGCGGGGCAGGGAAATGTCGGTGCCGGGGCGAGCGACAAGCCAACGGACGTGCCATGTCTCGGCGATATTGTGTACCGTGGCCGGGTCGGTGGTGCTGAAGAGTTGGTCGTTCTCGCGAAGCATGGTCTTGAACCACGGGAGCGCGGTCACGCTTTTATACTCGTACCCCTCGAGGAGCACGGGGCGCTCGGACAACGTGCCGTACGCGTAAGAGCGGTCGGGAAGGCTTCGCAGGGTATCCACGGCATGCTTGTTCGTTGCAAACCGCTCGTCCGGAGCCGCCAGCTCGCCTAACCGCTTCAGGCCTTGGACTTCACCCGGCGAAACCGTGACGTCCATCTTCATTCGCCCCATGCCGAAATTGAGCCAAGGCGTTATCCAACCGAGAAAACCGACCGCGAGCGCGCCCATAAGAATTGCGGAACCTACGGTGGAAAACCGCGGGCTGCGCTTCATCAGCGCCGCCGCGCCGGCCAGGAGTATCGCTAACAGGATGCAAGGGACGATCTGGCGTCGAACGGAAGCTATCCAAGCGTCGCTATGAACCGCATAGACAGCGATGCGCAGCAAAACGGCGGCGGCGACGAGGAAAATCATGCCCTTTGTCGCCACACTGAGCCACTCCGCGGCCCACTTTGCCCGTTCGTCGCGCCGCCAAAATCGCGATGTCAGGCGAGAAAAAGCAAGGACGCTGAAAATGCTCTGCAAGAAATAGATGCCGTACCGCTCCTCGCCGTGCTCGAATTTGAGCAAGAGGTTGAACGCCAAGAGTCCCACGACACTGGCAATGACCAGTAGGGAAAGCGGGTCTTTCAAGGGGTTGGAGATCCAGCGAAAGCCCATAATCCGGAATCCCAGGCCAACCGTGAACCAGACCACCAGCGTCCACCAATACCAACCCGGGTTGTGATTGAGGGTCGTCTGCGCCGCGTCCGAGGACCGGTTATATCCCATGATGACCCACGCACCGAGAAAGAGGCAGCACATCAGCAGGATGGACAGCCATGGTCGAACAGATCCGAGGCGCCCCCAAAACAGGAGGATGCTCGCTACGCCCACACAGTACAGGGCAGCAACGAGGTGCATGGGAACCGCGAGCGCCGGCAGCGCCAGCAGAACGAGCCCGCGCGCGGTCGAAGCCGTTTCCTGTTCCCGCTGAATCAAGCACAGGCCCATGATCGCCGTTATAGCGCCCAGGCCATGAAGCACTGAATGCCCAAGGATCAGATGGCTGAATGGGCCTCCATTACCCAGGACCTGTACGTTGGGTATTTTGAAGAGGATAGCGCCCGTCACATAGCTGGAAGTGCTCGTCTCCTCGGTGAAGAGGGAGAGCAGCGACCCGTAGAAAAAGAGTCCGGCAACGGACACGATTCCACCGAATTTTTCGCCGGTGGCCTTGAGCGAAAGGAGCGTGCCCAGTCCGAAGCACGAGAGCACCAGCGCCCAAAGCGAAGCACCGCGCGTGACGCGGGCATAGGCGTCGCCCAAGGCAAGCCCAGTAATGCGGGAAACGGCAGCAGAGGGCGCGTAGGGCCCAAAGTGATAGTAGAGTTCCGCGGTCGCCGTTCCGGGTCGTTTCGGCGGGGCGTCGCCACTCGCGATGTCCGCAGCAATCGATTCGTTGTACTGCGTGTCAACGTAAATCCAATTGAAACTTCCGTCGCGGCGCTGGACGGCGTCGTTGCGAGCTCCGGGGAGGAAGTAGATCGCGCAGATCAGCGTGGAGAGAACGAACAGCGCTCCTCCGTAAGCGACGGTGCTCTTCGCCCAGAGGATGCGATCCTTCCAAAGGATTAGCGCCCCGATCACTGCCAGTCCGAGCCAAAGAGCGGGGACCCATGTGATCGACAGGCCAAGTCGCAGCCAAAATGCGGTCAGTGCAGAGATCGCCACGACGCCGACCGCCGGAGCGAGAACAATGGCCTGGGTTCGTGTCGAAGCAGGCAGCGCCAGACTCACGATGCCGTAGCCTGCCGCAGCAACCATGATCGCGTACCCGAGGAAGATGAGGGCAGCCCATGCCCCCGCGGTAAAAAGCACCACGACTATCCACGGCAGGAAAACCAGCGCCATAACGACGGATATTCGTCGCTCGGAGGACATTAGGCTGTTGAGGCTCATGTTCGGACTTACCAGGCGCTTAGGCCGCCGTCGACTACCAGGCAGTGGCCCGTCACATAACTCGAGGCGTCGGAGGCGAGATAAACCAGCGCGCCGACCATTTCATCGGGGTGGGCCATGCGGCCCAGGGGGACTCGGGCAGAGTAACGCGCCTTGAAAGTATCGTTTTGCCCGCTCTCGACGCCCGCGGGCACCAAGGCGTTCACTCGAATCCGCGCATCCGCCCAATTCGCCGCAAGATAACGCGTCAACCCGACGACCGCGGCTTTGGATGTTGAATACACCGCCGGGTTGCTGATCTGGCGGCCGAGGTAGAACGACCCCTCGTAGATGCGCTTGTCCGACGACACGATGCCGTAAATGGAAGCCGTCTGGATGATGCTGCCGCCCGTTCCCTGCTTTTGCATTTGGCCGCCCACTGCTTGGGCGACAAGGAACATGCCGTCAACATTGACGGACATGATTCGCCGCCATTCGTGCAGTGAATACTTTTCCGTGCTGGCAAAAAACGCGTCGAGGTCCTTCGACTTGGAAGCGGCATTGTTGTGGAGAACATTGATGGCGCCAAAGCGTTTCACCACTTCGTCGACCATGTTCGCGACCGAGGCCGGATCGGCCACATCGCAGGCGACCCCGAGGGCAGGCGTGCCGTAATCGCGCTCCAGATCCGCGGCGAAGGCGGTACAGCGGTCGGCGTCCAGGTCCACGACCACCACCTGCGCCCCGAATTCCGCGAGGCCGCGGCAAAACCCCTGGCCGAGGATACCTACGGCGCCGGTGACAATGGCGGTTTTTCCATTGAGTTCAAAAAGCCTCTTATAGTGAGATTTCATGGAGGAAAACTTCCCTATCTTCTTTGCGTGCCAATCGGCCGGCGATGAGGACGCGCATGATTTCGAGGGTGCGGGCAGGCGGGATGGCCGGCTGGCCCGTGCGAATGGATTCGGTAAACTCCCAGAGCATGCGGCGGAACATCGAAAAATTGTCGAAAATGTCAAACGCTCCGGTGCGTTTCGTGCCGAAGAACTCAAGGTGAAACGTTCGCGGGCATTCGCCCAGAGCATCAAGCTGCAACAAAACGCCATCATCAAACCGGATCAGCGCCGAGGCATGTTCGGCCGGCGACATGCGGACGGAGACCGGATGCGCCGGCGTGATGGCCATGGCCGCTTCGAGCAGATGGACGCCGTATTTCTCCCAGGACAAGACGATGGCGCCACGGATCAACTTCAACTGGCCGTAGGCAGCCAGGTCCGCCCGCGGCTCGTCCAGTTCGCGGGAATAGCGCATGCCGGCACAGGACATCAATTGGGCCTTCTCGAGATACGGTTTGAAGGCGCGCAATTCAGAGACTTCCAGGCTGAGCGGCTTGTCGACGAACACCGGCAAACCGGCCTCAAGGAAGGGCATGGCCATCTGAAAATGGCTTTCGTAGTCGTCGCGAGCAACGATGACGGCATCCACCTTGCCCAGAAATTCCCGATAGTCGTCAACGGCATTGGGAATGCGGGCGGCGGCGCATAGCTTCTTGGTGGATTCAGGATACTGGGTCCAAGCGTGAGTTATTTTCCAGCCCGCCAGCCCGAATTCCGACGCGTGCCGGCGCCGGACATATTCGTAGATCCCCGGCCACCCGGAGTCCGCGAGGCCCTCCGAAGAATATCCGTTGATGATGGAGCTGTAGGAGAACGGGTGGCCGTTCCCCTCGCTCAATCCCATGATCCCGATGGTCTTTACCATATTGCCCACCCGCCATCGACGCAGATGTTTTGTCCGGTGATGTAGCTTCCGGCATTGGAGCAGAGAAGCGCAACGGCGCCCTTGAGTTCCTCGGGCTGGCCGATGCGGTTCATCGGGTTTTTCGACCCGAGGCGCTGCATGAAGCCTTCGTGTTGCTGGGTCGGCGGATGCGGAAACGCGCCGGGGCTGAGGGCGTTGACGCGAATGCCATGGGGCGAGAGAAAGCTGGCGAGGTATTTGGTAAATTGAATCACGCCGGCTTTGGCCGCGCCGTAACTCGGCGGATTCGCAAATTCCTTGCCATCGTAAATCCGGTAGTCGGGTCCGATGTGGCCGTACATCGAGGCAACATTAAGGATCACACCCCGGGTGGCTTTAAGATCTTCGAAAGCCGCTTTAGTCAGACGAAAGACCGAGTTCAGACTCATGTCGATGTCGTAATTCCAGTCCTCGTCGGTGATGGACTCCCAAGAGTTCTTTTTGCCGGACCACGCATTATTGACAAGGATGTCGATCGCGCTGAAGTGCTCATGCACGCGCGCGAAGAACTCCGGCGCAGAATTCTTCTTCAACAAATCGAGTTCCAAGGGAACTGCCTTGATTCGATCCGCCGGTCTGACCGGCAATTTCCTCACACTTCTTCTCGCATTTCGCCCGGTCGCGGCTGGCGATGACGAGGTTGGCGCCCAACTCGGCGAGGGTTTCACACATGGCAGTGCCCAAATAGCCGGCGCCGCCGGTAACGACCGCGGTCTTGCCTTTTAAGGATAATAACTGCTGCAATGATTTATTCATGGCCGGGATTTTAACAGAATTGCCTCCACGATGGTGAAGTCGATGCTTTCATCGATATCTTGGGACCGGTCCCGCGGCATCATCACCGCGCCAACCTTTCCCACTAACACGGATTGACCTTCCTGAGCCAGCATACTCGCGCGGAACACATAGACCGCGCCGTTCAACTGGAAAGCCTTCGGCTGCTTCTGACGAGGCAGCCAGGGAATGGCCCCGGGAATGAACACTTCGGGGCTGCGGTCGACGATCCGCCACGCGCGGTGCGGATTCAATTCGGCATCCTTAAAGGTGGCGGCCGAATCATAGCCGCCTTCGCCGACCAGCTTCAGGCATTCGCGGACATCCTCTACCGTGCGCAGAGGGCAGGTTGCTTCAAGCAGAACGATCCATTCGGCCGTTTCCCCTTCCGCTCGAAGTGTCTGAATGAGATCCTTGAGGGCGTCAATCACCAGGGATTCGTCGGTGGCAAGATGCGGCAGGGCGCGCGTAAATCTCGGCGCCATGGGCGCGGCCGACTGAGGCAATTTGCTCGTCGTCGGTCGAAACAATTATGCGATCAATCTCGCTCATCTGCCGCGCGACATCGATCGACCATGCGAGCAGCGGTTTGCCTCCGAGCGGCCGGATGTTTTTTCCGGGCACCGATTTGCTTCCGCCGCGAGCGGGGACGACTGCGATGACTCGTTTTCCATTTAGCATGAGATGTGTTGTGCCGCCTTCGTCACTCTATTGGCGCGCGCCCGCCGAGCCTGCCGAGCAGATCGATCGCCTTGCGGTATTCCGTCCATTCACCCGTGTCGATCCAAGCTTTCTCGCCTATGGGGAAAACGCCGACGCGCCCGCCGGCTGCTTTAATCAGTTCGATGAAATCGGTCATGTCGCACCGGGTTTCTTCCGGGATCAAACCAAGGCGGTCGCGCCGCACGACATACATGCCGGTGTTCACCAGAAAGCTGTATTGCGGCTTTTCCTTGATGCGGGCGAGGCTGCCGCCCTTCTCCAGTTCGCACACTCCGTACGGGATGTGATAATCCTTCAGGGACGCGACCAAGGTGAGATCGTAATTGTTGTCGGTGTGAAATGACACCAACTCGGCGAAGTCCGCTTGGATCACGATGTCGCAATTGGTAACGATCAGATGTTCCGGCGTGGGCGAATAAAGCGCTCGGAGGCCCCCGGCCGTGCCGCGCGGTTCCTTCTCCTCCAGATAGACCACGGAGTAGCTTGGGGCCAGCTCTTCAAAAAAGGATTTCAGGATCTTCGACTTGTAATTGACCGAAAGGTGGAACCGGTCCAGGCCGTAGGGCAGAAATTGATTGATGATAATCTCGATGATGGTCTTGTCGCCCACGGGGATGAGGGGTTTGGGGAGAACATTGGTGAAAGGCGCGAGCCTTGTCCCTTGACCGCCGGCCATGATCACCACCGGCAAATTGAGGCGGCCTTTGGGCTTGACTGCGACCTCGCCTTGAAATAATTCCTTCCAGAACAGCAGCCGCACGATCTCCCGGGCCGGATTGACCACGGGAACGCAACTCAGATTGCCGTTCAGCATGTCGGCGCGGACTTGCGCAGTCTTGAATCCCTCTTCCGCCACATAAGGGTTGCGGTTACAGACGTCGAACACCTGGGCCTTCAGGTCGCCGTCGGACAGGATCCAGCGCCGGATGTCGCCATCCGTCAGAGCGCCGATCAGCCGTGACTGCTCGTCGACGACAAAGACAATTTTCTCTTCTGTCTTCTCGAGTTGCTCCATCGCTTGCCGGATGGTATGCGTCTGGGGAACAAGAAAGGGTTTAACGTGGTCGTCCATGAGCTTTCGTCTTGAATAATCCTTGGAGAGGTGACGGGTCGAAACACGGCGCCGATCTCAGTGAAACGATATATCGTGAAAACTCTTCTTCAACAAGTCGTCAGAAAGATGAACACTCTTCAGCACATTCTTGATTCGTTCACTGGTGCGCCCATCGTGAAAGCGGTCATAAGGGTTGCGCATACCGCGGAGCGAGGCGCGAAAACGCGGCGAGATTGCGCGCTTGATTCCGTCTAGAATTGCATTCCGCGAGCAGGGAACGTCGATCACGTTTTTCGCCCGAATCCGGCCGCGTTGTCGATCACCGATATTCACCACGGGCAGCCGGAAGGACGGCGCTTCGGTTAATCCGCTGGAGGAGTTTCCCACCATAACTGCGACATGCGCCAGGCAGCTCAGGTAGCGGCGGTGGCCCAGATGCGGGACCCACTTATATTTCTCGGGAGTTTGCCCGCACAGGGCACGCAATCGCTTATTGATACGCGCTCCCTCGGCGTCCGCGTTGGCCATGGTGAAAACCGCGTTGAGCTTGCTCGCCTTGATTGCCGCCACGAGATTGCGCACTTGGGTTTCGCCGCTGCCCGGGTCCTGGGTGGCAGGATGATAGGTGACCAGCGCAACCGGATCCTGAAGCGACAGGCCAATTTCCCGTTCGAGTTCGGCGCGCGTCATCAGCGGCGTCCCGTAGATCTGATCCAACCCCGGGGCGCCGAAATTGAACACGCGCTCGGGCGCTTCCCCCATTTGGATGATGCGCTGGCGGTAGGATTCGGTCGCGGGAAAATGCAGTGAAGCCATTTTGGTAATAGCATGACGCACTGATTCGTCAATCGCGCCCTCGCTGCGTTCGCCACCGTGAATGTGGGCAATGGGAATCCGGAGCATGAGGGCGGCAATGGCGGGCGCGAAAAGTTCGAAGCGGTCGCCGAGCAGAACGACGACAGCGGGGTGCAGTTCCGCCAGCGCCTCGGCAAAGAGAGGCAGCCCGCGGCCAATGGCCTTAGCATTGGCCAAGCCGGACCCGCCGGTAAGTTGCAAGTCGATCTTCCGGTCGATCTTGACGCCCGCGGCCTCGACCTCCTGCACCGTCAGCCCAAACTCCGGAGATAAGTGCGTGCCCGACGCAATCACCTGGAGCCGCAGCGCGCGGTCCGCCCGGATGCATTTCAGTAGGCCGTGAAGCAGGCCGAAGTCGGACCGGCTGGTTGTCACCACACAGATCTTACGTCTGTTCACAATAATCGATCTCTGCGTGCTGAGGCGATTGAGCAGGGTCGGCTAATTCCACAACCATCGGCTCGCGCCAGATTCGGTCGCGACCCATTTGCGCCATGATGCGGCCGATCCCTGTGGTCGTAGTGCCGTAACGCTTGATCTGCGCGGCCATTTCCTCCTGCTTGGCTACCGGAAAGCTAAACTGATACATGATGGGGCTGCTGAACCTGTGCTGGGAAAGCGGCGTGGAAAGCGGGCTGCGCATCCAACTCGCGATATCGTAGCTCAACAGGGCGCAGGGATTATCCTCGTTGCGGTCGTTGCCCCAAATATTGTGCACACGTCCGGCGCAGAAGGCCCGGACGTCGGCGAAGACTGCTGACATCTCAGGATCGTTATGGATGTCGTCGCCCAGCAGGGTTTTGGCGGTCTCGAAGACGTATTTAACCCAATCATCCATGACCGACAAACTCATGGCCGTGTGGGTTTGAATCAGGTTGATGCCGATTTCCCCTTTGAGCAGCTTCTCGTAATTGTTGTCCGCACGCACATAAGCCCTAAGTTCGTCTTCAGAGTTCCAGAGCTCCTCTTTTGTCAGCCGGACAAACGAGTCGAAAACCGCCTGAACGGAAGCGGGCGCCAACCTGATATCCGCAATCATCTTTTGGAGCAATCCGATGATGGAAACTTTTCTCTGCCGCAGTAGCCGTAGCAACGGGCTGAACCCGCCGCCGTTATAGACCGCCGCGAGCATCATGTGGAGTTTTCTGGCCTCTTTATAGTCCTCAAATGACATGGTGCTCGTGGAGCTGATGACCTCTTCAATCTCGACGGCGACGCGACCGTTTCCAAGTTTCGCGAAGTCGCGCGGCAAGATGCGGAAATGCGAGCCGATCTTATGTTTTGCCCGGCTCGCGGCCGTATTGAGCTCCGTGCCATTCAGCAACATGCATGAATACGTCTCGATAACGTCGATTCCCGCCTCTACAACCGCTGAGAGTGAATTGATATGCCGCTCATAAGAATCACCCGGCAGGCCCAAGATGAGTTCGGAGAACGTTGGCAGGCGCAGCTCTTGATAGACGCTCGCCAGGGCCATCATCTGGGATGTGCTGATGTTGTCGCGCTGAATTTCCTTGAGCACATCCGGGTCCATCGACTGGACAGACATCCACATTGACATCGAGCCATTCAGCTTTCGCAGCGCCCGCGCAATGCGCTCCTTCTTGTTCTTGCCGGTCGAAGCAAAAATCGAGCGCGGCCAGTTTTGCTTTTGCTGAATTCCTTCGATGTGCTCGACGATTTCGTAGTCCCGCTCGTACATGGCAAAATTCGGGTCGGCGAAAATCAGATTGGAAATCAGGATAGGGGCTTTTTTCACGACCGATGCGATGTAGTCCAATTCCGCTTTCACGCGTTCAAGACTGAAATGGTTCACCTTGGAAATAAGCTGGTTTCCCTCGTGGCAAAAAGTGCACGAGAACGGGCACCCGCGGTTGGTTTCCATCATCGGCGAGAGCTTACCGTCGAAGAACTTATCCATGTAACCGGTGAGATATGGAGAGGGAATCTCGTCGAGATTTCGTCGCCGGGTAAGCATGGTCCCCTTCATAACTTCCGTCTCGCTGATGCGGTGGATGAACCCGTCGATGGGAGTCGACTTCATCTTTTCGCGGTCAGCCCCAGTCGCAAGAGCGCGAGCCACCAGCGAGGCGAATGCTTCCTCGCCCTCCAAGTAGGCGTAGAAGTCAATCAGATGATTGCGTTTGACGAACTGGGTGCGCCCTTCCTCTTCCAGAGGAATGTTGGGGCCGCCCATCACGCAGATCGTCTCGGGCGATAGCGCCCGGGTCAGGCGGAAGAATTCCAACCCCAGGTTGAAATTCCATGGGTAATTGCTCAGGCCGAGGATGTCGGGTGGCTGCTCACGGATAGCTTGTTCCAGATCCTCAACATATTTGAACAGCTTGAGGTCGATCTCCTTACCGAACATCTTGTCTGCGTATGCGGCGATGAATCCGATGTTGAGGGGAAACGCATCGGTGGCCAGCGACAGCGTGGTATAGGTCAAGTCGCCCAGGTAGATGCGCATTGGCCTCGGTGCATTTCGGCCGTTCTCATGAGTCATAAGCGTCTCCATATTACAACGGTATCGGTGATCGACTGTGCTTTAGTAGCGCCGGGCTTTAGCCCGGCATCTGGAGTTTCTACATTTACAAAACGCTCTATCCTTAAAATCCCCAGCCCTCGCCCCCTTGGGGGAGAGGGTGGATCGCATCCGGCGCTCTCATCAGCCGGTGCGAGACGGGTGAGGGGGTCCATAATCGAGCGTCTTATCCAAACGCCTCCGGTAGCGACCACACGACGTCCAAGATTTTCTGCACACATGATTCCGGCGCCTCCTTGATGATGCCGTTCGAGAACTGTGGCACCACGGCGCTTGTTCGGCGTCTGTTGGCGTGCGGCGAAGTTCGTGCGCTTTCTGGATTGCTACACCTCTCCGAGCAAGAGAACGCGTGGTGCGATAAGGACGCACGTTATTCATGGTTTCCGCAGTGCTCACAGTTGTCGACCCCCTCACCCCCACGACAAGCAGAACGTGGGGCCCCCTTCTCGCCCCGGCTGATGACAACGCCGGTGGCTCGCCACCCTCTCCCCCAAGGGGGCGAGGGAAGGGAATTCGCGCGAACGGGCCATGACCATCGGAACTACCACCGGCCCCGACGCTTCCGCTCCTTGCTTCGAAAATGTAGAAACTCGAGGCGCCGGGCTTTAGCCCGGCATGTGCCGCCCTAAAGGCTGGCGCTACGGTAAACGCATTTTCCGTACGCAACGCTACTCGATTCGGTAAATCCTAAGGTCGCCGCAGTCTTGCTGCTCGACCAGCCACGCGGGTAACGGCCTTGGCAACGATATATCGGTGCCAGGTTGAGCGACAAGCCATCGGACGTGCCACATCCTGGCGGTATCGCGCAGAGTTTCCGGGTTGGTGGTGGTGAAGAGCAAGTCGTTATCGCGAAGCAGGGTTTTAAACCATGGGAGCTGTGTCTCGTCGCGATCTATATAGCCCTCCAAGAGCACGGGGCGCTCGGACAACGCCGAGTAGCCGTAGGATCGTGGGTCGGGGGGCAGAAGCTTATCCAAATCCAAGGAATGTTTGTTCGTTGCAAAGCGCTCGTCCGGGCTCATGAGTTCGCCGAGACGCCGTAGCCCGCGCACTTCTCCGGGTGGATAAGTTACGTCCGTGCTAACCCATCTCATGCCGTGCCGAAGCCAAGTCGGAGTCCAGCCCAGAAATCCCACCATCAGCACGCCCATCATCACCGCGGAACCGGCCGTCGAAAATTGGCGGCTGCGCTTCATGAGCATCGAGATGCCGGCCAGTAGTGAGAGCATTATAAACGACAGAATAATCTTAAGCCCAAAATGTGATATCCCCGTGCGATGATGAGTCACCAAGGCGACGCAAGCGATCAATGCGCCAGCCGCGGTCAAGAAGATCATAATGGTTTTCGCCACCCTGACCCACTCGGCGATCATTTGGGATCGTTCGCCGCCCTGCCAACATCGGGAGGACAGCCGGGAAAAGGCAAATATGGCGAAGATGCATTGCAGGAAATGTATGCCGTAACGCTCCTTGCCCTCCGCAAGTTGGAATAGAAAGGAAAACGCCAAGAATCCCATGGCACTGGCAAGGACCAGCGCGGATAGAGGATCCTTCCAGGGGCGCGAGATCCAGCGGAAGGCTACGATCCGGAATCCCAAGCCCACAATCAGCCATAACGCCAACGCCCACCATTGCCATGCTATGTGCTCTTTCAGCGTGGCTTGCGCCGCGTCCGTGGCGTGCCCATAACCCATAATCTTCCAAGCTGCGAGAAACAGGCAAAACACTAGCGCCATCTGCAGCCAGGACGGCGTTTCTCCCAGGCGTCCCCAAAACAACAGAATGCCAACGATCCCGACGCAGTACAAAGCGGCCACTGAGTTTACGGGCACGGCGAGCGCCGGCAGCGCCAGCAATATGACGCTGTGCCATGTCGGAGCCGATTCCCGATCCCTTTCGACCAGGCACAGGGCCATGATCGCCGTAATGGCGCCGAGGCCATGAAGCACCGAATGCCCGGAAAGCATGTAGACGAAAGGCCCCCCATCGCCGAGCACCACCGCATCGGGAATCGTGAACAGGATGGCGCGGCTCACATGGAGGAGGTTCACCGTCTCGTCGCTGAAAAGGGCGAGCAGCGAGCCATAGAAGAAAAGTCCGGCAACGGACATTATCCCCCCGAATTTTTTGCCGTTGGCCTTGATCGAAAGTAAGGTACCGAGTACAAAGCATGAGAGCACAAGCGCCCAGAGCGAAGCGCCGCGGGTAACGCGAGCCACGGCATCCCCAAGATCAAGTCCGTCAAGGCGGGAAATGGCCGCGGCCGGTGCATAGGGTCCAAAGTGGTATAGAAGTTCGGCAGTGACGGTTCCAGGGGTTTTGGGCGGACTCCCTCCGGTCTTTATGCTCGCAGCGATCGCGTGGAAGTGTTGAGTGTCGGTATAACTCCAGTTGAAGCTCCCATCGCGGCGCTGGACGAGGTCGTTGCGTGCCGACGGAAGGAAGTACACCGCGCAAATCAGCGCGGAGAAGATGACCAGAGTCAAGCCGTAGGCAACGGTGCTTTTTACCCAATGGACGCGATCACGCCAGAGAGCTACCCCACCCGTCACCGCGAGCGCGAGCCAAAGAGCTGGGGTCCAAACGACTGGAAGGCCAAGCCTCAACCAGAACGCCGTCAGAGCCGAGATCCCCATGACACCCACCGCGGGAGCGAGAACGAGGATTTGGCTTCGGACGGGGGCAGGGAACGCCACAGTCACGATGGCGTAGCCGGCCGCAAAGACCACTATCGAGTACGCGAGGAAGTTAAGGGCAGCCCAACCACCTGCGGTATAAAACACCACCGCTATCCACGGCAGGAATCCCAATGCCATGACCACCGAAGTCCGCCGCTCCGGTCGCTGGGGAACTTCGATGCTGGAGTCAGCGTTAAACTTAACGTCGGGAGACGTCTTCTTCCTGCGGTCTTCGGTTCTCCGCTGGGCGGGAAGAATCGAGTTCACTGAATTGACGGACATAGAAGATGCACCCGAATGGCCTGTAATAATCTGAAGAAAAGCCGGAGGTCTGCCTGCCCGATGGTGATCATGCAGATTGGGCCCGAGTCAGGCCAGATGAGTCCAGTTAATGATGTCGTCTTTGGCGACATCGGTGCAAAGAGTGCGGCCGATCAGCGACGGCAGAAGTTTTGGGGCGAGCCCGCTGCCGGGGCGCTTGATGTCCAAATCTCCCGCAGCAAGCTGGTGTCCTTTAGGCAGCGCTCGGGCGGCCACCACGCTTTTACGAGCCACCGAAATATTAGGCAGTTCACAGGGGGCTGGAGCCTTGATGCCGGTGCCCAGTGCTGCCTCAACATGGCGGATGGCCGCCACCATCTGCCGGAGCTCGTCCGGCTCAAGGGAAGCAGCGTGATCCGGACCGGGAAGCGAGCGATCCAGCGTGAAATGCTTTTCGATGACCTCGGCCCCCAAGGCCACCGCAGCAACGGCAATATCGATTCCCGGCGTATGGTCTGAGTAACCCACGGGCAAGCCGAAGGCGACCTTAAGTGTGTGCATGGCGCGGAGATTGACCTCGGCATACGGGGCAGGGTACTCGGTTACGCAATGCAGCAGCGTCAATTGCGCGGCGCCCGCGGCCCGCAGTACCTGCACGGCCTCTTCTACTTCCCCCAATGTCGACATCCCCGTCGACAGGATCAAAGGCCGGCCTTTCCCCGCCAGGTGCCGAAGGAAAGGCAGGTTGGTAATTTCTCCCGAAGGCACTTTGTAGAGGGGCACGTCCATCGTCGAGAGTAAATCGGCGCTTTGGGCATCGAATGGACTGGAGAGAAACTGGATCCCGATCTGCCGGCAATGGTCGATCAGGCGCCGGTGCGCCGCGGCATCCAATTCTAATCGTTGCAACATTTCGAATTGGGATTCTGCTTCCGGCGTCGTGCGTTCCTGATACGGCGCCTTGTGGGCGGATTGAGTGGCAAGCAGATCGGCCCGAAATGTCTGGAACTTGACGGCATCGGCGCCGCTGGCTTTGGCTGCGTCGATCAAGCGCAGGGCCATGTCAATCGACCCATTGTGGTTGACCCCCGCCTCGGCAATGATGAATACGTGTGGCATTGGATACCTATTTTATCCGCCGGGCCGGGTTGCCAACATAAACCCCCGGCTCCATAAGATCATGCACGACGACCGCTCCTGCTCCGACCATACAGCCCGCCGCGATTTTAATTCCTTCAATGACCGTTGCGCCTGCGCCGATCATCGAGAATTGCCCAACCACGGCCCCTCCGGAGATCGTGGCTCCCGGGGCGACATGCACCCAGTCCGCCAACACAACATCGTGTTCAACGGTGCTGTTGGTATTCACGATCGCACCGCGGCCGATGGCCGCCCCGCTATTAATGACCGCCCCATCCATCACCACGGAGCCTTCGCCACCCGACACTCCCTCGTTGACGACGGCGTGCGGCGAAATGATCAGAGGAAAGGAGAGAGCGGGCGAACGCAATCGCGTCCAGAGTTCGTACCGATTATTCCCCAGACCAACTTGGCCAACTGCGAGCACGGCATTAAGTTGTTTCGACCCCTCAGCCAGCGCGGCCAGCTCACGGTCGGTTCCGAGATAAGGGGTTTCCAGCACTGCCCCGTGATCTTGCGGGTCGGTATAGCCGAGAATGGAGTAGCGTTTCAGCTTGCGAAGAATGCTGATCACGACTTTTGCGTGGCCGCCGCCGCCAATTACAACGATTGCATCCATGCCTTGCTCGATTTGCAGAGAAGCTTCCTTGAAGCTATACCGAGCGACATATATTGTAGCGTCGATCTCCGATCGACGACGGCGGTCGGAGACCGCCGCTACAGCCGGATGCCCCAACACTCATGTCGCTCTGTATAGATGCCTACCCATTCATGTGCCGTTGCAGAAGGGCTGGCAGCGAGTTGCCTCATCGCAACGCATTTTTGCCACTTGCCTGATACGGGTGCGCAGAGCTTCGCCTTGGTCGAGGTACCTGCGCGCCGCCGACACGATTTCCGCAATTTCGGAATCATCGGGAAAGGCATCGAACTGCTGGAGAGATTCATACTCCAGAACCCGCGCCAGGCTTCCCATCTTGTGCGCATGAGACTCAAGAAAAATGCAAGGAGTGCCGCCGAGCGAGGCAAGAATCGAAGGATGATATCGCCCGGAGATGAACAGCCTGGCATGGGCCAATACCGCCCCGCACATGAGGATGGGCGCATCCGCCGGAACTATCCCCACGCCCTTCTCCTTGGCAACCTGCTGCAAGAACGAATCCGGGAAATCATTCTCTGTGAGGTAGACGCGATATCCAAGCTGACCGATTGCATCAACGAGCCGCGAATAACATTGCACTGACCGATCAGGCTGGCTTGCCGGCCAGAGCTCCTCCGCCGATGCAGATGTAGGGCTGGGAAAAATCAAGTTTGCCCCAATATTCCTCTTTCTCGGGATAAGGCAGCAAAAAGTCGCCATTCGCTGGGGGATGGGAGTCGTCGCTTGCGTAGAGCGGAAACCAGGCAAAGAGCGAATCAGGGATAAGGCTAGCGTTAGCCTCCGGCATTTCCTTTCGCACGTACTCCAGAGATTCAGGGTCTCGCAACGCCACGGCCCGGCATTGCGCGAACAAACGCCTGGCCCGCGGCAAGGGTGGTTTGGTTTCTCCCGGTTAGCGGACAATCCGAAATCATCGAATTCACAAGAAAAACCGGCTTTTTCAGGCGAATGCCCAGTTCGATCATCGCCAGCAGGAAGAGGGTTTGCCGGCGGGGCGGGGTTGAGAAAATGATGTCGCCGTCTCCGTCGAGGACCATCAGGTCCGCTTCCGCCGCTTGATGGTAAATCCGGTCGAGCGCTGGATACCGGTGCTTGTGTGCCAGCAGGTTGTCGATGCTTACAGCCGGATCCTCAGCAATGAAATCTTTGGCTCCGAGCAGTTGTTCCAACTTGATGTACCAAGCGATGGGACGTTTCCACTGTCTGCGCAGCAGGTACCGAAAGTGCCGGTAATATTGTGGCGGCATCATGGTGCCGACGTAGCCGGCTTCGGCAGTGGACAGGTCGAAGAAGTCGCCGGGAACGCGGCCGCTGATGTGGAACGAGCCCGATAACAACTGACTGAGCGCAATGCTTGCGGCACGGCCCCAATTTACAGCCGCACGATTGTCGCCCACAAAAAACACTTTCATGGGGTCAGGTGTTGCAAATGACGGCTCCATTCGGTAGTAGGACAGGGCGGCAGAGCCGCAACCGAAGTGTGGCACGGCCATCCTGGCCGTGACCGATTCACGGGCTGGAAGCCCGTGCCACGAAAATCGTTTACTGTAGCGCCGCCCTTAGGGCGGCACATGCCGGGCTGGAAGCCCGGCGCTACAAAATCGTCACGGGCTGCGAACAAACTGGCGAAAGGTAGTACAACTCGACGTCGAGGCGGCTTTGCGCCGCCATATGGCGAGGTAAACTCGCCGCTACGAAATCAAGCTGTACCACCACCCTCCATTCTCCTTGGTGTGTTGGGCGCGCTACAACGCGCGATGGCTTTTTCCCTCTCCCTTGGGGAGAGGGTGGCCGAGGTACGAGGTCGGGTGAGGGGTCTTTTCCCGACGGCGGCGGTCCGGCCCGTTTGAGGGGCCAGCCACCGTGAAGCCTCCGCCTTTGCCAGAGGGTAGTTACTCACGGGTCGCCCCTTCGGGGCCGACATGCAGGCAGCTTACTCCAGCGCCTATACCATCAGGGACTGGGCGGCTCAACGCCACGGATACCGTCGAGCCGTCAGGTAACCGCCATTCATACGGCACCACAACGGGTGTCGAGTAGCGCGCATTCGTCAGGAATTCTCCCTTGTAACCATACTCGGCAAGGTCTCCGACCACGTTAAAATATGCTACCTCTTGATAGCGGATGATCTGATCTTTTGCGTTTGCCGCCCGGACGATCAGTTTGACGGTATAGCTTTGCGGCAGCAAGAGGAATGGACCGGAAGGTGCAGGATATCTTGCCCGGCTCCCTCCAGGACACGAGGCCGGTGTCCATCCAGAAGCATATTGGACGTGAAGCAGGAGCCATTAATTCCCAGCACACCCAGCGCAATGATGGGCTTCTCGATGCGCTTTTGCGCGTCGTACGATATTTCCACGATCAAGTCGTCGCCGGGACGAAACTGGCTGCTTTCTTTCCCCGTGTCGTTTTTCAAAACGACCTTTTGAATGGTCAGCCCATAGTCAGGGTTCGCGCAGGAGAAAGAGCTTTCACTGGAGATACTGTTGAAATAGGCCTCGACGATTTCATCCGCCTTTCCATCATCATGCACCCTGCCGTCTTTTAGCCATACACCCCTCTGGCAGAGGCTGCGGACGGCTTCCATATTGTGGCTGACGAACAGGACCGTCCTTCCGCTCTGGGCAAAGCTTCCCATTTTCCCGAGGCATTTTCTTTGGAAGGCGGCGTCGCCAACCGCGAGCACCTCGTCGACAATGAGAATTTCGGGGTCAAGGTGGGCGGCCACGGCAAATGCTAGTCGGACATACATGCCGGACGAGTAGTATTTAACGGGGGTGTCGAGAAACTCTTCAATTTCGGAGAAAGCGACGATCTCGTCAAATTTGCGAACGATCTCGGCGCGGGTCATCCCCAGAATGGCGCCGTTCAGAAAGATGTTTTCTCGTCCGGTAAGTTCCTGATGGAATCCAGTACCGACCTCGAGGAGGCTCGCGGTCCGGCCGTCGATGCAGATGCGCCCCTCTGTGGGAACAGTAATGCGGCTCAGAAGCTTTAACAGGGTGCTCTTGCCCGCACCGTTGCGGCCAATGATTCCTACCACTTCACCCTGTTGGATCTGAAAGGAAACGTTTCTTAACGCCCAGAAATCCGGATGCTTCGGCTTACCTTGCCAGCGCGACCGAAGCCATGCAATCGGCGCCCGCACGGCACCCTCAATGGCGTGGCGCAAACCGTCACCTTGGGCCCCTTTATGGCCAAGGGTATACCGTTTGCCAAGATTCTCAATGGTGATGGCAGCGCTGGGCATGGAAGGGATGGTGGTACGTACCTCGCTCATCAATTAAATCACATCAGCAAAAGTTCGTTCTGTCTTTCTGAAATACCAGGTTCCCGATGCGACGAGGACGACTATGACCGTCACAGAGATGGCGAGTCCCAGCCCGTAAATGCTGTTGTGTGCGCCCAAAAGGCACCAGCGGAACCCATCAATGATTCCCACCATCGGATTGAGTGCATAGAGGAGGCGAAAACGCGCCGGGACGACGCTGCTCTGGAATCCGACGGGTGAAATATAAAGGCCGAACTGCACCATGAACGGGACAATAAAGCGGAAGTCCCGATACTTGACCATGAGGGCCGCAACCCACAAACCAACTCCGATCGCCGCACCGAACGCCAGCAGCACAAAGAAGGGAAGGAATATCACGGCCGCAGGCGGCGGGTAGCGGTAACCGATCATCAAAACGGCGAGAAAGACAGCGGAAATCAGGAAATCAACAAAGCTGGTGATTACCGTGCTGACCGTGATGACGAGCCGGGGGAAATAGATTTTGGAAATCAAATTCGAGTTTCTTACCAGGCTGTTTCCGCTTTCGGCCATCGCCGTGGAAAAAAACTGCCAGGGCAGCATTCCGCATAGCACGAGCAGAGGATACGGCAGTCCCCCTGAAGGCATTTTGCCGAGCTTGCCAAAAACTACCGTGAGCACGATCATCGTGAGGAGCGGCTGAATGACTGACCAGCCCACGCCCACGAAAGTTTGCTTATAGCGCACCAGGATATCGCGCCACGCAAGGAAGTAAAACAGTTCCCGATAGCGCCAGAGATCCCGCCAATACTGCCCCTCCGTGCGACCGGCTTCGATGACCAATTGACTCATATGAGCGGTATCCGGTTTCCGAACGCGGGTTGTGCGCTGGCTGGGCTCACGGGTTTGGCTGAGAGATTCAACATAGGGAACCCTCTGGATGATACGTCAGCTCAGCAGGCGGCGCTGCACAGCTTTGGCAAGTGTCAGCAGTTGCTGATTCTTACTGAGATAATTATCTCTAACTTCAGAAAGCCTTCTCCTCAGAAGAGCCTTGGCATCCCACCGAAACCCAAGGCTTCCATGGGTGGCATGACCATTCCCATAGACCACTGAAAATGTCTGGGAAGCGCCGGGAGCCAATTCCGCCAAGACACAAATTCCGGAATCATCAACCTCGACGCCAGAGAACGGCGTGCCGTCCCGAAGCACTTGTTCAAAGGGAGAACATTTACCGGCCTGGCCCCATTCAATAGAAAACCGCTCGAAGGAGTCGGAATCGTTCGTAATGTGCACGTTGCTTGAGTAGGCCCGAACATGCACCAATCCATCGGGCGTTCTCCGCCTGAGGATCGAACTGCTCACGGCACTTTCGAGATTGGACCAAGATATTCCAGGCGCAACCGAGTTAATCTTCTGGACGACCTCGAGCAAAGATTCAGGGTCCTTGAAGGTTTCATGGTGTTCGACGATCAGAGTTGGCCTGCCGAAGAAAAGATTGAAGGCGATGTCCTGACTTTGGGTTTCCTTGACGTAAGTCCGAACAAATAAAGGGAACGCCCCAAATCGAAGCACCGCGGGCTGGGCGAGATCAGCGATTTTCAGCAGCGCCGGCGAAGTTATGGGATGAGGCCTCGAACTCACCGCAGCGTGGAAGTTCCGGGATTTGAGGACCTCCATGGCTTCTACAGAAAAAAGCTCTTGGGGAAAAACCATCACTCTGTCGCAGTGCAGGCCGGTCACTTGCTCGTGCATCTTCATTCGCTCTTCGGCGGTCGACAGCATCGTATTGAGAAGGGCAGTGTCGGTTGACGCAAACTCCGCGTCGGTATGATCGTTGCCGTGAAAGCAGATCGAGAGGCGATGGGCGTTCTCCCGGAACATCTGAATGATTTGCGCCGAATTCCTTCTGTAGTTCTGAGGGATAAACGCGATCGTTGTATGAAAATTGGACTCTTCCATGAGGGGAAGCAGGGACTTGAAATTCAGATAACCATACTTCCGCCACAGGAGGGGATCATCAACTATGAATGAAGCATGAGGTTGGCAAGGGCGCCAGCATTGCTCCGCGAAGATTTTCCGCAGCGCCATGGAGTGGGGCATTAGTCGGGAGAAATATTCGGCCAAGGGCGCGCGATGGACTTCCTCGTTGACGTCCGCAGTATCTTTACTAGCGAGGAACACGATTTCCGCCGCACCTCGCTTCACCGCTGCCATAAGAGGGCGTCCGGCAATAGTGATCAGGCTCCTGACGGTCGCCTCATCGGTTGTGGCGGCAAGTACGCCGTCGTTAGCACTATTGACAGGACCAAACGAGAGCCCCGAAAAAGATCCGCAGAAGTCTTTCGAGTTCGAGCAAATTTCATACGGCCGCCCGGCGTCCGGGATCGGCTGGACCGATTGCAGTTTCCCACCCGACAAGGTGGCAATCATGCCTGGGACGAAGGGATCCATGGTTAGGGCGTGAACGAACACGTACGGAAAGCGCGACACGAGGCAAGAAACCAGTTCAGCCGGAAGAACCTCGGCACCAATCCATTCCCGCATAACTTGCGGGTTTATGACCACGCAAGAATTCTGGTCCGGAATTGCTTTTTCAAGATACGCAGCGTGCTGTTGAACTTCTTTGTCCAAGCAAACTGGTTCACAACGAATGCCGAGAAACTCGGCCAGGTGGATCAGGCGAGCGTCTGCCGCTTGTAGTTCACCGGTATGTGGAACGACGAGCTTCATAGAGACTCGGCTCGCCCGTGCCCTCTCCTCGGGACGAGCTTCACGGTTGCCGCTTTGGGCTTTTCACGTGGGCGGTAAGTGGTTTGAGTTGCCTGGAGAATTCCTTCATCGTGACGTCGGATCGAAGCGGGATCCCGCATCGGGCTACTGGAACGGCGGGATTCCCCTGGACGAGCGTCATGGGGGGTACCGACCGCGTCACCACACTTCCCGCGGCGACGACCGCCCCGTGCCCGATGACCACATTGGGCAATATGACGACGCCGGGTCCAACGAATACATCACTTTCAATTCTGACGCCCTGCATTAATTCTCGGAAGTGGCCGATGATGACGGTTCGGATACCTATCGACGCCCGGTCCTCGATCGTAATGAGATCGGGGCACGCCGTTTCCAGAATCACGTCCTCACTGATAAAGACGTTTCTCCCGATGTGGACTCCGCGGGCACGATGGAGCATGACGCGTAGGGTCTCAGCACCTGGGACGTTCCTTGCCAGTAATTGCAGAACACGGTTAATAGAACCCCGCAGAAAGGTTTCCCTGCGCCATTCTCTCATTCGTGTATTACCCCAGAAGGGTTCTGTTTTCGGAGGTATTGCTCAATCGCCTGAAAGGACCCAAGTTTCAACAAGTCCGACAGCTCCACATCTACGCCGAATTCTTGATCGATGAGCGTAACCAGCGTCACCCCCGCCAGCGAGTCAAGGTCGAACAAGGGGACGACATCTGCGGTTCGAATTTCTTCCTCGCTCAAGGTTGGGAACACACCGGCAAAGCACCGCACCAGGCGATCGTCCTGGTCAGACATTAGCAACCTCCGTGATGTGATGAAACAAGGCTGGAACTTTGGCGTCAAAACCGGCTTTGCGGACCGAGAGAGCGGGGGCAGGGGGGCTTCCAAGCAATTCCGCAAAGAATTCTTGCGCAGGGCCATTGCGGGGGGTCGCCGCAAAATCGAAAGCAATCTCGTCAGCGTCGAGCGCTTCAAACAAAAACCTCAAACATTGATGTTCGATACGACGGGAGAATGCCCGGCAGCTCATGACCCAGGAATTCACAGACAACTTGCGGCCGCCTTCTCTTCTACCCAGGACGACCGCGACCTTGCCCAGCGGGCCATACTTATCCTCGTACGAGGCAGTAAGGAGAAAAGCCGTGGGGTCTTGAAGAAAGACCAGCCAATCCGTTTCGCTGAGTCGCTTGCCATTGAGATTAAATTGGTTGGTTTTATTGATCAACTCGAAGGCCCTGTTGTCGCCCGCGTCAGATCCCAAACAGAAGGTGATGTTGGCTTCGGCATCGCGAAGGAAATCTTCATGGCCGAGCGCACGCCCCTGAAGCGAGTCTCGCAATGTGGACGCGGCGCGAATACTGCTTGACCGGATTTCGTCCTCCGGAGAGACAATGACTTTCCCGAAGCAATCCCGCAGTTGGAGAAGAAGCTCCCAGAGGGCCTGATAATCACCCTTCGGAAATACCGTGCATTCCATTTGGGGGAAAGCGGCTTTCACCTCGGCCACTTCCATAGGGCTGTCGTCGATAAACATAGCATCTGCCGGAGCGATATTCCACGTATCCAGGATGCGCCTAACGGATTCGGACTTGGGTCCCCAATTTACCTCCATCGGGAAGAGCTTATCCTTGGAAAGCAAGATGTCACTGCGGCCGAGCGCCTCTTCCACCAGTATCGGATCATTCTTGCTCGCGGCTGCCAGAAGCACTCCAGAACTGGCTAATGATGCAAGAAATTGCTGATACAGACCGTGGACATGAGCATGACCCGCCATATCCCAAGAGATTCCCTCCACGCCGACCTCACCCAAAATTCCCGCCCACAACGTATCATCAAGATCGGTGATGAGCCCCTTTTTCGGTGGGCGATCGTGAATCAGGGTTGCCAGAAGTTGCGCTAAAGTTGACGCATGTTCGAGGCTGTACGGGAAGCCGGTGGTGATCTCTGCTTTCGCATCGAAGCGCCTCCCGAGCGGCGAGAGTTCGTCGAGCCGTTGAGGATCGAGCAATCTCACCCGTTGATGGCCCGAAAGGGAAGTCGCAAGTGATGCCGCGATTTCCCGTAATTGGCACTCATGCTGGTGGGCTTGACTCCTTCGCGTGGTAAACAGGGGAGGCAAGGGAAGAGTGGGTGTGCTCATGCAAACCGGCACGCTGCCCGCCAACTGTTGGATGTGGTGAAGCAAAAGTTCTGTTTTCCGGCGGGCCGATTCCACAATGTCGGGGATGTCCGCAGAGCGCCAACCGCCAAGAGATCGTATCCCCAGCCGGGGGTCGAGATCCGCCCACTCAACCACAATACACACGATCCGCTCGCCTGAGGGCTGCAGTCGCTCGATGTTCCCCGCCAGGTCGCCAAAGAGGCCTGTTTTGATATTGACGCGGTCCCCAGGGAAACACCGGCGCAAGTGAGCGGCTAGAAATGTTTTCAGATGAAGAGGCGTAAACCCACATTGCAACGAAAGCGTCAGTTCCGACGCCGGTTCGGGGATGGGTTGCCTCAGAAGTTCCAAGGCCTCCAGTAAGGTCATCGAAGAATCGCCGGGTTTGCGGACAGGGCCGTGGTTTTCTTGCATCGAGGTAAGACGCGCCTTGAGATATTGTGCGCTCGAGCGTCCGGGCCGCGCAAAGCACCGAATTCCATGCCGCCTCTCCTGCTGGACTCAGCGAAGGCAGGCCAAACGTAGCAGCGCCCTGGTACTTGAGTGCGTTTCGAGTTACACGGGTTGGCCGGAGAGGCGCATCTCGCCCAATAGCTTCCGGAGAGACAGGGCTTCCGCTCGAATTGGAGGTATGAGGGCGGAGAGCAAGGAAGCTACGGCGAACCCCAAAGCGATAACCAGAAGCTGGGCAACGATACTCTGCGGAGCGATCAGGTGCAGAGCGAGTTCCCCGAGAAAAACGCCAGCGAGGCCGAGTGATACCGGGTACATGATTGCCTGTCCCAGACGCTGCAACGTCAGGTCCGTGCCCCGATAGGCGAATTTGAGCATCCAAGGAAGGATCCCGAGCAGAACCAGGGAACCTGAAAGAGCCACACCTTTGATGCCAAATGGCAAGCCGATCACGAAGCTACCAACGATGATGGGGGAAACGATCGCCAGGAGTTTCAGAAGCCGCTGCGATTGTCCTCGACCCACAAACAACCAGACGGTCGATTCGAAAAGTAGTTGTCCCAAAGCCGAGATCACAAGGATCTGGAAAACGGGTGCAGCTTCCTGCCATTTATACCCGAGTACCAAGACGATCACCGGGCCTGCGGCAACGAAGAGGAAACCGAAGACTGGAGCGGTGATCCAAAGGATGAGATTGACGCAGCGCAAATAGTATCGCGCAAACCGCTCCGGATCGGTCTGGAGCCTGCTGAAGGCTGGAACTGCCACGCTGCGGGCCGGGGTGCCAAGTTGACGCACGGGCAGCATGAGCAGATTGTAGGCTTTAGAGTACAACCCCAGTGGACCGGCGCCCCAGTACCAGCCTGTCAGGACCGCGTCAGCACTGCGATTCACGGCCATAATGACGTAGGACGCGGCAACATTGCCTCCAAAAACAATCAAAGAGCCGACCTTGGCATCGCGACGAGGAAGCCCCGGCATCCACCTGACCATGACCCAGGAGAGCGTCATATTGGTGAAGTTCAGGATTAGGGGGAGTGCGATGATCGCCCAGTAGCCAGCCCCTCGCCATGCCATGGCAATGGAAACCGGAACTGCGATGGCATAGGCAGTGACGTCCCGAATAGCTAGAGATACGAACCGCATCTGGCGTCGGAGAAGCGCATCGTGCTGCACCCTGAGGCCGCCGAGCAGAAACGTAAGGGAAACTAGAATAGTGATCCCTTTGAGTCGCGGCTCCCTATAAAACCAAGCCAAAGCGGGAGCCAGGGCCACCGTGACCAGCATGAGTGTCGTCCCGATAGCCACATTGATCCAAAACAAGGTGCTGACTTGATGATGGGTGATTTCCTGACGTTGGATCGTCGCCTCGGAGAGGCCAAGATCCGAAAACGCTTGGCCCAGTCCGGTAATGGCGGTGACCATGGCCACGAGTCCGAAGTCGGCGGGGAGCAGCAAGCGCGCTAGCACCACCGTGGAGACCGATTGCATAACGAACATGGCGCCTTGCGAGGTCAGGGTCAGCATTCCCCCGCGAACCGACCGCCCTTTCAGGTCGGCGTGCAGATGTTCGGTGCTAAACGGATCGGTCAACTGTTGTACGGCTGGCATACGGTGTCCGGGGGGCGTGGTTCAGTTTTGGAAGCATGGATCAAACTAAAGATGTGACTAGGATTGATTCTAATACCGTCATGAGGGGGCCTTCACGCCGAGCGAAGAGCTTGACGCACCACGAACCAATCGCTCCTCTGGCGCGGGTAGGCCGAGCAAGCCGGCATAAACACCCATCGTCATGTGACCGACGATGTCCCACGAATGCTGTTCCGTCGCATAGTCGCGTATCACTTGCCTGTGCTTATTTAAGTTGGCGAACAAGTCGCAGGAGAAGTACTTTTCGATGGTCCCCGCCAGGTCGACCGGATCGTCAGGCCTGAATACAAAACCCGTCTTACCCTCGACGATATCACCTCGAAGGGAGCCCACGTCGGCAGCGAGAACAGGCAGGCCGTAGGTATATCCCAGGAATAAGACGCCGCTCTGAAAGATTTCCCTGTAGGGCAGTACGAGAACGTCGGCTGCCTTGAAATACACCTCGGTCGCGTCGTCTGGAATGAACTCCGCCCTAAGCAGGATTCGCCCCTTCTCTACGTCCCCCTGGATAACTTTTCGGAGTGCGCTCCAGTAACTCTCACATCTGTCCGGCCTGCCGGCGATGATGAGCTGATATTCCTCACGCTGGGTCAGGGTCTGTTGAAATGCGGCGATCAGGAGATCGAGCCCCTTAGCGGGTGCGATTCTGCCATAAAAAAGGATTGTTTTCTTACGCTCGGGAATGCCCAGTTGCTGTTTCGCCTCGCTGGCGGTGAGATGCGTGGCCGGAACCGCATTATTGATCCCGTAGGGAACGATTGTGATCCTGGTCCCTTTCACCCCGAACTCCTCAATGAGTTCAAGTTTCATCTTTTCTGTATGAACGAAGATGTGGCTGGCAAGCTGGTATTGTATCCGCAGCGTGAGGCGATTGAGACGTGTGTCCTCGGAATCCCGCCTGGCCGCATTCACATTGTGCGCGGTGAATACGATCCTTTTTCCCAGGAGCCGGTAGTAGAGCATCAGCAGCGTTCGATCGAAGAACTCGAACTTGTTGTTCCAGAGAATATGAAAAATTTTAGGCTTGGCCAGCGCGGCGTAGCCAATCAGCCTGGCATAGTAGGCGGAAACCCTGGCGACCTTTCGCATCATGCCGGCAGCAGGGTGCTGATCGCCTCGTAGATTGAGAAAGTTCATCCCCGGCATGTCGTGGAATTCGGGGCAATCGAGGTCATCGCTGCCGATAAAGTCTAAAGTTGCTCCCTTGGCAATGAGCGCCGTCGCCAGACCAAACGCGTAGTGCCTGTCGCCGCCGCCAGTAAGCAAGGACACCCCGATGTTACGCGTCGATAGGGGTGCCGTCGGCTTGGATGCCGCCTCGAGTATTAGTTTGTCCTCCTGTGAACGCCTGCCCATCCCTGGTCTAACTTCGTCTCGCTGCGAGGTCAAAAAGCCCGAGACGACTAATTCTTCCTTTTTGCAGGCCCATCGGACTTGTAGGGTCACGCCTGATCCCGGCTGGTCACGTTCTGTGACGGTTGGGGCGAGTGGGCATGGCTGAGGGGTTCTTCCGGACCTTCCCACTTAAACATGGCTTGGTCAAAATGTCTGACCAGAAAAGTCTTCATGTGCGGCAGCCCCACCTGCGCCCATTTCGCTGCCTTTCGCCCGAAAACCGGCTTCATCCATGCATACTTCCAGCGCAAGCGGGGGACCTCCAGCCGACCCTGGAGTTGCCCCGCCAGTCTCTGTAACTCATTGAAAATATCGGGCCTTTCTGGATAAACATCGACACACTTCGTTCGCAGGTACTCTAGACAGGCCCTGCGCACGCGCTCACTGTTTTCGAGCGAGCGGAGATACTGGATATGCAATTTAACCGAGAGAAGCAGCGCGTCTCTCTTCCGATCGGATGTGCCCATGTAGCTGATGCTGTTCATTCCAGTGACTCTGTAGAAGATTCCGGTTCCGGGCACGAATCGAGTACCTTTCGAGGCCAGGAGCACGCGGCAAAAATACTCGCCGTCGTCGTCGTACCAGAGGCGTGTGTCCCAGGGGCCTGCTGCCTCGGCCAATTCCCGGCTCGTCAGCCAAGTCGCGGGCTGCATATAGAGATTCTCGCCCATCTTCCGCAGCAGCCACTCGACAGGCGAAAGATCCTGCCAGAGGGAGCTTGGGACAAAAAGGGCATGGCGGGTCCGATAGAAGAAGCGTGCCCATGGCGAGGAAAGCAATATTCGCCCGCTCTCGCCTTCCCGGAGCGTCGCGAGCTGCCGTGCGATCTTGTCAGGCGCCAGAAGATCATCCGAATCCAGCCACTGGATGTAATCCCCTTTGCTAAGTTGGAAGGCGTAGTTTCGAGCCGCCGCCGCGCCCTGATTCTTTTGGCTTACAACGCGCACGCCTTGCGACTCAAATCGGCGGGCAACGGCCAGGGTTTGATCGGTGGACCCATCATCAACGACGATAATCTCTTTGCGTTTCCAAGTCTGAGCTATTGCCGAACGAATCGTGGCTCCGAGTAATCTACTCGCGTTATAGGCAGGAATGAGAATTGAGACCAATGGGTTCCTGCCATCGGAGCGGGGATCTTGGGCGAACTGACTGCGGGAGGGAGACTGAACACGCTTTTCTTTCCGCTTGATCATCGCGTCGATGCGGTCCAGCAGGTCCAGACTATCGTCGGAGAATTTTCGCGCGAAGAGCGCCTCTCCGGCTCCGAATTGATCCTCAACCCAGACCTCTTCTTGTGCTTCAAAGAGTCTTATGTGCGCGTCGTGCAACATCGCGGGGTGATCTCTCGCGGTGAGGGGCCAATCTCTATAGAACAAGCTTCTTTTGACTTGTGGACGAAACGGAGAATTGCCAAGGATGGTGTGAAAGAGCATCTCGTCGGACGTAAAAGTATTTCGGAAGTACCTCCCTAGCTCCGGATGACACTCCATGAACTCAATGATGTACTCGCAGGCGTCTCGCGAGAGAGCCCAACAGGCGTCGCCCGCGTAAGCCTCGAGCTTTCCGAGGTATTTCCGGTAGTCGCGTAGAGCCAAGCCCAGCTTTGCCAGCGTTTTTGAGGTGATCCGGAGGACCGGCTTATCCGACGGGTACCTCACCTTATTGATTTTGGAGAGCGGGTAGCCGAGTGCCGGCATCTTCACCAGGCTCACGAACTCCCAGCCCCTATTCTCTTCCAGGAATCTCTCAATATAGCCGCTGCTCCTTAGCGGATAATCGCTTCCCTGCAAGAAGACGAAATAATCGTACTGGGCGGAAGACTCCAGCGCTTGTCGCATTAACAGCATCGTCGCTTCGACCTGAGAATATTCGCCCCAATAGACAGGGATCCGCTGGTCGGTCAAAAAGACGTTGTCACCGGCGAGGCGAGAGAACTCACCAAGGTCCGCTTTTCGGTCAATATGAACAAAGAAGCCGCTCTCTTGGGATGAAAGCGTCGCTAACGCCCTCTCCGCGAGCCGCGGATTCTTATGCACGAGCATCAAGTATGCGATCTTCATGCGCTTGCCCAGTCTTTCCTGGATGTACCCAGGCCGGTGTGGCTCCTCTAGCCGTAGAGCGTCAAGTGAGATCCTGTTGTAATCTGATCCGCTGCCATTGCCAAGCCTCTGCAATCGAACGATTTTGGCCAAACCTCATGCTCTTTGCAAGTCCCGCCGATAACATGGTCGCTAGGACCATTAACACCCGGAACGCCCCGCGAGTGGAAGAATATGGTCTGCCGAAGGAGAGACATAGCTCGTTGGATGAGGGCTCGGTCGAATTAATCTACTCTTTCTCAAGAGGATACGGCCATTCTCGTGACATCCTGGCTGCGGAGCCGCACCGAGTGCGCCGCGTGGACGTGGACGCGGTAGCTTCCCCAGGACGGGTACTATTGACAACCGCAGTCATTTATCCGATAGTGAGCGAACGAGCGATGAGCGGCACTTGCCCCGGCGCCCCTCCGGGTTCAGCACGTGCGAAGGCACGACACGCTCAGTTAGACCGGCTTGGCGCTTCTCCCGGGCCGCCGGAGACCTTAAACTTATCTTCAATGAGGAGGAATCGCATACATGACAGGAATCATCAAAGGGGCATTGTTCACCCTTCTTTTGGGCACCTTATCCAGCGTCGCATCGTACGGTACTACTCGGCCGGCCGCCTCGTGCAGCACCAGCGATGTGCAGACTGCTATCAACTCGGCGGCGGAAGGTGACACGGTAACGATCCCTGCGGGCACGTGCACTTGGACCGCCGGCGTGACCATCGCTGGCAAGGGAATTACCGTAGCCGGAGCTGGATCCGGGCGCATCGTTGCCTATTCCGCGCTGAGTTCGGCCTACTCCATCGGCTCTGGGAGCAAAAGCATCGCCATCACGGGATTCTCGCCAGGCTTCACCAGTTCGGTCTTTACCACGGGCAGCACGGTGAAATTGTTCGAGGATACGGATGATACCAATGTGATGACGGGAACCGTCACCGGCTATTCCGGCGGAACGCTCACCTTGAACGTAAGTTCCGCCTCGGGAAGCTGCGGCAACATTTCCACCTCGAATTGCAAGCGATGGCTGGTAGGCACCGTGCCCTCTTCGGCGACGATCATCACCAATAGTTCGTCTACAAATCCGTTGTTCTCTATCACCGAGGACACGTCGGTTCACACGAAGGTCGGCAATATTCAGTTTTTGGCGGGCAATATTAGCCAGAACATTTTCATCATCAACTACGCCGCTGACGGGCAGGCAGTTCTGTTGCACGATATGTGGATGCAGGGCAACTCGAACAATCCCCAGCCTTCGAGCGGGAATGCGACAATGATCCTCGGCAATTCTCCCTGGCGCGGCGTCGTGTGGAATTGCTCGTTTGATGCCTACCCCTACACCATCTCGGGGATGGGCGCGATCAGCGTTCAAGACAAAGGCAACGCCACGAATAGTGCCTCGTGGACGACTGCTTCGACGTGGGGCTCCGAGGATACCACCGGTCAAAGCAACTTCTATGCTGAAACGAACGATTACCACGGAATGGGCTATGCGACCAGCACCGACGATAGCGGCCGTATGGTTGCACGTTACAGCCTCTATGACAACGCAGGTTTCGCTACCCATGGCGCCGATACCTCGAACTATGGCCAGCGCTATTTTGAACTTTACGAAAACACCGGGCTTTTTGAAGCCTACACCGACGGTACAACCTTTAATTTTCAGGGATGGGTTTATCTTCGCGGGGGTACCTTCGTCATTTGGGGCAACACCTTCCCCGATGTGGTCTCGCAGGACTGGGGCACCAAGTTGAATGTAAACATGACGGTGATGAACCTCCAGCGAAATCAAGGTCCTGATCCCTGCTGGGGTACGGGCTTCAAAACTGCGGGGCAGTATTACCATGCCCCTCGACAAGTGGGATTTGGTTACGTCACCGGACTCGGAAACGTTACCTTCCCTACGTTGAGTTTGAGCGACGCCCATAGTGATTCTATGACCTACGTGGGTGACAGCGAGCCAGGGTACATTTGGGGAAACAGCACCCAGCCCTTCGACAATGTGGGCTTAAGTGATTATGGTACAACTTCCTGCACCAACCCGGACTCGTCGTCGAACTACATCATTTCAGGTCGGGACTATTTCAACACGTCGACCGCCAAACCGGGCTATACACCTTATACGTATCCGCACCCGCTGACCCAGACAACAACCCAACCGCCTGCTCCTCCGACGAACGTTCAAGCCGTCAGCCCTCCATGAGATGGGGTGTTTGAAGTCGATGCAAAATCAGATTGCCGCGGCATGATTCAGGGCCGTCTGCACTGGGGACAGTGGTGGAGGGCTGGGCTTTCCCGGATCGTCGAGGAAGACGCGATGAATGAGTTCCAGCGTCAGTAATTTGTGAAGCTCGCTGGTGTAGTTCCGCTCTCCCCGGAGATGGCCCTCTACCACCGCCTCGATTCCTTTTCGGTCGACGTATGGCCGCGAAAGGCTGCGCGAGTCCAGCAGCACTTCCCGAACATAACCCGCAAGAGTGTCGCGATACCATATGCGGAAATGGAATATCTTGTGCCGTCCCAAGAAGAGGCGTTCGAGGTGGAAGGGCGATAGGAAATGGTCCAGGCGGGCCACCCATTGGGGCATTCCCATGTCGTAGCCGTATTCCGATTTGAATAGGAATTCGAGCAGGGCTCGGGAGGCTCCCCCCAGGAAACGTCCACGATTCCCACCCAGGCCGCGGTCGGTCGGAATTTGCCGCAGCGCCGCGTTTCCATCGCCAATCAATCGCAAGGAAACCTTATCGTTCTCAAGGGTTGAATCCGGCGCGCGAAACGCTGCGTGGACAAAGTCGTTGTCGAGGAACGGTGAGCGCACCGAGAGTTGTGTTTGCTCCAGCGCCAGCGCGCCAAAGTGATGCCATGGGGCCTGCTTAAATACGGCAAACGAAACCGCACTCCCACAGAGGAGTCCGGCATAGGTTTCGCCTGCCCGTCGGATGTGATCTAGAAGCTCCCCTCTGAATAATCCCTGAAGAGGCTCGACGGGCTTAAACGCGCGTACCCGGCGAAGGATCTCGCCCCCAAAGAGTCCCGTCATCCTGACCGGAGCAATTTCGCGCGCCCGCTCGCTCAAATAGAGGTCCGGGGCGCGGCTCACGTCCACACATCCATCCGTAAGGTACACCGCGCGCTCGGCGTAGTGGGGAAATCGTGCAAGGAAATCTTTCCCTGCCGGGATCACCTCATAAGGCTGTTGGCAGATGCGGGCGATCTCGCGCGCGACAATGACATCCTGACAGTCGCGGAGCATTCCCCCGAAGGTGTAAAAGGGAAGGGAATGGGGCCTGGGCTTGTTCCAAGCCACAACCATTCGGGTGTCCAATCCCCCGGTCATGGACATCGCGATGCGCTGAGGCCCATCGGAAATACCGAGGGAGGTTCTTGGAGAAGGCCTGCCGAATTTCCTGATAGGAGGACTCCGGATCGAGCCGGTCTTGGTCCTCCCACTCCTTGGGGTGGAAGTAGCTGGTCTTGCGCTCGAGGGAGCCGCGGCGAAACTCCCAAGCCGACGCCGGCGGCAAAACGTGGATACCGGCAAAGAGCGTGCGATTTTCCAGGACCGCTCCGCACGCGACGAACTCTCCCCAGCCCTGGAGATCCATCCGCCTTAATTCCGGGCAGACGGCCAGAATGGCTTTGGCTTCTGCGGCGAAATAAAAGGCGTCCTCGGACTCGTGATAGTAGATCCGGTGCATCCCATAGCGATCATTGAAAAGCACCGTGGTCTTTCGGTTTTGGTCGGCAAGGAGCCCGTGGAATCGGCCGTTCAATCCCGCCGGGAATGATGAATCTTCCTCGTAAAGGTGAACGAGATAAGAGGGGCCAGTCGCTTCGAGTTCGTGCCCTCGTTCCTTGAGGTGCTGAGCGGTGTCCGGTTCGGGAAATTCCTCGCCGGAAAAGACCATGAGCATATCGCCGCGTTCATTTCGCAGCGGCATTCCGTCCGCGGCGGAGCCCTCTGGCGCTACCCACCCGGCGTAAATCCCTTCCGACTCATCCGCCCACGTGCCTACCGCGTAGAAGCTCTCGTGACGAAGCGCTTCCACCATTTGCCGAAGTTTTTGCTCCGCCCACGTCGTGCGGGAGCCGGGTTATACAGCCTACAATTCCTGGCATGAGTGCTTTTGCTAGGGATCGATCCTCAAGAACGCGTTCCGCTACACGCTCTCGAGACCGGAGAGTTTCTGCTTGTACCAGTAGCTGCGGATTTTGCGGTAGGTGCTGGCGACCGGTTCCGGAATCCAATCGATCGTGCCGTGGTGCAAGCCCATGCGAAGCGCCATCCGCCCCACCATGGTGAGAGGCACGTAATACCGGGGCACATCGACTTTCTGGAATCCATTGTGACGCTTGAAGTCAGCCAGGCTGTCTTGCTGCTTCTTACCATAGGAGAAGTTCGCGTACCAAAGGTTGGCGACTTTTCGGTCGGCGCACGAGCGAACTGCCTGTGCGACCAGAGCATTGGTGGGAGCCTTGTCACGTTGCTGAATCATGGAAACGATCTGCATCAGACCGGCTTGACTCCAATCTTCATTGGCCACCAGCTTCACAAAACCAATCAGGTTGTCCTCGAGGTATGCTCCGATGAAGATGGTGCGGTCGAGAAACGTTCCGTTCATTTTGCGGACGGCTTCCAGATCTTTTCCGTAATGCCAAAACCTTTTGCCTTGCCGGATGGGCGTCTCATTGTAGATCGCGTGTATCCCCTGAACGAGAGCGTCGTCAAACGGCACTTCCCGGACGCTCACTCCGTTCTTCGCGCTTTTCCGGACCTTATTCCTGACCTTGAAGTCAATCTGATGCGCCATCCAGTGGTCGAAGGTGGAAATGGGAAGTGCGGCAATATTGTCCCATTCCATAGGGAAGCTGTGCTTCGGCGAAGTCTCAGACAGTTTCTGGATGAAGGTGAAAATGTCCGCCCGGGTTCCGGATTTGCGCAGTGCCACCACGGCGGCATCGGGGTCATCGAGGAATTGGTACCCCTCTCCATCGACGTGGGCAATTCGGACCAGCCTGCCCTCAAATTGCATTTCCTTACCACAAACTTCCATGGGTTACCTCATCATAGGCTGTCGAAGTAGAGGCGGCTTTACGCCGCCATTTGGCGAGGTAAACTCGCCGCTACGAATTCAAACTGAGACACTGCGGTCAAAGTCCTTCGCTCCGAAAACGCGAGCCGTTTCCCGCGGCCCAAAACGCGACGCCCCCTCAAGCGTCCAATTCCCAGACCGAAACGGGGATCGCCTCCACAAGATCCGGTTCGCTGGGTACGGAAGCGCTCGGTGGCCGGTCTTCGGCGCGTGGGGCCAAGGCGATAGCCCCTGGCAGAAACGCCAACCACAATAATCCCCCGGGAAAGGCAGCCTCAGTCATGTTGTAGAACAGCAAGATAGTCCAAAACGCGAGGGAAAATGAACCAAGGCTCGTGAACGGCCTCAGTCTCCGGCCGACGTTCCGGTAGCTAGCCATCAGAAACGCCAAAAGCAGGCAGAGACCGATAAGGCCCAAGTTGAGGTAGACCTGAAGGTAACCGTTGTGCGCCTCATTGATCCGAAATGTCCGCCAAACCTCCGCGAGCCGCGAGCCGAGCCAGAAGCTCTCATACCCGGTCCCGAGGACGGGATTCGTGTGGATGCTGAGAAGGATTGCCCAGATCTGGGTTCTATCCGTAAGCGTTGGGTTCCGGCCAACGGCCCCGGCGAACACGCCGTTTAACCCCAAACCGAATGCGAGAATCAGATACAGAACGAAGCTGGTTGGGACCATGGCCATGAGGAATCGGGGACTACGCTGGAAGGTGCGCGTGTGCGCCGCCGCGACCACCAAGCAACCGAGCGCCAGACACACCGTGGATGTGGCGCTTTCGGCGATGTACAGCAACCAGAGTGTCATGGCCATGAACGCAAAGTTGACAAGGATGATCCGTCTCGTTCGCGATTCCTTGCGCTCTGACCAGCGTGACACCGTATCCCAGAAGAAAAAGACGCCGCTCACAAGACATGCAGCACCCAGCATATTCTTGCTCGTAGCGGCTCCCACATTACTGGCGGCGCCTGTCCAAGAGGCATATTGTCTGCCAATCTCCGGATAGTATTTGACGAGCAAAATGGAAAGCGGGATCAGAAGGTAGGCGAGCCGGCGGAAAACCGCGCGGATGGCCTCCAACGGGCGAGGATCAGACAGCGCGACGAGGATCACGACGTAGTTGCCAAGGTCCCGGAACCAGCGCTTGAAAGCCACGAAGGTGTAGTCAGACCACAAGACGCTCGCCAAGGCAAATAAGAGGAGGGCCATCAAAGCCAGGTTCCGCGCGACGAAATCGCCCCACTTGAAAGATCGCGAGACCAGGATGGCAATCGCCAGCAGGATCAAAACGGTGAAGACCGTGCGGTCCAGGGGATTCCCTTCCACGAAGGCCTGTGCCTCAAAATGCACCTCTTCGCCGAGCCACTGCGAAGGTAGTCTCGATCCGACGATGAAGATCCAAATAACCGGCACCCACACTGCCCATGATGTCTTCGGCTCCCTAGCAGGGTCGAAGCGCAGCAGTGCCAGCAGCAGGATCAGCCAAATGCCAAGCGCTAAAGAGGCAGGCACGGTATCCGCCCCCCTCGGGTAGAAATGACCTTAATCCCTTGAATGTTCACCTACCCACCTCGCGGGGCAGGCGTGTGTCTGCACTCTCAGTGAAAGTCATGTCGACGTAATTCCCCCGACCTTGCGTGCCAGTTTCGCCTGAAGCTTGCGTCTTGTGGGTCCGCAAACGCAGACCCGGCAGATGGCTGCCATGAACTCCTGTGACCTTGGCGGAAACTGCGTCCGGTTGGCTTTCCTCGGTTTCGAACACAACCGACCGGCGCATTCGGAACCAGGAGATCGCTTGCCCGGCCGTGGAAAACCACACGCCTTGAGTCTTGAGGTTCTGAAGCAGATCACGGTAACACGCGCCCCACAACCTCTCGGGAGCGAGACTGCGGTCATGCCAGTTGATGGTGAGGCAGCCTCCAAACTGGGCGGCATTAATCGCCAATTGATCGAGAAGAATTCTCGCCTGGCTTACGGATAGTCCGAGATGGTCGGGGTAGAACAGCGCCGTGTCCATGATATGCAAGGGTAGTTCGAGCAGGCGGCTGGCACTGAACGGTTGGTACGCCTGCGTGGTTCCGGCGCGATACCCTACCGTACCGTTGTACCCTACCGTTGAGTCGTATGCTGCTCCGGCGCTCTCGAGTGTCACGGGCGACTGCGGATCAAAGTACAGCCAGTGCATCCGGACGCCGATGGCGGAAGCTCCGGTCAGCCGTCGAATTTCCTCTAATTCCTCTTGCCCTCGAGCGCTATCGAGCCATGCGTCAAGCCCGTGCAGTCCGATTTCGGAACCCGCACTCAGCACGTCTTTAATTGTATCGGTGAAATCCTGAGCCGCATAGCCGGCGGCGCGAAACTTAGGCGCGGGACCCTGGCGGGTCTCTCCGGAGCGGTTCTTGAAAGGAATGATGAAAAAAGTTGAGGGGAGGCCTTTTTCCAATTCCCGGTAACGATCAGCAAAATCGCGCCAAAAATCTTTCGCCAGGCCCAAGTGAACAAAGGGCAGCTTCAGCGCAGCCGCCCAGTTGGCGAACAGACTTCGAACCGGGATCCGTCCGCGAATGACGTCGCGCAACGATCCCAGGGTGGCGCGATACAGAAAACCGAATGTGGTGTGATCCCACTTATGCTGGCGGATCGAGGGGTGGTCAACGTCATGTGTCAGGCAAACGATGAACCGATGCCCCGCCGGAATCGGCGGAATCTCAACCAGAGGAATTCCGCACCGGGTGATTAAGTCTCGCAGCAACGCGATGTGGAGCTCAAGCGCGGGCAGACTGGCATTGGCCGGGGGCTGACCCCCCGCGAGCAAGGTGCGAATTTCAGCGAACAGATCATAACCGATCCGGGCCCGCGCCCTTCCGTCGGGCCAGTCTAGAAATGCCACGCACTGGTGGCTGTCTTCATCTGTGAGGAGGCACTCATCCCTTTCCGCAAACGTGACGGTGCTTCCATAGATGGGTATGCGGTTTCGCTGAGAGGATAAAATGCAGGTGCCAGCTCGCTCGGCGCCGATCGCGATCTTCCATTCGTCGTCAAAGGCTGTCTTGCCGCCGGCATAGACGAGGACGAGTTTCGCGGTTCCGTGGCAACGTTCGCCCCCAGTACATACCAGGACATCATAATGCCGATTCGGGCGGAAAGGCTCCCAGGGAGTTTTGAAAAGCTCGAAGAACTCGCGAACAACATCCAAATCCGAAGCAGGCGCAATGACGCCTATCATTAACAGGCGCTCCTAGCCCAACGCCGCCACTGGCGTCTCGTGTGCCCGCAGCCATTCCTCGAAAACGACGAGGCTGAAGAGAATTTTATGATTATCCTGCCGGCCGGAAGCGTGCTGCTCGAAAAGTTCGCGCACCGCACTCGCTCGCAGATACTGGAAGATCCTGGAGCCGCTATCAAGGAGGGTATCCGTCATGCGGCTGTCGATGGCGCCGCGGAACCAGTCGTCCACCACATTGACCGCGAAGCCGCGTTTCGGCCGCTTCAAAATTGACTCGGGAAGGAATTTCCGGCACACCTGGCGGTGCAACCATTTTCTGGAACCCTTCCTCACCTTGAGGTTCGCGGGCAGCCGCTCGACATATTCAACTATCTCTTTATCCACGAACGGGACGCGAAGTTCGAGACTGTGCGCCATGGAAAGCTTGTCCGCATACATCAGAAGCTCGTCAGGAAGCGTGGACCGCACTTCCAGGAACTGAAGGCCGCCAAGCTCGTCAGTTTGAGACATGAGATCCGACATGCTCGCCCAGCAATCCAGGATGGTGTCGCCGGGATTGGCATCCAGCAGCCCTTCTTGGAACAGGTGGTCGACCTCTTCTCCGGGCAGGATCGACAGAACATTCTGGTACCTGCGCATTCGATCCGGAATCCCCAGAGAATGGACTCCGCGCTTTAGGGTCTCATTTCTCGGCAAGGCGCCAACCGCCGAGGAGATCGGGGTGCGCATCCAGCCGGGTAATCCCGCCCACAGCGTGCCATAGCGGACACCGAGATGGCGGCGATAACCTCCAAACAACTCGTCCGGGCCCTGTCCGACCAAGGCAACCTTGACGTCCTGGTGGGCGCGTTCGCAGACAAAATACATCGGGACGATCGAGGAGGTGGCGATGGGCTCTTCCAGACAATCTACAATCTTTGGCAGCGTGTCCTCGAACGTCGATCGCGTCAGGGTGACCGAAGTATGGTTCGAGCCCAAGATGCGAGCGGTTTCCGCAGCATCAGCCAGCTCATCGTCGGCGAAGGTCGAGCCGTAACCGACCGTGTAGGTCGGCCAGGAGTTGCCATTGAGCTTCATCAAGGCCAGCAGGAGTCCGGAATCCACACCGCCGCTCAAGAGCAGGCCTACCGGCACATCGCTGATGAGCTGGCGCTTCACTGCCTGCTTGTAAATGGCGAGTAACTCCTCCGTGGCTTCGCCGGTCGACTTTGGCGGTGCAAAGGGAGTGGGCTGGAATCGATAATACCGGCTCACCTCAGATGCGCCGTCTTGGACGGTCAGTTTGGTTCCCGGGGCGAGTTTGCGGATTCCCTTGATGATCGTGTACGGAGAGGGAGTGTAACGATAGCGCAGGAAGAGATTCAGCGAAGTCGGGTCGATCTCGGAACCGCCTGCCGCGGCGGCGCGAACGGCGCGCATTTCCGAGCCGAAGTACAGGTGATCCCCATCGATCCGGTAGTAGATGAGCTTGATTCCGAAAGGATCGCGAGCAAGGACAAGCCGCCGCTCGCGCACGTCCCAGATGCCCAGGCCGAACATGCCGTTGAGGCGATTGAGTACCTCGTCGCCCCACTGCTTGTACCCGTGAATGATAACTTCGGTGTCGCAGTTGGTGCGAAAAACGTGACCGTGCCCCTCCAATTCGCGCCGCAGCTCGGGGAAGTTATAGATCTCCCCGTTGAAAACCACCCACACCGATTCTTCCTGGTCCGACATGGGCTGGTGCCCGCCGCCGAGATCGATGATCGAGAGCCGGCGAAAGCCGAATCCCAGCGGGCCGGCGATGTAGTAGCCCTCGTCATCCGGGCCGCGGTGGACGAGGCTGTTGGTCATGGCCTCGATGGTTCGGCGCTGAACCGGTTCCGGGCTTCCGAAATTAAATTGTCCGCAAATGCCACACATAAGTTACATCTAGTTTGTAGACTTGCACTCGATGGGCTGAAGGGAAGTGCTCGCCATCTTGTCTTGGGGCTTTTTCAGGTTTTGCGCCAGCACGAAGCAGAAGCTGCGGAAGACCTGCGACTGCGCCCACCGATGCATGGGGACATTGTCCCATCCGAGCAGGAGCTGGCGGGCTCGAAACGAGCCGTCGGGTTTCTGCCATCGCTCCAGCAGTTCCGTAACGACATTCGCAAGCGTCTGGTCGAGCTCAGGAAATCGTGAGCCCAAGAGAACGGCCAGGTTGATACACTCCGCGCAATCGTAGAGTTCCCGGCGATAAACCGTCAGGCGCGGCCGCTTGGAAAATGGCAACGGCAGGCCCTGCGCATCGAGCAAATTCTTGATGTAATAGCTGACCCCGCGCTCGATGGCGCCTCGGGTGCGAGGACCCGCGGTAAGCTGCTCGATTTTTGCCAGGGCCTTCAGGACAAAGCAGGTATGAAAGTGATCAACAAAATCTCTCGCGCCGTCGGTTGAATAATACCAGGATCCGTCGGCGTTTTGAGACGCCAGCACGAAGTTGAGGTTTCTTTTCGCGATCTCCAGATAACGCAGTTCCGAGAACTCGATGCCGGCCTTGGTCAGAAGAAACGCCCGATAGGCGCTGGCGTTGATAACTCGGCAGGGGTCGTCGGGTGCGGGGGTATAGCCGCATGTTGCGGTATCGGGGGCGATCTCCATATCCCGGTAACTCGTGGCGGCATGCTCGGCGATGGAATGCATAATCTGCAGCCACTTCGGGTCCTTGTCAAGCGCATAGACCTGGGAGAAAGCCTCGTAAACATAGGGGAGCGTGGTGATCATCGGCGTCCCCTCTTTCATGGTGCCGGTTCTCGTCTCCCAGTTGAACGGATATCCCCAGCAGTAGTCCTCGAAATCCCGGCAGCGAGTTGCCTGAAGGGCCCCGAGGAAATGAACGGCTCGCTGGTGATACTCATCCGATCCGAAAGTTTGCGCCAGGAACGCGAAGCCCATGGCGTAATGAGCGTCGGCGATAGGGAAGCGCAGTGGCTTGAAGAATAGCCTTCGCGCCGACGGCAGAAAGGCCTCACAAAACACCATGGGAGCTACCGCAAGTGTGCCGAGCAAAGGCTGGCTGTAGTAAAGGCGCTTGGCGCCCCTGCCGAGCTTGCCCGCGTAGAAACTCTGATGATCGTACGAGGTCTCTCCGTAGCGATCAAGCCAGCCACGAAACCGGTCGACCGAACTCACGATTTTTCCCACCAGCGTTTCGTTCATAGTGCCCGCAAGAAGGTCGGGTTAACTGCGCTCCAAGTTGAAATTATCGACGCGTTTGAATCTCACGAGGGACCCAAGGATGGCCTTGAGCTTGGTCATCTGCTCCTTCCGATGAAAGGCCATGAGTTCCCGCGAAACAGGGCGTGGTGTCCGGCAGAGAAAGGCCCAACAATAGCCCAGCCCTAGCGCCGCGCCATCGAGGATGTAGGGCGGCTTGGTGGCACGATAGGCGCATCGAAAAAGTTCCCAGATTGGGTGCCCCCCAAGGTAGTAGTCCTTCTCGCCGTAGGAAAAGGAGGAGGCGAGCACGCTGCGTTCCGCGGTTCCCAAGTGCCGGTAGTGAAAGAACGACTTCTCGCGGAAGGACTCGGTCTTCCAGCCCATCATGCGGGCTGTCGTCACCGCCATCCAGTCGATTCCCCCCGCGCGGTGGGGGATGTAGCCGCCGATTTCCTCCCAGCATTGCCTCCGGAATAATTGGCATTGCCCGGAGACGTGCTTGCGGCCCTCGAAGCTGTCGGTTTCCGAGTTGTAGCCATCCTCTCGAAACACAGTTCCCGCCACGCCCAGGGTTGAGTCTTCGGCGAATTTTCTGCCCAGAAACTCGAGATGATCCTTTTCAAAGGAAATGTCGGCATCCAGGTTGCCGATGATTTCGTACTTAAGGCCGCTGACTCTTTCGTAGCCGGCGTTGAACGCGCCCACCTTCGCGGCGAAGCTGCGGTCACGTCTTTGAGGCATTTGGACGAGTTCAATCCAAGGATTTTTGGCCAGATAACGGCTCACGATCTCTGCCGTACTGTCAGTGGAGCCGTCGTCCACAATCACCCATTTCACCGGTAGCACGGTCTGATTGATGACCGACTCGATGGTCTTTTCGATAAAGGCGGCTTCATTGCGGGCAGGGGTGATGAGGACGTAGGGAGGGGGGAAGGAGGTCCGGTGCGCACCATTCCCGGCGAATTTCGCTGCGCCCTTGCTGACATCGATCATAAGCTGTTTCCCGCCCATACCTAAGCCCGACCATGACTGCGACAGATTAGAAGGATCAATCCAATTTATGATGTGGAAGACATCGCGCTTTGCGTTGAGCGGCCTGCCTCCGCCGTGGCGCTGACTCTTGAGTTTCCCGTCCCCAACAGTTTGGCGACTAGCCCCACGAGCCGCGCTCTCTCCATCGGCCAGCTATGCTCGTGAAAAACCCCTTGTCCTCGTGCGGCCAGTTGGGCTGCTTCAGCGCGATGGGAGAATGCATATTCGATCTGTCGGGCCAGATCCTCCGCGCTCCCAAGCTCGAAGAAGAGCAGGGAAGCGTCGTCGAAGTAATCGCAAATCCCCGCGGCGCGAGGGGCAATCACTGGCTTGCCCAGCGCCAGGTATTCGAATATCCGAGTCGGGGTATTGATCTCGGTGAAGGCGTTGCGTTGGTTGGGAACGACTCCCACATCGCAATTTTCGATTTCGCCGACCAGCTCTTCCAATCGTCGGGGTCCCAGATATTGCACTTGGTCCTGCAGGCCCTTCTGCCGGGCCGTCTCCATTACTTGTTCGAGATAAGGGGTCTTGCGGCCGTAGACTCTCAATTGGGCGGTAGGGACGGACTCCCGTGCTTGGGCCAGAGCATCGACGGCAAGATCCAAGCCGTTCCGTTCGACTAATGACCCGTGGTACATGATCACGAAGGGCTTGGTCGAAGCGTCGCCAGCCGGGTCTTGAGTGGTAGGCGGCCGCAGCGGGAAGATTTTCTCATCGGGCGCGTTCATCACGACCCCGATTTTTTCGGGAGGGCAGCTTCGCGAGGCAAAGATGCGCTTGCAGGCGACATTGACGGTAAGAACCAAATCCGCGCGCGCCATGCTCCATTTTTCCAGTGCGCTTATGAACCTGACGCTGAGACTATTCTCGTCAACACCGAATATCGTCTTCATGAGTTCGGGCATTGGATCGTGGAGATCAAGGATCACCTTCGCTCCAAGCATCTTCGGGACCAATGCAGTCAAGACCAGAATATCCGGCATGTTATGCACGTAGACCATCTCATAGCGACGCCGGAGGGAACGCATCGCCAGGATGAACCCGGAGATGAGAATGAAGGCAGAATACTGGTAGGCGTAGGACAGCTTGCCGCCGCGGCGGTTGGTCACGGGGATACGAAAGATGTCGAGACCGTTTATTGTCTCGCGCTTGGGGGCCTTCCCATCCCCGAGGCATATCAAGTCTACCGTCATGCCCTCCTTGAGAAGAGCATCTGCGGCCCGCCGCGGTCGCGGGTCAGCAGGGTATGGGGAAAACACAACCATCCCCACTCGCTTTCCCTGAAGGGCCGGACCGGGGGAGGGAGCAGTGGATTGAAAATTCGATGACCGATGCCCTGAGGCACCATTGGTTTTCATACAGCCCTCAGATGCTTCCTTTTACTCCGCTCATGGTTGCACCAACGCTATCAGCAACCTCATTGCCCGCCTCGCGCTCGATCTTTAGATCGTTGGATGCTTGGATCGCGTCGAGAATCACCGTGCGGTCATACTCGCTTAGAATCTTGATATTGGGCATGACGCAATGCCCGCCAATGATTCCAGGAAAGAACTTAACGGGAGGCAGGTATTTTATTTCCTCCCAAAACGTGCTGATTTCGCTGTAATCCTGGCCGGATTGGTCACAATACCTCTCGACCTCCTGTGCCCAGGCGATCAATACGCCAAAGTAAGTCGTTTCCGTCAGCTTCGCCAACTCCGTTGCCTCCGGAGAGGAAAGGACTTTCGTCTTCATTCCCAGCGACTCAAAATGTCTTGCGGCTAGCTCGCCCATTGCAGGATCGATGGCGCCCACGAACTTCTTATAGATCAGGAGTTCATCGAGCATCCGAGCATGTTTGCCGCGCACCGGACTGTTGACCACCGCGACGCCTGCTCGCTCGGCGATGCTTCGCGTTGTCCCGACCGCCACAGTACTGTTGATAATCGTCAGACCGGGCCGGAAATAGTCAATGTAGCGGACGGTCTCGCCAACAAAATCCTTGATTCCGAAAGGGTAGCAAACGTGCAGCACGTCGACCTGTGCGGGCCGATCGACGGGTGAAATGTCCACCCCGACGGCATCGTGGTGCTTGGAAACGAGCTGGAAAAGGGGCTTGCCAACTTCTCCCAACCCAGCGACGACAACCTTACTTTTGTTAGTCACGACCTTTATGCCTCCACCTCGGTACGGTTATAATTTGGCGATCAGAGACGCCGTCTCATCACAAACGAAATCCAGAACCTGCCGCGAAATTCGCTCCTGTTGCTCGCGTGTCAACCCGGGAAACATGGGCAGCGAAAGGATGCGGGGAGCAGCTTCTTCGCACACGGGAAAATCACCCTCGTGGTAGCCCAGGTGTTTGTAGGCGTTTTGCAGGTGCAGGGGAATCGGGTAGTGAATTCCCGTCCCGATTCCAGAATCACTCAGGTGTTTCTGCAGTTGCTCGCGGTTCTGAACCTGGACGACATACAGATGAAAAACGGATTTGGACCAGGAGGGCTCGAAGGGAAGATTGATCCCTTCCGCAGCCTCTCCTAAGAGTTCCCGGTAGCGCGAAGCGCACTGGCGGCGTCTCTCGTTCCACTCGGCGAGATGACGAAGCTTGACCTGCAAGAACCCGGCCTGAATCGAATCCAGCCTGCCGTTGTAACCTTCCATGTCGTGATAATATTTTTTGGCCTGGCCGTGCTCGCGAAGCACCCGGACTTTAGAGTCGATTGCGCCGTCGCTCGTGGTGACAGCGCCACCCTCGCCGCAAGCGCCAAGGTTCTTGCCCGGGTAGAAGCTGAAGGCCGCGGCCCGCCCCATTGATCCCGCTTTGAACCAGCGATTGTGGCGCTTGGAAAAGTACTCCGCGCCATGGGCTTGGCAGGCGTCCTCGATAACGAGCAGGCCGTACCGCCCGGCGAGTTCCAGAATGGGGTCCATATCCGCCATCTGCCCGTAGAGGTGGACGGGGACAATGGCCGTCACAGGCCTGCCCAGTCGCTTGTTAAACACCCTTCCCGACGTCCCGTCGACCTGGCACTCGACCTGAAGATACTTTTGCAACAGCTCCGGATCCATATTGTAAGTGCGCTCGTCAACGTCTACGAAGTCGAGTAAGGCTCCCGCCTGGGTAATGGTTTCGGTTGTGGCGATGAAGGTGTTGGGGACCGTTACGACAACGTCGCCTGGCCTGACACCGGCGGCGATTAGAGCAAAGCGTAAGGCATCCGTGCCGCTGCCCACACCGATACAGTGCTGAGTTCCGCAGAATCTGGCGAAAGATCTTTCGAAGCCCTCGACCATGGGCCCGCCAACGAATCCAGCGGTGTCCATGACCTGCTCAAATACGTCAGCCAACTCGTTTCTGAGTTCCCGATGCGGTGTCATGAGGTCAAGAAAAGGAATCCGATTAGTTTCCACTTTTTGCAGCCTCCGTCTTCTGCTGGTCAAGCTTTCTCATGAATTTGGCGGGGTTCCCCGCGACAATCACGTTGGCAGGAACGTCTCTGGTAACGACGCTTCCTGCTCCGACAATGGAATTCTCGCCGATGGTTACGTTGGAAAGAACCGTGCTACCCGAGCCAATCGAAGCACCTTTCCTCACGAGGGTAGTTTCCACTTTCCAATCTGCTTCGGTCTGGAGCGTCCCGTCGGCGTTTGCCGCGCGGGGATAGGAGTCGTTAATAAAAGTCACTCCATGCCCTATAAATACATTATCTTCGATTGAAACTCCCTCACAAATGAAGGTGTGACTCGATATTTTGCATCGCTTGCCGACCCGGGCGTTCTTTTGGATTTCAACGAAGGCGCCGACTTTCGTTTCGTCGCCAATTTCGCAGCCATAAAGGTTGATGAATTTTGAGAGTTTAACGTCGTGCCCCAGCTTGACATCAGGCGCGATGCATTGAAAGGTGCTCATACGGAGACGGTCTCTCCTCTCAATTTTAGAGATTCTCTCGCGGCCTCCAGCAGCTTGACGACGCGCAAGCCCGCCTTGCCATCGTTGAAGGGAGTTTGGTCCTTTTCGATGCAGTCCAAAAAGTACTGCAACTCGACTTTGAGCGCTTCCGTCTGCTCGATCTTTGGCGCCCACATATCCCCCGAGCGGTAACTGACGAGCAATTCATAGACGCCTTCACGGCTGGTAATTTGCACGCCCTTGTCGTAGACCTTCACTTTCTCGTCGGCTTCGAGGTCGTTCCACACCAGCATTTTCTTCTCGCCCCCGATGAGTGTGGTCCGGACCTTCACGGGAGACAGCCAGTTCACATTGATGTGAGCGATGGTGTTTTCCGGGAAATAGACGGTGATAAATGCGACGTCGGCGTGGCCGTTTAAGTGTGCCTGGCCGGTCGCGACGACCGCCTCGGGCTCCTTCTGGATGAGGTAATTCATGATGGACAAATCGTGGGGGGCAAGATCCCAAATCACGTCAATATCATGCTGAAAGAGGCCCAAATTGACCCTTGTGGAGTCGTAATAATAGAGATCGCCCAGTTCACCCTGATCGACCAGTTGGCGGATTTTCCTCACCGCTCCGGTGAAGAGAAACGTGTAGTCCACCATGATCTTGAGGTGCTTCCTCTCGGCCAACTCGATCAACTCTTCCGCTTGGGCGACAGTTGAAGTCAGGGGCTTTTCCAGGAAAACGTGCTTTCCGTTTTCCAACGCGGCCTTTGCCAGCTCGAAATGAGTCCAGACGGGTGTGACGATGGCCACAGCATCGATGTCTCGAGAGCGCAGGACGTCATTGGCGTCACCAGTCACCAGAACATTTGGGTAGGAATGCTTTGCCAGTTTTTGCGCCTTAGGGGTCTTGTCGCATACGGCAACAACCTGCGCCGAATCCAGACCTTGCAGGTTGCGAACGATGTTGGGCCCCCAGTAACCGTAGCCAATAATTCCTGTTCGAATCATACTTTCTCCCATTGGGTTCCTTTCGCGACTTTCAATAAGCTCCGGACGCCCGAAAAACGGCCAGGGGCGTGCGCAAAAGGATCTTGATGTCCAGCCAAGGAGACCATGTCTTGGCGTATTTGATATCCATGCGAACCATTTCGTCGAATCGAACTCTGCTTCGGCCTTCAACCTGCCACAAACCCGTAATCCCCGGCTTGACTTCCAAGAAACGGCGCCGATGCCAAATATCGTAGGTCATAACTTCGTAGGGAATGGGCGGGCGCGGCCCCACGAGTGACATCTCACCGAGAAGGACATTGATGAATTGGGGGAGTTCGTCCAGGCTGGTTCTTCGGAGAAATCTCCCGACCTTTGTCACGCGAGGATCGTCCTTTATCTTGTAAGTTCCTCCCGAGCTGTCCGCTTCGCCCTGGCTCACCTTCGCGGAAATAAGCCGCTGCACGTAGTCCCGATGAATCTTCGGATCGTTCTGGAAGTACATCGACCGGAATTTCAGAAACGTAAAACGAATTCCATACCGCCCCAGTCTGTGCTGCTTGAAGAGAATTGGCCCTTTGGACGTTAGCTTAATAATGGCCGCGATCACGAGAAAGACCGGTGACAACAGCAGGATCGCGGAGGCACTGCCAAAAATGTCGATCGCTCTCTTGATCCCAAGCGATACCTTTTTAGTTTTGTCCAGGGGCTTTAGGTCAGGATAGAGGCTGATGTCCGCGGACCGTCGTCCATTTTCGAGATCCAGATCCTCAGGATACACATGCAAAGAAATGTGAATCGCATTCATTTGTTCCAGGCTGAGGTCGTTTCTTAGAGCGGTCAGGACTCTCAAATGCAGCGCGCTGAGCACCGAATCCATGCCCCCAGATCCAACTTCTGTGCAGATGACTCCGAGTACCTTGTCCTTTTCGTACCAGCCCGGTAGGTCTGTCTCCCGGATGGCCCGGAAAACTGCCTTTGTTATCGCCCCAAGACTTGGCTCCCCATGGTCGTCTCGGAGGAGGCTGCCGGCATGGAGAAGCATGAGTACGAAACGCTGGCGAGAGCGCTCGCTCCGTTTTCTCTCGAGGGAGAGGACCCTTTTAAACATTTCCTCTGGGGCAAGTATCACGCCTTCCTCCTACCACGGCCGTTGGCCCATGGGGTGCTGTTGACGCGTGTTCTATGACTTGGGCTAGTCGTCCGTGGCTTTCTCGACATAAGAGTGCCAATCTTCATTGATCTGTGAATGCCGGTTCGGCGAGGTACGATCGAAAGGTTACCGTCCCAAAGGAATGTTCTTGAGTCGGTAGTCGATACCAATCGAGAATTGATTGCGGTCAAAGTTGGGGAAAATTGCCAGGCTGCCCGTGCTTAACTGGTGCATGGTGGCGTAGGTCACGTGGAAATTGGAGCCTTTCCGGATCGGCCGGGTGACGTCGATGGCCGCGGTCACGCCCTTTGTCGTTTCGTTGGCTAGCTGAAACAGTGAGGTGTCCGACTCGGCGGCGCCACCGCGCAAATCCGCTTCCCAGCGTCCGACCAACCGTCGCCGAACTCCAAGGTTTATGCTGGTACCGATCACCGACGTGTACAGGCCGCCGCCATCGGAAACAGATCTTTGCAGAGCCAGAGTTATGGCAGTCTTTCCTGCTTCCTTCGTGATGCTTCCCCCTCCCGAGCCTTCAAACTCACCCGCGACATTACTACCTCCCGGGACTTGGCCAAGAGTATGAAAGTATTGCGGCCCACCAAAAAGGGTTACGCTAAGCGTCGGAGACACCCGGGATGACACGCTCAGATAGCCGCTTTCAATCTGCGAGCGTTGCCGGTAACCGAATACTTCGCCCCCCTGGTAGGTGGTGTCTTGATGAATGGCGAGGAGACCGAAGGCGGTATGCTCAGTGATCCGATAGCTATAAGACAGGCCGATGTTTCCGCCAACCCCGCTATATAAGGGTTCGCTTTCTGTAGTTTGGCTTCCGAATTCGCGTTCGTTGTAGCCGCCGAAAATGGTAAGAGACGTGCGTGGGCTCTTCATGAACGTCAGGTCCAGGCCTGTCGTGTTCGAGAGCGTTCGGATCGAGTACGGGAGAATGAGTTGATTTAGACCCGTGGGCGAGAGTGGCCCTGACAATATTTCGTTTCCACCCAGCGACGGATAGGCGCCGTATTGAAACCCGAAGGTATCGTGGAGCCCCAAGATGAACCGCGGGGACAGTTGGTAGGTCAGGCCAAAATTCGCCGCTTGGTTAAGCTGATCAAAGTTGCTAAGTTGCCGGTACAGGAGGAAAAACGGAGTGTAATCGAAGCTGACTCCCAGGTGCTCTGTTTCCCTCAAAACGTTGATCTGTGAGTCCAGTGAAAGTGCTTCGTCCCCAACGCGGTCGGTGTTTCTCCCCAGAACGTTATCGTCGTACATTGCTGAGGCCCCGAAACTGATCCCGACGAAATTCTGCAGCTCAGTCTGTCCCGCGAATTGGAGCGGGGCCTGGACGCCGGTTCCATACACGAATCCTTGTGACGGGGACGTGGTGGAGCCCGGGACGGTTGTTGGCGTTGCTTGCGCCCCAAGACGGGCTGGAAACAGGGCTAGGAAAGTCATCGAGAGTATTAACGTCCATAGCGACTCTCTGGAGAGGCGGTCTCCCAGATTCTGGAAGTCACCCGCAATTCCTGACTCGAGGTTTCTTTTCAGCATTTCAGGCCTGTTGAGGATCTTCATCATGTGGCTTCAGTTTCGGAGCACGTTGCCAGATTGCGGTCCCGCCACTACAAGCTGCGAACATGCGGCGCGGACGCGGGCGAGCTTAGGAAGGCGATTCTTTTCAGTGCGTAAGGCACCAGCATGGCCAGCGTGGCGCCGATGGTGTCAATTCCGCAATCGCTCAGTGAGCCGTGCCTGCCGGGAACAAACAACTGGTGAAACTCATCCGTTAGGGAATACGCTGCGGCGATCGCAATGCAGATTACGGCACGACGGGGTTGCCAGACCCCAGGGCGTCTATCGTGTGGAAAGCCGTAAAGCAGAAGGGCGAAGATGGCATATTCGGTCAAGTGGGCAGATTTTCGCAGCAGCATGTGGAGGTGATCGAAGGTGCCCAACGAGAGCCTGATGTGGAGAGTTGCCAGCGCCCAGCCTAACAATCCTTGCGAGAAATCGGGATTGAAGGTGCGGGTTGAGAGGAAAAAGATCAGACCAGCCCATGTGACGGTCGCAACCCACCACAATACGGAAGTTAGAACTGGGAGCTTACGATCCAAAGTTGTTCAGCCCCAAGCCCTTTGAGCCCTTCGCTGCTTGCTCTTTTGCCGAACCCGCGGGTTTTACGTATCCGTAATACTTGGAGTACATCCGATCGAGCCCCGGCACGCCATTGAGAATAATCCCAATGATGTGATCCCGCCCCAGGTTCCGGGCCGTTTCATCGATCGCCTCGCGCGGCGTGTTTCCAGCGCGCGCAACCAACAAAGTCCCATCAGCTTGAGCCTTCAGTGCGAGGATTTCGGCAATGGGGGTCGACGGTGGAGAATCGATCAGTATCCAATCGAATGTGCTCGAAGCAAAATCTTTGATAAGTTGGGGAACAAAGTTCGACTGGAAGACAACGTTGCCATCCCCCTCGGGCTGTCCTGCGGGCAACAGATAGAAGCCCAGCGGGTCGATGCGCCGAATGGCCAGGCGCGGCTCACTCTTGCGCTTATAGCACCCATACAGTCCGGGCCACGGCCGAAGGCCCAGCTTTTTGACGAGCGAAGGCCGGTACGTATCGGCTTCCACCAGGAGCACCGACTGTTTTCCGCCTTCGGCCAAAACCGTGGCAAGATTCAGGGCTGTGGTAGACTTGCCGTCCCCCGGCAGAGGGCTGGTAATCAGAAGGGTTTTTAACCCTCGCGCGCTCTGAAGGTTCTTCAGGCGGATCCCCACCCATCTGAATCGATCCGCACCGGCACTCCTGGGATCGTTGTAAACAACCACCCGGCTCTCATCCGGGACGGCGCTGACTTCAGTCGCGACGGGCAGATACACGTCAGACCGCTCCCATGTCTCGGGTAACTCCGCGGAACCAGACGACACGCTAATTTTCTCTTGCTTCAGAGTTCGTTCTACCATATCAGTTTTCAACTCCCATCGGTGTTCCGATTTTTTGAGCACTGGTAGGGGCGCGGGGCTAAACTCTAACCCCGGTGAATGACATAAAATTCGGTTGCACAGATCAGCAAACACAAGACCGTTCCGACCAGCCATTCGAGCATCGCCAGTTGCGACCGCTTGCGCTCGTCCGCCCTACTCAACAGCATCGGGACTCCCAGCAGCAAGGGAAAGGAAAAAGTCGACCGCAACTCCTGCTCGTCGCGAACCGAATGGTCTCTGGTATCAACCAGGAAAGCCAGGGCTGCTCCCACAGCGATTCCCAGCAATAATCCTCCCAGACTGATCTTCAACTGTTCCGGATTGGAGGGCTTCGTGGGCAGGCTGGGCGGGTCAATGATGTTGAATCGCTGACCCTGCTGCCGTATTTCCAGGCTGGTGGCCAATTCGGATTGGCTCTTCTTGCTTTCCAAGTCGTCGTAGCGTTGTTTGGCTTGATTGTAATCCCGCAGCAGTTCCGCGAGTTGTTCCTCGCGAACGGGGGTTAGGTTGAGGCGGCCCTGGTATTCCGCAATGCGTGCTTGTAGCTGCTTGATATCGCCGGAGGCATTCTGGATTTCCAATCGGTTGGCTTCAAGCTGGCTCCTGACTTGCGCCGTAGCGGTATTGTTTTCGACGGGGGCGGCCGGCTTGGAATTATCCGCGGTGGCGTCTTCCTTGGTGGGCTTGGGCGCCGAAGCCGAAGCCGCCAGCAGCGCTTCCGTTTCCTTGATTTGCTCGTTATTCTTTACGACATCGGGATATTCCGGGGTATATCGGGCCAGAAGGTCGGACCTTTCATTTCGCAGCCGGGTCAGTTCCGCCCTGATCGTGTCCTGGGGACTGGTGACGCCGCTTCCGGGGGTAGAAACCTCGTTCGGCGTCATGCTCTCGTATTGGGAAAGCAAGGATTGCAAGTAGACCTGCTGCTCGCGTGCCCGGGCCAGAGTGGTCATCGTGTTCTGAAGTTCCGTATGCAGACTGGAAAGGACGGCCAAGTTGCCTTCCTGCTGCTCCGGAAGTTCACCGAGGTATTGCATTTTAAAATCCCGAACACGCGCCTCCTGTTTCTTCAGGTCCACGGAGGCAGCCTCAAGCTCGCCGGAGAAAAAGTTAGTCGTTCCTTCTGACTGCTTTTCCCGCGACTTATCGCTTTCTTCAATAAAAAGATTAGTCAGTTTGGTGGTAACCTCTTGCGCCTTGTGGCGGTCAGGGCCGGCAAAGGAAATTGTGAAGGTGTTTAGGTCGTCGGGCTCGCCAAGTTTTTTTAAGGGTTCAATCCTTATATTGCGCCGCATCACCTCGACAAGTTGCTCGGGAGCGAGAGTCTTCCGTTGGTCCGGGTAGAGAGAATATTCGTTGATAATCCGAAGCAGTTGAGCCTGGGAAATAATCGCATCGGTCATGGTCAGAAGCGCTTCCCGGACATCGACTGTGGTGTTGGGAGTAACGAAGTGTTCCGGCACCTGTTGGCGTTGTACCAGGATGATCGCGGTTGACTCGTAGCGGGAGGGGAGGAACAGAGAGATGGTGCAGGCAACCAAGGCGATGGCCGACGCAGGGATGATAATCCACCAGCGCCGTTTAATGGCAACCTGTAAGAGCTTGTTTAGACTCTGCTCAAGGCTAACTTCTTGTTGTTGTTCCGGCAATGAACCTTACCTCCTCGTGATCTTTCTCCGCCGCTGCTCGCAGCAACCCCGTTAGGGAACGACGATCGTGTCGCCGCTCTTAAGATCGACATTCTCATCGGGAGCGCGTTCATTAATCACTTTCTTGTAGTCGAACGGAAGCCTGATTTGAGTGCCATCATCCCTGCGCCTTAGGATGTAAACCTTGTTGACCTTGGCGAAATCCAGAAAGCCGCCGGCGATGGCAATGGCTTCCAAGACCGTCGTCGGTTTTGCCAGATCATACGACCCGGGTTTGGTGATTTTGCCGACGATGATGTAAGTCCGGCTCTTCATCTCCTCGACGGTAACGGTAACTTCCGGCTTGGCGATGTATTCTTTAAGCCTCTGGGTGACCAGGTGTTGCACGTCGATCGCGGTCATCCCGCTCACCTGCATTTCGCCGATCAGGGGAAGCGTGATCTTGCCGTCGGGTCGCACGGGGACATTCCTCGTGAGCTCCGGATCTTTCCATACATTAATCGCCAGGACGTCGGAGGGTCCGATGACATAGTCATCGCTGGCGCGCTTGGCGCTCGGTGCGGTTGGCTGATTGGCCGCAGTCCCACCCTGTCCCCCCCAACTCGCCTTCGGGGTTCCCGGTATTGCCGCCGATTTCCCCGAATCAGCCCCTAGAGAATTGGTGACGGGGAATACGAGGCATGCTGATAGCAGAAGTCGCGCAATCCAACAACTGAGGCTATTATTCCACATGGTATCTCTTCGCCTTCTCTCTTTCTGATCGCAAGCTAAACCGGACCTGAGCACCACGACGATGCGCTGGTGGACACGAAGCCTGCGGGTTCATCCTTCTTTGAGATTTCTCTTCGGCTCGGATCGCCCGCGGACACGCGCTCTACAATCTTGATGTCCACTTCAACGGCGGCGGACTGGGAGAGCATTTCCACCGAGAGGACCAATCGCACTCCGCGCGTCTTGCGAACAAGAATTCCCTGAATTCCTTCCAGAGGACCGGATTTGACCCGGACGAGATCGCCACATTTCAGAAACGGGTGCGGCTCGATCTCGAACGGGCTGTTGACCAGCCGTCGTACCGCTTCAATTTCCTCCGTGGGAATTTCCGCTGGCCGGGCGCCCCAGGTGACGAGCGAATGGACCCCCGGCGTCGTCACGATGTTTAACATTCGTTCCAGCCCGCCATAAATGAACACGTAATTTGGGAAGAGCGGGAGCATGACTTCCTTCTGCCGGTCCTTCCACCGATGCACGGCCCGGTATTGGGGGAGAAACACATCGAACCCTTTGCTCAAAAGGGCCTGGGCGACGACCTTCTCGTGCTGGTGGCGGGTGTAAAGGGCATGCCACCATACACTACGACTTCCCTCGGGACCGGTCACTTCTTGGTTGCTGAGCATCAGTGGATTCTCTACCTTACTTTGCAGCAGGTGGCTTATCGTCCGCCGACAATACGATAGTCCCTTATCTTGACTGCAAGAGCAATGGGATTCTCCTTAACAACGCTCTGCTCCAGGCGGACGACCTTGCACTTGCAGTGGATCTCGGTCGGCCCCTTGCCCTTGGCGCCCATCGACACCTGAAGGCGCAGATCGAGCTGAGTCTCCTGAGCTAGCGGAGAAGAGGAGCTGAGCAGGATTCCGGTGTAGCTGATGTTCTCCGTTCGTCCTCGCAGCCATTTCGGGCTATTCGGTTCGCGAAAATAAACGGGAAGGTGAAGCGCGTAGCGCCGAGGCCGGTCGCTGTCCTGTGGTAAGCTTTTCGAAGTCATAAGGCCAAGCACCAAGCCAACGTAGGTTGTGGATGTTGCAGCAGCCCCTGCGGCAAACTGCAAACCCACCACGTCCGCCGGAAGATTAGATTCATTTCTGGGATCTGGGTTTTCCTGGACGGCTGAGGTGGGCCGTCAGATTGCTCCGGAAAGTTGCACCTGTGGGAGACACGTTCTCTTTGGGCAGTCAATCCAAGCGGCTGTTTATGATCTGGGACATCTCAATCTACAGCTCCGCCCTGTGACTTACAGAATTGCATTTCCTGTAAGCCTTTCCGTAGCCCTTCGAGGAGAAAACTGATACCACCCGGTACCCAGTAAAACTGCCGCCATCCTCGACTGACGGGTGCCCAACCTTCGGGCACCAACTTATGTTGAAAATCGTGATGACCAAACTTGCGGATGGGGATGCGAAACAACACCCATCCCGGGCAGGAGCCACCCTGCCCGCCCTGCTAAAGTCGCTGAGCGTTGAGTCCTTCGTTGCTGTCCGTAATCCTCAACGCGTACTGAGTTTAATCGATCCCGGGGGCTTGCCAATGGCCCAAAAGTCCTATAGACCTTATGGGCTTGGCTATTTGTTCCTGAACTTGATCCTTAAAAGCATACTTAGTTTAACTAGTCCTCAGGACTTGCCAATGGCCCGATGGTCCTATAGTAATGGCACTTTAGTGCCCCCATCGCCGACACCGGATAGTGCTATTTGCGCTGATTTTATTGATTGAGACTGGGATAAAGAGGGAATTCGGATCGAACGAGGATTCAATCCTCCGCGATCAACCGATGCTCAAGAGCGAAAAGGACAAGCTCCATTCGATTGGAGACGCCCAGTTTGTCGAAGATGTTTGTAACGTGGTGCTTAGCGGTGTTTTCCGTGATGCCCAACTGTTTCGCGAGGTCCTTGTTCGTATAGCCGGAACTGATCAGTTTGACGACCTGCATCTCGCGGGCGGTGAGACCGAAGTCTCGATTGTTTCCTGTTTCGACCGCATTGCTGCGGAACGGAGCCATCCGGCGTAGCGCATGGATAAGATCGAGGACACGCTCGTGACCGAGCCAGAACTCCCCATCATGGACGCAACGAATACCTTTAAGTAAGAGCTTTAATGCCGAGTGCTTCAGGATGATGCCCTGGGCGCCCAATTGCAGCGCCTCAACTGTCTGCTCGCTCTCGATGGCATCCGTCAGGATGATGGTCCGAGTTCGCAGGCCTAATTTGCTCAGTTGCCGCAGGGCCTCGATCCCCGTTACCTTTGACAATGCGGGGTCGAGCAGGAGGATATGCGGATTGTGTTGGCGCACAAGCCTTACGGCCTCCTTACCATCCGCAGCTTCTCCAACAATTCGCGACCACGGCTCAGCCTCCAGCAGTTTCCGCAAACCCTCGCGGAAAATGGCGTGGTCGTCGGCAATGACAATGTCAATCTTAGATGGGGACTCTTCCATTGGCGGTGAATGGTACTCAGGCTCTTGAGTATACAACCGATCCAGCTCTTATTCTACCACGAGTTACCCATTGATTGCACTTAACCATTGGTGCTATCCCAAATTGAAGCGAGTGCCATATTTAGCTGGCACCCGACGGATCAAACTCCGCTGCCTCGAACGAATCAGGGGCAGCACTGGGGCCTGAAGGCGGTCGCTCCACTGTGGCCCACCGCCTTTTCCCGCACAAACGAACCGCCACAGGAGGGCTGCCTGTGGTATCCTGCGTCGCTGCACTCTTTCCCAATGCGTCCGCGGGGAAGGGAACACGCTCCCTTCGCGTGATATTTAGAGTCTCCGGTCTCGCGGCGCAGCGGCCATTTCCATTGGAATAGGAGTCAAAGCCTGCCATGAAGCTCCACCACGTCATCGAAGCGCAGCAGTTCAATCCCTCCGTCCTTCTACAGCTATTCGATTCCGCCTTGGAGATGGAAAACGTCGTGGCCCAAGGTGGCACCCTGGAATTTCAAAAGCGCATCATGGCCACGCTCTTCTACGAGCCTTCCACGCGCACGCGCTTCTCTTTTGAAACCGCTATGCACCGGCTGGGCGGGCGCGTGATCTCGACGGAAAACGCCGCCGAGTTCTCTTCCGTGGCCAAGGGTGAGACCCTGGAAGACACCATTCACATCATCAATGGCTACGCGGATGTGATTGTGATCCGGCACCACGAGGTCGGAGCGGCGAAGCGTGCGGCCGCCATTTCGAAAATTCCCATCATCAACGCCGGCGACGGCGCCGGGCAGCATCCCACCCAGGCCCTTCTTGACCTTTACACCATCCGCAAGGAAATTGGAACGATCGATGGATTGAAGATCGCCATGGTGGGAGACTTGGCGCAAGGCCGCACGGTGCGCTCGCTCACCTACCTGCTCAGCAAGTATCAGGGAATCAAAATCCACTTTGTCGCGCCCACGCTGCTGAAGATGAAAGATGACATCCTCGAACACCTGCGCGAACGTAAGGTCTGGTATGAGGAGGAGACTGATCTGGACAAGGTGCTGCCGGAAGTCGATGTGGTTTACCAAACACGGATTCAGAAAGAACGCTTTGGCGATCGCATTGCCGATTATGAAAAGTGCCGCGGCGTTTATGTGATCAATCGCCATACTCTGGGATTGATGAAGGCGAAATCTATCGTCATGCACCCTCTGCCGCGACTCGATGAAATCAGCATGGAAGTTGATAGCGATCCCCGCGCCGCATACTTCCGCCAAGCTCAGAACGGCTTGTACGTGCGCATGGCGCTGCTCTCAATGGTCTTCTCGTAGACCTCGTTCCCACTCGCGTCCATAGGTAACCATGGGGGTACCTCTGTACCAGTACCTCAGTTACATTGAACGTAACCCCTTTTCCCCTCACAATCGTCGCGAGAGGGAAAATGTCTAGGCGAAGTAGTGGATCGCGAGGGGTTGAATATATGGTTATCGGAACAAGATTGCGCTTTCTCCGTGAAGAGAAAGGATTGTCGCAGGGGGACATCGAGAAGACTACGGGTTTGCTGCGTTGCTATATTTCCAGGATCGAAAACGGCCACACCATCCCGTCGCTGGAGACCTTACAACGCTTTGCCGGCGCGCTGGATGTGCCGATGTATAAGCTGTTCTTCTCCGGGGAGGGCGAACCTCCCACGCCGAATCTCATGCGGCGTAAGGGTCTCGAGGAGCTGGCGGAACAGCCCGGCAAAGCCGGGGAAGAAGCGCGCTTCATGCTCCAGTTCAAGAGCGTCTGGTCGCAGCTCGGCGAGCCCGACCGCGACGTGCTGTTGACCCTGGCCAAGAAGCTGGCAACCCGCTGACCCTCACGGGCGCCGGACTAGCTTCGCAATTCACGAACCTCAACGCCGCGCCGAGAGCGAATCCGGCGCGGCGCCGTCGTTCACAATCCTACTTGGCCGGAACCAGGATCACGTTCTCCTCAAGCTCCTTGCCCGTGGCCTTCTCCGGCACCTTGCCGGATACCGACCGCAGGTAATTCACCAGGTTCCATCGGTGCGTTTCGGTCAAGCGGCCGGCCTGCGGCGGCATGGGATCCTTCCAGCCTCCAATGATGGTAAAGAGCTCTCCGTCGGTCCGATTCTTGAGCGTGTCGGCCTGAGTGAAATCGGGTAGCTTGAGCTTCATGTCGGCCGCAAGGTCACCCTTCCCATCCCCTTTCTCTCCGTGGCACAGAGCGCATTGCGTCCCGTAAACCTTCTTGCCGCGGTCCACGGAAACTTCCGTAAACTTCACGGGGTTCTTGAGCGCCTTGTCCGCGTCCGAAATTGTGGTCGGGTGAGGCGACTGGGCAGCGGCGGCGGAGGCGTCGGCAGGCGGAGGCGTCTCCTTCTTCTGCTCTTGGGCCCACAAGCAACCAGTTGCTAGGATCAGGATTAGAAACAAAGTCTTTGAAGGCATGGTATACCTCGGGCGGATACGTATCTCGCCCCGCAATCGGTCCAATTCGGAGAAGGTTGCGGTGCTTTTAAACCACCCCACTGCCAAGAGAGCAATTTGGATGCCCATATTGACCTAGGTCAAAGATGAATTCAGTCACTTTGTCATGCTTCCGGAGGTCAATATGACAATTCGTCGCTTTATGCGGTGGAGAGTTGGGGCTCGGTGCGTCCTTTTGCCCATGTCCGGTTTCAATTGCCTCTTCATGCCCAACGAACTCCCGCGGCCAGCGTGCTGTGGGACAGAGATCGCCTCGGCCAATCCTTTTTTTGGATCGCGTTCCATCGCTCTGACGCCATACCGACACTCGGACGAATGCCCGGCGCTCACATATCGATGCGCGGGTGCGTATGCTTGCGGAGGTACCAACAGGGCTTGTAGCCCAGGTGGGGGAACAGCGAGTTCACGCAGGTTTGATTCTGGGGATCGAGAAAGTATAAATCCGATTTGCCGCTTTTGAGGGCCACCTTGTAGTACGGGCGCACGACAATCGTGCTGTAGGCGGCGCGCCCTTTCGGGATGGGGATGCGCACCGCGGCGTAGTCGCCCAGGTACACCAGCGCGAGCAGTCCCACCATGATCATGGCAATTCGGTTGATGAGCCTCACTCGTTAACCCCGTCCCTTGGCCTGTCCGAGCCAAAACGCAGGCAAAGTCGCCATCGAACCCGCGCTGAGATCCCGCTCGGACAAGACGATTGTACCGCATTTTTGACGGACTCAGCACGAACGGCGCCACCCGGCCTGTACCCCACGCAGGCCCGGTCCATGCATCGAGTAGGCCAATTTGCGAGGCAACCGGACGCCATTTCGCGCATTCCGGCGTCGGGCGGCGCAGGCAAAGCGTCTGAGACTGAGGAATACCAACGAAGGCGGTGAAACGCATCCAATTATTCCTTGTGCTTCTGCTGATGAGTCTGGTTCTTGCTTCGAGCGCCAGCGCTCACCGCGGGGACTGTGACCATCATCATGACGACCTCGATGGCCATCGTGCACGAATAAACCCGTGAGAAACCGAACTGGTCTGACAAATTGTCGTCGCAAAGCAGCATTTTTCTGCAAAATGGGTGTCGGTCTGACGTAAATGTCGAAAATTAAGTCCTAAAAGTCTGTTTCTATTCGGGCATTGTGTCTTGTGATCCTTTGTTTTCATAGACATTCCGGCTTCGAACGTATAATTAAGAATTCTTTCTGCTTCAAACCGTCCGTAGCAGACCTGTTTTGCTGGCTTTTCCCTCCCGTAAGTAGTTCTCGCCCGTGGCGAACAAACACGGGCCCGCCTGTGCTGCCGGGTAAGTACCTTGGGGGCGAGAACGATGGGAAATCCCGCAATAAGACCCACCTGCTCGCTTCGAGATGCTTCAACGCGGATCATAGAAACCGCGATTTTAGCGGGCCGGAGAATGCTGCGCGCTGCCGGGTGGCGAGAGTTCCGACCTTCCTCCCCCAGTGATTGCTCCCGCAAGGCTTGAAAACCGTCCATAATGTCGTCAAAATCGCTCCAATCTGATCAAAAAAGTATGATTTCTCGGCAGACATTCCGTCGATAGATCCTGTGTTTTCATACACATAGTCGGATCATCCTTCATTTTTAACATCTTTTTGCGCCCCGCGGCTGGTCCGCAACTTGATAAGCCAATTATTTTCAGTGACTTAACTTTTCCCTGCTTTTTCACAGATCTCTCGTAACAACTTGTATTTTCATAAACATAGTCGCTTTGAAAGCGATTTCGCAAAAAAAGCGTCCGTAACCCCCGCGCTACGAGTAACTTGCTATTTTTCAATGACTTGAATTTCAACCTTCCCCCCGATTTCCCCCCGGTCCTACCAGTAACAGTGCGTCTTTTCATGAACATAGTCGCTTTCGCACAATCGGCACGTGGCTCGCGGCAAGGGGTCAGTCCGGCGATTCCGCCCAACGGCGAATACTATGCTGCTGACGCCAAGCCTGCGAAGTTCACTCTGCTGTCTGCTCGCTGTCCGCGGGTTGTGTTGCCGGAGTGCGCAATTTCACCCAAAGACAACTCTCCATCCCCGACTCCAGCAAGTTGATTGCCATAGGCTACAGAAATTTGGCGATAAGTCCACACGACGAGATATCGAGCACGGTGGCGACAAGAGGCTAGGGGAATAACGACAAATTTTCCGACAGGACGCGATTTTTGTTGAATTATTTTCGTAGGGGCACCCCTCGTGGGTGCCCGCGGGGGGGCCGAATCGGCCCCAGGGTGGGCAGGCACGAGGCCTGCCCCTACGTCGGGGTTGAGCGATTGGCTCCCGGCTCGGGGGGGAAGGGCCACCTTTCTAGTTTCTTCCACCCGGAAAAGCTAGAAAAGCGTGGAGTGCGCCCCAAAACTGAGGCAGAAAACTTACTGCTGGCCGCGTGGTAGTCGTCGCCCGTAGGATTGACCAAGGCCGCCCCTGCCAAGATGTTTTCGAGCCAATTTGCGGCGTTGCGACGGCCCAAACGGTGCAAGACGAGGGTGTAAGCCTCCAGCAGCGTCGGATACGCGATGATCACATCCAGGTGATTGCGGGCTAGCCGTTTGAGCTCTCTTTGGGCTTGAGGGTGGTAGGCGTCGTCGGGATCAACCGCCGCATAGAGCGGTCCACTGTCGGCAAGGACTGCGGATCTCATCGTGCCGCCAGGTAACGGTCATGCGCCTGGCTCACGTCGCTGCGTCCGCTGCCACGGGTTGCGGGGTTGATGCGCAATGCCTTTCGCGCCCGCAAGTAGCCACGTTCGGTGAGGTACTGCCGGAGGGCAGCCTGGACGACCGCCGTGAATGGGGGCGGTGCCTCCTGCGTGCCCACATACCTGTCCACTGCTTTCGCCAAGTCATCGGGAATCGAAACCGTAGCTCGCTTCATGATTTCCGATTATAGCACCATGTGGTGAAACTGGTGAGAGGATGGGGAGAAGCACCTGTCCCAAGTTTTTCGGTAGCCCGAAAGCGGCGCTGAAGCTCGGGGCGCATGGATTCACCCTCAGGGAAAACCGGGGCCAGTGATGCCTGTCACCATCCCCCTTTTGATCGAGGGCGTGACTCGCCAGGAAGTTGACTCATGGTTATGAGTCAAATATACTCAACCTATGGCTAAACGACTGCAAGTCATCCTCAGGGATCCTGAATACCGCGAGGTTAAGCGTGCCGCACGCTCACGGCAAATGTCGATTGCCGAATGGGTGCGGCAGGCGCTCGAACAAGCCCATCGCCGCGAGCCGGTGGGCAGTGCCGGCAAGAAGCTCGAAGCCATCCGCGCGGCGGCGCGCGGGAATTATCCCACGGCTGACATCGACCGCATGCTGGCGGAGATCGAGGCAGGATACGGATCGGACGCGCATCCGTGATTCTGGTCGATTCGAACATCCCCATGTATCTGGTGGGCTCGCCTCACCCGCACAAGAGCGACGCTCAGCGATTACTCGAACAACTGGTCAATAATCGCCAGCGCCTCGTCACCGACGCCGAGGTCGTGCAAGAGATCTTGCATCGCTACGTCGCCATTAACCGCAGGGACGCCATCCAACCGGCATTCGACGCTCTGCTGGGCGTCGTCGATCAAGTGCTTGACGTCACGCGGACCGCCGCCGAACGTGCCAAGGAGATTGTCCTCGGCCATCCGCGCCTCTCGGCCCGCGATGCTGTCGATCTCGCGGTCATGGAACACCATGGAATCGGTCAAATCCTTAGTTTTGACTCGGATTTTGACGGCTTCCCGGGTGTTGCCCGGCTGTCGTAAATTGACGTCGATATCGAGGATCGGGTAGCGCAGAGTTGGGCGTAGTTTGCCCCACTCTGAAGTTCTTGTATTGGTAATACCGTTTTCAGAATGTTGTGAAAAGATGAAAGCCGCAGAGTAGTTCCAAAAGGCGAAACAACTCTGCGCCACCCGTTTCGAGTCAAGGGCAATCTCCGCTTCCCCTTGACTTATACCTATCATGGATGTTCCCGGTTTCCCCGGTTTCCCACCAAACTGTCGAACTTGGGTCAGAGTTCACTGAACCTGGCATATGATCGTATAACGCTGCAGGATGCCGGGCCTCCACCCGTTGGGATTGTACTTCGCTTCCAATTTGGATTTGATCAGCTTGGCACCCTCAACCATGCCGGTTGCGATCCTGCCGGCAGCGCCAGATTTCAGCTTGGTCTTCAGACTGAACATGCTCTTACGCGGACTCAGAATTGCTTCCAAATCATGGATGACATCCTCGGCGAAGGCATTGCGCTCTTTCTTGTTCGCCAGGAGACGGCCCGGCCACAATTTGCCTGTTCTTCTTTCGCCCTGATCCAAGGGCTCGCTGATGTCCTTGAAGAGGGCGTTGGGATCGATAAAGTCCAACGCGCCCACCTCACTGCCGCCGGCTGTTTCGACCCGGAAGACGTTTCCGACATTAACCAGGCAACGCAGATTTATCGTAGTCCCTCCAATCGTTTTGGACGATCGCTTCCCTGGATAAAATCGGTCCCTGTTACCGTTGAACATATCGGCCGCAATGATCTTGCCGAGTTTCTCCAAGCCGCCTGGTGCATTCAAGGTGTCGGTGAAGGCCCGCAGGTTGGCCTTATCGCCGCCCATTCTCTGCTCCAAAGCCTTCTCGATGTCCGTTACGTTGACAGCCTGCATTTTCACAAACGGCTCTGGAAAGGTTGGACCCAGTACTAGCTTCAAGTCTTGAACAGCCTGGTCTTCATCGGGGTCGAGAGCCAACCCCATAAGCTGGTAGTCCCGTGCCCATGCCTCGTAGGTCATGACGTACTGGTTGAGGGCCATATTCTCCGCTGGCGTCAGAATCTTTAGCTTTGCGTTCGGAGCGATAGCCCTTATTATCGGATTCGCCGACTTGATCTGTGGCGCGTGCACGGCGTCCTTCTTGATGACGACCTTATCGTTGTTAAACCCTACCAGAAGCCAAACCTTAAGGTCTTTGAACATCTTGATTTTGTCGATGTCGTTGGCAACGATGGGGTTATCTACTGAAAGCGACATGCTCTTTTCCCTCCTCTTTGAATTTTGGCTTTTTCCGCAGAAAATCCTGTACCCGTCCGCTGCCTGAGTTTTCAGACCACCGGAAGCCCCAGCCCCGCGCCCACTGCCAGATCCAGCAAATTCAAGGTTATGTTTGCACTAAACTTGAAGGTACATAAATCTTGTAGGTTACAGAGAGGTGCAGCTTACCTCATAAATCCGCTTTTCGCGATAACAAAGACTGCTTCGTGTTTTTGTGAACGTGGTGCGTTCGTGTGCACTTGTGATGTAGATGGAGTCGATGATGAGCACCCAACGGGTCAGTATACGTGAAGTCCGGCAGCGCTTGCGCCACCTGCTGGCGCAGGTTCGGGCTGGAGATGAAGTCGTCGTCCTGCGCTGGGGCGCGGAAGTAGGTAGACTCGTCCCTCCAAAGCGGACGAAGACGCCCCTCCCCGATCTGAGCAGCCTCCGCGCCTCGGTAAGGCTTCGGGGCCGGGCATTGAGCGGAGACCTGGCGGAAGGCCGCAGGAGTAGCCGATATTGACCTAGGGCGAGAAAGGTACCAGGAACGCGTGAAAAAATCAGGAAACAAACCTCGCACCACTGAGGCACAGAGGCACTGAGAACTGAAATGAAAGGACTTTCCTCTGTGCCTCCGTGTCTCAGTGGTCAATATAATCGATTTCTTCACACCTTGCAGGTACCCTTCTCCTTCTCGAATACCAGTTTAACGAGGCCTCCCCTCCCCCTGAGGTCTGCGGTTCTTCCCTTCAACCCCGCTTCCAAACAGGACGACAGGCGCGGGTCCCAAAGGCATGCGGCGATTGGAAGAGAAGAGCCGCGGACCCCAAAAACGGGGGCTGCGCTACGATTGCTCCGCGCGAAGCGCTTTGGAGTGCGGCAGCTTGCTGCCGCTTTCTCACCAACCAGCTTGCTGGCGGTCCTTCTCTCATCCCGTCTGCCGGACGGGCAGGGGCGCCTTGGCAAAATTCCGCGAGCAAGCTCGCGGGGAGGAAAGCGGCAGCAAGCTGCCGCACTCTAAAGCTTCGCAGGCGTGCCATCAGGGCAGCGCGGGTAGCATCACAGGGGACAAATGGGGTCAGGGAGAAACGGCGAGCGGACTGCCGCGCTTTCGCCGCTATGAGTAGATCTGCGCGCGGCTGCCCCCGGAAAAACCACTCGCGACCGCGCTGCAACTTCGCGCACTCCGAAGGCATCTGAGGTGAGGTGAATCACCCCCGGTTCCCAACCTTCAGCTCCAGTTGGCGCGCGGTCAGTTTGGCCGTGGGGACGACGCTCCTTTTCGCTCCTTTAGCGAGCGGTCAGAACGCCGGCGTCACCGCATCGCCGTCGGGACAAGCGGACGCAGAGAACTACAAGCTGAGGGTACACTCGAACCTCGTATTTCTTCCCACGCGAGTTCAGAGCAGGAAAGGTGAGACCCTATACGGGCTCACGCCGGAGGAGTTCATCGTTGAAGACAATGGCGTTCGCCAATCGGTGCAGGTGGAAGAAGATCCGGACTCCGCCGGCGTGTCGCTGGTGGTTGTGGTGCAATGCGGCAGGTCCGCGCCCTTGGAATTCAAAAAGCTCAAAGGCCTCAACGCGATGATCGGCGGGATTGTAGGCGACGGCCCGCATGAAGTCGCGGTCGTCACCTATGGCGAGAAGCCTTACGTGCTTGACGACTTTTCCAGCAGGCCGGAAGCCGTTCCCCTGGCCTTATCGCGGCTCGAGCCCTGCGGCGACTACCATGCCGTCACCATTGATGCGGTTTCTTCCGCCATCAACATGCTCAAGCGGCGGCAGAACGACTACCGCCACGCCATCCTGCTCATTAGTGAAATGCGCGACTACGGCAGCCACGCGAGGCTCCAGGATGTGGTGGCCGAACTGGGAGTGAACGACATTGTGATTTACTCGGTGGCATTCTCCCCCGCCAAAAACGACTTTCTGCGTAACCTGCGCGGAGAAGACCAGGACCTGCCGGAAAGCACTCCCTTCGCTCCGCCACCTCCGGCCCCCAAACCACCGTCCTCGGACGCGGAAAGTACATCTTCGTCCGCGGAGCCGGAGCCCGTGTACACGGAGCATCCGCCGATGCTTCTGCTGCCGCCGGAAATTCAGCTCATCATCAATGCCCTCAAGGCCAACACGGCCTCGGAGCTCGCCGCACTCTCCGGCGGCGAGTACATCAACTTCACCACCCAAAAGGGCTTTGAAGATGGCTTGCAGCGCATCTCCAACCATATTCACGACTACTATCTGGTCAGCTTCAAGCCGTCATCCTCCCCGAACTTGAACCTTCACACTCTGAGCGTCCGTGTCGCCAGTCATCCTGACGCCATCATCCAGACCCGCAAAAGCTACTGGCCTGGAACCGTCGAGCCAACCGGCGGAAACTGAGTTCACTTCGCCTGTTCCGGAATCGTCTCGTACTCGGTCCAGGCAAACTTCTTCGAATCCGGCGACCAGCGGGTAGCCACGGTCATCGCTTTTATGTGACCGTGGGCCTTTCTCATGCCTGCCACAATTGACCGGAAGTTCCTCACCAAGGAAGGAAGCCAGAGTCAGAACCACACTGACTGTGGCTACCCGCTGTGGCATCATCCACGGCGGAATGACGATCGCACGGTTATAAATTGTCACGTCCGTGCGAACCACCCGTCTTCCGTTATTGACTCCTCCCGCACTTTACCCCGGTCATACAATTGCGCCTGACCTCAGTGAGGTGTATCGTAGCGGGCGGGTTTGAAGTTGGTGTCCGCCATACGTGCCGCCTGGGGAGATCACCAGCTAGGGGAGACAAGAATGAGGGTGCTGGTTGCGGACGACGAGGTGGTGACGCGCCGCGCGTTGGAATCGACCTTGCTGGGTTGGCAGTATGAAGTTTCATCGGCGGCGAGCGGCGACGAGGCTTTGGAGATGATCGAACGCGGGCCTCGTCCCGACATCGCCCTGCTGGATTGGATGATGCCGGAAAAAGAAGGCCCGGAGGTCTGCCGGATCATCCGCGCGCGGACCGAGACGGTGCCCGTTTACATCATCCTGCTGACCTCGCTGGGTGGGCGGCAAAACATTATTCAGGGATTGCAAGCGGGAGCCGACGATTACATCACCAAGCCGTTTGACCGCGATGAATTGCGCGCGCGGCTGGGCGTTGGCCGCCGCATGGTGGAGTTACAGCGGAACCTGGCGGACCGCGTCGAGGAGTTGGAAGATGCCCTGGGCCGAGTCAAGCAGCTTCAAGGTTTAGTCCCCATCTGTTCTTACTGCAAGAAAATCCGCAACGACAGCAATTACTGGCAGCATCTGGAAACTTACCTGAGCGCGCACTCCGGGGCCCAATTCAGCCATGGCATTTGCCCCGAATGCTACGAGTCCATCGTAAAGCCGGAACTGGAAAAACTGCCCTAGGCCTTCCATTATTTTTCAGCAGGTGGGGAACCGAAGGGGCTTGCCATGCCGCTTTGGGCGGCGCGCAAAGCCATAGGGTAGGCGGCGGCGGTCAGCAGGGCGGCGTGGTATTGAACCAGAGCGGCAGGGCGCTTGTCATTGAGATCATCCAGCCTTCCCAAGTAGATGTGCGACCACGTCACGATGCGCAAGTCGTGGGCGGTGGCCAGGGCCTTCTCGAAATATTCTTCCGCCAGGTCGGGCTTTCGCGTGTTGGCATAGACGACCGCCATGCCGTAAATGGCGCGCTCACTCTTGGGATCGTCCTTCTCCAGCACCTCCTGGTACGACGCCTTGGCGTCCAGGTACTTCCCCTCGTAGAACTGGTTATCACCCTTGTCGAGAAGTTGCTCCTCTTCGCTCTCGGCCGGCGCGGCTTTGGTTACGGGGGCAGGCGGTCGCGTGGCAAAGTGCACCACGAACAGTCGCCGCGCCTCCTCGTGCGGATCGATGGCGAGGATCATGGGCTTGTAATACGTGGGCATCGACGCAACCTGGTGCTCGAATGCCAGGAGCGCCTCGTAACAATAGTGGACCATGATCAGACCCTGAGCGGTCATGTCGTCCAGCTTCTTCTGCGCATCCGCCGCCGGGACCTTATCCATGCGTAGTTCGGCGGCGCGAATCAGGCACTCGGTGAAGAGCAGGCCAAAATCCTCCTTGAAGTCCAAGGCCAGCATGGGAGCCTGGCGCGCGGTGGAAGCCAGCATGGACTTCTGCGCGATCTCGGCCCCGTACCTGGCGGCCAACGGGTCAAGAAGAAAGTGCATGTATTGAAAACGAATCTCTTCGAGCTTGAGGTCCGCGGAAGGCGTAACCACCAGGTAGTAATTCAGCCCGTAAATCCGCGCGTGTACTTGCTCCGGCGCGCCCATCAAGTCAATATAAATGGCGTAGGTCCTGCCCAGGTAGCCGCCGGACGGAAACCGCAGGTAGCCCTCGGTCAGGGCGAAAGTCTGGCGGACCTCGTCGGTGTAGCGAGCCACCGCAGCCTCATACTGCTTCTGGACATCCGTCCAGATGAACAGCATTTTGGACTGCTCGTAAAAGGTGCGGAGAAGGGGAAGGAACCCCTGCACATCGCGTGCGTCGGGGGGAACTTCTTCCGGGGGAACCGTCAGGTGGAAATCCGGCGGCGAGCCCACCAACAAAGCAAGGGAAACGTACTGTGCCAGGTCCTTGCCCGGGTCGTCTTTGATCTGATGATCGGCGTAGAACTTTTTGAGCTCGGGGAGAATGGGAGCGTTCTGCGCTTCGAGGTATTCCCGCACCTGGCGCCGCGTGGCATTGATGGGGCTCCCGTTCATGCCCGCGTCGTACCCCGCGGCATTGAGCGCCGCCAGCACGCAGAAGAGTTGTTCGTTGGATTCCAGTAGGACGTTTCCCGCCGACTGCGAGCGCGCGGGAGCGGCGGCCATGAGCGCCACCAGCAGCGTCGCGATTAGGCACCACAAGCAACGTAGCGCGGACCTGTTCTGTAGGTCCGCGGCTTTTCCCCGACGGGTCGCGACAACCCGCGGACCTACACAACAGGTCCGCGCTACGGTGGTTTCAACTGTTTCTTGATGGGATACGAAAGGCCGCGGACCTACACGACAGGCCCGCGCCACGTCACACTGATGATTGTTTGGGGTCAATGGCAAACGGACTAACCTCGGACCGTGATGCGTCGCAAGGACAGAACCACCTGCCCATCAGTTGGCCTGCCGAACATGGTGGCGGGCCGGAAGATGCTGAAGTAGACCATCCGGTCCAGCCGCTGCATGAGTTCGGGCGAACCCTGGCCGGAAAGAACCCGATAACCTTTGGCGCGGCCCTCGGCGTTAATCTGGGTTAGCAGCACTACAGTGTTGTCGTCGGTGCTGAAATCCATGGGCGCCAAGCGCTGTACGCTCGCGGGGGTGGCCCACTGCACCGTAACGTCGGGATCATCCGAGGCCGGGGCCACTCGCGATCCCATGAACAGGCAGAAGCAAATCAGCGCTGACAATACGCCGCCGGTCGCCGGGATCAGCAAGGGCTTAAGGGCATTCTCGATATGCACCCAGAGACGAGACAAGAGGTTCTCGTGGACCCGCTGCGAAACGCGCACGCGCATCCGCAATGCCAGCTCTGTGGGAACCTGCCGCCGCGGCAGCGCCCGCAACTGCTCCCGCACCATCTGCCATTGACCGAGTTGCTCGCGGCAAACTTCGCAGAACGACAGGTGGTAGCGGATCGACTTCCGCGCTTCCGGCGCGCAAAGGTCATCCATGTAGTCCGAGAAATGATGCCGAATTTCCAAACAGGTCTCAAACATGTTCGATGCCCACATACGCCGCCAGCTTCCGGCGGAGCAATTCCCGGCCTCGCAACAGCCGGGATTTGACGGTACCCTCGGCCAAACCCAGCACCTGCGCGATTTCCTCGTAGGGGAGCCCTTCGATTTCGCGCAAGACCAGCACCGTACGGTACGGCGGCGCCAGGCTCGCCAGAGCTCGTTTGACCACATCTTCCCGCTCCGCCTGCTCGAGTACTTGATAAGGACTGCGTTCGCTCGAAGCAGCTTCCGAAGCCGCTGCGGCGGAGGGTGATTCCTGGTCATCCACAGAAAAGGGTTCGCGCCAATGACGGCGAATCCAGCCCCGGCGATGGTTCGACGCTTCGTGAACGGCAATGCGGTAAATCCATGTCCGCAAACTGCTGTCGCCGTTAAATCCCTTAATACCCTTGAAGACCTTCACAAAAACATCTTGCAGAACATCGGAGGCGTCGGCGGAGTTCTCAACAATGTGCCAAACCAGGTTGAAAACCGGATTCTGGTAGACCGTCAATAGATAGGCAAAGGCGTCTTCCGAGCCTGCGCGCAGCTCCCCCACGAACGCAGCTTCTTCGCTGACTGCCGGCAACGTCCGCTCGAGCGTGATGCTTACGGACCGCGCAATGCTCATGACGGCCTCAAGATACCAGTTCCAGGCCCGAACTTCAATACCCTATCTCCGCGCATCCCTCACTACTTAGACTGACACCAGAGGCGAAAGGTTTGTTCCAAAAAAGTGTGTCCTGGGAGCGCGGGCATCCTGCCCGCTGTTGCGCGAGCGTCCCGCTCCCGCCGAAGGGGCGGGCGACTCGCACGCGCTGCGGCGGGCAGGATGCCCGCGCTCCCAGGGGGGCAGGGATCTGCCGTCTTCGGCTACATCAAGACTTTGAACAGGCTGCTGTAATCGTCCGTCCACAGAATTTGGGGAAAGGTGGAATCGAGAACGGTCCCCGCCTTCTCGATTTCCGCCTTGCCAAGGAAGCCCTCCGGGTTGCCCACCAGAATCCAGGTGGCCCGGGAGATCCCGCGCGCGCCATCGGGCTCGTTTTTGATCCTGACGGCTTCTTTGCCGAGCGAACTCGCCGCGCCGGCCACCACGGGCACCAGGTTCAAGAACTGATTGGAGATGTGAACGGCCAGCACGCCGCCGGGCTTAAGATGGCGGAAGTACAACTCGAAGGCCTCGCGGGTCAGCAGATGAACCGGGATCGAGTCGCCGGAAAAGGCATCCACCGCGAGCACGTCAAAACCCTGGGGCCGTTGCCGCTCCAGCGAAAGGCGCGCATCCCCCAGGACGATGTCAACCGTGGCCTTTGAGTCACCGAGAAAGTGGAATTCCTGGTGGGCGAGTTGAACGACCAGCGGATTGATTTCGTAGAACTCATAGTGATCGCCGGGCCTGCCGTACGCTGCGAGTGTGCCCACGCCGAGCCCGATCACTCCAACCTTGAGTGGAGTTGGCCCTTCCGCCGCCCTCAACGTAATGCCAATGCCGGAGTTTGGGCCGTAGTAGGTGGTGGGTTGGTCCCTTCGGGCCGGCGAAAGAAATTCCAGCCCATGATCGATGGTGCCGTTCATCAGCTTCTCGAAGCGAGGATCCTCGTCGAGTGGCTGCGAGACATCGCCCTTCACCATCACGATGTTCGCTGCAACTTGATCGAGAATCCGCAAGGTGCCGTAGAAATTGCGCACCCGCAGGCGCGCGCCGTTGGCTTCCTCGCGCGCCGTCACCCCCAGGCTCACCACAATGGCGAGCGCCAGCGCCACCACCAGCAGCCAGGGGAGTTGCCACCGCGCCCGATAATACGGGCTTTGAGGGTCGCGGTGCAGGACCACCAACGCCAGCAGAGCGCAGAAACCCAAGGCAATACGCAGCTCATAATTCCCGGAAAACACGCGGGGAGCCACCAAGGCCACGAAAAACGCTCCCATCGCGCCGCCGAGGGAAATCATCAGGTAGAACCGCGTCAGGTGCGCCGCGTGCGGCTTAAGCCGGGCCAATTCACCATGACAGAACATGCAGCATACAAACAGGCTGCAACAAAACAGGGGGATCGAGACCTTGAGCGGGAGGCCGGAGAACGACGGCGCGAGTGCATACGCGAGTGAGCCCAGCACCACGCCAAGCATGCGCAGGAAGAAGCCGCGCCGGTACCACTCCCGGCCCTCAAAACAGAGAATGAAAGTCAACAGGTACAGAGCGAGAGGTACGATCCAAAGCAGCGGAACGGACGCAACGTTTTGGGAAATGTGGTGGGTGATGGCGAGCAGGAGCGCCGAGCCGCACGCCGCCAGACTGATCCACAGCAGTTGCGTTTTCGCGTCGGGCGGAGGGGCTTCTTCGAGCGGCGCGGTGACCGGATCTTTGCGGGGAGACGCCAGGGCAACCGCGGCGCACAATACCGCGACGGCCCCGTAGGCCCACGACCATCCCACGGCCTGGCGCGAAGTGGCAACCCAGGGCTCCACCAGGACCGGGTAGCTCAGCAAGGCCAACATCGAGCCAATGTTGGACACGGCGTAGAGGCGGTAGGGAGCGGCCTCCGCATCCTTCTGCGCGTACCACGCCTGCAACAGCGGGCTGGTGGACGACAGCAGGAAGTAGGGCAGGCCCACCGTCGCGCCCAGAATCCAGAGAATCTGGAAGGCGGGATCGAGCCCGGCCGGCAGCCTTGCCTCCCTGGGCAGAATGGGCAACGCCAGGAGGCTCGCGAACAGAAGCGCCGCGTGGATTCGCACCTGCGCGCGCGGGCGAAACCGCTGCGTCAGGAGATGGGCATAGAAATAGCCCAGCAGAAGCACGACTTGGAAGAACAAGAGGCAGACGATCCAGACCCCGGCGGAGCCGCCAAACCGGGGCAAAATCATTTTCCCCAGGATGGGCTCCGCCTGGAAAAGCAGGAAGGCACTCGAGAAGATCACCAGCCCATAACCGAACTTGGAAATCATACGTCAATAGCCCATGGATCGCCGGACGTATTCCCGGCTCATTTTCAGGCTTTCGCGCAGGGGGCGCGTCGGCGTGAAGCTTTTTTCGTGGGCAAGCTCGATGCCCGCGTCGCCCGCGTAGTTGATCTGGTGGAGTTCCTTGCCGATCGCCACATAGTCGGTCGTGCCTTCGCCCATGGCCTCGGGCCACGTGCCGTCCGCCCTCTGGTCGCGCAGGTGCATGTACACCATGTGGTCGCCATGCCGGCGAATGAAATCCACGGGGTCGATTCCGGCCCGCACCAGCCAGTTGAGATCGGGCCCGAGCTTCACATCGGGAATGCGCGCGAGCGTCCCGCTTAAATCATGTTCGTTGTCGCGGACTTCGTAGGTGTGATTGTGCAGGTTCAAGACCACGCCGTGCTCGTTTCCGAAGGCGATGATCTTGCGCAGGAGTTCCGCTTGCGCATCGAGCTGCTCGGGCGTCTTCATCTGCCCCGCGTCGCCCACCGAGGTCCCGAGCGTTCTCCCGCCCAGTTGTTGGAGCCGCGTGATAATCGTTTGCGCCTGCTCAAGGATGGCGCTGTGCTTCGAGGCGTTCCACATATCGGCGCCATAAGACGTGCCAAGCACGGGCAGGGAATACTTGTGCGAGAGCGCCCCGATTCGCTCCACCGCATCAGGATGTTCGAGGGCATTGTGCATCAACTCGATTGCATCCATGCCGGCGTAACTCATGTCAGAGAAAACCTCCTCGAGCACCGGAGTGATGTCAAACCCCGGAAGCGGCGCGGCATACACCCACGGATGGCCGGCGACGACAACCTTTCTTTTCGTCGCCGGGGCCTGTGCACCCGGAAGCAGGGAAGCAACTGAACCTGCGGTCCCCGCCGCGGCGAGGGCTACGGCGGTCGACCGCAAGAAGTCCCTTCGCGATGGCGTGTTTGATTTCTCAATAGAGCGAGCACTTTGTTTGATCATCGATCAAGCTCCTTCCGAGCGGGCGGAGTATATGCCTTGCCTGCATGGGGCGCAACTACATTTATTATCATCAACCTATTGGCCTGCGCCCTCTAGGTCATTTATTTTCATCAACATGGTGGCCTACGGTTTTTCTGAAATTCTTCCTCCGTTTGTTTTCAATAACATTCTGGCTTCGCTCGTCAATTTTTTTTCTCCCTTTTTTCCGTGCTTCGCCGTGGAGGATCGGCTAACGCATTTAATTTCAACAAGATAGATTTTATAGGATTTCCCTTCGCTCGCCTATAACTCGTTTAATTTCTGATATATAGTTGCCTACATAGGGATTCTTCAGTCCCGGCCTCTGTGGCTTGGCCATCCTGGCCTTGCGTTTCCTTCTCGGGCATGATTTCCGTGGCGCGTCTCTCTTTGTGCCATGGTCTCGGTATGACCCTGCGCGAATTCACGACGATGACACCCTTCATCCTGTAGGCCAGCACGTTGGCGACCAAAGTCGGCCTAGGTGCAAACAATTCTACCGGAGGCAGAAGGTTCGGGCCGCTCTATTTTCACAGGATGTAGTACGTGGGCATTCTGCCCGGTTTTCAGGCAGGCTAGCTTCGGGCTTCGCCCCCTCCCGCCGCTTCCTTGAGAATTAGTGCGATCTCTCGATGGCCCGCCTTTTGCGCGATCTCGCTGGGCGTCTCGCCTCCGGGCGATCGTAACGTATGAACAGCGCCGCTCTCGATCAGCAGCCGCACAATCTCTTCCCGGCCGCGCGCAACGGCGTAAGCCAGCGGAGTGTGCCATGCTTCCGCCGGGCTTAAGCGTGCCAGGATCCCGGTGCAGCAGCCTTTCGACGTCCTCGGTTCGATGCATCGCCACCGCGGCCGGCAGCCGCACCTTCGCTCTGCGCTCGACCAGTACTTGTGCCAGGTCGTGCCTGGGTCTATCCCTTGATTGACAGCCCCACGGCCGCATGTTACAAATAGAGTGCTAGCGATATTCCATCGGGGGCCTGTGGCGCAGTTGGGAGCGCGCATGACTGGCAGTCATGAGGTCGAGAGTTCGAACCTCTCCAGGTCCA
>CAWEFC010000064.1:0-68357 GCA_963808085.1 uncultured Acidobacteriota bacterium
ATACCATTCCCCACGGCGAACTGATGCAGTCAGTGGCTCGACGGATCGTGGATCGAGACGTCCTGCGACTGATCAAGCAGTGGCTGAAAGTTCCGGTGGAAGAGCGGGATGGGCAAGGGAAACGGCGCCTGACGGGCGGCAAGAACAGCCGCTGCGGGACACCGCAGGGTGGGGTGATCAGCCCCTTGCTGGCCAATCTGTACATGAACCGGTTCCTGAAGTACTGGCGGATTACCGAACAGGAAAAGGCCTTGCGGGCGCACGTCGTCAACTACGCGGACGACTTCGTGATCCTCACCCGGCGACGGGCTGGAGAGGCGCGCGAGTGGACGCGCGGGGTGATGGAGCGTCTGGGCCTGACCCTGAACGAAGCGAAGACCCAAATCAAGGAAGCCTGGCAGGAGGGTTTCGACTTTCTGGGATACTCGTTGGGCGTGCAGCATTATCGGAAGAAAGGTGGCCGCAAGTATCTGGGAGCGTGGCCGTCGAAGAAGAGCGTGGCGCGCTTAAGACAGAAGGTGAATGCGGTGTTGGTAGCGAGCAATACGAGGCCGTGGCCGGAAGTGCGCGATGGGCTCAACCGTCTCTTAGGGGGCTGGTCGGGTTACTTCTGCTATGGTACCCGGTCGCAAGCGTACCGCGCCGTCGATCGCCATGTGGAAGAGCGTGTGCGCAACTTCCTGAGGAGGCGGCACAAGATTCGCACCCGCGGTACCCGGGTATTCCCGGCGGCGGCCATTTTCGGCGCGCTGGGCGTTCAGGGTCTGCGGGATGTGCATCGGTTCCCTTCCGTCCGTGAGTCTGGCGAGGAACCCTGTCGGAGAGCCGGATGCGGGAAATCCGCACGTCCGGTTCGATGAGCGGGGAGGGGAAACGGGGCGACGCTTCATCCGTACCCGCGCCCAGCCTCGACTCTACTGAAAGGCAAGGGCTTTGAGCTAAATTACGGACTTGGCGAGGGAAGGGGGCCGCTGAGCCAAGCGCATGAAATCAAGTCACTTAATAAAGGGAAGTGAAGGCATCGCGGGTCGGGAACGGCCTGCCCTGGCGAACCTTGAATGTTCTTGAAAACACGGTATGTTAGGACGGAAACCGACAAAATTGCGCAGGTCGTAACATTTTGAAAATAGGTGAGTTAGGAGAAACACCATAGCTCGAGGGCGAAAAAAAGGGAGCAATAATTTGAGGAGGCATCCTTGAATGTTCCAGAAAACAAGCCAGTTATAAATTGACATTGCGCAAATTCTCTTCGAACCTTGAATGTTGATGATAAACAAACAACTTACCGCTGCGAACCTTGAATGTCATAGAAAACACGAGGGGTTAAGGGTTTTTGGCCTCGGGGCGGTTCGGCGGGGGGCCGGGACAAGGGAATCGACGCTGGAAGCTAGTGGCAACACGCCGCCATGGCCCTAAAGAACAGGTCTGCTACTTAATCGGCACGTAGCCCGGTCGTAATACCGGATGCCCCATCAAGAAGTCGCGGTCCCGTGGGCGTTCACGAACGCCCTCCCGGGCTCAAGAACGTAGGGCGCTAGCCACGCGGGCGCATTGCTCAGGGGCAGGACATCTTCATGCAAGCGAATTCCCACGACGTCCTTCATAAAGGCGCGCCGCTTTTCGATTCGCCGCCAGCAGGCAGGAAATCGGCTGGCCAGTTCCGCCCGCAGTGTTTCGTCGGCCAGGACAATTCCATCTTCCGCGTTGATGTAACAGAACGGGCCGCGCGAAACCGGGATGATGTCCATTTGCAGGGCCATCCCCGAGCGCAGCAGGATGTTGCTTCCCGGCGAGAAGGGCGAATGTACCCACTCATCCAGATGCAGGTAGTGCCCGGGATTGACGGCGAAACTGTATCGAGCGCTGTCACGCACGGAGTCAACGCGCTGCCAGATGTCGCCGCCGCGGGCACCGATCTTGAGCGATTCGTACCAGCAAGTCACGACTTCGAAGTAATTGCTGGCCAGCCGCGGGTAGAACTCGCGCAGCCCGGCGGGCAGGTCTTCGGGGCCGTGGGCGACGACTCCGGCGCGGCAGGTCAGCGCCCCCTGAATCCCGAAACCCACCACAAATGCGTCACCCAAGTGGGCGCGCCCGGCCGATGGGCTGGAAAGTCCTCGCTTCACCTTCTCGCCGAAGCTGACAATAGGGTGGCAGGAGTACGGGAGGCCGGAGCCCCGCAACAGTCTCTCCAGTTCATTTTCGACAGCTCCCTCGCGGACATTCCGGACTACGGAAAGAACACTCTCCGAGGTGCGGATGGAAGCAAATTCGAATTGGGCGATCTGATCCGCGGAATTGATCAAGCGCAGGCCGTCCTGGGGATTCATGAAGATTCGACCGGCGTTGCGAATCTTCTCCGCGTCTCCAACCAAGTCCCTCAGGAGGTCAACGATGTAGGCGGGAATCTCAATGGCGGTTTCCGGATGATCCACCAGCGGTCCTTCAAAGTATTTCCACCCGGCACAGCCGACCGAGGCGTCCTGGCCAATGCCGAAAGCGGCAAAGATCGACCGGAGCTTCGCGAATCGCCGCGCGGCTGCCCCATCAGGCTGAATTCCTGGAACAGAATGGTTTCGCATTTCAGCCTCGCATCGGGCAGGTAACCCATGCACTCGTTGCCGACCAGAAGCCATCGGCGGCCAGCGCTATCGAGCAACAAAACAGCCTCTTCAAATCTGGGATCAAAGCCCGTCAGAAAAGCCATGTTGGCGCAATGCTCGCGATCCGCATAAACCACCAGGAAGTCGAGGTGAGCCTCATTCATGCGAGCGACCGCGGCGGCGAGGCGCACCTCGTATTCGGTCAGAGGGATCGGCGGCAGGGGTTCATCCAGGCCGCCGAATTGCGGCAGTTCAATTGGAACGATCTCAATCATGAATAGTTTCCTCCACTTGCTTTCTCACCCGCGACTCGTGGGGGCAGGCCTCGTGCCTGCCCACCTGCGAGCCGACTCGGCCCTGCTTGGGCACCCACGAGGGGTGCCCCTACGCTCTGGCGTGGCCGAATCAGCTCTAGTTTGGGGCGCACGCGAGGGGTACCCAAGCGTCACTCCTTCACCTCGAAACCAATCATGCGAGGCCGCACGGTAAATCCCCGCGTGGTCATTCCGAGATAAATAATCCCGACGAGAAACCAGATGCCTCCCACAATTCGGGCAACATTATCCAGGTTCCACCACATAATCCCGCAGAAAACGGCTCCGAAAAGCGACAGGGAGGAATCAACAATCGTGCGGGCTTTGCTCTTGTGAGGCCGCACGAAGGCGAATTGCCAGAAGGCCGCCAAGTTTACATTCATGAAGGCAAAAAAGGCCCCGAAGTTCAGGAGTTCGCCAGCATGCTCGAACGCGTTGCCGATACGCTGGAGGGCAATAGCGCCGACAAAAACAATGGTTCCAACTATCAGGATGTTATACGTCGGGGTACTCGAACCGGGGCTGAGGTGGGCGAAGATTTTACGAGGCAGCACATTGTCGCGGCCCATGCCAAAGAGCAACCGAGCGGCGCCCAGGATTCCCGCCAGGCCGCCGCCGATATCCGCGAGCAGAATGGTGAAGCCCATGGCGTGAAAAAGGCCTGGGCCGCCGACTCGGCCGCAGACGTCCATGAAGGCCGTTTCGATGTTCGGCAGCGTGCGCCAATCCGGCCACACGCGTTGGCCCAGATAAGCCAGGAACCCGCCAAATACGCCGGTAAACAGGCAAACCAGTACGATCGCAAGCAGGACGTTGCGCTTCGGATCCTCGGTATCCTCAGCGAGGGTGGTGACGCCCTCGAAACCGATGTAGGTCAACACCGAATAGGAAGTGGCCGTCCAAACTGTGTGGGCAGTGAAAGTCTTGGGATTGTAAAAGGGTTCGGTCGCGAAGAGCCCACCCCAACCCTCAAAATGAAACAGGAACCGCAGCGCCAGCAGAATGAAAATCACGGTGATGGAGATCATGGCCGCCAGCAAAACCTTGTCGGAGAACGCCGAAGTCTTGATCCCGCGCAGATTGGGAGCGACCATGACCGCCACGACCAGAAACATGCCGATAACAAAAGGGATTTGAGGCAGATAACGCGCATGGATGACAATGGCAACCCAAATCCCGTTGACGAGGGGATTCAGGACGTAATTAAGAAGCATCGCCCAGCCCACCAGAAACCCCAGATACTCATTCAGCCCCTTGCCCACATAAGTGTACGCGGAGCCGGCCGCGGGGTAAATCGCCGCCATTCGGCCGTAGCTAACGGCGGTGATCAGCATGGGGACCATCGCGAGGAGAATCGTGGTTACGTAGTGGCCATTGGAAAGTTTCTGGGCAACTCCAAACAGCGGCACCGAAGCAATTGGCTGCGTCAGGACGATGCCGTAGAAGACCAAATCCCAAACCGAGAGAACTCGTCGCAGGTGGGGGGCTGCTGATTCGCGCGCCGGTGCTTGAGGCGAGGGATTATCCATAGCAGCTTGAGAATCCTGAGCACTTGAGTGGGAGTTTCTTTTTGCCCGCGAAATCGGCACCTATTATAAACCCATCTCGCGAGATCACGGGGTTGTTAAACGATTTTCACTGGGGGATGAATCATCTTCTTCGACCTAACCGACTTTCATATAGGCTCCAACTCGCAGCGCCGCGCACGGCCTGGGTTACAGAGTAATGACCTTGTCGGCTACCCACTGGGCGGCGATGATGTCTCCCATGCCGCCGACGATTCCCACGCGGACCTTATCCAGCAATCCGTAGTGGTCGAGGCACGTCTTGCAGACGATCAGGCGGACTCCAGAGGCCTCGAGCGACTGCAAAACATCGAGCACCGGCGAGCCCTCGACGACCATCTTCACCCCGGAAGTGTAGAAGCAGATGGCCCCCGGCAACGTGCCATTCTCCTGCAAAAGGAGCAGATACTTCCGCAGCAAAGCATGCTGCAGTTCCGGGTCGGCCACGCCCATGCCGTCGTGGATCACCTGAAGGAGCACGGACTTGCTGTTTTGCATGTTGGTCATGGAGTGAACGCTTGATGTGACGCTGGGAAGTTTACGAGTTGAGAGTCAAAAGCCGAAAGGTTAAGGAGTTGAAGAGTTGAAAAGCCAAAAAGTCGAGAGCTCGATACGTCAAGCCTCACGAGCCTTCAGCCAAGGGCTTGCCGATTTCCCAATGGTGACCAAACGGATCGGCGACCCGCCCCAACCGCCAGCCGTACTGTTTGCTCACGGGCCAAACCACGGTGGCCCCTGCCGCGACCACCCGCTCGAAGACAGCGTCCGGATCCTCCACGGTCATGACCATTCGCACCGACCCACCACCAAGGGACTCCGGGCTGAAATTGGAGTGTTCCGGAGACTCGTCCGCGACCCAGAATTCTGGCGCACCCACGGACAAGCGCGCGACGACCGCTCCATCCTCGCTGTCATGGCGGAACAATTCGCCGGCTCCGAACGCCGCCTTATAAAACTCGATAGCCCTGGCGCCGTTTCGAGCCGAGAGCATTGGGGCGATGGTGGTCTTCTGAGCGCCAGCGTTCACAAAGGACTGACTCCTTCGACTTTTTCAGCTCTTCAACGGCGTTCGACTTGTCGGGCTAATTCGACTGCCCTAATGGTACCGGATTTGAATCTTGGCGTGGAGGGGGATCAGCGTGAAGTCGAACTCTTCCAGCGCCTCATCCTTTTCGGTGACGATCAAAAGGTATTTCCCAATCTTGGCCATCAGCCCGGCGGAAGTGATTTTCGAGCCCACGAAGGTATTGCCCTCGCGCATGGCGTCAAAGTCGGGAAGCTTTCCGCGCGTTGTGCTATGTGCATCCTCCCAGTCCACCTCTCCGGGACGGAATCGAATACCTTTAATAACGACACCTTTTGGCCTGGCCATGACCGCTCCATTGTATTTGATGCTTGATGAACCGGCGTGGCACGCCAATTCAAGCCTACAAGGCTACTGGCCAATGCGGCTGGTTGCAAGGCTTATCTTCATTAAATTAAGCCCCGGCCGCGCTACAACAGCGAAAACGGCGCTAACCATATGACAATTAGTCGCTTCTCCGGCAGATCCCAGCCGAACGCGATCCCCATCCCCAGTGTCATGTTGAAGGTAGTCCGAATGCCCGCCACCCTCTCGTAGAGGCCTCCAGGTTTACCCTATGACATTCATTTCAAATACCTTATCTGTCGATGACTGGAGGCAACAAGGGGCAGGACGGAAAATTTGCGTCTTGGGTGGGTCTTGCTGTCTGGATCTATGGGGGTTAGTTGTACACGGCCGCGGGTTCCCCACGCGCATTCTCGACACGAGAGCTCGGCGGGATCTCCTCCTCCTTCTCGCTGTGATTGTGCTCGTCGCCCTTAGAATGTATCACCGAGCTTTCGGGCGCCGGTTCCGGTCGCGCCTCGACCGACTTCGGCGAGGGATCGGGCGGCATACCTTCCGCCGGAGACTTCGCTTGTTCCCAATTCTCGAGGTCCCGCATGTACTGACGAAGTGTGGCTAAATCCATTTGACTCTCCCTCTGCTCATTCCGCCTACATTAAATGTACAAATTTCCAGCCCTCAGCGGAGAGGCGAAAGAGTGCTCTCCCGCTACGCACCCGAGGTCCGATCGCATCCTGAACGTCCTGCGGCAATGCGGACAGATCATATTGCCATGTGTATCCCACAATCTGCTCATTGGGGCCGCTGGACCCATCGGAAAAACCCGTGACTTCCAGAATGATCGGCTTGATGGGGTTCTTCAATTTCATCAGAATGCCGGGGTGCTGCCAGGTGATGGCAAGACTGAGAGGAGTCTGGCAGGGCACGAACTGACCCGAGTTCAAGCGCATATCGTTCGAATCAGGCACACACCGCTGCCCGCCATCGACGTAAGATGCCGCCTCATTGCTCTCCTTGGCCAGGGCGAAGGGCCCTTGGGGCGGAGCGCTCACCATAACGAAGACCGTGCTCAGAATATTGATGGCATTATAGATGCTCTTCAGCCGCTCCATTTGTTCCGGACTCAGGCTGACCTCGGTGTAGGCAGCATCTACTCCCGCCTTTTCAATCATTCTCTTCGCCTCGGCCCGAGTCAGGTCGGAAGCCTGGCACGCGGTCGACAGAAGGATGGCGGCGCTGGCTGCGGCGACCCAATGGGGTGTTTTCATGATCTCTATCCTTTCCGTCAGGCTGGCCAGAAAGTTTGAGCAACTTGAACTTCCTGTCGAGGGCGAGGGCGGTCTTAACGGCGACGATCTCAAAAACCTGAAGTACAACAATCCTTGAGGTCCTCTATTGTCTGCCGAAAGCCGGGTGAGCTCAATAGTACCGACGTACCGTGAGGGCAGCAGGGAAGGGCCTCATTCCCCGAGGGCCCCGCCGCCGATAAACAGTTTTCCTTCATCCTCCTCCCCACGCCCGCCGATATACGAAGCGGGGCAGTGTCGGGGGCACCGCGAGGGGGTACCGTGCGCGAAGGAACCTGCGGAAAACCGAGTTGATCTGGCAAATTGTCGTTCACAATCTGCATCTTTCTGCAAAATGAGTGTCGATTCGACGTAAATGTCGAAAATTAAGAACTATAAGTCTGATTCTTTTCGGGCATTGTGTCTTGTGATCCTTTGTTTTCATAGACATTCCGGCTTCGAACGTATTATTAATAATTCTTTTTTGCTCCCGTTGCCGTAAATGGGCTGCGGCGGGGTTCACTCCGGCCCCCCGCGTCGAGCCCCCAAGGACGTTGAAGGTGGTCGACCTCGGTGCATAACTACCTTTAGTTTCATAGATATCGTGGCATAACCGGCTTAAGTCCCTTGTTTTCATGAATATCGTGGGAGTAGCCAAAACTGACATTTTTTCTACATGTGTTTTCAACAACATCGTGGGAGTAGCCCCATTTTTTAATTCCCTTTTTTCACCCTGCTCGCGACTCCGAATCCAACTAAATTCTTCTTTATCATATACATACATTTTTTAGAATTTTTTGGGTTCTGCGCCTAACTACCTTATTTTTCTAAGATATCGTGGCCTACCTCACTTTTTTAAGGCGCTCAAAGGGTTCCATCGCTTCGAAGGCCTGGGAGGATCGCGCCGTCGCCGCCATGTCCTCACCCGGCACTTTGATGTTCTTGAGCGCCAGGCCGGCCCGGATGCGCTGGGAGCGCCGCATCCGCCAAAACGTTTCGCCCTTCTGCTCGACCAGATGGCTCTCCAAACCGAGTTGCAAGTCCTCCAGCAGGGACTCCATCATCTCCCGGTACTCTCCCTCCCCCATCCCCATGAGAACTTCGATCTGCGAGCCTTTCATGAATTCCTTGTGGAAATTGGCCGCGGTGGGGGTGAGTTCGGCTTCCTGGGTCGATCCCGCCGAAGCGCTCGCGGCGTTCGCTTCCCGCTCCTGTGCGTCGGATAATTTCGGATTGCTTTCGCGAGTCATAAAGTCTTCCGACTCGCTTAATGACTACTACCCACTCAATGAGTATACATCTATGTAATGACTTTAGTCAAGCGCAATCGTGAACTAGATGTGTATACTTCCAAGTCGACAAAATGCCCGCCCAAGGAGGGAAGAGGATCGGCAAGCGCCGGCCCGCAAGGGGGAGGAAGGAGACAGACACAACCGTCCCTCACGCTTAACGAAGAGAGGCGGAGCCTGGACCGCCGGTTCACGCTACCCGCATGCTCCACGACCGGCACGCGCGGCGAGAAGCAGGCGACCATGCCCTTCGCGGGCGATCCAAATTACAACTGATTGGCGTCGAAGCCGCAGAGCAACGCGGCATCCCGCAGTTTCTCGTCGGCGGCGAGAAGCACGCGGCCTGTGGGGACATGTTGGCACCAAACCAGAGCCGCCGCCAGTTGCAGCGCGTCCGCTGCGCGCAAGTCATAACGATTCACAAGCTGCGCCGCCTCCGTACAGAGGGCATCCGAGGGCTGAATCACTGACCAGGAATCGGCAAGATCGTAGGCGAGTTGGCGGGCCCGCGCTAACTCGACCGGCGTGAGTTGCTTCATCCGCCCGAGGCGGGCAAGGGCGCTCGCGATTTCCATTGGCGCGGACCACCACACCACCATCTCGTAAACTTGTTGCAGCGCCATGGCCCTGCGGGTGATTCCCTGGTGCACCGAGAGAGGAAGCCGCGCGCTGGAGTCCCAGAAGGCCGGGCCGCGCGTTACCGCCCTTCTCGTTCCTCGCGCCATACCTGCTCCATTACCTCAGCGGAGATGTTCCCCGGCGGCTCCGGCCATGAATGGGACCGGGATCGCCCCCTCGCGGGAGGCGTGAGGATTCCCCGAGCGACGAGGTGCTTCGCGTCTTCGGTGAAATCTTCCGCGCGAATCGGCACGGCTCTCGCCACGGGCTGGTGGCGGTCACACACCGCCACCTCTTCGCCATTACGGACGTATTGGAGGTGCGCGCTGAGGCGCGCCTTCAGGTTGCTGATGTTTACAGTTCTCATAAAACTATTGTACTACCGATAACTAAGTTGATCAGATTAGTTCGGCGAAAGGGGGGGAACGGTGTCAGTGGGGAGAAAAGGGGGGCAGGAGCATGTGAGAAAATAGTATTGTGACCTTTTATCAACCGTGCAACTTATTGAAAATGTGTAATACTTAAATCGGTACAACCAATTATTTCACATGTTCCAGGTGCTCTTTCCATCTGTCCTCTACCCATGCCGGAATCCTACCGCTTCTTTCCACGAAAGGAAAGGGTACCTGCCCCCCTTCGTCCCCGCCCGTTTTCTCGCCCCAGATTCCCTGTCGCCTTCGCCAAAACCCCTAACGCTCCCCGCTTATCGGCGGATTGGGGACCCTCCTCCGCGCTTGACTTCCAAGTTTCAACGCGTTCTAATCGAGCTTCCTCGATTCGTCTTGTGCTCGGTAGTTTACGACATCCGCAGTAGGAGGAATTATGAATCCGCAGTCATGGTTATACCGAGTCTTCCCTTCTCCAAAATGTCATTGCACCGCTATCATGTTGGTCGCGGTTTTCGCGATGACCTGGAGCAGTCCTGCGTTCTCTGACAAGATTCACGACGACGCCCGAGATGGCGACTTGGTAAAAGTCCAGGTTCTGGTCAAGGCGAACCCTGATGTGGTTTTAAGCAAAGACGATGACGGCAATACGCCCCTGCACTGGGCTGCGTTTAAGGGCCATAAAGAGGTTGTGCAATTCCTATTGGCCAAGAAGGCGGATGTGAATGCCAAAAACAACAATGGCTCGACGGCTCTGCACGAAGCAGCGGACCAAGGTTTCAAGGATGTGGCGCAACTACTCCTGGCCAACAAGGCCGACATAAACGCCAAGAACAAAGATGGGGATACGCCGTTGAACTTAGCGCAGGTTGCTGGCCACCAAGATGTGGCGGACTTGCTGCGTCAGCACGGAGCCGTATTCGTGAAAGGAGCAAATTCCGGCCATGGTACAAACGAACCAAACGCGCCGTCACAATCCAACTCCCCTCCGGGAGAAGAGGCCGATTGGCGCAATACCGACGCCCAGGGAACGGTCGAGGCGTATAACTCCTTTCTCCAGAAGTACCCAAATACTCAGCATCTCCGTAGCATTACGGGAATGGTAGAAAGCGAAATGGGCATAGACAACGGTATGCTCGATTGTGGCGTGGCGATCGACGGCAAGGAACACTATGACTTAGATTGCAGGGATTCGGTCAAGTTTGGCATCGCGACGAAGATCCCAGAAGGAATTCGAGCAGCACCTCCGCACACGGCGAAGGTGATTATGAAAAAGGCTGAGTCCTCTTGGAAGATTGTTGCGGTCACACCTGTCGGCCAATGAGGCGGGAAACGGTGTCAGGAACATGTGAAAAAATTGATTTCGAACCCTTTATCAACAGTGTAACTTATTGAAAGTGCGTAGTGCTGAAATCGGTAAAATCGATTTGTTCACATGTTCCAGGTAGAGCGCTGGAGCTGGGACTAAGCGGCGTAGCGAAGAGTTATTTTTCGCCGAGAAAAATTACTCTGCGGTACGCCACGGGGATTAACTCATACGGAAATGACGTCATGCGGTGACGGGTTTGAGGAATATACTGGGCGCCATGTCGCGACCTCGGTGCTGGGTAGTATCGGACAGTTGGTTCTTTATTACTTGTCATGTCTTACCCTGGCGCGGGATACTCACGGCCTCGGAATTCGCCTGCTTGGGCGCGGTTATCCACGAACGCCGCGAGAAACACGGCTTCCTCCTGATTCATCTGAACCCGGTGAAGGCGGGGTTGGCAACGCGTCCGGAGGATTGGCCTTGGTCGAGCGTCCACGATTACACCGGCAACCTCACCGATGCGCCCGTAACTCCGAGCGGTTTGTCGGTCGATCGCGTGTTGTTGCTCGCCGACCTGCGCACACCCATTTGAAGGCGTACCGTGAAGGCGTACCGCAGAGTAATTTTTCTCGGAGAAAAATAACTCTGCGCTACGCCGCTCTGCGCTACCCCGCTTCACCAGCCTTTTCCGCACGGATTTCATCTGGCATGATTTCGCCATCATGGGAAAAGCTCATCGCCCCGAGAGCAGCGACCGTGCCTATTCGGTTGTTGGGAATGGATTGCAAGCGTGGTACGCTAGATTGCAGTTCGAAACTCTCAGCAAAAGGAGCAATCATGCTTTTCAAGGGAAAAAGGGAACCCGCAATTCTATGCGTGCTTGCCGCCGCGCTGGGAGTATTCCTTGTGGCAAACGCCGGAACTTTAGCCGCGGGGCGTTCTCCCGTGCTGATGCATACGGAGATACCCCTCGCTGCGAATCCGGGTGTCGATTCCGCTTGCCAGGCTGTACTGGACGCAAGCGAGAAACTCTACGCCACGCCGTTCCACATGTATTCGACGCAAGCCGGCGCCTTGGTCGGGAACGGGAAACCCACGAGCAGCGAAATGATTTCAACGGGCGGTACCGATTATGTGCTGTACGCCGGCAAGTGGACCACTTCTTCCACGGCGGAGCGTAAGGCGATGAGTCAAGGAAACCAGAAGAATGCCAAGAATATGTCCTGTCATTATGTACGCGATGAATTAGTGAATGGCGAAAGCGCGGCGCTCTACAGCACGCACGAAGAATCCGCGCATGGAAAGACCGATAGCCAGAACTGGGTTTCCAAAAGCAAGGGACTCATCTTGCGCCAAGAGATAGACATCGACACAGGCGGCGCAAAGGGCAAAAGTCACATGACCTCTCGGTATGAATACAGCAATGTGCAGGCGCCGAAACTCTGAAGAATTGGCTTGCTTTCGCATTTCTCGGTGAGCGGGCCACGGTCAGTTGCGTCCTGACCAAGGGATTTCACACTCAGTACTCCAGCGGGACCAGCACATCGTCAACCTCGATGGGCCACGTCGCTACCGTGGGCCTGCTCGGAGGAATCGGGTGTCAGGGAAAGGGACGACGGGGGCAGTCCCCGTCCTCCCGGTGCAGTGCAAATTTGCCAGGAGATCTCACATGAAGCGGATCATCGGGTCGGTTGCGATGGGTGTTTTGTTGCTGGGAGTTTCGACGCAGGCGCAGGCTCAGCAAGGACCGCCGAAGCCAGGGCCCGAGGTGAAGCGGCTCGCATATTTTGTGGGCAACTGGAAAGAAGAGGGCAAATCTACTGCGCACGGTATGGCCGGACCGGTGTCGTCAAGGCAAAAGTGGGAATGGGTGTCCGGAGGATTTTTTATTGTGGGTCATTCGGACAACAAGTCACCGGTGGGCGACTTTCAGATCATGGCCGTATTGGGATATGACCCGGAAACAAAAACGTACACCTACCACGCATTCGACAGTTGGGGCGAACTGATCACGGCCAAAGGAACTGTCAGCGGCGACACTTGGACTTGGATAACCGAGTCGATGATGCAAGGTAAGCCGATGAAGACGCGCTTGACCGAGAAGGAAGTTTCCCCGACGCAATACTCAAGCAAATATGAATCGTCCACAGATGGCGGCAACACGTGGACTTCCGATCTGGAATCGACGTTTACGAAGGTGGTGGCGGCGCCGGCGGCGAAGTGAGAATTGGTCGAGATGATTTTTGGGGTAAATACAAGAGGCCACTTGGAGTGATCCATGCGGCCTTTTTTCTTTGGCTACTGCGGACCTCTCACCACTGAGACACAGAGGCACTGAGAACTGAATTGAAAGGACTTTCCTCTGTGCCTCCGTGCCTCAGTGGTCAATGTAATCGATTTCTTCACACCTTCCAGGAACCATTTTAGTATCGAGGAAAAGGCGATAGTATTGGGCAGTGGGCAGAGCGAGGCCAGTGGACGTCGGCGGGATGATTTGTCGTGCGCTGAACTGCGCGAACTTCCGTTCCCGGCTGTTCCGAGAAACGGCGCATTTATCAAGGCTGCTGTAAGTCGCTGACGGTCGAGTCCGGCGGTCATTTCCTGATCTTGGCTCGCTATGTAGAAAGGAACGTCCGGCTGGCGCACCGGCGGCCCACACCTCCGCGAAACGGTTATCGGCAGAATCGAGATTGAAGATGGGGGGGCCGAGCGCCAGGAAAGTCACCGCGAGCGCGACTCTTTCCAGGTTAATGGCGGCAGTTCCGAGTGTGCGGCTTGCTTCAAGTACGCCCGCGCGCGCTCCGCCGCTCTTTCCTTTCCCTCTTCGATATCTTCAACGGGCTCGGACGGCGCGATCCAGCTTTTCGTGGTCACGTTGTACACCGAGGCCTGCACGCCCTGGGCGTTGTGCTCGGAGAACAGACGCAGGTGTTCCTTCCCGACCCAGATTTCTGCCCACACGCCGTCGGTCAACATGGTAATAACCCGGACATGGCCACTATTTTACACTAAGAGCTTATGAGAAAGGGCCGCGGAGGAATTTGTCCTGTTGCTGAGCGAAACTCAGTTGTCATCCTTGTCGGTGAGTCCCTGCAGGTTCCCAAAAACTCAATTCACGCCAGAATGGACATGAGGGCAGGGAGAGCAGCCACGCCGGCAATGCCTCAGTTCGGATGCAGGGTCGACGCCGTTGAAGCTCGGAAGTCACTATGCCGTTCGCGAAGGCGAGAGGTGCTTAACCTTGAAGCCGCTCTGCCGGCGATTCAGCGTGTCAGCGGTGCGAGGAGGTGCGATTGTTTGCTGTTTGGCGGCTTTCTTATCGGCGTACATCTGAAAATCGGCTTCCGCGAGGTCCATTTCCGCCGTTTGGCCGTTCACGTGAATGTGCAAGCCCAGGCTGACGGTAATCGGTGCGTCGGCCATGCGGTTATTCCGGTCCCATTCGGCGACCTTGAGATGGACGCGCTGGCGGACAATCTTCCCCCCATCCTGGTCGGTATCTGGAAGCACGACGAGGAACTCATCGCCGCCGTACCGGATGACATAATCGCAGCCACGAACGCAGGATTTTAGTATGGCGGCGATCTGGGCGAGCACGTAATCGCCGACGAGGTGACCATGACGATCGTTGACCTGCTTAAAATCGTTCAGGTCGCACATGATGAGAGCGAGTGAACCGTTGGTGCGCTCGACGCGGGAGATTTCGCCGGTCAGAAGATCATGCAGATAGGCGCGAGTGAAGACCTTGGTGACCGCGTCGATCATGCTTTTGGCTTGCTCTTCCTGCGAGCTGATGTACTGATGTACATTGGCTAGGCGGAGTCCTCGGACCTCAAAGTCGCGGCGAACGTAAAGCAGCGCAGCCAGCACCGTGCCCACCATGATGACAAAAAGCACCGGCGGCGAGAGGCTGATTTGCAGCCCGCCCCCCTCCCAGAACCGGCGGGGGAAAAAGAAGGATAAGGCCCCGAGAACGAGGACCACGCCCGCAAAGATGGTCAGAACCCAGAATTCCCACCTGCGGGACTCTAACCGCACAAGCTCCGCCGGAATGCGCGCGTTGGGCCCGACTTGTTCGAGATTACTCATGCGCTCCCCTTGCCAGAAGCCAATGGCCTCTCGGTCGTCGTGCAGGTTAACGTTGTGCGCGTACCCCGCTAATCTTCGATGTTCAAGCCTTGGTCAACCGCAAAGAGTACCAACTCGAATCGGTTGCAAACCCCCAGTTTGTCAAAAACGTTGCTGAGCTGATGTTTGGCGGTGTTCTCACTAATCCCGAGCTCCTGGGCCAGATCCTTGTCGGTATAACCGGCACCCACCAGGGCGATGACCCGGCGCTCACCGGTGGTAAGACCGAAATCCTTGTGATCCCCGGAAGGGGGGTTGGAAGGCTTCATCGCCCACGCAGCCTCCCTAAGGCCTGAACGCCTCGCGTCCACGGTTCCGGACCGACGATTATCCGTGCGGCCCAGCCGCCATACGAATTGCCTTAGCGTCACCTTCATCGGCCTCCCATACCCAAGCCCCTTGGGAAAAGCTCTGTCTTATTAAACTGTCCTCTTATCTATTAAGGCGAAGGATTAAGGGAAAATTTGCGGGGGAGGAAAGATTTTTTTAGCGTAAATGCGCGTCGCAGTCTTTCAGCAGGGCCTCGGCGCGAGCCAACCTGACCGGGTCGGCTCGACCACTTCCCGACGCAATCATCTCGCGCCAGCCGTCCACGGCGTGCTGAGCGGCAACCCGGGCGTCGCCCCAATTGCCTAGGATGACCTCAACATTCGCCAGGTTCTGATAAGCCATGGCGCGGGAACGGGTAACGCGGTCGCGCTCGGACTCGGTGGAGGAGACTTTCTCCGTCAGTGTGACGGCTCTGCGAGCCATCTCGACGGCTCCGGTTCCATCGCCCTGGCGAGCGAGAATCTCTGCCATTCCCTCCTCGCTTGCCAATACTTGCGAGACCAGGCCAAGATCGGTGGGGGTGCGGTCCAGCGCCTTCTCCGCGTCGGCAAGAGATTTCCGGGCTTTAACAATGGCCTCGTCACCTCTGCCCAAACTCTCCAGTCGCCTGCCTTCATATTCCTCAACCATTGCCAGGGTTCGCCAATTGGCAATTGACCCTGGGTCGGCCGCGCAGAGCTTCTGGAGAATCCCGTCCGACTCCTGTAAGTTCGCCAGGGACTCCGCCAACTCCTCTTTGGGAAGGTCCATGGAAGAGCGATACAGCAGCGCATTGGCAAGATCATACTGAGCAAGTTGGTCGTTGGGGTCGGCTTTTGCCAGATCGCGAGCAATGGCGAGTGCCTTGCCGTAGTGTTCGCGCGCCCCCGCGCTATCGCCCAGGTTGGGATAGAGGGGGTTCCCCAACGTATTCCCCAGGTTCCCGTAGCTGATCATCAAGCTGCGCCGGGTCAGCACGTCAGACGGGTTGCTTTTTAGAGCGCGTTCCCTCAGCGCTATGGCGCGCCGGAACAAGTCCTCGGCTTCCCGCAATCCTCCGCGCGTATTCCATACTCTGGCCTCCTGACTGTAGGCCGTCCCCAAATCAATCTGGGTCTCCGTGTTGGTCGGGGAAAGCAGCAGCGCCTGCTCCATGACCTGCGCTTGCAGGCGGCAGAAGCGGAGAGCCGCTTCGGAATCAGTGGTCACCAGGGCATTTACCATCACCGAGTACACATCGCCCACGGCGGACAGGCTTTGGGGGTCCTGGGGACGCAACCGGACGAGGCGTTGAGCCACGGGCAGCGTCTCGTCCATCATCTCCAATGCCCGATCTTTTTCTATGGTCCGCGCTAACAACGTTGCCCAGTGGACTTTGAGTTGCACCCAATGCAAAAGGTATTCAGGACGGTCAGGGGCTTTAGCAAGTAAGGGCTTAAGGAGTTCGGCCGACTTCTGGTAATTCGCCAGTGCTCCCTTGGTGTCGCCCAGATTCGGCTGAAGGGGGTAACCCAGGACGTTCGCAACCTTAAAGTAGGACTCACTCAAGACAAACCGCAAGTCGTCGTCCTGACCGGCATCCTTCGACAAGTTCTCGAGGAATCGCAGCGTCGTCACTACGATCTGGCGCCGGGCCGCCGTCGCGCCAGGAAGCTTGGCAATGGCGGTATGGACATCGAAAAGCGAGCTGTTGGCCAATTGGAGCATCTCAGCGAGGCGGCGACGGGAGCGCTCCTGCTCGGTCCTGGCAACTTGCGCTTCGGATTCTGCCAGCGCCCGCTCGCGCTCGGCAACCTGCCTCTGATTTTCCGCCTGCTCGCGCTCGCGCTCGGCAACCTGCCTCTGGGTTTCCGCGAAGCGCCGCGCACTCTCGGCCTGGCGAGCCTGCCTCTCCGCCAGAACAATCCCCCCGAGCAGGCTGAGGGCGACAAGGAAGGCCGCGCCTACGGCGAAACTGTGGCGGGTCACAAACTTGCGCGCACGATAAGCCACCGAATCCTGGCGGGCCAGGACGGGCCGTCCGTCCAAGTAGCGCACGATATCATCGGCGAACCGACCCACCGACCCATAGCGGCGCTCGGGCTCCTTGCGCATCGCCATCAAAACAATGTTGTCGAGGTCAGTGTCCAGCCGGTGCGGCGCGCCCGCGGCTCGGGCAACCGTGCTGGGACGCTGGGTGTCCGTTTGGCAGACCGCACGCTCGATATCGATCGGACTATGAGTGGCGATGTGCTGGGCTCGGCTTCCGGTCAGCAGTTCAAAAAGAATGGCGCCCAAGGCGTAGATGTCCGCCGCGGTGGTGATTGGCAATCCCCTGATTTGCTCCGGGCTGGAATATTCCGGAGTAAGGGGGCCCATAACGGCAGAAGTGGCGGTGAGCCCCGGATCGTTCCCCGGGTCCAGCAGCTTGGCCACGCCGAAATCGAGCAGCTTGGGGATTCCCTCGGCGGCCACAAGAATGTTGCTAGGTTTCAGATCTCGATGGACTACCAGTGCGCGGTGGGCATAGGACACAGCCTCGCAAACTCGCAAGAACAACCGTAACCGGGCTTCCACGCTGAGGCGCTGATCGAGGCAGTAGGCGTCAATTGGCTGGCCCTGCACATATTCCATGACAAAGAACGGGCGGCCGTCGGGTGTGGTGCCGCCGTCAATGAGGCGAGCAATGTAGGGGTGCTCGAGGCTGGCAAGTATCTGGCGCTCATGGCGAAAACGCGCCAGCACCTCCGTGCTGTCCATGCCCCGCTTGACCACCTTGATGGCCACGAGCTTGCGAAACTGTTCGTCGTCACGCTCACCCAGGTACACCGCTCCCATACCGCCGCGCCCGATTTCCTTCAGCAGACGGTAGGGTCCCATGCGTGTGCCGACGAGAGACGCATGATCATCCAGTAGAGCGGTAATTTCCGACCCGATGGCTACGGCGATGGCGGAGTCGCCAGTGGCGTCGGCCCGCAGCAGGGACTCGACCTCTGAGCGCAACCCGGCATCTCCACGGCAAGCGCCATTGAGGAATGCATCGCGCTCCCCGATCGACAAATCGGCAGCCGCAAAGAAAATTTCCTGGATTCGGTCCCAGTTGCTGGCGGACACAATCTTTCCTCCAGATCCTGACAGACACCTCTATATATACTCAGGCGAAAAAGGTCGGAGAAATTTGCAGCGAAGATCAGATTTTTTCGCTGGACGAGGCTTTCTGGTCCAACTCACGCTGCAACCATGCCTGCGCTATGCGAAGATGCCGCCGAACCTCGGTGACAGGCAGACTCAAAGCCTCGGCGGATTCCTCGGCGGTCATACCCCCGAAAAAACGCATCTCAATCAGCCGGGCCTTGAGGGAGTCTTGTCGCGCCAACTGCGCCAGGACTTCGTCGATGGCGATAACCGCTGCCGGCTGGCCGACAGGCACTCCGGCGGCTACTTCCAGGGACAACTTCGCCGCTCCGCCGCCGCGCTTCTCCGCATCGCGAATGCGCGCGTGGTCGATCAGGACCTGCCGCATGACCTGCGCGGCGACACCCATGAAGTGCGCCCGGCTTTGATAATCGGGGTGATCCTGCTTGACGAGCCGCGCATAGGCCTCGTGGACCAAGGCAGTTGGCTGGAGTGTATGGTCAGGGTGCTCGTTGCGCATGTAATTTCGCGCCAGCCGCCGCAGTTCGGGGTAAATCAGGGTAACCAGACGGTCGAGGGCGCCCTTGTCCCCGGAGGCGAACTCCTGTAGCAGAACCGTGAAGGGCTGCTCATGTGGCGGTCGCGATATGCTGTCGGGGTTGTCCATGCTTGACGTTCCACTAACTCAAGGGTACTCCTGACCGCCAGCCAATGCAACCGGGTGTCGAGTTTCGGAACAGAGCCCGCTCGGGATTGATTAAGGGGATGCGGCGGATGCCTCTGGCGAAAACGCCCACTGAGTGGCCAAGTACCGAAATCCGCCGTAATGAGTCAATTTGACGTTGTCGCGACGAAATCATTCGTCGGCCAAAGGACCCAATGACTGCGTAAACCCGTCGGTAGGCAAAATGTCTCGCCACAAAAGTCCGGGGAGCAATTGCATTCCGAGGCTGCCGGATGTATGGTATTCATTGGGCTTCAATTGGGAGTGTAACTCCAGTCTGCACCGTAACTTACGGGACCCAGCCCTAGGGGCATGGGATTTCCGTCCGTGGCGGGAACTTGGGGGCGACTACCGATGTTCGGAACCCGCCGCGGGCACGTCAGCCTCATTTTCATAGCCATGGCGGGGCTGATCCTGCTTCCCCCGCCTCCGTGCTCACAGGACGTCGGTCCCGTTGGCTTGGTCATACGGGTGGCAGGCGGGGAGATCCACGTCACCCTGCCGGATGAGCCGATGGAGGTCTCTTCGCGGGATCTACTGGGCTGGGTCAGGTCCGCCGCGGCCGCGGTTGCCCATTATTATGGCCACTTCCCCGTTTCCCACCTTACCCTTCAAATCCGGGCCGGACACCGGGACGGAGTGAGTCACGGCGTTACCTATGCGAAAGGTGGCGGGCTCATAGTGGTTGCCGTGGGAGCGGGGGCGGGCATCGATGCCTTGAAAGACGACTGGGTGTTGACCCACGAGATGATTCATCTGGCGTTCCCGTCGATGGCGGAGAATCACCATTGGATTGAAGAAGGGATTTCAACCTATGTTGAGCCGGTGGCCCGAGCGCAAGTGGGCCAGATGCCGGTGGCTGAGGTATGGAAGCAATTCATTCGCGACATGCCCCAAGGGCAACCCGACTCCGGCGATCAGGGTCTGGACCAAACGCCGACCTGGGGACGGACGTATTGGGGAGGGGCGATGTTCTGCCTCGTCGCAGATGTTCAGATTCGCGAGCAGACCCGAAACCGCAAGGGATTGCAGGATGCCCTGCGCGCAATTCTGGACCACGGCGGCGTTATCACCGAGAACTGGGACATCGAGCGCGCATTCGCCATCGGCGACCGAGCAACGGGCACCCATGTGTTGCAAAGCCTCTACGAACAGATGCGCGATAAACCATCTCCCGTCGATTTTGACCAACTCTGGCGGAAGCTCGGCGTGGCGCTCGAGAATGGCGAGGTAGTGTATAACGATCGGGCAGCCGACGCGGCAATTCGCAAGGCCATCGTTTCGCCGGCCCATTAGCGCTTGCGCCTCGGGGTGCTGCGCTTCTCAGGTGTCTGCCAATTGGCGTCACGCAATTCAATCCCTCATTTGGAGATCAGAGCGCGGCCAGGCGCAGGGGTGCTGGATCCTGGGCCCAGCATCCACCGATCCGTCTGCATCTGGATATCCAAAGGGGGATCTTGGCGGGATGGATATGCCGGAAAAGTGACATCCTTATTGGAGCCGGCAAAGCCAATCGCATTGATGGCGGTGAAGCCCTCGGGATGTTTGCTGATAAAGACAGTGTTGTGGGTTGCGATTTTGTCCAATGTAGAAACCACCCCTTGGACCGTCGCCACAATACGTCCCTTGCGAGAGAATGTCACCGTGGCGCGAGTGCCCTGAAGGTTCCAATGGATATTGTAAAGACCTGGTCGCAGGTCAACTCCCGCAACCACCATGGGATGCTGCAAATTAACGAGATGGTCCTCAGCGGCTTGCGCTCCGGTGGCCGCTGCCAGCATGACTCCGATGGCCAAGGCTGACATCGTGGGGAACTTAGGCATCTTCATCTGCGTATCCTCCCATTGAAGATCTCAAGAAGAGTCTGGAGTAGGGCTTCTGGCGTTGCATTGCGAACTATGAATTGAGGACTCCACCGCACGGTTACCGGTGGGTGGGGAATTTCCTCAAGCCGTAGCGCGCATTCAAACTTTCCGGTTGAGCGGCCCATCTGCGGGCAGCGCTCGCAGGGAGTACTCGCCTCCGCTCCCCCGACTCTTTGTGATGACCTTACGCCCCTATACATCCAAGCGGCGCGATCGCGCGCCCTCAGGATGCGGGCATTAAAGCAGTCGGGCTCAAAGATTGACAATGATGATGTGACCAGCGGGGAGTCCCTTGGGGTGGGAAGTGGGATAGGAGTGACAAGCCCGCCCCGGCGGTGACCCCAAAAATTGGAGGGGAAAAAGAGCAACATCCGCGTTGTTCAGTTCTTGCAGTGGCTTCAAGATGAATTGAGTGCAGCGCCTCGAAGGGGCGACGACGCGCGGTCAACTCCTGCGGCAGATCAGGCATTCGCGAAGGCCTGGGACGGATCACGCGCTTGGCGGGACTGACGCACGTGCCGATGGGATGCGACGCCTTTGAAAGGGCTTAAATCATGTGTATGCTGGATCTAGGACACTCACAACGAAATGAACGGGACCGGGTTCACGCAACCAAGGGCCGTGCCGACCGCGCGAAAGTGGGCGCGTCAGTTCGCCATCATCTTCAGCATATGGACGGCGTCCGGTCTGTTTATGGCGGGCCAGTGGTACATCCTCATGCGGGGAAGTCATCACCCGCCATCCTTGCGGACTGTCTTAATTCCTACCCTCCTCACTCGTTGGATTTTTGCCCTACTCACTCCGGGAGTTTTGTGGCTGTCGTCGCGGTTCCCATTCGGGCCGGGGCAGTGGATGAAAAGTGTCGCGTGGCATCTGCTTGGGGCGCTCGGATTCCTGTTTCTCTGGGTGAGCATTCGGCTGCCGCTCTATCCCATTACCGACCCGCGTACGGGGAAACAGGTGGGACTCTCCTGGATGCTGTATCGCGAGGTGATACTCGAGGACGCACTTTACTCCATCATGATCTATGGCACGATCGTCGCGGTCAGCCAACTATGGGAATACTATCGCGAGTACCGCGAGCGAGAGATGCGTGCCTCCCGCCTGGAAGCGGAGTTGGCGCGGGCTGAGTTGAAGGTCCTGAAAATGCAAATGGATCCCCATTTCCTTTTCGCGACTCTGCATTCCGTGTCAACTCTGATCCACCAGGATGTTGAAGCTGCGGACGATCTGGTGGCGAGCCTGAGTGAATTGTTACGAATTAATCTGGACGCTGCCGACGAGCAAGAGGTCACTCTCAAGCGTGAGATTGATTACTTTAACGTGTATGTCGAGGTCCAACGAATTCGATTGGGCAGCCGGCTGACTCTTGAGGTAGCAGTTGACCCCAAGTCACTCGATGCTTTGCTGCCCAACATGATCCTCCCTGCCCTCGTCGAGAATTCCATCGGGCGCAGCATGGAGGAGAGCAATCGAACGGGGCAAGTGGAAATTCGATCGGAACTTAAAGCCGGAAAGCTCCGGATCGAAATCAATGACGACCTGCCTCGGAAGCAAAGCGCAGAAGAGCGGCCGGTCGAGACCGAAGCTGGACTGGCCAACACTCGGGCTAGACTTCGGCATCTATATGGCGAGTCCCACTCTTTGTCGCTGGGGATTAAATCTGGCGGCGGTGCATGCCTCGCGCTGGAAATCCCCCTAAACTTCAAGCCGGCGGAGCCGGAAGAGCAACCTGCGGTTCAACCTTTGTTTGAGGTGAGTTAGTGTTCAGGCAGCGCGCCAAACAATTCGCAGTCATCCTGGCCACCTGGACGTTTATGGGCATTTTTTATGGGTGGGAGATCTATTTGTTCAAGATTCATGCCCATCAGCCAATGCCTCTTCGCCTTTCCGTCATCAAAGCATTACCGGATTTCTGGATATTCGCCGTGCTCACTCCGGCGGTACTTTGGTTTAATTCGCGCTTCCGCTTCCGGCGTGAAAAATGGTTGCTTTTCGTCGGAGTCCACCTTGCGGCGACGGTGACCTTTCTCACCCTCTGGACCACTCTCAAAGTGGCGCTCTATCCCGTGGCCGATTTGCTCACGGGAGCTGCTTCACCCCGCACTTGGAACCTCTTTCGAATGCTGTTGATTGACAACGCCCACGATGCCTTCTGGTTCTATGGCACCATTGTCGCGGTCTGTGAACTCCTGCACTTCCAGCGGAAATGCCGGGAGCGCGAAACCCGGGCCGCCATCCTTGAATTTCAGCTTTCTCGCGCCCAGTTGACCGCCCTGAAGATGCAGTTGGACCCGCACTTTCTGTTTAACACCCTGCACTCGGTTTCCAGCCTGATGCACGAAGACGCCGCGGCGGCTGACAAGACGGTGAATCGCCTGAGCGATCTCCTGCGTATGAGTCTCGAAAACGGGGATGAACAGGAGGTGACGTTAAGGCGCGAGATGGAATTCCTGGACGGGTATCTGGACATTCAAAAGACGCGGCTGCGGGATCGCCTGACTGTTCGCCTGCGTCTGGACCCGCGCACGCTCGAGGCGATGGTTCCCAACATGATTCTGCAACCGCTTGTGGAAAACGCCGTGAAGTATGGAATCGCCGCGCGCACCTCCCCCGGAAACCTTGATATCCGGGCGGAAGACCGCGGCGAGGTTCTTCGCATCGAAATCATCGACGACGGACCGGGATTAACTCAGCCTCGGGCGAATGAACCCACCAAAGGCATCGGCCTTGCGAATACTCGCGCCCGGCTGCAACAAATGTACGGTGATATTCATCAATTCAGCCTGAACACGCCCCCAGGCGGCGGAATGCAAGTGCGGCTCGATATACCTTTCCGCCAGCAGGGTGCTTCTACACAGAATGAGAGGCTGCATGGCAATTAGAACCATTATCGTGGACGACGAAGAACTGAGCCGGAAGCGCATCAGCACGCTGTTGAAGTCGGAGCCGGAACTGGAGGTTGTTGCCGAATGCTGTGACGCAGCCTCGGCCATCCAGGCGATCGAGCAGGAAAAACCTGACCTCTTGCTGCTCGACGTTCAAATGCCCGGGCAGGACGGATTCAGTGTGATCGAAGCCCTGGGGGAAGAACAAAGGCCCGTCGTGGTGTTCGTTACGGCATACGATCAGTACGCGCTACGCGCCTTTGAAGCCCAGGCCTTCGATTATCTCCTGAAGCCTTTCAATCGTTCCCGCTTCCAAAAGGTCATGCAGCGAGCGCGCATCCAGATTACCCGACAACATCGGGATGATATCGACGAACGACTCGCAACGCTGATTAAGCAGGTGCGGGTCGCGGAGAAATATCTGGGACGCATCGTAATCAGGTCTGCCGGGCGTGTTCTCTTCCTGCACGTTGACGACGTGGATTGGTTCGAAGCCTGCGCAAATTACGTGCAATTGCACGTGGGCAGGGAGTGCCACCTCCTGCGCGGAACCATGAACACTCTGGAAAAGCAACTCGATCCGGAAAAGTTTGTCCGCATCCATCGCTCGGCCATTGTGCGAATCGACCGCATTAAGGAGTTACTCTCCTCCTTTGATGGGGATTATGTGGCGGTCTTGCGCGATGGAACCCGACTCAACCTGAGCCGGGGTTACCGGCATCGCTTCGAGCAGGTTGTGGAACCGGGACTGAGGGTTTAGAGGAAGGTTCTATGGTCTACACTTCTGCCATTCGAGTGGTCTCATCCCTTAAAGACGCCGGATTGTCCCCGCCGGTTCTCAATTCATCCACGCGAGGGCGAATCTTTCGTCACTCGTTCGCCGCCATTCGTCCCTATTAACAGACGGCCAGTCACTTCGCACTATCCGCTCGGGACATCACCTCAGATAGGATGGTTACCGTAGGTTTGGCGGCTGGGCGGTCAAGATCCCTGCATGGATCCGACCGCCCGTGAACACGATAGAACTCTCGGGTGGAAACTTCGCATAAATTGCCTTGACGCCGGGCTTTTTGAGCGCGGCGTCGGGGCATTCCATTTGTCCTAACTCGCGTCGACTGCCGCCTCGCCTGAATCTGGGGTTCACAGCGCTCCGGCCTCGTTCATCCGTCGATGGAGACTGATGGCGAGGAGCAATGGTGAACCGCCATCGCGACTAAACAAGTTGATCTGAACGCAATCGAGACACCGGCACTTTATTGGCTGCCCCTGGGGGAGAGTAAGCTGACTTCTTTGGTCAGGAGGTAGTATGCGCGTTCACCCGGTTTTGAAAGCACTCGTTCTGGCCGGCGTCATTGCATTGTCCGTTACCAGCGAGGTCAGAGCCGACGACATCTATGGCCGCATTCGTGGCACGGTTACCGATCCTACCGGAGCAGTAGTGCCGGACGTGCCGGTGACTGCCACGAACGTTGCCACGGGAGTCGTTCGATCGGTCAGAACCGGCAGCGCGGGTACCTTCGAGTTCGCGAACCTTCCGGCCCCGGCGGTCTATAACGTTACGGTCGAGCGGACGGGATTCAAGCGGTTTGAGGCGACGAGCATTCAACTGGCCCTCAATCAGATCTATGTCCTTGACGTTGCCTTGGAGCTGGGCACCACGGCCCAGGAAGTGACGGTCGAAGCGAACCGCTCCCAGGTGGAAACCACGAGCATGGAACTCGGGGCAAGGATTACCGGATCGGCGATTGTGAACCTTCCCCTCAACGGCAGGGATTGGATTGAACTCCAGACGACGCTCCCCGGCGTGGTCAGCAGCATGGGCGATTTTGCTGATGCTTATTCCACCAGCGGTTCGCGCGCCCAAGACAACGAGTTTCTGCTCAACGGTGTTGACAATATCGACTTGGCATTGAATGTCGTCAGCGCGATTCCGAGCCCCGACTCCATCGGGGAAGTCAACATGATCACCAATACGATCAATCCCGAGTATGGGCGGAACGGCGGGGCCGTCATGAATGCCGTCACCAAGTCGGGAAGCAACCAGTTCCATGGCGACGCATTCGAGTTCTATCGCGACACCTTCCTGAACGCGCGCAACTTCTTTCAGTCCAGCGCCGCCGTGTTTCACCGCAACCAGTTTGGCGGCACCCTCGGCGGGCCGATTTGGAAGAACCATACCTTCTTTTTCTTTTCCTATCAGGGGACCCGTGATCGCCAGCCGGACACGCCCGGCCGGAGTTTTGCCGGCCCCACCGTGAACGTTCTTACGCAGTCACAACGCAACGGGGATTTCCCGGACGTGACTGCGGATACGAACGTACTCGGAACTCCCACCCTCTCCCCTTTTCCGCTGGTGGGTGAGAATGGACAAACCTATCCCGCTGGGACGCCGTATTCGACGCTCTTCCCCAACGGCCAAATTCCGTCCGCGGATTTCAGTGCCCCCGCGGTGAAACTGATCAGTACTTATATGCCGCTCCCCAACACGGGGACCAATGCCTTCACGTGGAGTCCCATTTCCACCGACAAGTTCTACCAATACATCAGCCGAATCGACCACAACTTCGGCCCCAAGGACACGCTGACAGGTTATTGGTTTATCGAGAATGACACCACAGTGGATGACCAGCCCTTCATCGGAGGTTCGCTGCCGGGTTTTGCGGAAGACGAGACCGAGCGAATTCAGAACATGGCTCTGACCTGGAACCACACCTTCGGGACGAGCATGATCAATGAGGCGCGAGTGGGGTACAACCGGCTGGGGTACAACTCTGTGAATCCGGTAAAACCTGTTCTGCCCTCCACGTTCGGATTCGATATTAGCCCCCAGAGCGGACCCTCGGGGGCGGGTATTCCGTGTATCGATATGAACGACTACGAGCCGCCATCCGGCGCTTGCGAGTTCGGGTTCAGTTATGATGGCCCGCAGCCCCGCATCGATCAGACCTATCAGGTGAGCGACAATTTCACCTGGATCAAGGGCCCCCACAGCTTCAAGTTGGGATTTGACATGCGCCGCGCCGAAGTGAGCAACCCCTTCTATTTTGTGAACAACGGGTACTTCCAGTTCTACGGAGAGGGTGCATTCAGCACCGGCGATGAGGCGGCCGATTTCCTGTTAGGAATTCCTGACTTCTATGAACAGACCAGCGGCGGATTCATCGACGCCAGGACGCAGGAGTATTATTCGTATTTTCAGGACCAGTGGAAAGCCCGCTCGAATCTCACCCTGACCTACGGAGTGGGTTGGCAGGTTAATGCCCCCCAGAATGATATCTTCAATGGCGGAGTGGCAGTCAACGCCTATCGGCCGGGAGTGCAGTCCACGGTTTATCCCTCGGCGCCGCCGGGATTGCTTTTCCCTGGAGACGCGGGCATTTCCGAATCCACCTACGGTACTTCCTTCAAGCATTTCGCTCCGCGCTTGGGATTTGCCTGGAGTCCTGGCAGTGATCATAAATGGAGCATCCGCGGCGGCTTCGGAATTTACTACAATCAAATCGAGGAAGAGCTCACGCTCCAAAACCTGGAATCGCCTCCTTTCTCCCTTACCGACTACGGCACTGACGACATCGGTGTAAATCCGAGCCTTGCCAATCCATACTCCGGATATGCGCCCTCTTACGACGCGAGCGGGAACTTGGTGGGAGCAACGCCGGTCACACTTTCCAATCGGTTTCCTTATACTCCCCCGCGACCGGGAGACAAGAATGTGGATTTTAGTTTCTTCTATCCGATGACCGTGAAGGTGTTTGATCCGAAATTGACCACTCCCAGCGCCTATAATTATAACTTCACAATCCAGCGTGAGCTGCCCTCCTCCATCATCCTGCAGGTCGGCTATGTTGGGCATCAGGGGCGGCATCTGGAGGACCGCGAGAACCTCGACCCTGCCGGCCAGGCTCCAGGTGTAAACCCCGTGTGCGCGGCCGACCCCGCTTGCGGCTACGGCACTTTGGGCTTTACCGAGCCCCAGACGCTTGCCAATCCCCTTACCGAAAACGGCTCCCTTGTATTTGGAGGAGTTGGCGTGCAGGCCACGGACGCCAACTCCAACTACAACTCGCTGCAAATTTCCGCGACCAAGAGGACGACGCACGGATTGGAATTTCAATCGAGCTACACCTGGTCGCATTCGTTGGACCCGATTTCGAGCGTGGAGAATGTCGGCGGGGGCGGGCAGCCCAACCCGTTCAATCGTCAGGACAATTATGGGGACTCTGCGTACGACGCGCGGCAGCGGTTCGTGATCAGCTACACCTACACGATTCCTTCCATTCGGCGCTACAACTCCTTCCGCGCTGTCCCGAGCCGACTGGTGGAGGGGTGGAAGATTTCCGGCATCACGACCCTGCAAGCCGGATTTCCCATTTCGCTTACGGATAGCAGCTACAACTCCCTCACGTGCTGGGCATATTCGGGCTATGGCTGCGCGGACCGCCCGAACGTGCTGGGCCCCGTACGGACCTATGATCCCCGCAACGCGAACCTTGTCAACACGAATCAGGGAGGAACGACGACGCTCGCCAACTACTACTTCAACCCCAACGACTTTACCTCGGAGGTGCGGGGACTGCTCGGCGATGCGGGGCGGAACTTCTTCCATGGACCCGGGATCAACAATTTTGACTTCGGATTGTACAAAGATACGAAGATCACCGAATCCACCAAGATTGAGCTGCGCTTGGAGTCTTTCAACGTCTTTAACCATGCGCAGTTCGGGTCCGTGGGGAACGATGTCAATTCGCCCAGCTTCTTTGGGCGCTCCACAGCCGCGGCTGATCCACGCATCATCCAATTGGCCGCGAAGTTCTACTTCTAGCAATCGTGAAGTGAAGATGCTGTTGCAAACGAATCGAGTTTTGGGACGTCCAATTGAATGTGCTGGACCCAGGATTTGAACTCCCGATCGCGATAGCTCAAGGCATGCGGGAAGGGTGAGGTACAAAATGGGTAACGGTATGCAATCCCCACTTCTTATTGACGATCGGATCTCGCATGAACTCAAGGATCCGGATAAGAGACGTGCGCTTCTCGAAGCTCGCACCATGGGCACAATCGCGTCTCAGCTCCGCACGTTGAGGATGGCAAGAGAGTGGGAACAGGCTGACGTTGCCGAAAAGCTCGGTAACCGCAGGTTGCAGCCCATGGTTTCGCGTTACGAGAATCCGGATTATGGTCGCTATTCCGTGCGGACCCTGCTGGAACTGGCGGAAGTTTTTGGCGTTGCACTCGTGGTGCGATTCGAACCCGTCGAAACAGAGGGTCAAGCGAGCCGGGTCGCGGGTGCGGCAGTAAAGGCGCCGCAGGCGAACCGGGTGGCCGATGCATTTCGCTCCATTACGTGGGACGAAGCGCGACGTATGCTGGACGGCGTCGATCGCAAGACGGCAAAGGGTCGACGCGATTACGCGATCCTTCTCCTGCTGGTGACCTATGGATTGCGGATCAATGAAATCACCCGGCTCACCCTCGACGACATTGACTGGGAGCACGAGCGGATCCTGGTTCCGGGAAGTAAAGCTGGGCAGGCTGGGGCCTGCCGCCTTGCCGGTCTAGTCGTTGACGCGTTAACTGACTATCTCGAGCACCGGCGGCCAGAAACCACTGACCGTCATCTGTTCATGCGCACGCTCGCTCCGCTGGCTCCCATCGGCGCCGGAGCCGTGTACTCCTCCGTGGCGCATTACCTAAAGAAAGCTGGCATCCCGGCCCGTCGCGCGGGAACAGATAAGCCGAGGCATACCGCTGCCCAGCCACTGATGAGCCCCGAATTCCCACTCAAACAGGTTGGCGACTATGTCGTGGATCGCCCATCCCAGTCAACGCAGGTTTATACCTAAGACGCGACGGTATCCTGCCCGACAATCAACCGAAAAAAACGAGGTGCTCCTGTTTTTTCTCTGGCGTCCTGGCTGCTCTCGCCTCCGTTTCGATGGGCTTGAGGAAACTTCGCGGACTTTGAAATGGCCCTGGGTACTCCCCACTCCCAATTGACTATGCCTTTTTCCCGGACGTAACATCGAGGTGTGAAGACGCACGCAAGACTCTACCGTATCGGCTTCTTTCTGGTGTTGATTTGCCGTTGCCTAGAGCCGGCCTTGCAAGCGCAAGAATCCGAAAACTCGCTAGCGGATCAAGTCCAGGCGGACATTCAAGCCGGACACGTGGATGCGGCGCTGGACAAAGCTCGGATTGCCGTAGGCCAGTATCCGGGCTCGTCGGACCTTCAGCAACTCCTGGGCGTAGCCCTCTTCAAAAAGGGTCTGAACCAGGACGCACGCTTGGCCTTTCGGCGGGCCATTGAGTGTGATCCGAGCATTCCTCAAAACTATTTTGACCTCGCACTCGTGGACCTTGCAGACAGCCGCTATCCCGATGCCGCGAAGAATCTTGAAACCTATCTGCGAGTCGATCCGATGAACGCTGAGGCCCACTTGCTGCTCGGGCGCGCCTACCACAACCAAAACCAGACCCTTCCCGCGATCGCGCAATTCCAGCGTGCGCTCTCGCTCGATTCTGCGTTGCCGCTGGCGCATTATCACTTGGGGTTTGCCTACCAGAGCTTGGGGAATTTGGAGGCAGCCTTGGCGGAATACAACCAGGAAATTCAAATCAACCCCCGATATCCCGACGTTCATTGGCTGGCGGGGAAGATTGAGCTGAAGCACGGAAACCTCGAGGCTGCGGAAAAACTCTTTCGAGAGGGCGTTGAATTGAAGCCTCAGGCCTTCGAGCCGCATTACGGCCTGGGGCAAGTCGACATTGCGGAAAAGCATTATGAAGAGGCCGAAGCAGAGCTGTTGACAGCCCTCCGATATAACCCTCATAGTGTGGAGGCTCATTTCACATTGGCGCGCGCCTACCAAGAACTGGGGAAAAAGGAAGCGGCCGAACACGAATTCCAAATTTGCGCCAAAATGCATGCGCAGGAAGAGAACCATTCCGGGATCGCGGGCGCAACATCCCATCCTTAAATTTGGTGATCGGGCTGAGCCAAGCATTAGACTCCGGCGGTAAACTGATATGCGTCGACTTGGACCAATTTTCTTTTTGGCGTTTGGCGTTGGGATCGCGGTAGTAGCAGGGCTTGCACTTTGGACGTTTTCCGGGCGCGCTGCCCAGGCACCCGCGAGGTCCCCGGACCTCCCCGCCCATCAATCTACGGTGGAAACGGCCAACGTCGGTGGCCAACACGACGAATTTGTAGAGGTTGCGGCGAAGTCGGGAATTGCCTTCACGCTGACCAGCGGCGGCCCCGAAAAACGCACCATCATTGAGGCCAAGGGCGGCGGCGGAATCGCCTGGATTGATTACGACAACGACGGCTTTCCCGATCTCTTCCTCGTGAACGGCTCGACGTTCGAACACTGGGAAAAGCGCGACAGCCCGCACTCGCACCTATATCACAACAATCGGGACGGGACGTTTACGGACGTGAGCGCGCAGTCCGGCCTTACTCATTCCGGCTGGGGGATGGGTGTTTGCGTCGGTGACTATGACAACGACGGGTTCGACGATCTCTACGTCACCTATTACGGAGGGAATGTCCTCTACCGGAACAACGGCAATGGTACCTTCACCGACGTCACCCAAAAGGCCGGTGTGCGTGGGGGCGGCTGGGGCATGGGCTGCGGGTTCGGAGATTATGATGACGACGGACACTTGGATCTCTACGTTGCCAATTACCTTGACGTGGATGTCCTCAAGCTTGGCGGTATGGGCAGCGCCCCAAACTGCACCTACCGCGGGATTGCCACTTTTTGCGGGCCGCGCGGCATGACGGGCGGACGCGACACCCTGTTCCACAATAATGGCGATGGAACCTTCACTGATGTTACGGAGCGCGCAGGCATCGACACAGGGAAATATTACGGCCTGGGTGTGGTGTGGTGCGATTATGACCGTGATGGGCGGCCCGATATCTACGTCGCGAACGATTCAACCCCCAGTTCCCTCTATCATAACAACGGCGACGGCACTTTCACCGACGTAGGTGTCGAGGCCGGTGTGGCGTACAGCAGCGAAGGCCTGGAGCAAGCCGGCATGGGAACGGACTTTGCCGACTACGACAATGACGGATGGGGAGATTTGGTCAAGGGTAACTTCTCCGACGATAGCAAGAATCTGTACCACAACAATCGCGACGGCACTTTCACGGATGTCGCCTACCGAGCCGGCTTGGGCGACGTCGGATGGCTCTTCACCACGTTCGGCGCGAAGTTCCTTGACTACGACAACGACGGCTGGAAAGACATCATGTTAGCGAATGGCCAGACCTTTCCCCAGATTGACCGCTACCAGACCGGCATCACCTACGCTGAGCGGAATCTGCTTTTCCACAATCGCGGAGACGGGAAGTTTGACGAGGTGGGACTGCAATCGGGGCCAGGATTTGCTGTTCGCAAAGTGGGGCGCGGTTTGGCCACGGCCGATTACGATAATGACGGAGACCTTGAGATGATGGTCTCAACTATGAACAGCTCGCCAGAGCTGCTGCGGCACCGTCACAAAAACCCCAACCACTCGATCTTGGTAAAAACCGTGGGCACCAAGAGCAATCGTGACGGCATCGGCGCTGAGGTCAAGGTGATCGCCGGTAATCTGACTCAGTTTGACACCGTCCGCAGTGGGGGGAGTTATCTTTCCTCGAGCGACCTGCGCCTGCACTTTGGCCTAGGACCCCGAACGGGCATCGATCGCGTCGACGTGCGCTGGCCAAGCGGACAAACTGACACGGTCGTGAGTCCTCCCATCGATCACGTTTTGGTGATTAAGGAAGGCCAAGGCTTGGTGGGCTCGAAGGCTTTCGCAAAGCCAAAAAGTATCCCGCACTAGCTGTCCGCCAGCGTCGTGACCAGCGAGGGTGTCTGTTCGGCTCCAGGCAAGCAGTCTTTAACTTTGGCGACCAACCGCTTTCGGCAGCTCACCGTGACTAGGCTGTTCTTCGATCTTAACCTGCGGACGTCCCTCCACGATGAACAGAAGCGTTTCCACCCAGTCCACCCAGACTACCAAAAATTGTCAATTTCCATATTTCGTATGTGGGATTACGTATCTACACGGCTTTCTCTCCAAGCCTTCGAGGCATCATATTCATTTTCAGTGGTTTACCTCAACAACAAAATCCTGTAAATGGCCCATGCGTTGCTGGGAGGGGGGCTTCAGCCCTTTCGTTGCAACGAAAAGAACGCAGCTCAGAGCCGATTGAGCGTTGCGTAAACCGTTTGAAATTTGGAACCTGACGATGATCGCACTTTCAGATTCAGTTCTCCTTGCTGGGGCTATAGCTCTTTGGCTATTTAGCACGTTAAAAAGCCAGCACCTTCTTACCCGACTGACATATTGCCGACCGATATCCTTGATGTTAACTATAAACAGAATCGATTGGACTTCCCTTGGGTTACAGAATCACAATGGCGAGCCCGGTCGAGTCTCGCCCAAGCTTTCACATTTGCTGTAACCTCTACCCACGGCTTGTTGCTCGCGCAGGGATTTTTGAAGCAGGGATTCTCCCCATCTGGGGAAAGGCCTTGGAGAATTATTCTTCATAATTTAAATTTGCCCTAAAACGTAGATGGAATTTGAGCGGAGGAATTTCATGAAAAAATGGACCCGAAGTAGCTGGCAAAGCATAGCCCTCTTATTGTTTTCGTTGTGCTGGTTGGCGTCGAGCGCATCTGCGCAGGTGGCCACAGGAACATTCACCGGGATGGTGACCGACCCCTCCGGCGCGGTCATCCCCAAAGCCACGGTGACGGCGACAAATGAGGGTACAGGCGTTGCCACGACGCGCCCAACGAATACCGAGGGACTTTACACCCTCCCTGAGCTGACCCCGGGTTTTTACACGGTGAAGGCGGAAGCCCAGGGATTCAAGTCCCTCGTCAACACCCACATCGAGTTGACCGTCGGTTACACCCAGCGTGTGAACTTCAAACTCGAAGTTGGCGCCATGACCCAGTCGGTCACGGTCGAGGGTCAAGCTCCCGCGGTTGATACTGAAAGCAACCGCATGTCGGACCTCGTAACTGCGCAGCAGGTAGCGAACCTACCGTTGAATGGACGCAATATTTTTCAATTGATTCAGCTAGCGCCGGGCGCGGTGAACACCAGCGCCGTTGACACTGAGCCAGGCAGCCGTGGGTTTACGACAGTCGTGAATGGCGCCCGCGAGAACATGAACGGCTTCCAGATTGATGGCATCGTGGATAAAGGGCTGAGTGGCGGTAGCGACACCCAACCGGCAGTGGATTCGGTGCAAGAATTCCGCGTGGATACGGAAGTCTTGTCGGCGGAATACGGGAGCACCGTCGGAGCACTGACTCAGGTTTCCACCAAGTCCGGGACCAACCAGTTTCATGGCGATGCTTATGAGTTTGTGCGCAACAACGATCTCGACGGGCGCAGCTTCTTCGAGACAAACCGGAACCCCTTCAAGATGAACCAGTTCGGCGCTACTCTGGGTGGTCCCATCAAGAAAGACAAGCTGTTTTTCTTCGGCTCTTACGAGGGAGAACGCTCGCGAATCTTTATCCCTGAACTCGAAGCCATGGAAACGCCCGAATTCGAGAGCTTGGTCGAAACCAACGCTCCCAGTTCCGTGGCAGCTTTGCTCTATAAGAACTTCCCCGGCCCCGTGCCGCCTTCCTCGACCATCAGTACCCTCAGCCAGTACCTTACAACTGTCAGCCCGTTTGGTCCCTGCTTCGGGCTTCCATCGGTCACCGCCAGTTGCATTGCAGGTTACGGCCTTGATCCGACCACGGGCCTGGGGTTGGCGTTGCTCAACAGCCCCAATTTACCCACTTACGGTCCTGTAAATGCCGCTGCCGAGGTTGAGACTTACAACCAGTTCTATGACGGCAACCAGTTCAGCGGGAGGATTGATTATAACGGCGACAAGAACAAAGTGTTCGGCAGCTACTTTTTTGACCGCTTTGCCGATCCTCATTACACCCCGGCGGCGAACGGTGGATCGGCCTCCGCGCTAGTCGGCCTACGGGGGTTCACCAGCCCCTCCCACAACGACGATCCCCACCTCGCGTTGAATTGGACGCGAACCATCAGTCCCAGCATGGTGAATGAGATGCGAGCTGGATGGGTTCGTGACGCTGACGACATCGGGTCGAACGATTCGGGAGTTCCGGATATCATTATGCTCACCGGTGAGGTGAACTTTGGCAACTACAACGGATATCCGCAGATCTTCCATGAGGAAGAATTCCAGTACTCGGATCTTGCCACCATCAGCCACGGTAAGCACACGCTGAAGTTCGGCGGCAGCATCCAGCGCAATTACGAAAACAGTGAATTCAATGTGGGCCGGCCTTCTTACGATTTTCTGGACAGCGTGGGCCTTGCCGCGGGCATGCCCATCTCGGAAGCCGCCGGTGTCTCTCCCGGGACGGTTGATCCCGCCACGGGCATATCACAGGGTGGCGCGCATCTGGCAAGCAACATCCGGGCCTTCCGGAACTGGGAATTTGGCGCCTTTGTGAACGACACGTATAAAGTGGCTCCCAGGCTCACACTGACCCTGGGTTTGCGTTATGACCTCTATAGCCGCCACACCGAAAAGTACGGTCAGGGCACCATCTTTGACCTCGCCTCGGGTGGCAATCTTACTGAGCGCGTGGAAAACGTCAACTGTTTCGAAAACATCGCCGGTGACATGGGGTCGAACGGTCAGCCGTGCGATAGCGGCTTTGTGGCCGCAAAAGGCGCGATTGCTCCCGGGGACCACCATGACTTTGGCCCTCGCTTCGGCTTTGCTTATGACCTTTTGGGCGATGGCAAGACCTCTCTCCGCGGCGGTTTTGGAATCTCATACAACGGCGAGGTTTACAACCCGCTCTCCAACTCACGTTGGCAGCCGCCGTTCTATTCATTTAACGTTGCCGGTTGCACGACGGGTGTGAACAACCCGGGAGCGGGGAATACCGATACTTGCATTTTTGGCCCTACCAACGGCGCCATGCCCACCTTTACCGGACCTCCATCGAATCCAGGTTCAGGCCCTGCGGCGTCCACCGACAACGCTTTTGATGGAAACATTACGGGGTGGAATCCGAATAATGCCAACGCCGCCTATCTGACCGGCGTTGTCCTGCAAAATGACTTTAGCGATCCCTACGTTTACGGGTCGCAAGTCAGCTTGGAGCACCAATTTGCAGGGAATTTTGTCCTGAAGACCTCTTGGGTGGGAACCTTCGCTCACAAACTCATCCGTGCCGAGGATATTAACCGTTACTTTGATTCCGTGCAATTAGCTGGGGGATCTTGCGCCGGCACCGGCTATGCCAATTGCATTTTCGGCCACCTCCGCACTTGGGAAAACGCGGTCAACTCCAACTATAACGCCCTCCAGATTGTTTTGGATAAGCGCATGAGCAAGAACCTGGAACTGCACTCGAATTATGAATGGTCGCACTCGATGGATGCTCGATCCAGTTGGCACGATGCTGCCACCACCTCCAACGGCGCCGCCGAGGGCTACAGTGAAGACCAGGCCCTTCCGGGACTGGATTATGGAGCTTCTGTTTTCGACGTTCGTAACCGCTTCAATCTGAGCGCCACTTACACCCTTCCGTGGCTCATGGCGCAAAAGGGCTTCGCCGGCCATGTGCTGGGCGGATGGCAGGCTAACACGATCCTCCAGATCCACGGTGGATTTCCCTGGACGCCATACTGCACTATCTTTTCCGGGGTGCAGGATTGTGACTTTAACCTGGATGGCGTTCCCAACGACCGGCCGAATCAGCCGGCCTTTGGCAATCACGCCCTCAACACGAGCAATGCCTCCTTTGAAGCTGACCACCCGAATATCAACTTGAATGCCGGCTTCATTCTGGTGCGGCGCTGCCTCGGGCGCTCTGCCGGCGGGTTGCACGCCTTCCACCTGGGACTCCACCACGAATACGGCTACGGGTGTCGCGCCCTTCGATGGCAATCTGGCCCGCAATTCATTCCGCGGCCCGAATTTCCGCGAGGTCGACCTTTCGCTCTTCAAGAATATCAAGGCCACGGAGCGGGTGAACTTGCAATTCCGCGCTGAGGGCTTCAACATCTTCAACCGCACCAATCTGTATCAGCCCTATAACCAGTTCAGTAACCCGACCCTCTTCGGGTTGTCGCAGAACAGCTATTTCCCCAGGCAGATTCAGTTCGCGCTGAAAATGATGTTCTAAGGCACGCGACTGTAGTGCCCTCGTGCACAAAGAGGGGTAACAGCCTGAAACACCACCAAGGGCCGGGATATTCTCCCGGCCCTTTTTCTGTGTGCCGATGCCGCATCCGTGCGCCCTGCGGCGGGCCTATGGTTGAGAGAATTGCGGCGCGTACTTTTGGCAGAGTGTGGGATTGAGCTGGCAGGTCTTCTGGAAATTTTGCCGCGCTTCTTCCGGTTGGTTCTCCTTTCGCGCCAGGAGGGCGAGATTCAAGTAAGCCGCCGCGTATCCCGAGTCGAGCCCCACGGCCTGCTTGTAGGCCTGCCGGGCCTTTTCTGGTTCCCCCGTCTGTTCGAAAGCAATCCCCTGGTAGTTATACAGACCTGCATCGCGATAACCCATGGCGAGGGCACGCTCGAACTGTGGCATGGCCTCGCGATACTTTGCCAGACCCACTAGGACCATGGCGTAATCCCCATGGCCCTCCGGCAGTTCCGGGTGGTCCCTCACCACCTGCGCGAGTTCTGGCTCGGCCTTTGCCGGGAGGTTTTGTCGCCAGTAGACCTTGGCCAACGCGAGACGCGCCAGAAAGTTTCTCGGGTTAAGACGCAGTGCCAGCTCGAGCGAATCCGCGGCAGACTTGTCCTGCCCTAGCAGGAAGTGCGCCCGGCCAAGTCCCAGCAGGGCTTGATCGAATGTGGAATTCAGGGACAAGGCCTTGCCAAACTCCGCGAGCGCCTGCTGTGGTTTGGCCCATGCCAGGTAATTTTCGCCGCGCTCGAAGGGTACGACGTAGAGGGCCGGGTCGGTCTCTTCCAGGTGAGCCAGCAAGTCTTCCGCCTCAGGATATTTCCCGGCCCGGCGCAGGTCGGAGGCGCGCAGAATGCGGTGGAGCGTTTCAATCTTGTCCTTGGGGTCAGCGCGATTCGGATCATTCTGCGTGGCAGCCGAGGTTTCGAAAGTCACATAGCCGAGGGACCGCAATCGCTCCACGGTTTCAGGATCTGCCTGCGCCTGCGCGGACGGTAACCGTCCCGCGTACTTCCGTTCGACGTCGAGGAGTTTTTCGTGCAACGATGCGGTTAGGGATGCATTCGTCGTTGCCAAATTGTGGCGTTCCCCAGGGTCACTTTGCAGGTCGTACAACTCAGGCCGCGGGGCGTCAATGTAGGCAAAATGCGAACCGACTAGTCCGCGCAGTTCGTGCCAGCCAAAGGAATCGCGGGGATAGTAACTCTCGGAGTATACCGATGCGTCTTCGCGTCCTGCCTCCAGCGGTATTGTAGTCAGCAGCGAACGGCCCTGAAAGCTCCGGGTATCAGCCGGCGGAATTCCGCATAGCTGCGCAATTGTGGGAGCCACATCGACGGTACCCACCGGTGTCGCAGTGACCTGGGACCGGGGATTACGGGGCTCGGCATGGCTCATCGTGGCGACATCGGTGGGGCCCGTGTCCCGTGTCCCGTATCCCGTACTCCCGTTTCCTTCCGGCAACTTCACAATCAAGGGCACTCGCAGAGTGGCGTTGTAGATGAAGAATCCGTGCTCGTCTTCGCCATGCTCCCCCAGAGATTCGCCGTGATCGCTCAGCAGGATTACAGCGGTGGCGCTGAATCGGTGCATCTCCTTGAGTCGCGCAATGACCCGCCCCACTTGCGCATCGTCGAAGGCGATGACGCCGTCGTAGGGATGCGCTGCGTATTTGCTCGCATAAGGCTCGGGGCAACGATAGGGGCTGTGGGCATCGTACAGGTGAAGCCACACGAAGAAGGGAGCGTTGCCCGCGTGCGCAAGCCAGGCCAGCAGGCGGTCAACCGTCCGATCCCCGCGCCGTACGGAAAGAAAGATATCGTTTGAGCGCCTGGGTTGAAGCCCCAGGTCGTCATCATAAACGTCAAAGCCGCGATCGAGCCCCCACTGAGAATTCACCGCATAGGAGCTGACAAAGGCCGCCGTGCGATAACCCTTGCGGCGCAGCATCTCCGCCAGGGTCGGAATATTGGCGGGCAATCCCGGAGAAGTGAAATCGCGAACGCCGTTGAACATGGGATAGGTTCCCGTCAGGATCACCGCATGGGAGGGAAGAGTGATGGGGGCTTGAGCGTACGCATTCTCAAACCGCAAACCCGCGGCGGCGAGCGCGTCAATTGCCGGAGTTTCGCTACCCGCATCGCCGTAGCACCCCAAGTGGTCTGCGCGCACCGTGTCAAGTGTGATGAGCAGAACGGAAGGGGATGGCGGTGAGGGAGCAGGCACGCGGGCTTCGCTCAGGACCAACCACAATGTTCCAAAGGTGAAAAGTGCGGCCGTGAGAAATAAAACGGGTTTCAATTGTGCCGAGGGGATCGTCATTCCACTCCAAGTATAACGGTTCCCCATTTGTGGCATACCGGCTCTCATCTATCTGCCTACTGCGTTGTGCCTACTGCCTACTCTTTACTGAGGTCTGCCAGCATTTTCTTGATGGCGGGACCCTGTGGCGCCGAGGGGTTAATTTGCAGGTAGGTCTGGAGTTGAACTTTGGCGTCCCCATAATCGTGCCGCTGTAAATAGAGATTGGCGAGTTGCAGGTGTGCTGGCGCCATGTGCTGCGGGTCAAGCGTGCAGGCCCTCTTCAGTAGGGCTTCCGCTTTTTCTGTCTCGCGCAACTTGAAGTACGCGGAGCCAAGAAAGAAGTTTCCCACCGCTGATTCTGGCGAGCGCTGCAAGCCCTCGTTCAATTGATCGATCGCGCCGCGAAATTGCCCTTCTTCGTAAAGCACATGCCCAAGATTAATGTATGCTTCGCCATCGTCCGGGTTGATTTCCCGAGCTTTCGCGAAGGCCTTGTTCGCCTGAGCATGGTCCCCACGCTGCTCATAAAGTGTCCCCATGTTGTTCAGAGCGGGGTAGAACTTTGCGTCGATCCGCAGTGCTTTTTGATAGTGCCCTATAGCAGCATAGAGATTTCCGTTTTGCCGCTCGCTATTTCCCTTGTCGAACTCCTTCACAGCCTTAGGGTCGAACGGCGGCAGAGGATGCTTGGCGCTAATTTCGTGGCCGCTATTACTGCCCGCGACCATCGGCCCCGCCGTGGCGGCCGGCTTCGATACGGGCTCAAGCACCACCATCACTTGTCCTCGGGGCATGATGATATTGTCCAGCCGCGTGGTCTGCCGGAAGGGCTTGTATCCCTCCGCTTCCACCATCACGGCGTAAGTGCCGTTCGGTAATCCCGTCACAACGTAGTATCCGTTGGAGTCGGTATAGACATCGCCGGCGGGAAGATCGCCATCAGCGAACACGTGGACGAGCACCGCCTGAGGTTGGCCCTGGGTATCCGTGACGCGGCCGGTGAGGACGCCGATGTTTTGGGCATGCGCCCGGGAGGGAAGGACTGTGAGCGCCACAATGACCGCGGCAAGGAGCGGCCCGGCCGGCAATGCATGAGCGCGCAGCCGCTGGGCTTCGAACTTGGAGGGCCCTGGCTTCATGGCTGCCCCTTCCCGACTGGCGGCAACGAAAAGGCGCGGCGTATCCGGCGAGTTTGTACACTTTGAAGTAAAGAACTCATTCTCGAGCGCCTAGCCGCCCCAGCCCGCCGAAAACGGTTAACCTATTTTCTTTTCTATGACATTCAAGGTTCGCGGCGATAAGTTGTTTATTTATCATAAACATTCAAGGTTCCCAACGAATTTGAGTAATGTCAATTTATAACTCATTTGCTTTCTATAACATTCTAGGATACCCCCCAAAAATTGTTACTCTTTTTTTTGACGCCCTCACCGCAATGCTTCCCATAACTCCCCCAGTTTCAAAATGTTACAGCCAGCGCCATTTTGTCGTTTTCCGTGCTAACCTGCTGTGTTTTCTAGAACATTCAAGGTTCCCGGCGACCGATTGCTCCCGGCTCACGGTGTTTTTTAAACGACCTGATTTCATGCACTTTGCTCGGAGGCGCCGGCCCGCACTCGCTTCTCGAATCTGCGCTAAGTTCATTTGCTTTCATAAACATTCAAGGTTCGGGAGAGGTATTTCCTCCTTAAGTTCCAGGAAGGCTCGAATGCTGAGCTAGCCTGGTACTGGGGTTCGGTGCTGGAGCGCGGCGCCGGATAAGAAGCCGCGGACCTACAAAATAGGCCCGCGCTACTTGCTCGTGCCCATTCGATAATTCCGCTTTGCTCTCGCGAAATAGAAGTCCTCCGCTGGGAATATTGGCTACTAGCCACTGCATAATTATATCTCTAGACATAGACTTTGTCAAGCTTTATCTGAGGCTAGATGAAGATACCTACAAAGCGGATAAAATGCCTGCGCTGAAGCAATATAACGCGGACTTGTTCGGGTAGGTCCGCGGTTCTTAACGACAATTTCGGCTTACGGGGTGCGAAGGGATTGAGCTCGCCCGAATTCCCGTTCCGCATCGGCCGTGCGGCCCAACGCCTGATACGCGCGGCCCAGGTTGTAGTGCGCCTTGGCGAATTCCGGATCCACCGCCACGGCATGCTCAAGCGCGCGGGCTGCGTCGTCGTTATGATGAAGGTACAAATCGAGTTCCCCGAGCGCTTCATAGGCGGGCGCATAATCCGGATTGATTTGCACGGCCTGCTCAAAGTGGCGCATCCCCTCTTGCAGGTGCTTTTGCTTAACTTCCAGCGCACCGAGGTCATAAGCGGCGGTGAAATTTGTGGAGTCGAGTTCCAGTGTGCGTTGAAAGGAGGCCGCGGCCCCACTCAGGTCGCCGGTTTGAAGTTGCGCCAGACCTAAGTAATATGTCGCCATGGCGAATTTAGGATCCAGCTCGATCGCTGCCTTGAATCGATCAATGGCCTGCGGATAGTCCTTGAGTCGGTAGTAGTCAAGCGCCTGAAGATAGCGAATGGGCAGCGACGACGGTTCAACCTGCTCCGCCCGGTGAAGCTTCTCCAGCGACTCCGTATACCTCTTGTGTTGGCCATCAGCCATCGCTTCGGAAAACAGATCGTAAACTTGAACGCGGTCTTTGGGATCGGGCAGGGTTTTACCACTGGAATCGGAAAACGAGCCCCCGGAAATGGCGACATAACCCAGCGAGCGCAGCCGGTCTGCCAGCGCCGGGTCAGTAGGTTCGGTTTCCTTGGCGCCGCCCGCCGAAGCCGGTGTGTATCGCCTCTCCAGGGTCAGCAAGCGGTCACGCATCTCGTGGGACAGCGCTTGCTTTCCCGGCAGCAGGTTCTTGGTTTCGTTGGGGTCCACACGAGTGTCGTAAAGCTCCGGGCGCGGGGCTTCGATGTACTTAAGACCATCGGATTGGAGCGCGCGCAATTGGCTCCAATGGAAATGGAGCAGTGGGAGATAGGTTTCCGCATACAAATTGGAAGCGCTCGGCGATGGCTTCCCCAGGATATCGCTCAGCAGGCTACGGCCCTGGACGCTGGAGGGGATGGGCAGTTGCAAGGCTTGGAGCACCGTGGGCATCACGTCCACCAACGACACTTCCTTAGCTACTTGCCGTGCACCCACTCCCGGTACTCTTACCAACAGGGGTACGTGAAGCGTGGAGTTGTAAACGAAGAATCCGTGGGTCTTCTCACCATGCTCGCCCAGCCCTTCGCCATGGTCCCCGGTTACCACCAATATCGCAGAATCGTAGACTCCCAGCTCCTTGAGAAGCGCGATCAGCCTTCCCACTTGGGCATCGTCAAAAGCAATCTCCCCATCGTAAGGCCGGCCATGGTAGCGGGTGGCATAAGGCTCAGGCGGCGTATAGGGGTAGTGGGCGTCGTAGAGGTGTACCCAGAGAAAAAACGGCCGGCGAGGATTGGCCTTGAGCCATTCGATCGCGTTGTCAACCACCTGATCGCCGGTGCGCTTGACCATGTCCAAGCTGGTTTCGTCCAGGCGGGCGAGGTCAAAGTGGTCAAAGTAGGTATCGAAGCCTTGATTCAAGCCAAAGCGCGAGTCCAGGACGGCGGCCCCCAGGAAGGCGGCAGTTGAGTAGCCGTGGTCATGGAGCACTTTGGCCAGCGTGACGGCGGAGGCCGGAACTTTATTGCCGCTAAAGTCGTGCACACCGGTAGCCATGGGAAAACTTCCCGTGAAGAGAGCCGTGTGGGCAGGCAGAGTGATAGGCACCGGGGTGAAAGCGTGGGTAAAGCGCGCGGCAGAAAGGGCCAATGCGTCGAGATTGGGCGTCTCGATGGCACGGTAGCCGTAGCAGCCCAGGTGGTCGGCACGCAGCGTGTCGATGGTAATCACCACCACGTTGGAGGGGTTACCCTGCGCCGCGGAGCTTGGCAGCACGGACGCGAGAGCCGCAGCAATCAAGGCAGCAAGCAGACGGCCGGGGAAGGGAACTCTGCATTTAAAAGTGGTCCTCGTTTGGGGGCTGTTTGCGAGTGGCCGCGGTTTCGCTCTGCGCGCTCCCAAGTGCCGCCCGAGACTGAATTCCAAGACCGCCTCCCGGCGACAATTATATCTATGAATAGGAGGGTGAGGGCTCGCATTTGATATCCGTCGCGGGGCCAATAGGAACAAGTTATGGGAAGCTGCACTCGGCTAACGACGGAGATGCCTGGCTTAGCGATGCGCGCCGCGCTGAACGCTTTCTTCGGTCACCTCAGCTTACATCGGGAAGGACAAAGGGCGCGCGGTGGATGCCTTCCAAGAGCTTGTTCGCTTCATCGTCGCCGATCACCCGTTGAGTCTCCGGATCAAACTTAAGCGTCCGACCCAGCCGGTACGAGGCGTTCGCCAGGTGAACCAAGGCGCAGGAAATGTATCCCTCCTCAATCGGCGCATTTTGTTCTTCCTTCTTCCGGCTCCGCACACAATGAATGAAGTTCTCCCAGTTGTTCCCCTCGCGGGAGCCGCTGGGGCCGGGCTCCTGCTCCTCCCCCAGCCACGTGCGGTAGGAAGGGAATTCCTCATTCGACATCGCCATGTAGCCCTTCGACCCGTAGAAAATATTTCCAACCGAACCTGGGACGGCTTCTCGCCGCTCGCGCGATGCGTTTTTGCGGGGAGGGCCCAGGAATCCAGGAATCGCCTCACCGAAGCCCAGCGAACCAATGCCTGCCTCCTGATTGGTGATCCAATGGCGCACCTCAAATTCCAGGATCTTGGGTTTGCTTCCCGCCTGATGAAATTCGAACGCGGCATTGAGCGTGTTGGGCGTCTCCTGGTCGTCGTCAAACATGAAGTGCCCACCCACGGCCGACACCTTGTTGGGGAATCGCACGCCAAGCCCCCACCGCGCCACATCCATCTGGTGGATTCCCTGGTTGCCAATATCGCCGTTCCCCGTGTCCCAAAACCAGTGCCAATTATAGTGAAACCGGTTGCGGGTGAAGGGGTGGAGCGGGCTGGGCCCCGTCCAGAGATCGTAGTTCACGCCCGCAGGTACCGGCTCGACAGGAGCACGCCCGATCGTATTCCGGTGATTGAAGCAAAGGCCGCGGGCAAGATAAACATCGCCGATCAAACCGTCCCGCATTTTCGCGACGCCTTCGATCACGGCGCCGGCCGAGCGGTTGTTCGTCCCATGTTGAACGATCCGATCGCTCTTCTGCGCTGCCCGAACCAACTGATGCCCCTCCCATAGGTAATGGCAACATGGCTTCTCAAGGTAGACATCCTTGCCCGCTTGGATTGCCCAGATTCCCATCAAGCTGTGCCAATGGTTGGGTGTGGCGATGGATATGGCATCGATGGATTTGTCGTCGAGGAGGTTGTGAATGTCGCCGTAGGTCTTGGGCGCCGGGAGGGCCATGCGGGCCATATCCGCGAGACGTCCGGCCATGATGGTCTCGTCCACATCGCATACCGCCGCGACTTCCACGTTCGGTATCCGGGAGTACTCCTCAACATGCGTGAAGCCCTGCCCTCGGATCCCGCAGACGCCAACGCGCACGCGGTCATTCGCCCCAAATACCCGTTCGGGCGCGGTGATAAAGCTGATTCCCGCGAGAGCCGCTGCGACTCCGCCGGTTCCAAGGATTTCCTTCGTGTTCTTACCCATGCTCCTACTGCCTTCTACCTTCTTGTCTTCCGCGGGCATCGTCCCTGTCCTCCCTGATTGGCAATCTTCAATCAAACCTGCTCGTTGGTGCGGATGGCAGTTTACACTGTCTTTGCCACAGATGCCATCTGCTCGTATCGGTTTTGCTCAGAGAAGATCCGCGAGCCGGTAAACACTGTTGCGGGTAACGTAGGTTCGTTGCTCGTCGCGCCTGCAGTCGCGGACTCAATCCGTTTGCGACCGCCGTCTGTCCCCTCACGCCACATTTTGTCGGCCCGCCTCAGCATGAATTGTGTCAGACTACGCGCGCTCTGCGGCAGGTGAGTTGCGACCCGGGACCTACTGAGGATCGCAGAATATAGAGTGACGACTTTTCTTAGTAGCGCGGGCGTCTCGCCCGGCGGGGCGTGGGCATCCTGCCCGCGCGCCGACGGGAGCGGGACGCTCCCGAGACAGCGGGCAAGATGCCCGCGCTACGGAGGTCATTTTCACTGGCGGCAAAAATGGCGAGCGCTACCCACTGCAACCGCTGTTCAACTCAATACCGCGATGTGGGGCGCCGGAATCCGGGACGTGAAAGGACACTATGAAAACCATTTGCAATCTCATTCTGGCAATCATTTGCACGGCGGGGCAAATAGTTCCGTGCCTGGCAGCGTCTGATGACGCCGCGTCGTGGATATATCCGACGCCGAGGGAAATCTCCGCAACCGGACGTGCGTTTGCCCTCGACGATCAGGTAACGATCGCCGTGCCCGGCGCGACGTCAAAAGAGGACCTGTTTCTGGCGCGCTTTCTGACGGACGAACTCGGTGACCGGTTCGGGTTGCACCTCAAGACCGAACGCGCGGCTCATCTCGGGGCGGGGAAGCGAATGATCCTCATGGGGTCAATCTCGAACCCGCTGGTGAAGGAATATTGCGCGCAGAATCACATCGACTTGAGTGCGCAGAACCCCGGCGCCGAAGGATATGTCCTCCAGGTTTCCGCCAACTTGGTGTTGGTGGCTGGCAGTGACGACCAAGGCGCATTTTACGGCCTGCAATCCCTTCGACAATTGGTCTTGAATGATAACGGACAGTTGGGGTTTCGCGGCGTGCGCATCCGGGATTGGCCCGACAAGCGCTTTCGCGGCGTCAAGCTCTATCTCCCCGGGCGCAACAACATTCCGTTCTTCAAGAGGTTCATCCGCGACTTCGTCGCGCTGTACAAATTCAACACCCTCATCATGGAGATGAACGCGGGCATGCGGCTGACGAGTCATCCCGAGTTGAACTCCGGATGGCTGGAATTCGGCAGAGACACCAACTACAGCCGGCGGAACTATCCTCCGGGCGCCCCGCACGATATCGAACAGAATTCATCCCATCAGGACACCGCGGACGGAGGCTTTCTAGAAAAAGAAGAAGTGGCCGACCTCGCGAACTGGGTTAGGCAAAATCACATCGAACTGGTTCCCGAACTCCCCTCTTTCACCCATAGCTACTACTTGCTGACCATGCACAAGGAGCTCTCCGAAGTGCCCGGCGAGAAGTGGCCCGATACCTATTGCCCATCGAATCCGAAGAGCTACCAACTCGTGTTTGAGGTCTATGACGAATACATCGACCTCTTGAAACCCAAGATGATTCATGCCGGGCATGATGAATTGTTCAATCCCGTCGGCCTTTGCCCGCTATGCGGAAACAAGGATATCGGTGAGCGATACGGCGAAGATGTTAGGAAGATTCATGACCACCTTGCGGCCAAAGGCATTCAACTTGCCATCTGGGGCGACATGCTGCTCCAGGGCGTTCGCGGAGTGGGCTTGCAGGAGAAACATGCCCCCGACGGATGGAAATACTACGCTCCTGGCGGCATGACTCGCGAGCAAGTGGAGCGGCTGATTCCCAAAGATACGCTGATCCTTAATTGGTTCTGGGATGAAAAGAACGCTGAGCAGGACGAAGCTCAACTCGACCAGATGGGATTCAAGCAGATTTATGGGAACTTCGGCCCGAGCATCCGGGATTACGAACGTCGCAGTAAGCGTTCCAGCATCATCGGCGGGGCGCCGTCCGCATGGTTCGCAACCAACGAAGTCGGCTTCGGCAAGGATCTGATGGCTGACCTGCTCGGATCGAGCAATATCCTGTGGAGCGGGAAGGTGATCGACGGCAGAGAACTCTCCGGCCGGATCCAGTCCATGATTCCCGAAATCCGCGAGCGATTTCGGGGACAGCCGCCGCCGAGCCAAACCGAAACGTCTTTTTCCGCGGTCAATATTCAACCCAGCTTCAACATGGGAACTACCGAAGCGAAACTGGGAGTTGATTTGAGCGGCATAACGACCGGCGCCGTCTCATTCGGCAAGATTCCATTTGACCTTAGCGACTCCGCCGGGAAGAAGGCGATTCTAGTGGCTGCCGACGGGAAGGAAAGGAGCGGGCTGCCGCAAGAGGCGGATATTCACGTGGGCGTGGACCCAACCAGCGTGATCTTCCTGCAAGCCGCCGCCCGTCCCGCGACGAACAAGGAGTCGTTCCGATTGATTTACGATCAGCAAGACACGGCGGACATGCTGGGGTGGTATGAGGTGGTCTATGAAGACGGGTTCGTCACGACCATTCCCATTCGCTATGGCGTTAACATCGCAGAGTGGAATTGGGAAAACCGCGATTCTTCGCACGACTACGCGTACGACGCCGATGCAGTGCCCGTCGGTGGAGCAGAGGGAAACGAGATCACTTTCTTCGCGTTCGAGTGGGTGAATCCGCGTCTGGGCAAGGTGATTAAGGAAATTCGCTTGAAGGGCACGACCGGTTTCCGCGGCGGCGACGCGGACTTCATCAATGATTTCGGCCCGGTGATTCCGAATAATGGCGTGATTCTGAAGGCTGTTACTGTCGTAAGGAAACGGCAATGATCAGGACGTCTGGACCAGCCCCTTCTTCACCGCGAACAGCACAAGTTCTGCGGTGCGGTGGAGGCCGAGGGTATCCATCACCCGGGCACGATGGACCGCCACGGTATTCACGCTGATGTTGAGGAGCACAGCGATTTCCTTGTTGGATTTTCCCTGGGCAATGAGTTGTAGGACTTCCTTCTCCCGAAGCGTGAGGCGTTCATAGGGGTCCTGGGTATTGTCGCGGAAAGATCCCGTCTTCAAGCTCTCGAGCACGATGTGGGAGATGGCGGGGCTGAAATAGGCTTCGCCCTCAGCCAGCGCCTTCACCGCCCGGTTGAGGTCCACTTCAATCGCGTTCTTCAGCATGTAACCCTTCGCGCCGAGCTCGAAAGCTTTGCGAATGTAAGCTTCGTTGGAGTACATGCTGAGGATGAGGATTTTAACTTGAGGATTGGCTTTGAGGATTTCGGCCGTAGCCTCCAGGCCGCCGAGTTCGGGCATCGACAGATCCATCACCACCACTTCGGGCTTCAGAAGCTTGTACTGCTCGATGGCTTCCAGCCCGGTCCGCGCCTCTCCTACCACGGTGACCATGGGATCGTCTTCCAGAATGCGGCGGAATCCCTGGCGGACCAGCGTATGATCTTCGGCCAGCAAAACGCGAATTTTCTTGCCTGATTCGGGTGTAGCCACAGTTCAGTTGTTCTCCTCTGGGCGAGATTGCGCGGACGGCCGCCGGAAAGGGACGCGTACGCTCACCGTGGTGCCTTCACGGGGTACGGAGCGAATCGAGAACGAGCCTTGAAGGTGCTCGGCCCGCTCGCGCATTCCCATCAGCCCTATGCCTTGGCCGGCACCCCTCTTCATATCCGTGGGGGCTTCGAAGCCCTTTCCATTATCGCGGATTTCCAGGTCCAGATGATTATCTTTTTCGCGCAGCGTTACCCATGCTTCCCGCGCGCCGGAGTGGCGGGCCACGTTGCTCAGAGATTCCTGCACGATGCGATAAACGTGAATGGCCGCTTCGGGAGGAAAGAGTCCGTCGGCAAGCTGGCCGCCGAAATGGACCTGCACGCCTGTCTGGCGCGAGAATTGCTCTGCGAACCATCCCAAAGTCTGTTGCAGGCCGAAATCATCCAGTATGGCGGGGCGAAAAATTTGCGACCCGTCGCGAACGCTTTGCAGCGTATCTTCCACGATCTTCTTGGCAGCGCGCACGTCCTGCACAAACACGGGATCGCTGTCCGCAGCTTTTTGCCCCGCCCGCCCCAGCATCAGGCCGATGGCCGTCAGAATTTGCCCGAAATGGTCATGTAGATCGCGCGCTACCTGGCGCAGGGTTTGCTCCTGAACTTCAATCAGCTTCCAGGAGAGCATGCGCATCTGCTCCGATTGCGATTGCAACCTTTCCGCCAGGTGGTGCAATCGCTCGAAAGTTTTGCGGTTGGCCTGAAGCGTGTAGAGTCCTGTGCCCAGCGCCACCAGGAAGAGTACGCCGATCAGCAGCAGGATGTCCTTGGAAACTTGCCCATACACCAGGCTGACGCGCTGGCCGGCTTCTTGTTGCGCATGGTCATTCAGATTGAGCAGTTGCGAGACGACGCTCGAAATCGTTTGGTGCTGCTCTTCCAGTTGCGACCGGATCAGATAGCGCGCGGAATCCTCGTGGCCCTGGTCGGCCAGGCTGAAGGCTTCGTCAGAGAGCTGCCAGAAGTTGTCGAGGATGTCGCGCAACTGCTGCCGAAGCTTGTCACCGGCAGGAGTGCTCGCGGCATATAGCGCCTCGAGAGCCAACCGCTTGTTCATGTCCTCGTGCAGCGCCGAGAATTTTCCTTTCCAGTAGAAAATGGGGTAACGGCTCTCTGGCAGTGTCATGTCGCGAAGCGATACGGCGAGCTGGTAGGTGTCATCCTGCAAACCCAAGAGCTGGAGGGAATCCTTCCGGTTCTTCTGCACCACGTTGACCTGAAAATCCTGTAGCCAGCGGATTTCGTGGATCGTGTAGGAAGCAAAGATAACGAAGATGGCGAGCGTGACGCACAGGCCCAGCCATAGGCGCCTTGTTGGCGAAGGGATTTCACGCAAGAGGTCGTGCGCGGCTTCCGCCGGACCCGGGATTTGGTCCGGATTCTTGGTGGCGGAGTTTCTTGCCGAATCCTTGGTTTCTTCTTGCATAAGAAGAGCCGGGTCCGATCGAAGCGTGAATGGCGCTCCTTCTTGGTGCCAGCAACCTGCCGGGCTCGTCCCCAGAGCGAATGGGAGGCCCTCATCTTCGGGCTTGGCTATAAGTTATCGCAAGGAAGTGATTGCAGCAACTCGGATTGGAACAGAAGCGGAGATAAAGATCATGCCAGGGATGGCCATCCACGAGGAATGCCTACCATTGTTGTCGATTGCCATCCGCGGTGAGTTCCAAACGAGAAATTCAGGAGTGCGCAACGCCAGCGCGCTGCAAATGAGCTTTCACATACTTCTGGAAAGCCGCTTCGATTTCGCGCGTGACTTTTCCCGGGGCGGGATATGTCCATTTGGGTTGGACGCTGCCGACGCCGGCGACCTCGCGGGTGGTGGAGCTGATGAAGACTTCCTCCGCGGAATCGAGATCGGATGGAGTGAGGTCCTGCTCCAGAAGCGTGTAACCCGCTGCGGGAATGACTTCCAGCAGGGTATCGCGGGTTATTCCCGGCAGACAACCGGAAGCCAACGGGGGCGTAAACACTTGACGGCCGCGTACCAGGAACACATTGGCCGATGTGCATTCGGCCAACTGCCCTTGCTCATTCAGCAACAGGGCATCGTCGAGGCCCTCGCGGTGAACGCGTTCGAGCGTGCCGGCATTCTGCACCCACGAAAGCATTTTGGCGCCTGCCAATCTCCCAATCGAATAGATCGCGTTGGGGACCAGCATCAGCTTGTGCGACGCCGGCCACACGGACAGCTCACGTGTAAAAATCAGGAGGTCGGTGGCGGGGCTCCCGGGTGCCTCCGCCCAAAGTCCGCCATGGTTTTTGATAAAGGAAAGCCGCGCCGCGCCCTCCGGCCGATGGTTCGAAGCAGCCAGCGACACAATCGCTTCCCAGACGGATTTCTGATCGTATTCAAGCGCGATGCCCAGACGCTCCGCGTCCCGCGCCATCCGCGCCCAATGGCGGTCGAATGCGAACGGCACTCCTTCATAAATACGCAGCGTCGTGAAGACGCCCCAACCCATCAGCAGGCCCATCTGGCCGGGAGAAAGGCGTGCCTCCTCAAGAGGGATGATGCGGTCGTTATGGTAGATGAGGGAATCCATCCCGGTGCTTACCAAGGCAGGTGGACGGTGACTGGATAATTCAATCGGAGCCGGCATTGAGTGTCAGGGGGCATGTTCACTTCGCGACCGCGACGCCAAAGGGCCTCGTAGCTGATGAGGGCGGCTCCGCCCACTGGAAGCGCTATTGTGGCTCCGGCTGAGCCCACGGCTGCGACTTTAAGAGCGCCATAGGTCCCGAGGGCGGTGAACCCACCGACCAGCGTTTTCCAGGACATCGATCGATTGTTGGTCAGATGCCCCTCGGGATCAAGGTGAATGTCGAGCCCTTCGGGGTGCTCGAGAGCAGCCAGAACGGCGGCGACGGGTTTTTCCTGCCCGTCGGGAAGCGTTATTCGATCGAAACGCAGACCGAGTTCGGCGGAGTGGTGCATATGGCCGGCGTTGCGGATCATCGTGATGTGCCCGTCCAGCAAACTCCCGGGGGGCAGAGCGATTTTCCCCTCGACGAAGACCGGCTTCAGGACTTCGGCGACAACAGGATCGTTGACGTGGTTGACTCGGGTGTGAATCCCCGACAGGACCTGGACTTTCACTTCCGTCTCGGCGGGAACCGTAAGCGACAGGCGCTCGGCCAGGTTGGCGCTTTCTCCCGTGATGTCACGATGAGACAGCGGCCCGCTGGGGTTGTAATCTTGTGCCATCGCCGCGATGGCCAGCATCACCATGGAGACAGTAACTTGCCTGAAACGCATCATTGCAACGGCCTCCCTGCGGTCCACTGCAGTAAATCCGGTTATTCCTCCGCCGGTGCGGACACCACCGTTCTCGTGCGCCCTTACAAACTTGGCCCTAGTGACTTGACCCAGATATTGTCCCCCTTAGGCCCCATAAAATCAAGGATTAAAGGTGCAAATGATTCGACCCGGGTTTTTGGACCGAAGGGAACTTGCTTACTACGCAGCATTAAAACAAAAAGGCCCAACCCCGAAGGTTGGGCCAGGAATTGGAGAAGCAGATGCCGGTTAACCGAGCTTTGTGACCTTGTCGGCCTGAGGTCCTTTTTGCCCTTGGACGATCTCGAACTCTACCGTGTCGCCTTCTTGCAAGGTCTTGAATCCTTCACCCTGTATGGCCGAGTAATGGACGAAGACATCCGCTCCGCCTTCCTGGCCGATAAACCCGTACCCTTTGCTGTTGTTGAACCACTTGACCTTACCTTGAAGTCTTGCCACTTGCGCCCTCCTTGATTTTGCTTTGAGGTTGCCGCTCATTGGGGAGTGCCCAAAAAACAAAAAAGCCGAAGATCAATTGGATCCCCGGCCGTTTGATTTTATGAACGCTTTCCCAACGAGAACACTTTCCCAACTCCCTCGCCAATAGAGATAGCTTTTCCGGGTGTATTTTGTCAAGGGAATTGTTGGATGGAACGGCCAGGAGATGAAAATTTTAACATTTGGAAGATCGCGAATGGGCCATTTCGGCCCCAAAAAGCAACAAAATCCCGACTAGCGTCTTTCCATCGTGGATTTTGTTGCGCTTGACCATATTAATTACCTCCTTAATGGTGAAGAATCCGGTCTCGATTCGCTCGTCGGCATCGGGCTCGCCCTTCGATGGCGAAAGATCCCATGCCTCGACAAGGTGCATTTTCTCGCTCAAAATTCCCGGGCTGGGGTAGAACTCGATCAGGGGCTTAATCGTGCGGGCGTGAAAGCCGGTCTCTTCCCGCAATTCACGACGCGCGCTTTGGCGTGCGGTCTCTCCCGGTTCCATGCCCCCTGCCACAAGTTCCCACATGCTCTGCCGCGCGGCATGGCGGTACTGCCGGACCAATATCAGGCGGCCGTCGGGGAGATGAGGGACGATGACCACCGAACCCGGATGGCACACAACTTCGCGCTCGGTCCGAACGCCCCCGGGCTCAATCACCTGGTCGACTTTCAGTTCCACCGCTCGACCGTGGAAAATGGTTTTGCTTTCGAGTACGCGGGCCCTATCGGACATGGAGATCACCCTCGATGCGTGGTAGTGCCGGAACCCAACCGGCAATCCCAGCATAATACTTCGGCCGCGGCGGGCAGAGAAGAGCTAAGGAGTTGAAACCCCGAGTTTTTGGTCAAAACACAAATCGGCGGACGGCTAAGTGGCTTCGTCGAGCTTCTCGACGAACTGTTTCGCATCCTTGGGGGCCGCCAGCGCTTTCAGCGTGTCATGGTCGTGTTGCAGTTTTTCTTTCAGTTTGGAGTAGGTCTCATGCTCCGCCTTGGCAGCGTCCACAGCTTCCTTCGTGGCGGACGAATCCTGCTCCGTCTTCTCGTCGCAAGCGATCAGACCATCCAACGAAATGCCGAGAAACGAGAGCTTGTTGACCACGTTCTTCTGATGATAGGACTTTTCAAAATTCGCAACGCTCTCTTGCTTGACGGCGGTGATGATCTCTGCAAGCGATTTTTTGGACTCGTCCACCATGGATTCTTCGTCTTTACAGACTTGGGCGGCGGCGAACTGAGACGAGACCATCAACCCAATCCCAATACCCATTAAGAGGGTAATTCGGCGTCTGGTTCTCATGGTTATACCTCGATGCTTTTTCTTTGCCCTTTGGGGGATGCTGCCCACCGGCAGCCGATCTTGGGGGCCCGAGGCCGATTGCAGTCGTCCATCCTACCACAGGATGCAAGAGTTTTGTCGCCGGCGTGATGGGGTGGCATGATTGGGCACGCCTCCAGGGCACGCACGCGCACTATGAGGTCGAGTATAATAGCCTGACACGGCGGATGATCATTGGGGCAAGAGTAACGCAAGCGCCAAACGAAGGAAGAAGGTGCGGTATGAAAATCACGGCACTCATAGTTGACGATGAACAGCCTGCTCGCGACGAATTGGCCTTTCTGCTGAAGAGTTGTCCCGATGTGGAAGTAGTGGGGCAGGGAAAGAATGGTGTTGACGCGGTGAATATGGTGCGCGAACTGAATCCGCACCTGGTGTTCCTGGATGTGCAAATGCCCGGCGTTGATGGTTTCGGCGTGATTAAGCGCCTGCTGGAGAAGAAAGCGCACTTGCCCTTTTTTGTTTTTGCCACGGCCTATGATCAGTACGCTGTGCAGGCCTTCGAAGTGAATGCCATCGACTACCTCTTGAAGCCGGTCTCGAAGCCTCGACTCGAAAAAGCGATCTTGAAGGTCCGCCGCTTCCTCGAGACTTCTGACACCACGAGTCAGAAGCTCGACCGTTTGGTGCAAATGGTGGAGCAGCGCCCCGTGCCCCAAAAGGGCAAGCTCGTGGTCAAAAGCACCAATCGGCTCTTCTTGGTCGACTCCGATGAAATCATATACGCCAGTATCGAGGACGGTGTGATTAGCATTGTCACGCGCGAACTGGAGGGGCAGTCCAACTTCCGCACCGTGGAGGAACTTCAAGCCAATCTCGATCCGAAGGTTTTCTGGCGTGTACACCGCTCGTATCTAGTCAATGTTAACCATATTAAAGAAGTAGTTCCCTGGTTTAAAAGTTCCTACCAGCTCAAAATGGAAGATCGCAAGCAGACGGAAATTCCTGTCAGCCGGGCGCAAACCCGCAAACTGCGCGAGCTGCTGAATTTGTAGCGGGGTTAGGCTGCGCCTCTATTTGTGCTTGGAAAAGTGATCGCGAACTGCCTCCACCAACCCTGCCATCGTCGATTCCCGCGCCTCGAGGGTGACGGTAAGGCCGAGCTCACGAAGTGTTTGGGAAGTGATCGGGCCGATTGAGGCGATGGTAACGCAGCGCAGTGTTTCCGCCAGGCGATTCGCGCCTACGAGCTTTGCGAAATTCGTGGCCGTCGATGAACTGGTGAACGTGATCGCATCAAGCGGGGGAGTAAGCACTTGGGCCAACTCCTCGGGCGAAATTTCCGGCAGAACGGTCTGGTAAGCCTCGACAACCTTCACGCGAGCTCCGCGCTTCTCGAGTTCGCGCGGCACCAAGTCTCTCGCTACCCGCGCGCGTGGAATGAGAAATGCTTTACCTCGCAGATCGTGACCTTCCAGCGCCGCGAGCAAACCTTCCGCCACGTATTCTGTCGGCAAGAGATCAACCTTCACGCCCGTGCGCGCGAATTCGGCTGCCGTCGCCGGACCGATCGCGCCGATCGTCAATCCCTTCAACGCACGTATGTCACGGTCAGATGCGGTGAGGCGTTCGAGGAAATACCGCACTCCATTCGCCGACGTCACCAGGAGGTAGTTAAACTCCTCGAGTCTGCCAATGGCGGCATCGAGGGGCTCCCAGGAGTCAGGCGGCCGGATTTCGATGGTGGGAATCTCGATAACGTCGGCGCCCAAGGCGGCCAGTGCCTCGCGCAACACCACAGCTTGATCGCGTGCGCGTGTTATAGCGATGCGCTTACCAAAGAGCGGCAATCGTTCGAAAAAGTTCAGGTGTTTCCGCAGGTTAACCACATCTCCGATGACGGTAATTGCGGGCGTCATAGCGCGAGAGGTCTTGGCGCCAATGTCTGCCAGGGTTCCCTCAATCACCTTCTGCCGAGGCAAACTTCCCCACTGAATGACGGCGGCAGGTGTGGCCGGTGGGCGTCCATGGTCGATCAGGGCTTGAGTGATGCGCGGCAGATTCCTTGCGGCCATGAAGAAAACTAGCGTGCCAGGGCAGGTCGCCAATTGCTGCCAGTCAAGGCGCGAGGATTCCTTTCCCGGATCTTCGTGCCCGGCGATGAAGGTCACTGTGGATGTAATGTCGCGGTGCGTGACGGGTATCCCGGCGTATGCAGCCGCGGCGTGCCCCGCGGATACTCCCGGCACGACTTCGAAATCGATGCCGGCGCTCGCGAGGGCTTGCGTCTCTTCGCCCCCACGTCCGAACACATAAGGGTCGCCGCCTTTCAACCGACACACCGCCTTGCCCTCGCGAGCACGCGCCACGAGGAGTTCGTTGATTGCTGACTGCCGCATGCGATCGGGTTCACCACGGCGTCCCACGCAAACCTTGTCAGCGTCTGCGCGCGCCAGGCGGAGAAGGTCTTTGTTCACCAGGAAGTCGTAAACGACACAGTCGGCTCGCTCTAGGATTTCTTTCCCTTTGAGCGTTAACAGCCCCGGGTCGCCAGGTCCCGCGCCCACGAGATAGACTTTGCCGGATGCCATCGTTGAGTGTCCTCATTCCACTCTCAGTTGCGCTCGCCAGTTTTCCGAGGTCGGTAGCGATGCCGCCTGGTGTCAGCGACCGCTGGGCGACGAGGGGCGTGCCCGGGATCTCGCCGAGATTCTCAATTTAGGGCTAGATCGGAACACGGAGAGTGTGCGAATCGGCCTAATTTCCGATCGCGTCGAGTATCTCCCGCGCGCCTTGCCGCAGCAGGTCCGCCGCCACGGCGGAACCCAACGCTTCCGGCTCGGAAGCAGGACCCTTTCTCTGCGCGCAAACTACTTGGGTCCCGTCAATGCTTGCGACGAGCGCTTGCAATCGCAAGTCGCCATCCTCTATGACCGCGTAAGCAGCAATGGGTACTTGGCAACCGCCGCCCAAGCGGCGAAGCACAGCGCGTTCGGCTCGGACCGCCTGATGTGTCGCGAGGTGATCGAGCCGCGCCACGGCTTCCTGAACATGCGGATTGTCACCGCGGATTTCAATGCCCAATGCCCCCTGGCCGACCGCGGGGCACATCTGATCGATTCTAATATAACTGGTTATGTGCTCGGTGAGTCCCAGGCGGTGAACGCCGGCAGCGGCCAGCACGAGCGCCTCGCAATCACCACGCTCCAGCTTGCGCAGGCGCGTGTCCAAATTCCCCCGCACCGCCGCATAAGCGAGGTCGGGCCGCAACGCGCGCAATTGTGTTTGTCGACGCAGACTGCTGGTGGCGACACGTGCGCCGGGCGGCAGCTTCTCCAGGGGTTGGGCGTTTCGGGAGATGAACACATCGCGGGCGTCCTCGCGTTCCGGCACAGCGCCGAGGGCAAGCCCTGCGGGTTGTTCAGTGGGCAGGTCCTTTAGGCTGTGGACTGCCACGTCAATTTCTCGCGCCAGCAGCGCCTCTTCAATTTCTTTGATGAAGAGGCCTTTGCTCCCCACCTCCGCCACCGCTTGCGCCATAAAGGTTGGGAGAGGATCGCTGGGCGCGACAGCCTGCAGCTTGTCGCCGGTCGTCTTGATGATGCGAACTTCGATTTCATAGCCTGCTGCGACAAGCTGGTCACGAACCCAATGGGCCTGCCAGAGAGCGAGCTTCGAACCGCGGGAGCCGATGGTTAATCGCATGATTAAAGGTTAAAGGCTAAAGGGTAAAGGACAACCGCGTCGCGTCCTCGATCATTAGTAGGTTTTTCGCTGGCAAAATCGGTCGTCAAACGGTAGACGCTGACATTCGAATACGGCTGATCCGATGCGGGTGGCATTCGTTTACCCTTTATCTTTTAAACTTTACCCTTTCTTCTCATTCCCCCAGCCCAAAAATCTTATGAATCAGTCGTACCAGCGCCACGTTCTCCGGTTCGCCCGCTCCACTCTTAAGCTCAGTAATCGGTCCATGGAGAATTTTGTTCATGATGCCGCGAGTTAGGGCATCCACGGCCTGTCGCTGCTCTGCGGTTAGGTTTCCCAGTCGGCCCTGGTACCGTTCCATCTCAGTTGCTCGAATGTGGTTCAGGCGGTCCTCTAGCGCTACGATCGTCGGTACGACGTCACGGGATGCCAGGCGCCTCAGAGTCTTCTGGACCTCCGCCTGGATGATTTCCTCGGCCCAAACGGCTTCGCGCTCGCGTTGCTTCTTGTTGGCCTCGACGACGTGGCCAAGGTCATCAATATCATACACGAAGACATTATCCAGTTCATTGACCGTTGGGTCGACGTCGCGGGGGACGGCGATATCGACAAAGAAAATGGGCCGATTCCTGCGGGCGCTCAGAATCTTCTCGACTTGGCTCTTGTTAATGATGGTTTGTGGGGACCCTGTGGAGCTGATGACGATGTCCGCTTGGCTCAGGTATTCGTAGAGTTGCTCAAACGGGACAGCGGTACCATGGAAGGCCGCCGCTAGTTCCTCGGCCCGGGAGGGGGTACGATTGCTCACGAGAATCTTGCTGGCGCCGCTGCTCAGCAGATGTTTGGCCGCCAATTCGCTCATCTTGCCGGCGCCAATAATAAAAACCGTTTTACCCTGGAGGCCGCCGAAGATTTTCTTCGCCAGTTCAACTGCCGCATAAGAGACGGATACCGCGGCTGATCCTAGCGCCGTCTCCCGCCGCACGCGTCTGGCCACCGCCAGTGCCTGACTTACCACGTCGTTAAGCGTACCGTCCATTCCCCCTGCCGTGCGCGCGGTGGCGTATGCCCTTTTTATCTGCCCCAAAATTTGAGGCTCACCGAGAATCATGGAGTCGAGGCTGGATGCCACCCGAAACAGGTGCTTCACTACGTCCTGCTGCCGAAGACGATAGAAGAAATGGGAAAATTGCCCTAGGTTGCAATGGTGATGGTCTGCCAGGAAACGATGAATGATAGATTCTGCATCGACTTCGTCCTCCGCGGACGTGGTAACTTCTACGCGATTGCACGTGGAAAGAATCATTCCTTCCCGGATTCCGGCGCGATGCACCAGATCGGATACAGCTTCACCGAGGCGCGCTTCCGGGATGTTCATCCTCTCCCGGACTTCCACCGGCGCCGTGCGATGATTGATGCCCAATAGGGTGAGATTCATTTTAAAATCCGGGATTCGAGGAGGGACGGTATTCCCGTACCCCGAAAGCCGGCACCCGTAACCCCGGGTTTCAAGGCATTTCTCGTAACTTCGGAATGTAGCCGTGGTCGCCGCTCAGCAGGCTGACGCCGACGAACGTTACGAGAATGGCTGCAAATCCAAATATGGCGATATAGGCAGCCCGCCGCCCTCGCCAACCGCCGCTCACACGCGCAGAAAAAAGGACAAGGTAAATTAACCACGTCACCATCGAAGCCAGTATCTTCGGGTCCAGCTCCCACGGCCCCTTCCACGTACGGCTTGCCCAAATAAAACCCGTCAAAATACCGATGCTCAAGAACGGAAGTCCCAGCACGAGCGAGAGGTAATAGAGCTCCTCGCAATCCTTCAGCGAGGGCAGCCGGTAGTAAAAACCGCGCGGCTGCTTTGACTTTAGCTCGCGCTCCTGAATCAGATACATAATGGCGGCGACGAAAGTCAGGAACAATGCTGTGTAACCGAGAAAGATCGAGCTGATATGAACCAGCAACCAGCCGCCTCGAAACGCCGAGGAATCGAAGGAACTAGCCGGATGAAGCGCTGAGATCAGAGTGAGCAGAAAAACGAGCGGCAGCATGAACAGACCCAGAGAAACAACGCGATAGCGAAGGTACACAAAGAAAAAGGCCACGGTCACCAGGAACGCATAGAACGAGAGAGCGCTCCTCACGTCAGTCACCGGCAAGCGATGAAGGCGCGCGGCATCAATCGCCAGCGCAGCGGCATGGGCTGCCAACCCGATTCCCAGCGCACCCAAGGATGCAGGGGATAGCGACGGCCGACGGCGTACAACCGAGGGAACGATGAGCAAGATTCCCAAGGCGTAAAATGCGAGCGCAGTCCAGACGCAGGCATCGTGCATGTGAGCTCCAATGGTGTAACGGCAAACCTTTGAATTATAACACCCCTGCCGTGCGGGGTCCGGGAGGCAAGGCTGGTTTTGGAGAGAACGTTGGCGAAGGCGAAGGATAGGACAGACCACGCGCGCCAGATGATTTCCATCACTTCAGCGGATTGACGCAACCGTCGAAGTCAGATTATTGAGCAATGCTTGAGTGTCAAACGTCTGCACTGTTTTGGCGCGAATGGAAAACAAATTGCGGATGTCTTCTGGGTACGACAACGTGTATTCGGCGTCCCCATACAGGGTCGAAAAGAAAGTATGGAACTCCGAGTCCACAGCCTGCCGGGTTTCAGGGCCGTTGGGGGTCAGAAGACGATCGTTCAATAACACCTCGATCTCACGTCCATTGAACTGAATCTCACCTTCCAATCGAGGCTCAGCTTCCAGACGTTGGCAGGAAGCCAGCGCGGCTTGTGTCGCCTGGACCAGCCGATCTTGGTTGGTTCCCTCCAACACCGTTTTGCGGTTGTATCGGACACCCAGCCGCCCGTCGGTGTTATCCAGGCTATAACTGCCCTCGTGTCCGATTAACACAACTCCCGGGCCCGACTGGACGTGACGATAATCCGCGACATCCAGGAGGAGTTCGCCGTCGCTCTGATCTTGGATCCACGAATGAAATACCGGGATCACCGCTTCAAGGTCAACTCCATCCGCATTGCTTACGAAGAGCTTGACGTTAACATGCTGAATTTCCATGCGCTCGATTTCTCCCCTCTAGGCGACGCTTACGGTTCCCAACCGGTTGTAGCAGGCATGCGAAGCGTCAATAAAAAGTTGGGCCTCATCAATCAGGTAGCGTGCCGAATCCGGAGTGGCCGGCTGATTCGAAGATGCGTGGGCCGCGAATAAGTACTGAGCGAATTTGCCCCCCGCGAACGAATCGAAGAACTTTTGCGTGTCATAGAAACGGGCAGTGAATTCCCGGATGACGCGGTCAGGATCGTCGGGGACGTCCTGGAGTTCCAACTTAACCAGGGCCTTCGCCGCACGGACCATCGCCAGATAGGCAGTCCGGGCGGCTCGCTGGAAGTTGCCCTTATCCAACTCCACCTGCGCCTCAAACACCTCGCGCTCGGCGGCGGCAAGATCGAACTCGATCGCCGAAACGACTTCTCCCGCGCATTCACCCACGCCCAAGTCCCCCAAGCTGTATTCGCGCGGATCGCCCCAGTCGCTGAAGTGTGACCTGTCTGTGTCGTCGGTGGAGAGCCGCGTGAGGTCCTCCAACAAACCCTTAATTTCTACCTTCCCGATGCGCTTGACGAAATCCTTAAAGCTCTCGCCATTCTTGCGGTTGGCGACGTATCGTTCTGCCAGGCGAGTTACCACCTGCGGAATATTTTTGGAGGGGACCGCCATTACGGGCAGACCATATGAACCGGCGTTGCTCTCCCACTCTCCTCCCAAAACCACCTGGAAGTGAGGAACGGCGTAGCCCGCCATCTTGCGGCTAACGCCATAGAAACCGAGGTCGGCCACGTGATGTTGGCCGCAACTGTTGAAGCAGCCGCTGATCTTGATGTGTAGGTTCTGCACTGCCTCATCCATATCAAAAATCTTCTCCGCGAGCCGGTTCCGGAGTTCCGCCGCCAAGCCTCGCGAAGAGGAGATCCCGAGCTTGCAGGTGTCGGTGCCAGGGCATGTGACGATGTCCACGATGGTTCCCGCTCCCGGCTCCCCCAAGCCCGCTTCGTTCAACGCCTCATAGACATCTACCAAGTCGCGATTGCTGACCCAACGAATGACAAAGTTTTGTTCGACGGTTGTGCGTATCGTTTCGCAAGTAAATCCGCGGACGATGTCGGCGAGCGCGCGAAGTTGGTCGGCGGTGATGTCACCCAGCGGCAGCGTGACGGTGACCGTGGAATAACCCTCCTGGCGCTGGGGGCGCACGTTGGTGGAGTGCCATCGCTCAAACGCTTCGGAGTCCGTCGAGGGCGTTTCGCCGGGAGGCCGGAGTGGCTCCTCCTCTACCTTTTTCGCGGCTTCCAAATACTCCGTCCATCTTGGGTCATAAGGTAAATTCCTGCGCTCTTCCCAAACCAGTTCCTTGAATTTTTGGATGCCCAGATCGTGAATCAAAAATTTAATCCGGGCACGATTGCGATTTTTCTTCTCTCCCAATCGTGCGAAAACCCTGGCGATCGCCTGGGCAATCGGCAGCAATTCTTCCGGGGGCAGGAACGGGTGGAACAACTTCGCCTGGTAAGGAACGGTGCCCAGCCCTCCGCCGACGTAGGTGGCGAACCCGCGCACTTCCTTTCCATTTTCGATGCGAGTGACTCCGATCATGCCCAGGTCATGCATGTTCGCGAGTCCGCAGGCATGCTGCGCGCAGCCGCTGAACGAAGGTTTGAATTTCCGTCCGAAGCTTTGGCAGTCCGGGTGGCCAAGCAAGAATCGTGAAAGCGCCCGGGCGTAAGGAGTGACATCGAAGACCTCATCCTGGCAAATCCCGGCGAAGGGGCAGGCGGTCACATTTCTGACGGTGTTGCCGCACGCTTCGCGCGTGGTAACGTTCCCGGCGGCCAAGCGGCGCATCAGTGTTGGCGTGTCGTCAATGTGCACGTAATGGAGCTGCACGTCCTGGCGAGTTGTGACGTGAGCGATCCCGTCGGAATACTCTTCCGCAAGTTCTGCCAGCGTTTCGAGTTGCCCGGCGTTCAAGCCCCCGGCAGGTATTTTGATGCGCTGCATGCCCGGAGCATCCCAAAGAGTATTCGGCCCTTTGGTCAAACGCCCGGAGGGGTAAGCGAACTCCTGCACCTTCTTGCCATCGTGACGCCGGCCGTTGTCGTAACGCTGGCCGTACACTCCACGCCGCAATCGCGTTTCCGCCATGAGGCGCTCATCGAGCTTCCCCTGCTTCTTCAGGCCCAAATCCGTTTCATAAATATCGATCTCGCGGGCTAGGTCTTCCGGCAGTTTGTCGGAAAGTTTTTCCTTCCAAAGCACGTTCGAGGCTTTCATTCTAAGTACGCTCCAAAAACAAAAAACCCACTGCCGGATTTATCTCCGACGGTGGGTTGGAATCAGGTCGCTTTAACTAGCTGACTGCTAAGCAACTCCTCCACACGCCGGCACTGGCACCGTACAACAGCACATTGCCAAGCCGGGTTGGAGGATCGTTGCCATTCCTGCAGTATTAAGAATAAATTGCCGGCCTAGGGAAGTCAACCCGAATCTGACTTTATGCCTGAGACCACAAACCACTCTTGCGGCGTGTCGTTGCCTCGAATCCGGGCTTGGTGAATCCTCCCGGGTCTTGTTATGATGGCAGGGGTCAGGAACATGTCCATCCCCATCACCCCCGTCATGCAAGGGAAGCCGCGGGCACAACTGCAAGTGCGCCGGGCCGAGCAGCAGGATGCCCGTGACATCGCGCGAATCTACCTTCAGGCGATTCAAGATCACCTGGCGACGTTTGAGAACTTTCTGGGCACCCCCGAGGAGCGCACACGCTGGGTCACGGATCACGCCGGAAAATTCCCTCTCCTGGTCGCGGACTTGAACGGACGAGTTCTTGGGTGGGCGTCGCTAAGCCCTTATCAAGTGCGCCCACGCATTGAGGGCATTGCGGAACTGCTCATCTACATCGACCGCGATTACCGGCGGCACGGAGTGGGCAGGGAACTCATGCGCGCCATTCAATCCGCCGGGCGCAAGGAAGGCCACTGCAAATTGATTGGAAGGTTTGTGGCTCACAATGACGCCGGCCGCACGCTTTGCCGCATGACCGGCTGGAGAGAGGTCGGCGTACACGAGAAGCACACTCGCCTGGATGGCCGCTGGCACGATGTGGTGGTGGTCGAGTTCCTCATCACGGAAAACCTGAAGTAACTTCTTCCTTCGATATAGCAGTTGAGGCCCCACCAAATTTTACGTACTCTGGCGTGCTCGCGTGGCGCGCATCCAAGCGAAGTAAACTGGAATTCCCAAAAGCACCAGTCCCAACCCCATTCCGGATTCGCGCGGGCTGCGGGCCAGCGCATTAATAATGATGATCAATGCCGCGATCGCAAAGGCCACCGGCAGAACGGCGTAAACCCGGAAGGGCCGCACCAGCTCCGGGCGCTTTCGGCGCAAGATAACCACCGCTAACGCCGCGGCAGCGTAGAAAATCCAACCCGTAAATATCACGTAGGTATAAAGCTGCTCAAAGGTGCCCGTTGCCGCCAACAGGATGGACCAAACTCCCTGGATCAGTAGGGCAACATAGGGGGTTTCAAAGCGCGGATGAATCCGTCCCACGGCGGAGAAAATAACGCCGTCACGCGCCATCGCGAAGTAGGCCCGGGCTCCACCCAGAATGTTGCCGTTCGTGGCGCCGAAGATTGAGCAGAGGATCAAGCCGGATACAAACGCGGCCCCGCGCGGCCCCCAAAGAATTTCCATGGTCTTTGCCGCAACGCGCTGGTATCCGTCCTGGGCCATGGTGGGCAGCGACAGCACGTGCAGGTAGGCAAAGTTGGCGCTGAGGTAAGCGAAGATGACGATCAACGCGCCCACAAAGAAACTGACCGGCAGGACCTTCGCGGGGTTTTTCACTTCGCCCGCTACGTGCGATAAGTGGTGCCATCCGTGATAAGCCCACAGCACTCCAATCAGCGCCACGCCAAAAGAGCTCAGGGTGAGATGCGGCGGCATATATCCCACCGGCGCCGCGATGGGCGTCAAGTGGTGCGCGAACATGGCGAAGCCCACGATGATGGCCAGCCCCGTCAACTTCGCCAGGGTGAAAAGAGTTTGCACCCCTGATGCCTGCCTGACTCCGGCGATATTCACGAGGGTCAACAGCGCAATTACCGCGCTGGCTAGCAGTTTTCGTTCAAGCGGCGTCAGTGGGAAGAATGTGGAACTGTAGATGCTGAAGGCCACCGCAAGGGTCGCGATGCCGCCTGATTCAATCACTAGAAGCGCGGCCCAACCGTAGAGAAAAGCGGCCAGCTTGCCGTAGGCATCGCGCAGATAAACGTAGACTCCCCCCGCCTCCGGGGTGGCCGCTCCGAGCTCGGCGAGAGAGAGCGAGCCAGCCAGCGCCAGCGCGCCTCCCACGACCCAAACCAGAATAACGGTCGGAACAGAACCGACTTGTTGCGCCACGTTGTGCGGAACCATGAAAACACCGGATCCGATAATCGTGCCGACAACTATGGCGATCGCGCCCAGCCTGCCGATGGCGCGCGGGAGTTCGGCACGCACAGGGGATTCCGCGCCTGCAACCAAAACGCTTGGCGATCTCGATCCTACAGATATAGACATAGGCATCCTGAGAGCGGATTTTCAATCCTCAGTTCCGAATCCTCGTACTTCTCCTAAACTTATCGTGCTCGGAGCGGCCCTTTACGAAAACTTGGTGGCTCATTATACTGAGGGGCTTTCGATAAAGCCAAACACCATTTCGGCTCTGCTGTCCTGAGCCGCGTGGGGACGAATCATGACGAACTTTATTGCCGATCGATTTGAAGGCCAGGTGGCGCTGGTGGTGGGCGGCGCGCAAGGGATTGGGAAGGGAATTGCCGTCCGCCTGGCTCGCGAGGGCGCGCATTTGGTGATTGCCGACGTCGATCGCCCCATGATGGCGGCCACCGCGAAAGAGATCGCTGAGGCAGGCGGAAGCGTCCGCACGGTGGCTTGCGATGTGCGCAAGAAGCTCCAGGTGGAACGTACCGTGGCGCAGGTCGTCCGCTGGCATAAGCGGATTGATGTGTTGATGTACGTCGCCGGAGTGGGCAAGGGCGTGCCGTTCATCGAGACGGACGATAAGCACTGGGACTGGACGATCGACATCAACCTGCGCGGTGGATTCCTCTTTGCCCGGGCCGTGGCCGCGCATATGGTCAAACAACGCAGCGGCAAGCTGGTCTTCATGGCCTCCACCAACGCCTGGGACGCGGAAGCCGAGCTCGCGCCGTACAACGCTTCCAAGGCGGGCTTGTTCCTTTTGGCCAAAACCCTGGCGCGGGAACTGGGTCCGATGGGAATCAATTCCAACGCCATCGGTCCGGGGCTGATCAAGACGCGCCTGACCAAGCCCTTTCTGAACGACCCGAAGTTTATGAAGAAGTACGAGCATCTGATTCCCGTGGGCCGGCTCGGCGAACCCGAGGACATTGCCGGCCCCGCAACGTTTCTGGCGTCGCACGATGCCGATTACGTCAATGGCGTCCTGCTCTTTGTTGACGGCGGCCAACTCGCTTGACCTTGCTGAGGCGTTGCGAGGCTTGCCGCCTAATTAGCAATCTGTTCATTAAGGAGATAACATGCGCAAAGTGGTTCGTACCCCGAATGCCCCCCAACCCAAAGGCGTCTATTCCCAAGCCATCGTCGCTGACGGATTTGTTTTTGTGGCCGGTCAAGCGTGCGTGAACCCCAAAACCAACGAATTCGAATACGGCGATATTCAATCGGAAACTCGGCAAACGCTTCAGAACATATCTGCCATCCTGGAAGCCGCAGGCAGTTCCCTGAAGGATGTGGTGCGCGTGGGCGTGTTTCTTGCCGACATGAAAGACTTTGCGGCCATGAATGAAGTTTACAAGCAGTTCTTTACCGAAGACCAGCCGGCCCGCACCACCGTCGGCGCGCAGCTACCCAAGATCAAAATTGAGATCGATTGCATCGCGCGGGTCAGTAAGCCGCCGCAAGAAGTAAAGTGAGGTATTGATGCTGGCTCAAGAGCTTTCCACCCCCGTGTTGACGGTTGATCTCGATACCGTGGAAAAAAACCTCGAACGTCTGGCGGGAATGTGCCGCCGCCAAGGCTTGAATCTGCGTCCGCACACGAAGACGCACAAGACGGTGGAGGTTGCGCGCACACAGTTGGCGAAGGGCGCGGTGGGGCTGACGGTCGCCAAAGTGGGCGAAGCTGAAGTGATGGTCGGCGCAGGGTTCGATGACATTCTGGTGGCGTATCCCATTATGGGGGCGGAAAAGCATCGGCGGCTGGCGCACATTGCCTCTGCCCGCCGGCTGCTGGTTTCGCTCGATTCGGAAGCTGCGGCCCAGGAGCTTTCCCGTGCCGCTGCCGCGCAAGGTGCGACGATTGGCGTAATGGTGGAGTTCGACGCGGGCGGCCGCCGCTGTGGGGTGGAACCGGGGCCGGCGATGGTGACCCTGGCGAAAGCCATCGACAAGCTGCCGGGGCTGAAGTTCCGCGGGCTCATGGGATATTTCGGCAACGTCTGGGGTCCTCCCGAGGAGCGCCGCGCCGAAGCCGAGCGCGTGGCGCAACTCGTTGCTCGCGGCCTTGCTGCATTTAGCGCCGAGCGCATGCCCGTCGAGATCGTTTCCGGAGGCTCGACTCCTTCCGCGGAATTTGCCCATTTGATCCCCGGACTCACGGAGATTCGACCCGGCACCTATGTTTACAATGATCTGAATACCTACTATCAGGGAGCGTGCGCGCTCGAAGATTGCGCGGTGCGCGTGGTGGTGACCGTGGTTTCCACCGCCGTCCCCGGGCGCGCCATTATCGATGGCGGCTCCAAGACGTTTTCTTCCGACCTGCTCGGCTCCGGCCCCAAGACCGGCTACGGGCGCGTGATGGAAGCTCCCGACGCGCCCATCATCAAATTTAACGAGGAGCATGGCTACCTGGACATTAGCCAGTCGCAGCACAAGTTCCACGTGGGCGAAGTTGTAACCGTAATTCCCAACCACGTTTGCGCCACCGTCAACATGCACGACGAGATCGTGACCTTGCGCCAGGGCGAAGCGGTGGGTTGTTGGAAAATCGCCGCGCGGGGAAAGATCCGTTAAAGGAGGTAGCATGAACACGCCAATGACCATTCTGGGAATTGCCGGCAGCCTTCGGAAGGCCTCACTGAATCGCGCTGCATTGCGCGCGGCTCAACAACTGGTTCCGGACGGCGCCAGCCTTGCGATTTTTGAACTCGACGGGATTCCACCTTTTAATGCGGATGATGAAGCACGTCCCCCGGAGCGGGTTACATTGTTCAAGCAGCGCATCCGGGCTGCCGACGCCATCCTGATTGTCACTCCCGAGTACAACTACTCGATCCCCGGAGTCCTCAAGAATGCCATCGACTGGGCCTCCCGGCCGTATGGTGATAATGCCTGGGATGGGAAGCCGGTGGCGATGATGGGTGCATCCGTGGGAGCCATGGGGACCTCACGTGCGCAATACCATTTGCGGCAAGTGTTTGTTTTCGTCAATATGTATCCACTGAACAAGCCGGAAGTGATGATCACCAATGCCGGCCAGCGTTTCGATGCCAACGGCAACCTTACAGATGAGGAAACGAAAGCCCATATTCAGAAACTCCTGGTAGCGCTGGTAGCGTGGGCAAAGCACCATGAGGGAGGACGGCGCGCCACCGCCGCGGGCGCGTGAGTATGGAAACCGCGGCCTGGGATCAGGTTCATGTCTTTGGCTTGGCGATGGCCGAAGCCCTCCTTCACCGAACGGCAGGCGCAGGCTCTCAATGTAGCGTTCTGATGAGAAGAGCCGCGGACGCCAAAATTGGGATTCCGCGCTAAACTTGCTTGCCGGCTCGAGGCTGGCTGGAAGCCCGCGCAGCACCCGGGAATGCGGAGGCTCATCACTCGAAAATGGGTCGCACGTATCATGCGCGAAGGAACCTGCGAAAAACCGAGTTGATCTGACAATCTGTCGTTCAAAAGCAGCAATTTTCTGCA
>CAWEFC010000065.1:0-27806 GCA_963808085.1 uncultured Acidobacteriota bacterium
CGGGGATATAGCTGGCCACCAGCGCCACGCTCGTGAGCGCGAGGGACGCGACCACGAACGTTAGCAGGTCGGTCGGCTTAACGGTGTAGAGGAGGCTGGCGAGAAAATGGGTCAACGCCAGAGCGCCGGCGATACCGAGACCAACACCCATCATGGTCAGCCTCAAGCTTTGCCCCACGACGAGCTTCAGGACTTCCCCCCGCTCGGCCCCCAGCGCCATGCGAATGCCCATTTCATGCGTCCGATGGGCAACGGAATACGAAATGACTCCGTAAACGCCGATCACTGCCAGCACCAGCGCCAGCCCGCTGAACAGCCCGAGCAGAATAAGCGTCGTTCGCTGTGTGGCCACCGAATCGCTCACCAGTTGCTGCATGGTGGCGATGCCAAAAATCGGCTGGTCTTTGTCAATCGAAGCCACCGCACCGCGAATTTCCGCGGTCAGGCTTGTCGGATCGATGGCGGAGCGCACCAGCAGATTCATAGCGCCGTCGGGGCTCTGGCGATAAGGTTGGTACACCTCCAGCCGCGAAGGATTGGCAAGGCCATAGAGCTTGGTGTCGCCCGTTACCCCCACCACCGTGATCCATTTCGGCGGTTTGTTCGGCGTTGGATGTCCAAACATAAAGCGCTTGCCGATGGGATCGGTGTTTGGCCAGAACTCGCGTGCCAGCCGCGCATTGACTAACCCCACCCGAGCGGTATTTTCGTTATCGTCATTGGTGAAATCGCGTCCGCGCTGCAACGGCACACCGAGGGTGCGGAGGTAGCCCGTGCTTACGAGGTGATAGTCGGGATGGGGAAAACTCCCGGGCTTGGGCAGGGCCATCCCCTCGATCGTAATGTCGGCGCGGCTGTGACTGTCAGTAAGTGGTACTACGGTCCCCACGGCAGCGCTCTGCACACCCGGGAGCGCCCGGACGCGGTCGAGCAGTTGCTGCCAAAAATTCCGGATGGCCGCATCTTTCGAGTACTGCTGGGTGCGCAAATCCATTTCCATGGTCAGCACACGCTCGGGGCGGAACCCGGGATTGACCTCCATCAGCCGGTGCAGGCTTTTCACCATCAACCCCGCGCTCACCAGAAGAATCAACGCCAGCGATATTTCGGCGATGGCAAGAGCGCCGCGAAAACGGTTTTGCGCGGTGCCGGCACTGGTGGTCCGCCCGCCCTCCTTCAGCTCCGCTTGCACATCGGTTTTCATTGAATGTATTGCCGGCGCCAAGCCAAATGCCAACGCCGTCAGCGCCACCGCGGCGGCCGCGAATAAAAGCACCGCGCCGCTAATGTGCACGGATTCTCCCATCAGCATTTCCGCCGGAAGCAGCAGGGACATTCCCTGCGTCCCGGCCATCGCCAGGGCCAGGCCCAGAATCCCTCCCAGGCACGCTAACACCAGGCTCTCGGTGAGCATTTGCCGGGTGATGCGGCTGCCGCTGGCGCCAAAGGCAATGCGCAGGGCGATTTCCTTCGTCCGCGCCGCGCCGTGCACCAGAAAAAGGTTTGCCACGTTGGCGCAGGCAATCAGCAGCACAAAAATAACCGCGGCAAAGAGCACCAGAATCGCCGGGCGCGCATCGCCCACAAACGCGTCGCGAAGCGATTGCAGCAAAACTCCGCCTTGGTCATTGCTCGCGTACTCCTTGGCTAGTCGCGCCGCGATGCCTTCCATTTCCATGCGCGCTTGCGGCAGGGTTACGCCTGGGGCGAGCCTTGCCATCACCACCATATCCCCGCGGTCGCCCCGATCGGTAACATTGGGATTATTGGTGGCCCACACTCCCACCGGCTCCAGCAGATCCGTTTTGTCGAGCGCGCGGTAATCGGGCGGGAGCACACCCACGATCGTAAAGCTGCGCCCATCGAGCGTAATCGTTCGCCCTATGGCGTTTGGATCGCCCCCCAGGTGGCTTTGCCAAAGGGCAGAGCTCAGGATCACCACGGGAGCGGTGCCGGGTTTTTCCTCCGCGGCGTCAAAATCGCGTCCCAGGATCGGCCGCACCCCGATCATGGAAAGAAAATTCGGAGATACCGCGTCCCCGCTGATGACTTCCGGCTGGCTGACCCCTGCAAGGTTGAAACCTACGTTGTGGACCGCGGCCATTTGCGAAAATGAGTGGCTTTGTTGCCGCCAGTCCAAGAAATTGGGATAGGAAACGGAAACATTTCCCACCCTTGGCGTCGTCTCGTTCATTACGACCAGGCTCGAAGCATCCGGAAAGGGCAGAGGCCGCAAAAGGACCTGATAAACCACCGAAAAAATCGCCGTGGTGGCTCCCATGCCTAAACCCAGCGTCAATACCGCCACCAAGGTGAAGCCGGGGTTCTTCGCCAGCATGCGGAAACCGAATTTCAGGTCGTAAATCAATGCATTCATTCGTATCCTCAGAGCTATCAGCTATCAGCGCTCAGCTATCAGCTATCAGCGCTCAGCTCGTAGCGCGGGCGTCTCGCCCGCTGGCGTGTGCCATGGCCATCCTGGCCATGCTGGGGCATGGGCGGGACGTCCATGGCACATGCGACGGGAGCGGGACGCTCCCGTGACAGCGGGCGGGACGCCCGCGCTACATCAAAACCATCGCGCCACATCAAACGCCACCGCCCACGAGGCTGTTTGGTCAATCGCTGAAAGCTGAGAGCTGATCGCTGACAGCTTCCTCACTCATACCTCAACGCCACCATGGGATCGACCTTCGTCGCCCGGCGCGCGGGGATGTAACAGGCCAGGAGTGCGAGGCCGAATAATCCTAGCGCCACCGCTGTAAACGTTGCCGGATCGGTCGGTTGAACGTGGAAAAGCAAGCTGCTCATGAAATGCGCGAGCCCCAGGGCCGCGGCGCAGCCGATGGCGAGGCCGATGCCGGCCCGGAAGAGTCCCTGCACCACAACTGACCGCAAGACGTCCGCACCGCTGAGCCCCCAAAGCCATGCGCAATCCAAACTCGCGAGTCCTTTGCGCTACGGCGTAAGCCATGACTCCATAAATCCCCACTCCCGCCAGAACCAGCCCCAGCCCGGCAAAAACAGCGAGCAGCGTCATCAGGAACTGCCGGGGTGCGGCCGGTTCTCCGGCGATTTGATCGAGAGGGCGAATGTCCGCAATGGGAACTGCTGGATCGAGCGCCTCGACTTCGCGCCGGACCGCCTGCGCCACGGCCAGGGGATCTCCTACAGTGCGCACTACAAAATGCCGAGGATCAAGAAGCCAGGGGTATTGCGTGTAAGGGACGTAAAGTTCCGGCTCAAAGGCTACGTCCGGACCCTCGGTTCGCACGTTCCCTGCTACGCCCACCACCGTAAGCCACGGCAGCTTGGGATCGGTTCCGGTTTTCAGACGCTTCCCCAGAGGATTCTGGCCCGGCCAATACTCGCGCACGAGTTCCTCATTCACAATGACTACCCGCTGCGAGCCTTGGAGATCGGCATTGGTAAAAGTCCGTCCTTGCCGCAGAGGGATGCCCATGGTCCGGAAGTAGTGGGGGGCGATGACAAGATAGTTGGCAGCCGGCACGTCTTCCGGCCGGGGATGCGGATTCTCCTCCACTACAAAATCCATGCCATTCTGACCTTCGATCGGCAGGCCGCGGGAAACACTGGCGGATTCGACCCCCGGCAAAGCCTCCACCCGCACCAGGAGTTGCTCGAAAAACCTCGCCTGATTGCCCTGCTCCTGGTACTGAGGCCCCCGCAGGGGAATGCGCAAAGTCAGCACGTTGTGCGGGTTGAACCCCAAACTGAAATGCGTAATTCGCTCGAGCGTCCTGATCATCAACCCCGCGCCGATGACCAGCACGAAGGCCAGGGCGAATTCCGCGGTAACCAGGAACCCGCGTAGGCGATGCCCGCGCCCGGTGTCCGAAGAGCCTCGGCCACTCGCCTGGAGCGAAGCGGTCAAGTTCGGCGTGGACATTCCCCAGGCCGGAACCAGCCCGAAAAGGAACCCTGTGGCGACGGTCAGCAACATCGCAAAGCCCAGCACTCCGCCATTGAGCGTGGCAGCATCAAGCCCCGGTGCAACCCAAAGGAGGGCCGAGGGAGAAAGGGCCACGAGCGCCTTCGTCCCCCCGGCCGCGATCAAGACCCCCAAGCCTCCCCCCATCAGCGCGAGCAAGACGCTCTCGGTAAGAAGCTGACGAAGTACCCGCGAAAAACCGGCGCCCAGAGCCGAACGCAGGGCGATTTCTCTTTCCCGGCTGGCGGCGCGCGCCAGCAGCAGGTTGGCGAGATTGACGCAGGCGATGAGCAACACGAAGGCCACCGCCGCCACGAGCAACAACAACACGGGCCTGGCAAATCCCACAATCTGGTCGTGCATGCCGACCACCGCGACACTCCAACCTTTGTTCTCCGGATACTGATTCTCAATGCGGCTGGCGATGGTATCCATCTCTGCCTGCGCCTGCCTCAAGGTAATGCCCGGCTTGAGCCGTGCCAGCGCCAGGTAAGCGTGGTCGGTGCGCCCCTGGGGTCGCAAATCCAGGCCGGGCACCCACACCTGGCCGTGGACATTGAAGAAAGCCGTGTAGGCGTCCGTGAAGCCCGGCGGCATGATTCCCACCACTGTGTACTTGCGCCCATCAAGAGAAATCGGGCGGCCAATCAGTTTGACGTCGCCGCCGTAGGACCTTTGCCACAGGCCGTAACCGATGATGGCCACAGGCGGGCTGGAGGGCTCGTCATCGTAAGGGGAGAAGCCTCGGCCACAAAGGGGCTGAACGCCCAACAGCGTGAAGAGATTGGCGGTAACGCGCTCGCCGTCAATCTCCATGGGCTCACTGGCGCCGGTCAAGTTGAAGGAAGTGGGGTCAACCGCGGCCATCTCGCTGAAGACCGTATTCTGCTGCCGCCAATCGTCGAAATTCGCCGCGGAAACAACATTCGCGTGCCAGCCACGCTGGACGTTTTGTTCCCAAACAATCACCAACCGGCCCGCGTCCCGATAAGGTAGGGGCCGAAGCAGAACTGCGTTTACGACGCTGAAAATCGCCGTGTTCGCCCCAATGCCGAGAGCAAGCGTGAGCACCGCAACCGCAGTGAAGCCGGGGTTCTTGGCGAGCATGCGCAAACCGTACTTCAGATCTTGAATCAAGGTGTTCATTTGTTTCCTCAACGTCGAGCTGTCAGCTTTCAGCTATCAGCGTTCAGCAGTCAGCTCGTAGCGCGGGCGTCCCGCCCGCCGGCGGGAGCGGGACGCTCCCGTGACAGCGGGCGGGACGCCCGCGCTACATCAAAACCATCGCGCCACATCGAACGTCACCGCCGCTGGCTGACCGCTGAGAGCTGATCGCTGACAGCTTCTTCATTCATACCTCAACGCCACCATAGGATCGACCTTCGTAGCCCGGCGCGCTGGAATGTAACACGCGAGCAGGGCCGCAACGGTCAGGATCAGGGGCACAGCCACAAACGTTAACGGGTCGGTGGGGCGAACGCCGTAAAGCATCTTCGCCAGGAACCGGGTGAGCGCGAATGCCCCCGCGAGCCCGGCGCCAACCCCGATCAGCGTCATCGCCAGTCCTTGGCCCACCACGAGCCCGACGACGCTCGCTCGCTGGGCTCCCAGCGCGACGCGGAGACCAATCTCGTGCGTGCGCTGGGTGACGCCGTAGGAGATCACACCATAGATGCCCACCGTCGCCAGCAGCAGAGCGAGCGCCGCGAACAGACTCAGCAAGAGCAAATTGAAGTTCTGCTGGGCCGTCGAGGTAAGAGTCAGGGACTCCATGGTGCGCACCCGGGTGGCAGGAAGTTGGAAATCCCCACCCAGCAATGCTTCCTGGACAGGCTGGCTGATACTCAAGGGAGCGACCCCGGGCTTGGTGCGGATGATGACACTCGCAGCCGCCAGCCCATTCACCAACGCCATCGCGGCGTCGGGAATCTGCGAATGCAACTGGTACATGACGGGAGGCGGATCGTTATTGAGTCCGTTCTCCCGGACGTTGCCCACGACGCCAACAATTTCCACGGAGCCTTCGTCAAACTCGGGACTCAGTGCACGCGCCGATCAAGAGCACTTGACCGAGAGGGCTCGAGTTCGGCCAATACTTGTGGGCGAACGCTTCGTTGACGACAACAGTGCGGGCCGGCTCCTGGTCTCGAAACAACCGCCCGGACCGCAGCGGAATCCGCAAGGCCTCGAAATAGTGCGGCGAAACGAAACGCCATTGGTCGTCACCTGTGAACTTGTAACCTGGCAAGAGCGGACGCCCGGGGATAGTGAAGACCATGTCTGGACCGTCCTCAAACGGCAAGACATTCGCCATGGCCGCGGCCTCCACGCCGGGCAGGACCTCCAGCCGTTCCATCAATTGCCGGGCGGTGCGGTCAACCGCCTTGCTATTCGCATACTTGGAGCCTGCGAGCGAAACCTTCAGGGTCAAGAGGTTCCGCGAGTCAAAACCCGGGTCGACGGTGTGCAGCGCGGAAAAACTGCGGATCAACAATACCGCCCCACACAGGAGGATGACGGTGATGGCAACTTCCGCCACCACCAGAACGCCGCGAGCGCGATGGTGTTTCAGCCCAGTGCCCGAGCGGGCGTCGGATTCCTTGAGCATGGAGGTAAGATCCGTCCGCGCGGCCTGGATGGAGGGGAAAAGTCCGAAGAGGATGGCGGTGACCAGGCATAGCAACACCGTGAAGCCCGCCACCCAGGGATTCAAACCAGGGATGGCCGCCATTTCATCGACACGCGGCAAGTCTCCAGGAGTCATGGCCAGCAGCGCTCGCACTCCCAACGACCCCAGCCCGAGGCCGAGCACTCCACCGGCGAAAGAGAGCAAAAGGCTCTCGGTCAGGAGTTGGCGTACGATCCTTCCCCGCCCTGCTCCCATGGCCACGCGGATGGCAACCGCTCTTTGCTGCCCGGCAGCGCGCGCCAGCAGCAGGTTCGCCACGTTGGCGCACGCGATCAGCAGCACCAGCCCAACCGCGCCCAGCAAAATCAGGAGCGCGGGCCGGACGTCGCCGGTCATCTGTTGCTGGAGGGGCTCCACCTGGAGCTTGTCATCCTCTCCTAACTGCTCCGGATGTGCCTGAACGTATTGCCGGCCAAGCACCGCCATCTGCGCATTCGCCTCGGAGAGCGTCTTGCCGCTTGGCAGCCGCCCCAACACCTCAAGAGTGTGCGCCTGATTGGTGCTGCCCGGATCGGCCTGCAAAGGCATCCAGATATCCGCCGGGGGATACGGTTGGAATTTTGGCGATACGATACCAATAACGGTGTACGGCGCAGCCACCAGGGTTATCGTCTTCCCCAGAATCGAGGGGGAGCCGCCAAAACGCTTCTGCCATAGGCCATAGCTCATGACCGCGACGCGCGCCCCGCCGGGCCGGTCCTCATCCGCATTGAACGTGCGGCCCATGATCGGGTTCGCCCCCATAAGGCGGAAATAGTTCTTCGATACGTGAATTCCTTGCACAAGTTCCGGCCGGTCTCCACCGCTCAGATTGAGGCCGATTGCGGTGAAATCGTAAGCAGACAAATCCTCGAAAAGCGAGTCGTGTTGCTCCCAAAAGGTAAACATCATGATGGAGGCCGAACCGCCACCCTTGCGCGAAATGTTCACAATGCGCCCTGAATCCGGATAAGGCAGCGGACGGAGCAGCACGGTGTTAACGACCGTGAACATTGCCGTGTTGGCGCCAATACCCAGCGCCAGCGTCAACACCGCCACCGCCGTGAAGCCGGGATTCTTCGCCAGCATGCGGAGGCCGTACTTCAGGTCTTGAATCAAAGTGTTCATTGGTATCCTCAATGTCGCGCTATCAGGCGCGAAGATCGAATTCGTAGCGCGGGCGTCCCGCCCGCTGTGGCGTGGGCAGCCTGCCCGCGGATCCGCCGACGGGAGCGGGACGCTCCCAGTGACAGCGGGCGGGACGCCCGTCGCTACTTCAAGCGCCTGCATACATCGTAACGACTCATCGCTGCAGGATGACCGATGAGAGATGATCGCTGACAGCTCTTTCACTCATACCTCAACGCCACCATGGGATCGACCTTGGTCGCCCGGCGGGCTGGGATGTAACTGGCTGCGAGCGCCACGAGCGCCAGCACGAGCGGTTACTCCGGCGAAGGTGAGCGGATCGGTGGCGCTTACGCCGAACAGCAGCGTGGCCATGATGCGGGTCAAGGCGAAAGATCCGAGGATGCCCAAGGCGACACCTACCGCCACAATCGCCAGACCTTGGCGCAGCACGAGGCGCAGCACGTCGGTCACTTCCGCCCCCAGCGCCATCCGCACTCCAAACTCGCGCGTGCGCTGCGCGACGGAGTAAGCCATCACGCCGTAAATCCCCGCCATGGCGAGCAGCAGAGCGGTTGCGGCAAAGACTCCCACCAGCAGCAAGTTGAAATATCGCGCCTTCAGCGAATCCGCAAAGACCTTGGTAAAGGTGCTGAGGCTGGGTGGAACGTTGGGGGCAAGAGCCGTCAAAATTTTCCGCGCCGCCGGAATCAAAGCGGCCGGCGGGAGGCTGGTGTGCATGACCACGGTGAATTGCGAGGCGGCTTGCGGCCGTTGCTGGTAATCCACGTAAATGATGCCGGGAGGCTTGGACTCCAGGTTCTCAACGTGCACGTCGCCCACGACGCCCACCACGGTAAGCAGGCGCGTGTCGCCATCCATGTTCCCGAACTCCAAGGTCTGCCCGAGCGGATCCTGATTCGGCCACTTCTCCCGCGCCAAGGCCTGGCTGATCAGCGCCACGTGCGGCGAATCCATGGTGTCGCTATCACGGAACAGGCGGCCGCGTAGCAAGGGAATGCCGAGAGCGTGGAAGTATCCCGCGCTCGCCACGCAATAGTCGGCGTCGCCGGTCCGGGTCGCATCCTGGAACATCTTCTCGAGATCCTGCATCCCGGGCACTTTCTCTCCGGGACTCATTACCACAAAAGTTCCATCCGCCAAGTCCCCGGCGAGCGGCAGCCCGCCCGTGCCTCCCACTTCTACGACTCCGGGAAGTGCTCGCAATTGCGCGAAGAGATTATTGAGGAGTCCCAGGCGCTGGCCCTTTTCTGCATCGTTCTGGGGAAACGGCAAGGCCAAGTCCATGGTGAGGATGTGATCGGTACGAAAACCCGGGTCAACGGAAAGCACGCGCAGCAAGCTGCGGCCAAGCAATCCCGCTCCCACCAGGAGAACCAGGGTGATGGCCAGTTGCGCGGCCGCCACCGCGCGCCCCAGCCGATGCCCGCGCACAGTACCCAGATAACCTTGGCCGCGTTCGGCAAGGGCTTGCTCCGGGTCGCGCCGGGATGCGCGCAACGCGGCGAACAATCCCAGACTTAGCGCGACACCCAGGGCCATCGCCAAAGCGAAAAGCAGCACGGGCGCGTTTAGTGAGACATGCTCCTGGTGGGCGAGGTTCAGTGGGGCAATGGCCAGCAGCGCGTCCAATCCCCAATTTGCCAGCAGCACGCCCAGCGCTCCGCCCGCCAGGGCCAGCAGCAAGGCCTCCGTGAGGAATTGGCCCACCAGGCGCAGGCGGCCGGCCCCCAGCGCGACGCGGACAGCGAATTCGCGCTCGCGCGCCGCAAGGCGAGCCAGCAGCAGGTTGGCCACATTGGCGCACGCTACGAGCAGCAGGAATCCCACCGCGCCCAGCAAGATGTAAAGGGGCTTGCTCACGTCGCTGGTCAGGAAATCCTGCAAGCGCACGGCGGAGATATCCACCATCATGGTGTCCTTGCCGAACTGTTGCTTCAGGCGGCGGGCGATTCCGGTCAGCTCGCTGCGCGCCTGGGTCAGCAGCACACCCTCGCGCAAGCGCGCCAGCACATGCCAGTTGTGCGCCGTACGGCTGGGAAGGGTCTCCCACAATTCGCGCGGCACCCAGACGTCACTGTCCATGGGAAAACGGAATCCGGCGGGCAGCACCCCGACCACGGAGACGTCCTGGTTTTCAATATTCAACTTGAGGTGGGCGAGGTCCGTCTGGCCACCCAGGTATTGCGTCCAATAAGCGTAACTCACCAGCGCAACGGGAGCGGCGTGGAAGTGCTGGTCCTCCGGGCGCGAAACCTCGCCCCAGCATCGGCTGCACACGCAACATGGGGAAGAAATCACGCGAAACCGAGGCGGTCATGGTGCGCGTGGGTTCGGAGGCCCCAGCCACGGATTCCAGCCAAGCCGAGTATTCCGCTACGCCGTCGAGGGCCTGACTCGACGCCCTCACGTCAGCAAAATTCGGGTCGGCAAAATTCATGTGTCCGCCGTGGCTGTTCACTTCGTTCAGTTCGACGAGGCGGTCAGGCTGGGAGTAGGGCAGCGGCCTCAGTAGTACGCCATAAACCACGCTAAAAATGGCCACCGTCGCCCCAATGCCCAAAGCTAGCGTCACCACCGCCACCGCGGTGAAACCAGGATTCTTCGCCAGCATACGGAAGCCGTATTTCAAGTCTTGGAGTAGTGTGCTCATCGTTGTTCCTCCATCGGATGATCTGATGATCGGGCGATCTCGTAAATGAAGAACATCGCGGCCATCACGGCTGGCAAGCATCTGACCCCCTCATGCGCCAGCGGGCCGATTTCTTGTTCACCCGATCGCCGGATCCCCCGATCACCCGATTTTTTCATTCATACCTCAACGCCACCATGGGGTCGACCTTCGTCGCCCGCCGAGCGGGAATATAGGACGCGACAAAGGCGACGCCGGAAAGCAGCACGGATACGGCGAAAAACGTTAGGGGGTCGCTGGGCGCAACACCATAAAGCAAGCTGGTCATTAGGCGCGCCAAACCAAACGCCGCGACCAATCCCACTACCAAGCCGGCCAGCGCCAGCAGCATTCCCTCGCCGACCACCAAAAGGAATACCTTGCCCCGTGTGGCGCCCAACGCCATGCGAATACCGATCTCGCGGGTGCGTTGCGCGACAGAATAGGAAATCACGCCGTAAACTCCAATCGCCGCCAGCAACACCGCGAGGGCCGCGAAACCCGCAAGCAGCAGCGTGTTCAGGCGAGGTTGTGCCAGCGAGGCGCTTACCACCTGCTCAAGAGTTCGCATCTCGGCCACAGACTGGTCCTTGTCTAATTCGTGGACTTGCTCTCGCACCGAGGCCGCCAGACTCAGTGGGTCTCCGGAGGTGCGGATTGCCAATTCCATGTCTCCTGCTTGGCCGCCTTCCACACCCTGGGCATGAGGAGACAACACCTGCGGGAAGCGCGGGTCCGTCAAGCTTTGGAGCGCCGCGTCGCCGGCCACACCCACCACCGTCAGCCAAGGCCCTTTCGAGCAGTCCTCTCCCATGCAGATTCGCCTGCCGATGGGATCAAGATCTGAAAAGAAGCGTCGAGCCAGCGTGGCATTAATGATTACAACTTTGGGGCTCTGCACACTGTTGTCTTGCTCGGTGAACGCCCGCCCCCTCAGGAGGGGAATCCCCATGGCACTGAGGAAGCCCGGCGTGATCTGAGCAAAGTTGACAATGGGAATCGATTCCCGCGCGAGGGCAGCGCGCCCCTCGATGTTCAGCCCTCCCCAGAAGCCACTGTTCGGGCTTTCGAGCGGCAGAGTCATCGTGGCCCCTGCAGACTTCACTCCGGGCAGAGCACGGACCCGGTCGAGCAAGCGTTGGAAAAAGTCCACGATCTGGGGGTCCTTATACTTCGATGACGGCAGCGAAATCTGGCACGTCAGCACCTTTTCCGGGTTGAATCCGGGATTTATCGTGCGTAGACGCTCGAAGCTGTTGAGCAACAGGCCGGCGCCCGCAAGCAACACCAACGCCAGCGCCACCTCCCATACGACCAGTAAATCTCGTAATCGGCGTGCTTGAACTCCTGCGCCCCCGCCACGGCTTCCCTTCTTCAGCGATTCGTTGAACTGGCCCTTGAAGCTCGCGAGCGCCGGCAGCAACCCAAAGCCGATGCCGGTTAGAATGGACAGCCCGAGGGTAAACCACAAGACGCGAGCATCAAGGCCGATGTCCTGAGCACGGGGAATCTGATCAGCTACAACGCCGCGCAAATAACGTATTCCTCCGCTTGCAAGCAAAGCGCCGACCGCGCCGCCCACCAATGAAAGCAAGAGGCTCTCCGTCAACAACTGCCGGACCAGATCGGAGTGGCCGGCACCCAGAGCTGTGCGGATGGCAAATTCCTTTTCGCGCACTGCCGACCGTGCCAGAAGCAAATTCGCCAGGTTGGCGCAACCAATTAGCAGCACAAAACCCACGGCGCCGAGCAGCACCAGCAGGGCCGGCCGCACGCTTCCGGTAATTTGTTGGCCCGCAGGAACCAAATATGCTGAGACGCCCGCGTCCTCCTTGTATTCCCGCGCGAGGCGAGGGGTAATGAGGTCCATGTCTGCCTGCGCGCTCCCCAAGCTCACACCCGGTTTCAGGCGCGCGATGACCCGCAGGAAGCGGTCGCCGCGGGTGGCCGTGGCCACCGCCGCGTCAGGCCAAGGCGCCCAGACTTGCACGTTCGGGAAAGGCGATGAGAACTCCGCCGGCATCACTCCGAGGACCGCATAGCTTGCACCATCAATCGCGATGCTCTTTCCCAGAATGCTGCGATCCCCGCCGAACGTGCCGCTCCAGAGCGCGTGGCTGAGAACGACGACGCGGTCCTTGCCGTCTCCCATGGCGAATGTTCTACCTAATTCGGGCCTGGCCCCGAGGACGTCAAAGAAGTCTGGCGAGACGATCCACCCGCTCACCTGCTGCGGTTCATCGCCGCCCGAAAGGTTGAAGGTTCCGCTCCACCACCCCACCATGCCGTCGAAGGCGCGGTTCTGCTCTCGCCAGTCGCGCAGGTCGGGAATCGAAACCGTACTCTGATTGATTCCGCGCGCTTTTTCCGCGGACCAGACGTACACCAAGCGGCCGGGTTCCTTGTAGGGCAGCGCACGCAAGAGCGCGGCATTCACAACGCTGAAGATCGCCGTGTTCGCGCCGATGCCGAGCGCGAGAGTGAGGACGGCGACTGCCGTGAAGGCGGGATTCTTCGCCAGCATACGCAAGCCATATTTCACGTCCTGCTTCAGTGTCCGCATGGGTTCTCTTCCCAATTATCCGGCTATGGGAATTCGTTTCCTTCGCTCAATCCAGGCGTTCGTGGTGAAAATGCGGGGGCTCACCTCGATGAGGCGCGGGAGCATTTTATAGACCGTCACCACCGACCACTTTGATCCGTCGCGCGTGCGAAATCCCCCTTGGTTGAGGGCCTCCGCCATAGTGGACAAGGAGCGGTCCCGAACGATGAACTCGAGAATGAGCATCAATGCGTCCATTTCGGACGGATTGTCCTCGAGGCGTTCGCAGTCATTGGCCACTCGAGATCCATAGGGGACTGCTTCTTCGCCCGCACCAGACTCCAATCCACCTTCCTCCGTTTGCCGCTGCCACTCCACCGCCACCAAGCTCCAACCGGCAGCGGTCTTCCTTCTTAGGTACTCAGGATCCAGCGGGCCCGTTACGATCTCGCGAATCCGTTCCATTTTCGCCATAAGCCCTCCTGCTAAAGTGATACGTGAACTGCAAGTCTTAGGTTCGTAGAACCGGGTTAGCTTTCCGAATATCAAACTGGAGATGTCGTCACTCCGTACTCATGAATCGCTATTCATGTCTCAGCGCCACCATGGGATCCAGAGCCGCTGCCCGGCGCGCAGGGAGGTAGGCCGCCAGCAATCCGGTCAATGCCACCAGCAGGCTCGATAGGCCGAGCACCGCCGGGTCAAGGGACGATATGCCAAACAACATGGTCCGCAGAAGACGGTCGGCGGCAAGCGAGGCGGCCAGTCCCAGGCCCATCCCTGCCGCCAGCAGCACCAACGCCTGCCCGAGCACCATGGAAAGCACCACGGAGCGGGGCGCGCCCAGGGCAATCCTGACCCCGATTTCCCGGGTGCGCCGCGCCACCGAATACGCCATCACCCCGTAGAGTCCCACCATGGTGAGCACCAGCGCGATGCCGGCGAAACAACCCAGCAGCACCGTGTGGAAGCGCGGCTCAGTAACTTCCGTCGAGAGCAGTTCCTCCATGGTCCGGACTTGAAACACGGGGACCATGGGGTCGAGTGCGGCCAGTTCTTTCCGGACCACGGATTCCAGCGTGCGCGGCGGCACGCTGGTGCGCACCATCATCACCGGCGGCATCCAGGGAAGCTGCTTGTATGGGAAGTAGTAGACAGGCTTGGGCTCGGCGTCCATCGCGAATAGCTTGGCGCTGCCCACCACGCCGACTATCTCGTGCGGCGATTCCTTCTCGCCGTCGGCGGTGGCGCCAGGAGTGATACGCTTGCCGACGACGTCTTCACCAGGAAAGAACTTGTCGGCGAACGCCTTGTTGACAATCAGCACGCGCGGCGCGTTGGTATCATCCTGGTCGGTGAAATTGCGGCCGCGCAGCAGGGGAATGCCCGCCGTGGAGAAATATCCGGGAGTGGCAAAGGCCATGCGCGCGTTGGGACGGTTGGAGGGAGTCGTCGGCCGCTCCTCAATATTGAACGAGACGGTGGCGTTATCTCCACCCAGTGGTAGCGGCCACACCCCCGCCGCGGACTCCACTCCCGGCTCAGCGCGCAAGTGCTCCAGCAGTTGATTGCATAAGCTCACCTGCTGGGCGGACTTGTAATGTGAGTCCGGCAGGCTGAACCGAAAGGTCAGCAGGTGGTCAGACCTCAGTCCCAAATCGCTCTTTTCCAAGTGCAGGAAGCTGGCCATCAACAAACCCGCTCCGCTCACCAGCACCAAACCCACGGTGACCTGGGCCACCACCAGCGCGCCGCGAATCAGTTCGTGCTTGTGCGTGCCGGCACGGCTGCGCTCCGTGAGCGATGAAGTCAAATCAACCTTGGCGGCGTGCAGCGCCGGAGCCAAGCCGAAAAAGATGCTGGTGAGGAATGTGATAAGCAGTGAGAAAACCAGGACGCGTCCATCGATGCTGGTTTGGGCAAGGCGCGGTATGCTCGCGCCTCCTAGGGGCAAGAGCGCACCCAAAACATATTCCGCCAGCGCCGTGCCGGCAGTGCCGCCTGCCAGCGCCAGCAAAAGGCTCTCCGTCAGCAGTTGCCGGACCACGCGCCCTCGGCTTGCACCCATGGCTGCGCGCACGGCTATTTCCTGCTCGCGCCCCGCCGTCCGTACTAACAGCAGGTTCGCGATGTTGGCGCAAGCAATCAGCAACACCAGGCCGACTGCGCCCAGCAGGATCAACAGCGGCGTGCGTGAATCGCCCGTCAGCGTTTCGAGTTCCGGCCGCACGGACGAAGTGCGAAAGTTCGTATTGGTGTCAGGATACTGCCTGGCCAAGGCCGCGGAGATCACGTCCAGGTCCGCGCTCGCTTGCTCGATGCTCACGCCGGGTTTAAGGCGTCCCAACGCCATCAGCATATGAGCCCCCCGCTGCTCGGTCATGGGCTGATCGCCCGCGGGCGCCACGCGGTCATTCGCAATCGTCATCCAAAGTTGGATGTTGGGTTCATTAGCCGGGAACGCGAATCCCGCCGGCGCCACGCCCACCACCGTGTAAGCCTGCCGGTCTAGCGTGATCGTCCGCCCGACGATGCCGGGATCGGCACCATAATGGCTTTGCCACAGCCGATGGCTCAGCACCACCACGTGAGTCCCCGCGGCCTCCTCCGAGGGTAAGAACCCACGCCCCAGTTCCGGTACGATGCCCAATGCCTGGAAGAGGTCCCAGGTCACCATTTCACCGTCGATTTGCTCAGGCTCACTGCGGCCAGCCAGTGCCAGGTCTGTGTCACGAGAGGTCACCAGGTGCTCAAATACGTGGTTCTGTGCTCGGAAGTCGAAAAAGTCAGGGTAAGACAGAGAATTCGAGACGCCAGCTCGGCGACTATCCATGGACTCGACAGCCACCAACCGGTCCGGCTCGGCATATGGGAGCGGCTTCAGTAGCACGGTATTCACCACGCTGAAGATGGCCGTGTCCGCGCCAATCCCCAGCGCCAGCGTCGCCACGGCAACAATCGTGAAGCCGAGATTCTTCACCAACATGCGAAGGCCGTATTTCAGATCCTGAATCAAAGTCCTCATTCGTATCCTCAATCTTGAGCGGTCAACTCTCAGCGCTCAGCTTTTAGCTAGTGCTACCGGGGCGTTTGGTCCTTAGCCGAGAGCCGATTGCTGACTGCTGATAGCTCTTTCACTCATATCTCAGCGCCACCATAGGATCGACGCTCATCGCCCGGCGCGCGGGGATGTAGCAGGCCGCCAGCGCCACAAGAATCAATAAAATGGCGACCGCAATGAACGTCAGCGGATCAGTCGCACTCACTCCGAAGAGCATCCCGGACATGAGACGCGTGAGGCCCAACGCGGCCAGAATGCCCAGGGCGACGCCGAGAAGCGCCATCTTCGCCCCCTGGCCCACTACCAGGCGGAGCACCTCAGAGCGGTTTGCTCCCAGCGCCACGCGAATGCCTATCTCGTGGGTGCGCTGGCCGACCAGATATGCCAGGACGCCGTAAATCCCCACGCTCGCAAGAACCAGCGCCACTAATGCGAAGCTGGCAAGCAGAATCATAGAGAATCGCCTTGTGGCGAGGGAGCCGGCAATGACGTCGTCCATCGTTTGCATGCCATAAATGGCCTGCTCGGTGTTCATCATTTGGCTGGTATGGCGAATTGAGGCAAAGAGGGCGTCCGCCGTCCCTTCCGAACGCACCAACACTTCCGTGCCCGGAACCGCCAACGCCATTGCGCCATCAGGTAACTGCGTGAACGAATGATAAAGCTGGGCCCGGAGCGACTGGGTATCATCCGAATCGAGTCCCCATTGCTTCACGTGCCCAACCACCCCGACAATCTCGGCAGGCTGATCATCCATGTTAGGCAGCACGATGCGCTTGCCAATTGGATTCTCGTTGGGAAAGTATTTTCGGGCACAGACATCGTCAATAACCGCCACGGCGGGCGTGTGCTCATTATCCTGGGGAGTGAAGAAGCGTCCTCGCTCCAGGGGAATGCGCATCACCCTCAGGTAATCCGGTTCGACGGTGTACTCCAGGGCCGAATACATTTCGCTTTCGTTCGAGGGTTTGGGCTGATCCTCCATCCAGAAGTGTTCGTCGTCCTCAGCATCCATGGGGATCGCTCCCCACGAAAACGAAACCGCCTGGACGCCGGCTGTCGCCGCGAGCTTGGCGTCGAATGCCCGCAAAGCGGCCCGAATCGCGGCGGGGCTTGCCGTTTTCATCGTCGGCGAAAGGGAAAGTCCGAACTTCAACACATGGTGTGGATCAAACCCCGGATTGACGCCCCATAGCCGGGTCAGGGTACGAGTCATGAGCCCGGCGCCGACCAGCAGCACCAGCGCCGTGGCCATCTCGACCACGACAAGAATTCCCTGAGTCCGATGATGAGCGCCGATGGTGCCGCGAGCTGCTTCTTTAAGAGTTACCTGCAAGTCCGGTTTTGATATCTTGAGGGCCGGCGCCAATCCAAAGAGGATTCCCGCGAGCACCGAGGCCGCCAGGGTAAAGATCAGAACGTGGGCGTCGATGCCGATTTCCGCCGCGCGCGGCAGGGTCGCAGGCAGGGCCTTGAGTGCCACCTGCGTGCCCCATGATGCAAGAGCGATTCCCAATCCGCCTCCCGCCAGAGCAAGCAGAACACTTTCGGTGAGGAGCTGCCGAATGACGCGCCCAGGCGACGCGCCAAGAGCAACTCGAACTGCGAACTCGCGCCCGCGGCCGGCCGATCGCGCCAGCAGGAGATTTGCCACATTCACGCAGGCAATCAAGAGCACAAAGCCCACGGCGCCAAGCAGCACGAGGAGAATCGGCTGAATGTCACCCACCATATCGTCCCGCAGTGGCAGGATGCTGGCGCCGATCCCCTTATCGGCATCGGGGTAGGCGGTAGCGAGGTTTCGGGTAACGCCTTCCATGTCAGCCCGAGCCTGTTGTACGGTGACGCCGGGCTTCAGGCGTCCAATCCCGTGAATCCCCAGACCGGCCTGACGGACTTTCAGCCCATGAGCGTCCCACTGGCCAATGGGAACGTATACTTCCTTGGGGCTGAAAGACCGGAGGAGGAGATCGAAGCTAGCGGGGATCACTCCGACAATCGTGTAGCTCTTCCCATCCAGGATGAGGGCTTTGCCGAGGATGTCGTGGGCAGAGCCAAATTTGCGTCTCCAGAGGCCGGCGCTAATGAGGGCAATGGGAGCGGCGCCGAATCCGTCTTCACCCGGCGCGAAGGTGCGCCCGATCAAAGGCTTCACACCCAGCACGGAAAAGAAATCGGAAGAGACGAATTCCGCTCGCACCTGCTCAGCTTCGCCGGCGCCAGTCAAAGTAAATCCGTAACGACGAGCGACGGCCAGCGAAGAGAAAGTGTGATTGTCCTTTTGCCAATCAAGAAAATTCGGGTAGGAAATCGCGCCCGTAGGAAAATTCGGCTTGCTCTCGTGCAGCGTGACGAGTTGGTCCGGCTGGGGATAGGGCAGCGGATTGAGCAGCACCTCATTCACCACGGAAAAAAGTGCCGTGTTTGCGCCGATCCCCAGCGCCAGCGTCAGCACCGCGACGGCAGTAAAGCCGGGGTTCTTCGCCAGCATGCGCAGGCCGAACTTCAGGTCATGAAGCAGCGTGCCCATATGTCTCCTCAAAGTCGCGATTTCAGCTATCAGCTACGGCATCCTGGGATGCTCGGTCTTAAGTTGGAAGCTGACCGCTGACTGCTGATAGCTCTATTCCTCCCGCAACGCCACCATCGGATCGACCGTGGCCGCCCTTCGCGCGGGAATTACGCTCGCCGCAGGCACTACCGCAGCCAAACCAAGTACCGCTACCACGAAGGCGAGCGGATCTCCGGGGCCGAGGCCAAAAAGCATCGAGCGAAGCACTCGGGCGCCGGCGATAGCCAGAGGTAGGCCAAGCAGAAGCCCCGCCACACTAACACCCAGACTCTCTCGAAGTACCATCCAGAGTACTTGCCGCCGCTGTGCGCCCAGAGCCATTCGTACGCCGATTTCAGCGGTTCGGCGGCCCACTCGATAGGACAATGTCCCGTAAAGTCCCGTCGCGACCAAAAGCGCGGCCAGCAAGCCGAAGGACATAGCCAATCGCGCCGACAAGCGCTCATCGGTAAAGGAGCGGTCAAACTGCTCCTGCTGGGTCATCGGTTCAAGCAGCGGTAAGTCCGGACCGAATTCCCGTACGGCGCTGCGAACCTCGGGCAGCAGCCCCGTAGGGTTGCCCTCTGTGCGCAGTTCAACGTGCATCGTGGCCGTGCAGGAGATTTGCGTGTAGGGGAAGTACGCCATCGGTCTGGCTTTCTCTTCCACGCTAGTGTATTTGCTGTCCTGAACCACTCCCACGATCGTGTATTGGTCTGCTTTGGATCCTCGGTCGAAGGCCACGTGATGCCCTAATGGTTCGCGGCCGGCAAGAAATCTCTCGGCAAAAGTCCAATTGATGATTGCGACCTTCAGGGAAGTCGCCGAGTCGGCGTCGGTGAAGTCGCGCCCGAGTAGAATGGGGGTACCAAGGACGTGGAAATAATCCGGCCCCACGGTGTTGCAGCGCATGGACGACGAAATATCGCTGCGGGGGCTCACCCCGTCGACATAAGCGTCGGTGTTGTTGCTCCATCCCGACCCGATGCGGTTTTCCATCAAGGTCGCTGATTCCACTCCGGGCAAAGCACGCAACCGGTCCATCAGCGAGTGGTAGAAGTGCACAACTTCCGCGTCCTTGCGCAAGACTTGCGGCGGCGTGATCCCGAAGACGAGCAGCCCATGGGTATTCAGCCCCAAGTCCAGGCTTTCCAGGTTTCGAAGGGTCCGGAATAGCAGACTGGCGCCCACCAACAGCACGAGGCACCGGGAGATTTGAAATGCCACCACCGCCTGCCCGGTGCGGTTTTGAGTCTTGTCTCGGGAGGCTGTGCGTGCGGAATTCTTGAGTGCGATTCCGGAAGAGGATCGCAAGGCGTTGCGCAAGGGAGCCAAGCCAAAAAGCAGCGCCGCGAGTGCCGATAGGGCCAAGGTGAATGCCAGCACCCCATGATCGGGTGGCACATTGAAGCCCATGCCGGCCCAAGCAACCAGCCCCTCTGTCGCCCAGATCGCGAGGACCCAGCCGAGCGCCGTCCCAGCCGCCACCAGCAGCAGGCTCTCAGTGAGCAACTGGCGGAAGAGCTGGAATCTCGTTGCCCCAATCGCGATGCGCAGGCTGAACTCGCGCTGCCGCGCGGTGTTCCTTGCCACCAGAAGCATGGCCACATTACTGCACGCAATCACCAACACGACACCGACCATCGCCATCAGTAGGAGGAGTGGCTTCTCGTAATTGTCCCGCAAGTTCTCAATGCCACGGACAGGGGTAAAGTAAAGCTTCGATGGTTGTTCCTTCGCGTCTCGTTTGCCGATTCCTTCGTATAGAGCGTGTTGAAAGGTGGGCGTCAGTTCGGCCAGCGCCTGTGTTTGGCTCACGCCCGGCTGGAGGCGCCCGATCATCAACAGAAACAGCCATGTCGGAGATCCGTAGAGACTATCCTTGCTATCCGGCGATCGGCCCCAAGGTCTTAGGTCCTCGCGGGTTTGGAAAGGAACCCAAATATCGGTTGGATCCCCCTGGCCCACTCCTTCGAACTCCCTGGGCGCAACCCCAATAATCGTGAACGGGACACCCTTGATGTAAAGCGTCTGACCAAGCACTGAGGGATTGCGCGCGAAGCGCCGAGTCCAGTAGGCGTAGCTCAGCACGGCAGTCTGGGTGTGATGAGTCTCATTCTCCAGGGTGAATGCCCGGCCGCGTGCCACGTGAACTCCGAGCCCGGAGAAGAAGTTCCCGCTCACCATGTCGGCGCTGGCTTCTTCGGGCTCTTCGCCAAAGCGTACCGCCGTCTTCTTGTAACTGAGCGGCACGAAGGCCACCAAGTCGCTGAACACGTTGCGCTGCTGCCTCAACTGTTCAAAAACAGGTTCGGTCAGCGAGGTGTCGTTGTAGCCCGTTTGAGAGGTGTTTTCAGGCTGATTGTCAATGTGCAAGCGAACCAACTGGTCGGGGTCGTGTACCGGCAAACGGCGGACCAGGGCAGCATTCATCACGCTGAAGATGGCCGTGTTCGCTCCAATGCCGAGTGCCAGCGTCAACACTGCAACCGCGGTGAAGCCGAGGTCTTTCGTCAACATGCGAAACCCGTAGCTCAGGTCCTGGAACAAGGTATTCATTCGTACCCTCGAGTGGAACTCTCAGCCATCACCTTTCAGCGATCAGTTACTGCGTTATGGGACTCTCGGTCTTTAGCTGAAAGCTGAGCACTGATTGCTGAGAGCTTCCTCATTCGTACCTCAAAGCCACCATGGGATCGACTTTGGCCGCTCGGCGGGCTGGGAGGTAACCGGCCAGAGCTGCGACGGCGATCATCACCAGTGCAGACGCAGTGATCGTCAAGGGATCAGTTGCCTTGGTGTCGTACAAGACGATCGAGATCAAGCGACCCGCCGCCAGCGCGCCGGCAATCCCGATTGCCACGCCGACAAGGACCAGCGTTAGGCTTTCGCGCATCACCATCCAGAGCACGCCGGACCGTTCCGCCCCCAGCGCCATGCGGATACCGATTTCATTGGTTCGCCGCGTGACGGCATAGGACGTGAGCCCGTAAATTCCGATGCAGGCTAGAAAAGCCGCGAGCAGGCCGAAGAAGGTCGAAAGCCGAGCGACCAAGGTTTGCCCCACGATGGAGCGATTCACCTGCTCGACCATGGTGCCGACATAAGTGACCGGGAGGCTGTGATCCACCTGGCCAATCGCCTGACGGACCTCCCCAACCATCACTTCCGGGTTACCCGTGTAGCGGACCTCGAAGTCGTTCAAGTATTGAACGCGTTGCGTGTACGGATAATAGGCCGCCGGAAATGGCCGCTCGCGCAAGTCCTGGTACTTGGCGTTTTTCACCACACCAACCACTTCGATGTCGTTGCTGTTTTTGGGATCAGAGCCAAGCCCGAAGTGCCGCCCAATTGGCGAACCGCCTGGGAAGTACCATCGCGCAAACGTCTCATTGATGACCGCAACCTTGGGCGAGGCCCCTGTGTCTTGAGGGCCGAATCCACGACCGACCATCAGTGGAATGCCCATGGTCTCGAAATAGCCAGGGCCGACCACATTATGGGTGGCCATCATGTCATCTTCGGGCGTCGGCGTACGCCCGATGACCGAGACTGAATCGGTCCACTCACCCTGGTCGAACGTGAACAATGAAATGCTGTCGGCTCGCACTCCAGGCAGCGCGCTGACCCGCTGCTCGATTTGCTGGTATAAGGTCATCAGGCGAAGGTCCTCCTTGTAGCCCACCGACGGCGGGTCGATGCCAAACGTAAGGATGTTTTCCTTGTTGAATCCAGTGTCCACATTCGAAAGGTTTACGAGCGTGCGCAGAAAGAGACCGGCCCCGATCAGCAGCGTGAGAGATAGTGCCACTTGGGAGACGATTAAGATCTTGGCCAGTTTGGTGCGGCTCGCGACCGATATCGCGCCTCTCCCTTCCTGAAGCGAAGGGCCCAGGGCAATTCGGGTCGCACGCAAGGCAGGAGCAATTCCGCACAGGAGCGCGGTGGCAAGAGAGACAATAAACGTAAATCCCAGCACGTAAGCGTCGGGTCGCACGTCCACGGGCAGTGGCTCTGGGCCGTGGGGCATCATGGCCAAAAGCCCGTTGCTGGCCCACCAAGCGAACAGGACCCCTAGGACGCCGCCCGAAAGTGCCAGCAACAAGTTCTCGGTAAGCATTTGCCGAATCAGGCGCGTTCGGCCGGCTCCCAACGACATGCGCACGGCAATCTCCCGCTCGCGGGTGGCGGCGCGCGCCAGCGAAAGGTTAGCAATGTTGGCGCAGGCGATGAGTAAGACCAGGCCGACCACAGCCATCAGGATTTGCAAGGGCAAGGCGGCGCGCCGGCTAAGCCGCGGAAGGCCACGCTCAACTGGGGTCAGCTCGATTTTAGCGCGCTGGAGCACGTCCTGTTGTCTCTTGCTGAGCGTAGAGCCCGCATACCCCTGCCATAATTGCCTGGCCAGCAGATTGACGTTTGCCTGAGCCTGGCTAGTGCTGACTCCGCTCTTCAACCGAGCGAGGATGTAGAGCGATTGGAATGATTTGTTGTCCAGCCCGTTCCAGCCCGGGGAAATCTGCTTTTCCATGGACAGTGGAATCCATAGGTCGGGCGATTCGCCGACGGTGGTGCCAAAAAAACCGCGGGGAGTGATGCCGATGATGGTGTAAACCGTCGATCCGAGGGTCACCGTCTTTCCGACGATAGCAGGGTCGCGCCCCGCACGCCGGTCCCACCACGAATAGCTGATCATGGCCTCCGGGTGCCCGCCGGCGGGATCATCCTCAGCCTCGGTGAACGAGCGCCCCAATATTGGGTTGATACCCAAAAGGGAGAAATAATTCCCGGACACCAACTGGACATTCAGCGGTTCCAGTTCAACTCTTCCCCCTACCGCGCCGTGCATGCCGGTAAAAAGGATACTCAGCAGAGCGCTCACGTCAGAGAAGACCTGGTTTTTCTGCCGGAGGTCGCGATAAAACGCCCACGAATAGATTTCGGTGTCGGCGAAATCATCGCTGCTCCCGGCTGATCTTGCCGATCCGAATAGCACTAATTGTTGGGGATTATCGACCGGCAACTTCCGGAGCATGACGGCGTTCAGCACGCTGAAGATCGCGGTGTTGGCACCAATTCCGAGCGCCAGCGTCAACACCGCAATTGCGGTGTAGCCGGGTTGCTTGGCCAGGACGCGCAGGCCGAATTTCAGGTCTTGAATCAAGGTGCTCATGCTGAACCTCACATCGAACTATCGGGCCAACGGGAAATTGAAAATCGAAACTCGAAAATCGGCTCACGGTTTGCTCATCTGAGTTTCGATTTTCGACTTTCGGATTTCCTGTTACCCTGGCACTCGCGAAAACACCAGATCGTTCAATGAACCGATGAATAGATGTCCCGATTTCTTCATTCGTGCCTCAACGCTACCATCGGATCAATCCGCATGGCCCGGCGCGCTGGAACGTATGCGGCAAGGATGGCGACCATGGCCAGCAGGATAGCGAACCCCACGAAAATCGGAGTGTCCATCTGGATAACTCCCAAAAGGACGCTCGATAGCGCGCGAGTCATTGCCACCGCAGCGGGAACCCCGATGGCAAGCCCAATCAAAGCCAGCGTGAGAGCGCGGCCCACCACCATCCGCAGGACGTCCGGGTGCCGAGCTCCCAGTGCCATACGCACACCAATTTCGTGCGTGCGCTGAGAGACCGAATATGCCATGAGCGCAAAAATCCCGGAGGCCGAAAGGACGAGCGCAATAAGCGCGTAGACCGTCATCATGTCGGCGGAAACCTTCACGCCACTCAGGTCGTCGTTGATCACCTGCTCCAAACTCCGCACGTCGAATACCGGTTGTTCACCGTCCAAATTTTGGACTTGAGAGCGCGCAGAAGTGGCGAGGGCGAGGGGGTCGGCAAAAGTCCGGATAGCGATGGATAGGGAGCGGTTGGGCACCTGTGCGAGGGGGAAGTACACCATGGGGGGGACGGTGTGATCAATGGGATCGGGCTTAATGTCGCCCACCACACCCACCACCGTGCACCATGGTGCGAGGCTATCATTCGAACCAAAATGCATGCGCTTGCCCAGGGGATTGGCGCCGGGCCAAAGCCGGTTGGCGAGGCTAGCATTGAGCACGACGACGCGGGTCGAGTCCGGCCCATCCTGGGCGGCGAGAGCGCGTCCTTTGACTACGGGGATGCGCAGCACCCGGAAGGCCTCGGGTGTGACGGTTTCCACGGTTGCCAGGCGCATTTCACCCGGGGCCACGGGCGGCTGGCCTTCCGCGCCATACTGGGTACTGGTCCAGTTCCATTGTCCGGGCAGATTCGACGCCGCGGCCGCCGCTTCCACGCCGGGCAGGGCGCCGAGGCGTTGCACTAGTTGGTCGTAAAACTCGCGGACCTGGCTCTGCTCGCGGTATTTTGATTCCGGCAACGCCACCTGGAACGTCAGTAAATTTCGCCGGTCGTAACCCGGGTATTGGTTTACGAGGTTGCGGAACCCTTCGACCATCAGGCCCGCGCCGGTCAGCAGCACCAGGGCCAAGGCTACTTCCGTGACCACCAGCAGGCCGCGCAGGCGGTGGGAGGATGAGCTGGCGCCCGCGCCGCGCGAGGATTCCTTGAGCGCCTCATTCAGGTCCGCGCGGGAGGCGTGCCAGGCAAACGCCAGCCCGGCCAGGATTCCCGCGGCCACGGCAACGAGGGCGGTGAATGCCAGCACGTATCCATCGACGCGCAGATGTTTCAAGCCCGGGACGTGCTGCACGATGAACGCCGGAATGCTCCCACGCTGCCTTTGCAGGTCCCAAGAGGCGAAACTCAGGCCCGCCGCGGCGCCCAGCAAGGATTGGAGCACGCTTTCAATCAGCAACTGTCGGGCAATTCGTCCGCGGCTAGCCCCCAGAGCTACGCGGACGGCAATTTCCTTCTGTCGAGCGCTCCCCTGCGCGAGTTGCAGGTTGGCAACGTTGGCGCAGGCCAGCAGCAGAACGAATCCGGCCGCACCCATCAGTACCAAAAGGAACTGGCGCGATCCACTCAGCATGTCGTTCACGAGGCCAATGAGCCGCACGCGATGCCCGGCATTGGTCTGGGGAAACTGTTGTGCCAGCCGGTCGGCAATCGTTCCGAGGTCCGCCTGAGCCTGTTCAAGAGATACCCCGGACTTGAGCCTGCCAAACACTTGCAAATAATGGCTACCGCGGTCGGCCTGAGCAGGCGCGCTGAAGTCGAGCGGGCCCCAGACGTTCACGTTCATGGGGAATTCGAAATCCGCCGGCATGACGCCGATGACGGTGAAATCCTGGGAGTTCAGGCGCACTTGGGAGCCAATCGCGCTGGGGTTGGCGCCTAAGTGTTGCTGCCAGAAACCGTAACTCACCACCACCACAGAGGTATGACCGGGCTCGAAATCCAGCGCGGTGATGGCGCGCCCAAGCTGCGCCCGCATCCCCAGCAGCGGAAAGAAACCCCGCGTCACTTGGAAGCCGTCCACACGCTCGGCGGGTCCGGAGCCGGTGAGATTCACTTCCCACCCATGCCCTGCGGCGAGTTCATCAAACGAATGGCTCTTGCTCGCGGAAGTCGCGGAAGTTTGCGGGAGCCACCGCGGCGTGGTCTTCGTTCTGCTTTGGAGCCGTTTCGTACACGGCCACCAGGCGGTCGAGGCGCTCAAACGGAAGCGGGTGCAGCAGCATCGCGTTGACCGTGGTGAAGATGGAAGTGTTGGCGCCGATGCCCAGCGCCATCGCCAGCACCGCGACCAACGTGAACCCCGGATTCTTGGCCAGCATGTGCAGGCCGAACTTCATGTCTTGGTATAAGGTATTCATTCGTAGACTCAGCTTTCATCTGTCGTTGGTCAGCGTTCAGCTCCCAAAGACTGCCTTACCCTTATGTTCGACTACTGTAGGGTCCACGAAACAACTGGACACTGTTTGCGGCGTAGCGCCGGGCTTTAGAGGCTGCGGAAAAACTCACGATTCGAGCCGTAGCGGCGACTTTACGTCGCCACAACCTCAATCGCTGCAACACGGAAGTGGCGGGATAAACCCGCCGCTACACGTTTTTCCGCAGCCTGTTTAGCCCGGCATGTGCCGCCCTAAAGGGCGGCGCTACATTGTCCGCTCAATTACTGGACACTAAGCTAGTTGACATCAGGATGCCTCTGACGTAGCATCAAGATGTGAGAACAACATTAACTCTCGACGACGATGTGGCCGCCAAGCTTCGGGAAGAAGCTCGCCGGTCAGGCGAACCCTTCAAGCAGATCGTGAACCGCGTTCTGCGTACCGGCTTGACCATTCGAGCGCAAGCCGCTTCCATTCCTCCCTTCAAGGTCAAGGCACGGTCTCTCGGCAGTGAGGGCTTCAACTACGACAAGGTTTGGGAGCTTATCGAGGAGATTGAAGGTCCCTACCATCGATGATTCTCGTTGATGCCAATCTTCTCCTCTACGCTTCCGATGCCGCCTCGGTTCATCACGAGCCTGCCAGCCGTTGGCTCGAAACCACCCTTTCTGAGCCGGAGCCCGTGGGGCTCGCGTGGGTGGCTGTGCTCGCGTTCCTCCGCGTCGGTACGAACCCGCGAATTCGAAAAGACGCCCTCACCGTTGAAGAAGCCGCAGACATCTTGGACAGTTGGCTCGACCGTCCCATGGTGACCCTGGTGAATCCTGGCGAAAGGCATTGGCGGATTCTCCTCGAAATGTTGACGAGGGGACAGGTGCGCGGGCCTCTCGCGACGGACGCCCACTTGGCGGCGTTAGCCATCGAGCACGGGGCGACCCTCGCCACGACGGACCGCGATTTCGCCCGCTTCCCCGGCCTGAAGTTCTTCAATCCCTCGACAAGCTCTGATTCTCCTCGTGCCATTCCTGCTGCCGTTTGACATCCTAATCCGTCTAGCGCATGGTCTTGTATATGGCACGAATCACTTTGACGATCGATGACCGCATCCTTCGCGAACTGAAGAAAAAGGCCGCCGCAGAAGGACGGACTCTCCAGTCTGTGGCAGTGACCTTCTTCGCCGCTCCTTGCTTCGCCGCCCCAAGAAACCTGTCAGTTGCGGCTGCACGGTTGGAAAGCCACAGAACAGCCCGGCGTGGATCTGTTGACCGGGACGCCCTGTTCAACTTCATGAACGGACTTTCCATAAGCAAAATCCCATTCACCCAATCGCAAAATCGCCCCATCCCTGAATCACTCAATGGCCAAATGACCCGATGACGCAATGACCCGATTTCCTTCACTCATACCTCAACGC
>CAWEFC010000066.1:0-96048 GCA_963808085.1 uncultured Acidobacteriota bacterium
ATCGAATACGAACGCGTGAAAGGCTAGCCCGGAAGAACCTTGGGCGAAACGAAGAAGAGTAACTCCTGGTCCTGGTCCTGAATGTTGCTGGTTTTGAACAAATTCCCAATGATGGGGATGGTTCCCAGCCAAGGCACATAGGTCGCAGACTTGCTCCTGCTGGTCACGGTAATTCCGCCAAAGACCACGGTGCCGCCGTCGGGTACGAGTACGGAGGTGGTGGCTTGCTGAGTGTTGATTTCCGGTCCCACTCCCGAGATCGAAGCGCCGACGGAGTTATTGAGCACGTTGATGATCAAGAAGATGTTGTTGTCGTCGGTCACCTGCGGCGTGACCGTAAGCTGCAGCGTGGCGGCATAATACTGCACCGAGATCGTGTTGTTAATGGTGGTCTGGATAGGAACCTGCACGCCTTGCTGAACCATTCCCTGAACGTTGTTTTGGGTCACAATCGTGGGGCGGGAAATGGTCTTCGCGTGGTCGCGCTCTTCCTGCGCGGAGATGACAGCATTGATCAAATAACGGGACGAAGCGTTAGTGATGGCAATCGCGCCAAACCCGGTGCTGGCGTTCGGGGGAATGGTCAGACTGCTCAGCGGAGGGGTTGTGGATGGGATCGTATTCGTCGGGGTAACGCTGGAGTTAGCGCCGGTAATTCCTGCGCCCAGCGTGGAACCGGACTGATTGGCGAGCGAGCCCGATAGCGCTGAACTCAGGGTGCGCGTAAAGTCAGCGTTGGCCAGCACGACTCGTGCTTCAATGGAAATCTGCTTCGCCTTCTTATCGATCTTGGAGATGATGTTGAGGATGACGGGAATCTGCGCCTGCACGTCAGAAATAATCACCGTGTTGCCGCGGAGATCCACCATGACGATACCGCGGCGGGTGAGAGCGCCGCCTCCCGTCCAGGTTTTAAGGATGGTGGCGATTTCCGTAGCCTTGGCATAATTGATCGGCCGGAAAACGGTAACCAGCGGGGCGGCATCCATACGGGCAGATGCGAGTTTTGTTACGCTTTCCTGTTCCGCGGTCAGCGTCTGCAACCTGGCTATTCTAAGGACATTGCCTTCCAGGACCTTCCCTAAGCCGTTGTTCTTCATCACGATGTCCAAGGCTTGGTCCCAGGGAACAGAATCCAGCACCAAGGTGACGCTGCCAGTCACGTTGGGATCGATGATGATGTTCAGTCCGCTGATCTCGTGAATCAGCCGGAAGAAGTCTTTGAGGTCAACATCCTTTAAATTCAAGGAGATTGGCTCTCCGGTGTAAACGGGCTTGGAGTCGTCGCCGGGAGTCGCGGTCATCGCCGGAGGAACTCCCTGGGCGGGCGCGGCCGCCGCGGGCGATTTGTCATTGCCAGGGGCCAGCGTTTGGGCCGCCTGCTCCGCGCGCAACGCCTCCGGTGTCGCGCTGGCGGGCGGTGGAAGTGGAGCCGCAGCCACCTGCGTGGAGTGGATGCTCGGCGGCAAAGTGCTTTGAACGTCCAGCTTTGCTGCGTCGAGGGTTACCGGCTGGGCCGGGGGCTGGGACGTCACCGTCGCTGCTTTCTGGGTGGTCGTGCTCGCGGGCGTCGGGGTCTGGATGACCGGATTCTTCGCGTTGAGGGCTACGGGTTGCGCCGGGGTTGCCAGCGTGGCGACTTGCTGGGTGTTCGTGGTCGCGGGCGTCGGGATCGTCTGCATGACCGGGATCGTAGCGTCAGCGATTAGTGGCTCTGATGGAGGCGTCGCCGTCTCAATCTGCTGCGATTGCGTGCCCGCGGGAGACTGGCTCTGAACGTTTGGCTTCGCAACGTCACGGGTCACCATCTCTAAGGGCAGCGTCGCGACCGTGGCTTTCCGCTCAGTTACTTCCGGTAATTGTGCGGGTGGGGCTGGTTTGGCAACGGTTACGGCCGGAGGCACACCGATGGCCGCCTGAACCGGCTTGGGTTCAACCGGGTTGGCTTCCACCGGCTTGGGCTCCACGGCCTTCGGTTGCGGAACCGGGGTCGCGGTGGCGATCGGCTGTGCAACCTTGGCGGCTCCGCGGGGGTGCAACTCGATGCGGATGCCGGCGGGTGAAGCATGAACGTCAAACGCGGGATCACCCTTGAGGTCGGCTACGACGCGAACAACCGAGGGGTCTTTGGCGCTGAATTGTCCGATGCGAATGTCTTTCAGCACCGCCGTGTCGGCCTGGTAACTCTTCTGGGGTGAGATAGTTGCGGCGCCATCGATATCCACAACCAGGCGCGCCGGGTTGCGCAGGGTCATAACTCGATAGCTGGCCGTGCGGGAAGTCGCCACTTCCACAAAAGTTTCGCCGGAATCATGCTTGTCGAGGGTTACGTTCGAAACTACTAGCAGGCCGCTTGGGTGCTGAGTGGGAACGGGATGGACAGCAGGCGCGTCAGGATTCACGGCCGTAACGGGCGCTGTCGCTGCGCTGACATTATGCCCATTTCCGAGCACCAGGCGCAGCTTTGAGCCGTCCCTATGCACGACGTACGGGGTGGGCTGCTTCACTTCCATCGCCACGCGTACAACCGGCTGGCCCGAGGCATTCAGGAACGCCATGAGCCGATAGCCAGCGACCATCGGGTTTGCCCACTGCTGGCTGCGGTCAACGCCGTCGGCCTTGACGCCCGCGAGGTCGATGAAGACGGTGCCGGAGCTCGACTGGACAGCCTTATACTCGTAATTGCCGTCCACGTTCAGGTCAAGTTCCGTGCCTGCGGGGTTTTCGGACAGAGTGACCGACTTCAAGGTCCCCTCCACCGTAGCCCCCCATGTGCGGGTTATAGGGGTCAGTAGCGTCATATCCACAATCAGCCATGCCACCGCCAGCAGAATAATCGCTTGTCGTCTCATCTTCCCTCTCCCGGAGCCGGATTCAGTCGTTTCACCACCTCACGAGTCGTCACTCGGCCTTCGCTGTCGAGGACGTTCTCCGTGAAGGATACTGAGTCCGGCGTGATCTTGCTGACTACGCCGTTGTACACTGACTCGTTCTCGGTTAGGAAATAGGCCCTTTTGGTATCGTTGATCACCACAGCGATCATTTTGTTGGCGGTTTGTTCCCGCACAACTCCCTCGAGCTTGAGCTGCCCGATCAGCAAGCCTCGCGCTCCTGGCGGCAAAACTCCACCTGGAGTGGAATCCAACGCAGCCGCGTTGTTGCTCTTATTCACTGCCGGCTCGAGTGGAAGCTTGAAAGGGTCGCGTTTGCCGTCAGCCGCTTCGGTGGCGCGAGCCTTTGACTTGGATCCCTTACGTTGGGCCAGGATCTTGGCAAGTTTTCCTTGCTGTGGGTTGTTCATCTGTTGTCCCGAGACCGGCGGGGTCTTTGGGGCGGGCTGGGGACTCGCCGGGGATTGCTGTCCCGCCCGGCTCGCTGTTAGTCCCAGGCCCAACACCAGCGCGGCTAAAAGCAGGTGCCGTGCCGCCTGCTTGCTGCAAGTTCGTTCCAACTTATGCTTAGCCATGGTCCTCATCCTGCAAACTATTTCTTTCGATTAGGGGGTGGAGCCGCTGCCGTGACTGGCTTGTTGTAATAAGTGGTGATGACGCAACTTGCCCCCACCGTCTCGTTGGGAGACACCTTATAGCTCCCCATACCCCCGCCTTCCGGAGCACCAAGCGAGAGGCCTGAAACACTGATAATTCGTTGTTCGTGCGCCAGCCGGTCAAAAAAGCCCAGCAAGTTGTAATAAGTTCCGTCCAGGCGCACGGCGAAAGGCGTTTCCACGTATTCCCCTTTCGTCGCCGTGGGCTTCGGAATAAAGGTACGGATCGCGGTGCCCGTACTGTCGCCGTCCGCAAAGACGGTTTTCATCAGTTCGTCGGTGCCTTGTTCGTCGGGAACGATAGAGCGGAGTGTTTCCAACTGGCTTTCCAATTGTTTAATGCGATTCAAGTATTCAGTCTGTTGTTGCTTGAAAGCCTCGTTCTTATCGTTGTCGGCCTTAAGGTCTTTCACTTCCTTTTCCAGTTTGGCCCGTTGGTCGTTCAAGGGTAAAACGTAGTACCAGAACAGAACGGCCGCCAGGACGACCGCTACCGCCACCATAATTGCTCCCTGAATCGGAGCCGGAAAATCATTGAAGGACTTGGCCATCTTCTTTACCCTCTTCTACTCCAATCTCTTTTGCGGCTGACTCTGCGGGGGCGCAGCTTGCCCTGGTGCGGCTCCGGCCAATGGCGGTTTACCGGAGGTCCCGCCCGGCACGGCCGCCGGTGCAGTGCCCGGGGGAGCCTCAGGCGCAGCCCCGGAGGTTGGTGACGCCACCCCTGTGGGGGACTTGAACTGGCCGCTTAGCGAGAACTTGTACGTAAGCCGATCGTCCTTGTCATCCTGATAGAACTGGTCCAATTGAACTTCCTGAAAAGTGCCCGAATTCTTCAGGGAGGCGAGGAGGTTCGCCATGGAACTAACCGTGCTTGACTGCCCTTTAAGGAGGAACCCATCGCCTACGGGCGCCGGGGTCAGCGTATAGAGAAAAACATCACTGGTCTTATTGACGACGTTTCCGAGAGCGCTCATCAATTGGACGGGGCCGACGCGGCTGTTCTGCAAGGCCTGAATGGTATCAATGCGAGTTTCCAGGTCCCGCAGATGCTCCTGGTACTTCTGGTTCTGGGCCTGCACCAGGGCGAGTTCCTGGGTCCGGAGCCTTTCCTGATCCCGTTTTTTTTGCAACGTGGCGATTTGATTGGTCCAAACTTCATACATGACGCCGACGATCCCGAAGGAGATGATCAAGGCGCCGACGAACACCAACGCCTGCGTGGCCCTCGGCGCCGGAGGTCCGCCCGACGAGGCTCTGGACGGAGGCGGTGCGCTTCCTAGTAGGTTGATCTTAATCATGGCTAGTCAAAGCTCCTCAAAGCCAACCCCACCGCGACACTCATACGGGGAGCAATTTGGTCCACGTAACCCACGTCAAACTTCTTGCCATCCACAACCACCCGTTGAAACGGATTGATGGCCTCCACGGGAAGGTTGAACTCCGCTTTAAGCTGATCGAGAAGGCCTTCGATATGGGCCGTTCCCCCGGATACGTACAAGTGCTGGATGTTTTCGTTGGAGGCGGTTTGGCGGAAGAAATCGATGGTCTTTTGGATTTCCAGCATGAGGATTTCACTCACGGAGTGCAGATGGGGGAGCTTCTGGTCCGGCGTCACATTGGGGATCTCCAACCCCTGTTTCAGCTTCTCCGCATCCTCGAAGCTCAGGTCCAGTTCCTTCTGGAGCGTATCGGTATATTGGTTTCCACCCACCGAGACATCGCGGGTGAACAGCGGATTGCCCCCCCGCCCGATCACGATGTTCATGATGCTGGCGCCGATGTTCAGCAGCGCAGCCAGCTCATCGGGGGGCACGCGATAATTCGCTTCAAAGGCGTTGTAGACAGCAAACCCGTCGTAGTCGACAACAGTGGGGATCTTGCCGGCCTGGCTTAGGACGTTAGTGTGATTCAGAATCTTTTCCCGCTTGACCGCCACCAGCATGACATCCGTTCCGTTCCCGGCGGCGGCCGGACCAAGCGACTGATAGCTCAGGTTCACATCTGCCATGTCAAAGGGGATGTGCTGCTGCGCCTCGTAGGGAATCGCGTTGTAAAGCTCTGTTTCGTCCGTGATTCCTACCGTGACGCGCTTGACGATCACTGAGTGGCCGGAAACGGAAGTGGCCACGTTCCGGGTCTTGATGTGATTATCGGTAAAAATTTTCTCGATGGCGGAAGAGACCGAAAGAGCGTCCATGATAGCGCCATCCACTACCGTGTCCTGGCCCAGAGGTTCGATTCCCAGGTTTAGAAGCTCATAGGAGTCGCCCTTCTTACTCAATTCAACCGCCTTGACGGCGCTCGAACCGATATCCAAACCCACCAGGTTTTTAGATTTCCCTAAGCCAAACATTGACTTTGCTCCCTACCGAGCGTTGGCACGCACCCTGCGGGCTGCCCGATGTTCGAATTGCGTGCTTTGCCTTTCCATCCAGCGGTCCAAGACGGTCTTTTTGAATTTCCAACGGTTTCCCAGCTTGAACGCCGGGATCGTTTCCTCGTAGACGTACTTGTACAGGGTTTCGCGAGAGACGCCGAGATACTCCGACGCTTCCCGAATGTCCATGACCTCTCTGGTCTCAGCCATGCTCGTAACCTTCCGCCGATAGGGCACTCGTAATGCTGCTCAGTGCACAAAATGACAGTCGTGCCTAACTACCACGCTTGATGCGCTTATACGCTGTGCAGATTTTCGAGTCAAGATATATTTTGTTAATCTTATGGGTTTCTTAGTGTTTTTGGGGGGTATCTTCGGTGTACATAGGGGTATTTATCGAATATGTAGTGGTGTCGTCGCGGGAGACCACTAGATATCCAGGTACTAATCTTTCGCACTTTCGTACTACTTATGTCGGTTAGTTAGCATGGATGAAAGGGGTGGGGGGATCTTGAGCGAGCCATTTTGTCCCTATTCGTATCAAAACTTGTGTATAATCCGCACGTGCAAGGAACGCCCTGGAGCACAATTACGCTCGGCTCCCTGTTGCTGATCGCGGTGTGCTCAAGAGGAGGCCAGGAAGTGCAATCTCCACAACCTGAAGAGTCGAAGCCGCCGGTCAAAATGGAGCAGCGCGGGCGCATCCTTGGAATCGGCGGTGTCTTCTTCAAATCCGCTAATCGTGATCAGATGCGCGAATGGTATTCGAAGCATCTTGGACTCGCTGACAAAGGCGGAGGCGCGATGCTTCCGTGGCGCGAACACGACGACCCGCAAAAGGAACACGTTACCGTTTGGACTATTTTTCCCGCCTCCACAAAGTATCTCGATCCCAGCCCCGCGCCATTCATGATCAACTACATCGTGGACGATCTGGATGCTTTGCTGGACCGCTTAAAGCAAGAGGGCGTAAAGATCGACGCCAAGCGAATGGATGAATCCTACGGCCGCTTCGCCTGGATCTATGACCTAGATGGAAATAAGATTGAGCTCTGGCAGCCGCTGCCCGAAAAGCCCTAAGGGTTTTCCGCTGCACTTAACTTAAATAAGATTTTTGCCAACGTGGGCGCGGTGACGGAAAAGGAGGCCCACGCAGAGGGCTGCAGCTCTTACTCCAGGAAGACCCCCGCTACGTTTTACTCGACGCAGCCAACATGGCTGAGGCCGTGGCGTGGGGACGCAAAGCCGTCGTCGCCTGCCGCGCATCGGTCGAGGTGCGCGAGTTCCCCGCCCTGCCAACAGAACAGAAACTCCAACCCCAGAACGCGGCGGGTCAAATGAGAAAGCTCAAAATCATGGAACACATCTCGCTGGACGGCGTGATCCAGCACTCCGCCGATGACGGCAATTCCCCTAAAGCGACTGGACCGCGCCCTATCGGACGCCCGCTGGCCGGGAGGCAATCCTCGCGGCGTATGGCGGGAGCTTCGATCTGCTGCTTGGCCGTCGCACCTACGATATCTGGTCGGGATTCTGGCCAAAGGCGCCGAGCAGTCCGATGGCGGACGGCCTCAATGCGGCAACAAAATATATCGCCACCCACCGTCCGGAAAGTCGTGCATGGGGCCCATTCGAGGGCCTTGGACCGAACATCGTCGAGGGCATTCGCCGCATCAAGTCGCAGGACGGCCCGGACCTTATCCTCTCGGGTAGCTCGACGCTGACATCAACGCTGCTCGAAGATGGGCTTGCGGATGAAGTCCTGCTGGTCGTCTATCCGGTCCTGTTGGGCACGGTGTCGGCACTCACCTAAAAACGTAGGAATCTGAACAGATGCCGGTTTGGGAGAGCGAGTCATCATCATCGCAGCAGGCGGTCTTTCGCTTTGAGTATCATCGGCGCAGGCTCGTTCGAAAGCGGCGGGGAGCGGGTGAGGCCGACGGAAGTGATTTATGGACATGGAGCGGAGCCCCGATTCCACATTCCAATTTGGTGGTGTACAACTGAAACAGCATAACCTCGGATGGGAGGCGAATATGCGACCGGGTCGTCTAGGGCTTCACGCCCTCGCCTTAAGCTTTTTTCTTTCCGCAGCATTCCATGGGAGCGTTCTGAACGTGGCTCAGGCGGAGCAATCACCTAAAATTCCCCGAAAGCACATTGCTTCGTTTAGCGTGCGAGGTCTATGCCTTGTCGGCGCACTGTTGAGCTTGGGGGGACAAGAAGGGGTTCCGCTGGAGGTTTGAACCTGCGGGACTTCTGGATTATGAAGATGGCGGCCTTGGAATCGCCCCCCCAGAATTTCAGATTTGATGTATCGTCTCTCATCTCGAATCGCAAGATGCTCCCTGCGTGGCCGCTATTATCAGAACATGGAAAGCTGCTGTTGAGCGGAGGATTTTATGTGGCGATTTCTAGCAATACTTCTCTCAACCGGAATATTTGGTGCGCAAATTCTTTCCGCGGCGTCGACGCCCAATATTCCCCCCGGAATGGCTTTACCTGCTATGCAGAGAGTCTCAAGCGAAGTGTACGTTGCTCAGATCGCCCCCGATCTATGGGTTCATACCACGATTGGCCGACTGCCGGATGGATCCCCGTATGCGGCAAACGGTGCGATTCTGGAAGAAGGAGACCACTCAATTTTGTTCGACGTTGGCTGGACACCGGAACAGGCGGAAACCCTATTGAAATGGGCGCGTATAAAACTAAAGCATCCGGTCACAAAAGCATACGTCACCCACTTTCACAATGACCGCGTCGGGGGCATACCGGCCCTGGAGAGACACCACATTCCTGTTTTCGCAACTCAAGCCACGATGGATTTGGCCCGGAGTTCCCGGCAGCCAATCCCCGACAATCGAATCGACGTTCCATACGGCCCGACTTCGGTCGCGGCTGATGCGCTGATTTTCTATCCGGGCGCTGGCCACACAAAGGACAATGTGGTCGTCTATTTTCCTCACGACCGCGTGCTGTTCGGCGGTTGCTTCTTGAAGGCTGCCAATGCAGCCGGAATAGGAAATGTTGCGGATGCTGACGTCGTGGCATGGCCCGAATCGATCAAGAAGATGCAAGCTGCTTTCCCCGAGGCGAAATCCGTGATTCCCGGACACGGACCAATAGGAGAAGGAGCAACGCAGAGAACGCTTGATTTACTGAAATAAATGACCTGTGACGGCATTTGCTCAGTCTCTGTAAAGATGAGCTTCGAACTGTCCACTTCGTCGGAGAAGCCTGACTTGTGAGCAGATTCGGCCGAGCGGCGCTAATCATCGTCGACGTGCAGAACGTAATTGATGCACGATATCACGCGGTGCACGGCCAGGGTCGGGGAATCGCTTCTTTGCGGAGGGAACCCCGCCGCGCTCATTCGAGATCATCAGCGCGAAAGCACTGCCGTCCGGCATCATTCTCAGTCATTACAAGGTCGCCGGACCGTTGAAGACCCGATAGTTCCACGACGCGACATCGTCGGGACCGCGAAGCGAACCGCACTCTTTCCACAGGCTTTCCCAATTCCGCGCCCCCGGCTGTGCGAGTCCCGAACCTTCCATTGATCAATGGCCCAGCGCCCAGACATATGCGGCGAGCGCCGAGAGTTGGTCAGGAGTGAGTTGCGCCCCACCCATGGGAGGCATCGGGCTGCGATATTGTTTAGGCTGACTCACTCCTTCTCGAATCGTCTTCAAGATTCCGTCATAGCTGCCATCGCTCCACAGCCACTTTTTACTGGTGAGATCGGGTCCCAAAGGAGACCCTGTAGCGTGCGCGCCATGGCAACCCGCGCATGCAGCTCCACCCACTTGACCATGGTAAACGCGATCGCCCAGGGCCACCATCGCGGGCGTGGCCCCCGGGGGAACAGGAAGGTTAGCGGGTTCAACTGCGCCGGCGGCCGGATTCGTTCCCTCCGGCGGCGTGGCCTCGGCCCCCGCCACCTCACCGGCGGGAGCCGATGCACTCGGGCAGGGAGTTGCCGCTGCGGCATCGTCCCTCGACCGGCCGTCATACGTAACTCGATAGATGCGTCCACGCACATCGTCGGAAACGAAGAGCGCGCCGTCCGGGCCCACGGCAACACCGGACGGGCGATGCGCGGCGCCGTCGGGAGTCTTTACCGCTCCGGCGAAACCGTCGGCGAAAACTTCGCATCCGCCCGATGCATGGTCGCCAAGGAGCGGTTGAAATACTACGTTGTATCCGCCTTGTGGGTATGGCGCACGATCCCAGGAACCGTGAAAGGCAATGAAGACTCCATTGCGGTAGTGCGCGGGAAATTGTTTCCCGTCGTAGCGCGCCATGGCGTTCGGCGCCCAGTGGGCGGGAAAGGCGGCGACGGGAGCAATCTTGTTGGCGCAAGGCCCCACGCGCTTGCCGCCGTCGCCGCCATACTCGGGCGCGAGGACAAGCTTATGCGCCGGGCCGTCGTAATAACATTCGGGCCAGCCATAGTCCCCGCCCGGCTTCAAAAGCATTAACTCTTCCGCCGGCAAGGTCGCTTCCTCGGAGGGCTTATAGAGGCCGGGCCAATTCGCGTGTAATTGGTCTCTTCCGTGCTGAGTCACAAATACCCGGCCGTAGGAATCGACGGCAAAGCCTTCAGCATTGCGGATCCCCGTGGCGTAGCGTGCCGCCCGTGAAAAAGTTTGGTTCGTTTCATTGGCGCTATAACGCCAAACGCCGCCGCGCGTCACGAGTTCGGTACACGGGTCCGCGCCCGGCGATTTAAGTTGGCGGTTTTGAAGCTGGCAGGCGTTAGTGGCGGTAGCAACGTCCACATACATTGACCCTTTAGCGTCGATGATGAACGGATGCATCGGATGATCCCCACCGAGAGGCAGGCCGGAGACGATCGTTTGCGGAGCGCCGTTCGGCACGATGGAGTCCGCGGGGAGTGAGTAGCGGACGATTCGGTCGTTAATCTCCGCATAGATCGAGCCCTTATACATGCCGATGCCGACACCTCCAGCACCGCCCGTCTGCACGGTTTCACCGAAGCGTTCAATAACGTCGGCCTTCCCCGCGCCGGTTTTATCCTGCAGGGCGACTAGAAATCCGCCACTGTGCGGCACATCATGGCCGTAGTACTCACCCGACCAGGTGTTAACGTAAACCACTCCCGTCGGCCCCACCACCATGTGGCGGGCGTGACCTATGCCGTCAGCGAAGACGGTGGCGCAAAAACCCGCGGGTAAGGTTAACCCGGCTTCGTCGCTCGGGCACGGGGGGGCCATCGTTTCTTGCGCAGAATCGGACTGACTGCGAGTCGAGGCCATCGAGCCAAACAGGCAGAATCCGGCGACACAAAATAGCAAAGTTCTACTTCCGTAGAGCCGAAGCATTGAGCCCTCCGAAGATCAACGGCAAAATATCCCGCGAACGATTTAATTCCGATTCTTCTTGCTCATACCCCAAGTCAATTCGCAATACAAGCCTAATCTGCTCTGGCCTGATCTACTTCGGGTCGTCGCGGTTCGGGTCTCGACGGTCAAATTGCAGTAACTCCCCGCTAAGCGCTGGTCTTCTCCACATCCAGCCGGGCAACCTCCGCTAGTACGCCCGTACTATTTGCAAGGAAACCGACAATCCCTAGAGTGGAGTTCGGGCCTTTACTAACTTAATCATCCGATCGAGGGTGATCCGAGAGTGAGGATCGATGTGGCGCGAAGCGAACGGCTGCCTGCAATTCTTCCTCGCTCGTTTGCGGCAGCCATGAGTAAGGGCGCACCTGAGTTCCGACAGAAGGAGAGACCCATTTGGAACCAATGAATTACTACGAATTCCTCCAAATCAGCCCCAACGCTCAGCCCTCCACAATCCACCGTGTTTATCGATTTCTGGCGGGGCGCCTTCACCCCGACGTCCCGGGGACCGGCGACGCCGAAACGTTCTTGCGGCTGAAGGAAGCTTATGACGTGTTATCCGACCCCGATCGCCGCGCCCAATACGATGCAACTTGCAAAGAGGACGCGCCTTCGGTGGTCCCCCTCTCCAAATCGATTGACTTCATGGATAGCCTGGACGGCGAGTTGAACCGGCGCCTGGCCGTGCTGGCGCTGCTATATGTCAAGCGGCGCATCAACCCCTACTGCCCGGAAGTTTCTCTGAATGAGGTGGAAGTGCGGATGGGGTTTCCCCGCGACTATCTGCAATTCACAATGTGGTATCTGCGGAGCAAGAACTACATTTCCATGGCGGACAACTCAGACTTCACACTGACGGCGCTGGGCGTGGACTTTGTGGAAACGAACCGGAAGCATGTCCCGGTGCTCAACAAACTACTGACGAGTGGTCCGGCAACCACGACTCCCGAAGGAGCTACGGCTGCCCAGGGCCAAGAGTCTGCGCAAGAGTCCTTCGGCGTGCCCGCAGGCGGAGGCGGGGAATTCGATTCACGTCGGGGTGACAACGATCGCGCTCCGGCTGAACTCCCGGCTCAAGCGGAGCAAGTTCCGGTCGGCGCTTCAGCTTAATTCGGAGTGCCGCCGACGCCGCTCGCGAGGGTCAATTCTGAATACGCCATGCTGATTTGTAAGCCAATCTGCTTGTCGTGGATATCCACGTTCATGGCTGCGTAGGGATTCGGGTGACCGGGGTTTTGCGCCGTCCAGGCAAGCTGTTGAGCCATCTTCAGGCCATCCAGAATCTGCCGCAGGGTCGTGGCGTCCTGGGCTGTCGTACAGTTCATTTTCATGTCGAGGTTGACTTTGTCCGTGGCATCGATGGAATAGGTCAGCGAATCGACCTTTTGGAAAACCTGATTCCAGTCCAACTTCAGCGCGTTTTGGTTTGACATCCATCCCCCAAACCAATCTCCAACGGCTCCGGCCAAGGCGATTCCCCAAATGGGGGCGTTCCTATTGACGCCGCCCACAAGGCTGGAAAAATGTGGGTCGGAGTTAAGATTTGGCGCCTGCCCCGTGTGCGCATCGAGCAACGTCGTCAAGGTTGCGAGCGGGCCAAAAGCGCCGAGGGAATTCTCCAAAATAACCACACACGTCCCTGCCACACCCGCCGTCAAACAGTACGCCACTTGCCCGGAAATGGGTGTGGGCGTGAGGTTGTCGGCGGCAGCGCGCTTGGCCACCTGGGCCTTGTCGAAATGTCCCGAGGCATAGCCGTATAGATCCATTTCTTTGTCGCCAGGCTTCCACCCGATCATCATCGAATCGATGTCGTCCTCATGGATTCCAATCTGGTCCAGCGCGCCCTCAAGCTGCTGCAAGCGCGGTCCCAGGAATTTTCCCCGCAGGCTTTGGTAATTGGTTAGCTTGCGTAGTTGGGAAGGACTGGAGTATTCCACGCGCAAAGTTTGCGTCGGGAGTCCGGACAAGGCCGTGGTGACGAAATCCTGAGCCGCGCCTTTCCGGGGAAGCCCCACGAGTACGATCACAACTAAAAGCGTAAGAAGAGTTCGTTTCATAAGCACCTCGGAGTTAGGGAAACGGGTACCGGACACGGGATTCGGGTCTCGCACGATGTATAGGTTGGAGCGTTCAAGATCATTGGATGTAATTTCAATTTGGCAGGTTTCCCTGCCGTCGTCAAGCACGGGGCCAGTACGGGACACGGGTCACGGGATAAGGAACTCGGGGTACGCTAATCGCGGCTCGGAATCTGTCCAACCCCGAGTTCCTCCCTTCTTGGCCATTCCGAATCTGTCGCGCTGATCTGTCCCCCTCATCAAGTTAGAACGTCGGGGAATCCGAAATCTTGCAGGGCAAGTGCCATTAACTTTTGCCTTTTGCACTTTGCCTTTTGACTTTTGCCTTGCACTTCCATCCGCGTCCCGTGTCTCGTTCCCCGAATCCCTACCGAATGCACTTCTGAAACAGCTGATTCAGGAGATCGAGCCCTAGATCCATCTCTTCCTGCGTAATCGTAAAGGACGGCGCGATGGTAAAGACGTTCTTGTAATACCCGCCGACGTCGAGCACCAAGCCGTATCTGCGGCCGCGTCCCTGAAGATTCCCTTCGATCCCTTCCGCGAAAATGCGATCCGTAAGATCGCGATCCGGCGTGATCCCGTCCGGCTTGCAGATTTCCAAACGCAGCGCGAGGCCCAGACCATCGACGTGACCGATGATTCCGGGATAGCGAGTCTGCAACTTGCGCAGGCCGGCGAGGAAGTATGCGCCCTTCTCATTCACCAACTTTTCGTAGTCTTCCTCCTCCAGCATCTTCAGGGTTTCGAGCGCCACGGCGGTTCCCAGCGTATTGGATGAAAACGTCGAGTGCGTGGAACCGGGCGGAAATAATTCCGGCGTGATCAATTCCTCACGCGCCCAAATGCCGGAAATGGGGTTCAAACCGTTGGTCAGGGCTTTGCCAAACACAATGATGTCGGGCGTGATGCCGAAGTTTTCGATCGCCCAGAACTTGCCGGTGCGATAGAAGCCCATTTGAATTTCATCGTCAACAATCAGGATCTTGCGCTCGCGGCAGGTTTGCTGTAAACGCTGGAAATAGTCCTTCGGGGGAATGACGTAGCCGCCAGTTCCCTGCACCGCTTCAATGTAGAACGCGCCGAACTCGGCGGATTGCGCCTTGGCGTCCCAGGCGGCATGGTATTCGTTGGAAAAGAGCTGAGCGAACTGATCGTGGCAATAAAGATCGCAAGACTCAGGCTTCAGGTTATAAATGCAACGATAGCAATAAGGATAGAAAATAAATTGTGCGCGGTCGCCGAAGTGTCCGTAGCGCCGCCGGTAGCGATAGCTGGAAGTGATCGCGGAAGCGCCCAGCGTGCGCCCGTGATAGCCGCCCATGAAAGCATACATCAGGTTCTTGCCCGTATAATTGCGCACGAGCTTGAGGGAATCCTCGATGGCCTGCGAACCGCCGACGTTGAAATGCACGCGGCCCTTCACGCCGAAACGCTTTTCGCAGTACTGGGCGATGCGCGCAGCCACCTCCACTTTTTCCGCGTGGAGGTACTGGCAAGCAAGCTGAGGCAGGCGATCGATCTGGCGCTTCAGCGCATCGCCCAGACGGCGGTTCTTGTAACCAAAACTCGCCGCCGAATACCACATTTGCAAATCGAGGTAGGGCGTCCCCTGCTCGTCGTAAAGATGACTGCCTTCGCAATCGACAAAGATTTTTGGGGGATCAAGATAATGCACCGTGTCGCCAAACGAGCAATACTTGCGCTCGAGAGCCAGCAGTTCGGCGGTGCGCGTCGTGGGTTCAGAAATGGCCAAAGTCGGGCCTCCCTTCGAGAGCGGGAAAGTCGAAACTAGAAATTCGAAACTGGAAACTAGAAACTCGAAACTGGAAAATCGCAATTCGGAATTGCCGGGGTGGAGTCGCCTTTAAATTGGACTGATCCGCAGATCTTGACCAGTGGCCATGAGTTTCCAACTTCGACTTTCGAGTTTCGATTTTCCAGTTTCGCTGTTCGTGGTAACTACACGGTGGCAATGACCTGGCGTAAACGCCGGGCGGGTTCCGGGGCCAGCAGCTTTTCCAGCGTCGTTTGGACTTCGGCAAAAGTCTCGAAAGAATGACAGGCGATGCCGTTCTCCCGGCAGTGTGCCAACAAATGGCGCTTGGCAAAGACTACGTCGGCAAACTCCACTGCGAACCGGTCTGACATGCCATCGCCAACGAAGATCACCGGCTGCCGTCCCTTGCGCAAACGGCTGATGAGTGCCGCTTTGCAGGTGGCGCACCCGTGCGCGCAGGGTTCCGGGGAGTGAGGAAACGATGGCACAAGGCGGCGGCCGTCCAGGCGCAACGAGCTGGCAAACAGGTTCTTACCGCTGCGAAATTGCCGGGCGATTCCGGCATTCTTCAGCACGCGGCGAATCACATAATCAAAACCGTCGCTCAGAATGTAAAGCGGCAGCCGCTTCTTGCCCGCGAACTTGCAAAACCTCGCGAAGTGGGTATCGATGGCGACGGCATCAATGACCGCATGAAGTTCCTCTACCGGGGCGTCAACGAGCGCGATCTGCCGGTCCAGGCACTCGCGCGAGCCGATCAGCCCCATCATCCACTCCTGCTCGATTTCTCGCCACGAGGGGTGGGCAAGTTGCGTCAAGATCTGGTCGGTCACGTCAAGCTGCGTTATCGTCCCGTCAAAATCGCAAAACACCACGGGGGAGAATTCGCGTTCGGCATCACGCGCCGAAGTTGGGTTGCTCATAAAGTAGGCATCAATCCTTTCAAAGTTAACGACGAAATTCTGAATTATGAATTATAAATTATGAAAAAGGCAAGGCCGAGGTACGATGATTGCATAACGATCGGTCCTTGATCATTCGAGATTTAGAATTCAAACCTCAGTCATCGTAACTCATAATTCAGCGTTCATAATTCAGAATTTCACGTTCATGCCGCTCTCTCATCAATCAAACGACGTGGCTTCCTTCCCTGCTCGATGCTGCCCGGAGGGAGGAAGAGGAAATTGAGTTGGTACATTCCGCAGGCGTGGTTGGCCCAAACGTCGGGGTAAAGGGCCTTCAGGTTCGCTTGAATCGCCGTCTCCACAGCGGAAGGGCTGATGCCATTGGTCAGCTCCAAGCGAAATTCCAGGACATCGTGCAGTCCTTCCTGGCGGACCACCACTTGCCAGGTCTCGGCAATGCCCGCCACATCGTGCAAGACGCGCTCGAAGATTTCGGGATACATATTCCCCGCGCCCATTACCACCATCTCGTCGCGACGGCCGCGAATTCGCTCGATCCGTCGGAGGGGCGCGCCGCAAGGGCATGGCGCGGACATAAATCGAGTCACATCGTGCACGCGGTATCGTATGAAAGGCATCGTCCGGCGCGAGAGCGTGGTGGCCACCAACTCCCCATAGCCGTCCTCATCCTGGTCGAGGACCTCGAAGTAAATGTTGAAATCGTCGAGGTGATAACCGTCTTTGCGAATGCATTCCATGCCCGCCCCGCCCACCTCAGTGGAACCATAGGCCAGGAAAACGGGGCACTTCCAAACGCTTTCCACGTAGTTGCGATAAACGTCGGTCATGCGATCGCCGGCCGCCATGATGAGGCGCAGAGGAAAAGTGCCTTCCTTCTCCGCGATCTCGCTGAAGCTGATCAGCCACGTGGGGTCCGCGGCAATGACGTCGTAACGGTATTCGGCCATTCGCGAGTAGACCTCGCGCGGATGCGGCTTGCCGACGGCGGAACAAAATACTCCCAGATGTTTGCAGGCGAGGAATGTGACCCAACTGCTGATCCAGTACCCGGCATCAAACGTACACACCACGCGGGCGCCGGGCTGGACGCCGTTCTCGTAGAGCGCCACGGCTTCGTAACGCGCGGCGAAATCGAGTTCGTCGTAGGAAAAATAAACGCGTTTGGGCCCGCCGGACGTTCCGGTGGTTTCAAAAACCAGTTCGGGCTCACGGCACAGAAAATCCTCCGCCGGCAGTGTGCGCAAATCTTCTGGTGTAGTGAAGATGCCGTCCAGGTCTTCCGGGCGCCGCACGCGCTTGGGGTCAATATTCTGTTCCGCCAATTTGCGCGCAAAGAACTTTTGGTGCACCGCGGCGTAGCGGACGAGTTCACCAAATGCCTCCGTACGAATCTTCTCGATCACCGGCGGGGAGACGCGTTTGCCCCAGCGGATTAGCGCCGGTACGGAATCTCCCACCACGGTGCGCTCAAAGATTTTACGGGCTTGATTAAACATAGTTTCTACATCAGATATGCCGACTCCCCCGAACGCGGAGGAGGCGACGCGAGCAAATCGATATACGTGGCCTTTTCTAGCAACGCCGTCGCCACCTGGGCAACAGCATGTGCGGCATCGGGGCGCGACCATTCACGCGCACGCTGGCGGAGTTCGCGAAGTTCGTTTGAGGAGGAAAGCAGCCGCGACGTTAAACGCGGAATGTCATTCAGCGTCTTCGCGTGCAGGGCCACACCCTTTTGTGCAAGGTAGCGAACGTGCCGATCCTCCGGGCCGGGAATGGGATGAGTCAAAATCATCGGCAACCCCGCCGCCAATGCTTCCGCCGCCGTGAGTCCCCCGGGCTTGGTAATGAGGAGGTCGGAAGCGGCCATCAACTCGGGAATGTTTTCCGTCCAGCCGAACAGATGGAGGTCCATGGCCACGCGCCCGCGCATGGATTCCAGCCGGTGGCGAAGATGGCGATCGTGGCCAGCCACGGCCAGCACTTGCATGGGCACATCGCAGAGTTCCAGACTGGATATCACGCTATCGAGGGGCGCAGGCCCCATGCCTCCCCCCATCACCAGAACCACCGGCCGGCGGCTGTCCAGGCCCAGCGCCTGCATCAAATCCTTTTTGTCAAAGGGCAACGAAAATGCCGGGTCCACGGGAATTCCGCAAAGTAAGACCCGATTGGGCAACACACCCCAGCCGATCAGTTGCGCTCGGGCTTCCTCGCTGGCCACGCAATAAACATCAATCTCCGATTGCACCCAGGGAAGTTCGGTCTGAAAATCTGTTTGCACCGCCAAGATGGGGGCGTTGAACCAACCCTCGCGCCGCCCCAAAGCGGCAATTTCCGCCGCACCAATTTCCGTGACAATCACCAGTTGCGGAGAGTATCCCTTGAGCTGACGTAAGACGGCCCCGCACCCGCGGCGAAAGACCCAATCGGGAGCCGTCGAACGATGCCGCTGGCGTTGGCGGCGCTCAAACACCTTTCGCCATAGCCAGGGAGCGTTCCGCAGCGCCCACCAATACGTGTCAACGTAGAGCCAGTGAAACCACCGGCGGGCAGAGTCAAGAGCATCCACCACCTTAGCTTCAATGGGATCGTTACTGTCGTAGAGGGCGCGTTGCACGGCCTCAGAAGCACGCAAATGCCCCGAGCCCACGCCGAGCGTCAAAATGCAAACGCGGTTCTGAACCATCAAAAGACTCCGTCCCAGGGTTTCGGAGGTGAGAGGGTGGGGATCATGGGGTGGAGATGAGTCCCTAGTCCCCGATCCCTAGCCTCCAGTCCCTCACTCAAACCGCCGTACCAGTAATACTGCGTTCAGCCCGCCAAAGGCAAAGGAATTTGAAATCGCGATGCGTACAGGTGTTTCCCTCGCTTCATTGGGCACGTAGTCCAAATCGCATTCCGGATCCGGCGTGGTGTAATTGGCGGTGGGCGGAATCACCCCCTGTTCAATAGCCAGGATCGTCGCGGCCAGTTCGACCGCGCCCGTCGCGCCCATCACGTGCCCATGCATTGATTTCGTCGAGCTAATAGCCACCTTCCGAGCATGATCCTTAAACACTTGCTTGATGACCTGCGTTTCCGTGATGTCGTTTACGCGGGTACCCGTGCCGTGGGCATTGATATAATCCACGTCTTGGGGATTGACATTGGCTTCTCTCAGAGCCATTCCCACCGCGCGCGCCGGACCGTCAATCGAAGGCTGCGTGATGTGGCTGGCGTCGGAACTCAAGCCAAAACCCGATAATTCCCCGTAAATCCTGGCACCGCGTTGTTTGGCGTGTTCGAGTTCTTCGAGCAGAATCATCGCCGCGCCTTCGCCCATCACCAATCCTTCGCGATCGGCGGAAAAGGGCCGGCAGGCTTTGCTGGGATCCCCATTGCCCGTGGCCAAGACCCGTACCGATTCCCAGGAGCGAAGCATCCCGAAAGTAATCGGCGCTTCCGTTCCTCCGGCCAACATCATGTCGGCAATGTCGTACTTGACTAGGTGGAACGCCTCCCCGATGGCGTGACCGGCGGAAGAACAAGCCGTTGCGGTCGTGAGAGCCGGGCCCTCCGCCCCGAACTCCATGCAGACTTGCGAGGTGGCCGCGTTGTGCATGATCTTGGGGATGGTAAAAGGATGCACGCGGGTCGCATGCTTGGCGTATAGATTGTAATAACCCGAGTCGAAGGTGGTGGCGCCTCCCATTCCCGTGCCCGTTACCACGCCAAAGCGCGGCCGCTCCTCATCCCGCAATTGGATGCCGCTGGAGTCCAGGGCTTCTTTAGAGGCGAGCAAAGCATATTGACTAAATCGATCCAGCAGGTCGAGACGCTTGGCGGGAAAATAGTCGAGAGGATTGTAATCGGGGATTTCCGCGGCAATCTGCACACTCAACTGCGCGGGGTCGAATTGTCGGATGCGGCGGACCGCCGAACGCCCCTCGACCAAGCTGGCAAAGAAGCTCTTCGCATTCTTGCCCGTGGAGGCAAACACTCCAATCCCGGTGATGACAACTCTCCTCACGATGGGCCCCTTGACTGCCGTGATTTAGCTGACGCTGGGGGAAGATTCGCCTTTGGCCATCGCCACCAGGTCAGAGACGTCTCTGCCTTCCAACACGCGCGTGAGACTGTCCACGACCTGCCGGACGCTCTTCATGTTCTGAGCAACCGTGTCGGGAATGTCGAGCTTAAACTCTTCTTCCAGGGCGAACAGGATATTCACGCCGTCGAGGGAATCTATGCCGAGTTCCGCGAACGTCGAGTCCAGCGTGATCTTACTCACATCCAGATGTTGCTCGCGCGCGATGATCTCGATGACTTTCGCTGAAACGTCCATCGTTGCTCCTTGTTCAAACCAGATTTGGATGCCCGCCGTGCCTGCAGAGTTCTTAAGTAGAAAGCCCTATTGAGGTCTGCTCCGTCAAGGCTGCTACTGTTTGCAACAATTCCGTGAGCTGAAAGGGTTTGTCCAGTAAAGCGTGCACGCCCAGAGCCTTCGCCGCTCGTTTCTCCGCGCTGCTCATAAAGGATGACATCAGGATGATTTCGTGCTGGGAATTCTGTTGGCGAAGTTTGCGCAGCAGTTCCAAGCCGGATTCCAGCGGCATTTGAAGATCGGCAATCACAATGCGGTATTCGAGATCGCGACTCAGGATTTCGCGGGCAGCCAATCCATTCTCCACCGCGAGAGGAGCGTACCCGTTCGCCTCCAAAACCTCACAGAGGAGGTCGCGGCTTTCCTGGTCGTCGTCAACTACCAAAATCTTATTCATCGCTGCCAAAAGACCGAAGGTGAGAGTGGGCAATGCGAATGCCAAGACCTGCGGCGATTCGTAACGCATTGAAATGATTGGGAGTTATTAATGCGGGTAAGCCGGAGAGATCTGCTATCGGCTATATTTACCAGCGAACAATGTGGCAAATTGCCACACGGGAGGGTGTTTTTGCCCGATGAAAATCGTGACCGAATCTTGCGCCCTGATTAAACCATTTCCTGGGATAAGTTACATAATACAAGCGGTATAACCCACAATCGGAGGCCATCGAGGAGGCGTTTCCCTGATGCATTATGCCACAGGCCAATGCGCGGAATCGGACATGTAGCTGAGCTAAAAAAACAGCCGCCCGGCTTGACCGCAACCGCGCGGAGGGGTTAAACTCGTATCCGAGTGCGCCTGTAGCTCAGATGGATAGAGCGGTTGCCTCCGGAGCAACAGGTCGGGGGTTCGAATCCCTCCAGGCGTACCATGACCTCTATTATGAATCGACGAAAATTCATCAGCACCGCTGGAATCCTCTCGGGGGCCGCAGCTTGGATGAGCGGCACTGCAAGCTTTTCTTCCCCCGCTGCTTCCCCACCGAAACAGTTTAAGCTCGCGGTGATCAGTGACGGCCTTTCCCAGGATTTCGAAACTGCGCTCAAGATCCTGCAAAGTTACCAGGTCAAATGGGTCGAAGTTCGTAGCGTCTGGGGGAAGTACAACACCGAGGCGAACCCGGAGCAAATCCGGCGCGTCAAAGAGCTGTTGGACGAGTATGAAATCCGGTGCTCGCAGGTGGACACAGCTCTTTTCAAATGCACTCTTCCTGGTACCAAACCTCCGGGCGCGGATAAGGACGCTTATCCTTATTCAGGGCAGATGGATTTGCTCAAGCGGGCCGCAGAGCGCGCCCATGCCTGGGGGACCGATCAGCTCCGCATCTTCGCCTTCTGGCGAGTGGCCGAACCCGAACAAATCCACGGCCGTATTACGGAGGAACTTCAGAAGGCCGCGGAGGCCGCAAAGTCCGCCGGCGTTCGCCTGGCGATCGAAAACGAAAATTCCACCAATGTCGGCACAGTGCATGAGCTGGCCAAAATCCTGGCCAGCCTTCCGCCCAACGTGGGAGCGAATTACGATACTGGCAACGGCATATGGCTGGGAGAAGTGCCGTACCCCGACGGATACAAAACGCTCGATCCGAAGCGGATTTGGAACATTCATTTGAAGGGCGTGCAATGCCAGCCCAATTTCAAAAACTGCCAGGAAACCTTTGCCGATTTGGGCCAGATCGACTTGAAGGGCCAGTTCCAGGCGCTGCTACGCGACGGCTACAACGAGACCATGGCTTTGGAATGTGAATTCAAGGCCCCTGGGCTCACCCACACCGAAACGACGAAGCGTTCGCTCGACGGGTTGCTGAAAGTGATGTCCGCAGCGGTAGCGGATCAATCCTGAATTACCGCGCTCACTCGTAACGCAGCGCCACCATGGGATCCACTTTCGTCGCCCGGCGGCCGGGAATAACGCTTGCCACGAGGGCCACGCCGAGAAGCACCAACACCACCACCGCCAGCGTGTAGGGATCGCCCGGGCGAATGCCGAAGAGCAGGCCGCCCAGCAATCGCGAAACGGCTAAAGCTGCCACGAGGCCGATAACAGTTCCCGCGAGCACCAGCTTGAAACCCTGCCATACCACCATTCGAAGCGCCTCCCCCGGCTGCGCGCCCAGAGCCAAGCGCACACCGATTTCGCGCATCCGCAGCACTACGCTCCGCGCCAGCAGCGCGTAAAGCCCGAGGGCCGTGAGCAGGAGGGCGATCGCGGCGAAGCACGCGGAGAGAAACACCACCATCCTTTCCTGCCGCAGGTGTTCCTTCACCAACTCGCGGAAGCTGTAGATTGCCGGCGACACCGCGGTGGGAGTCACGCGATGCTCGGCGTCGCGGATGGCGGCGTACGCAATGCCCGCGTTCGCGCTGCGCACGGCCAGACAAAACTCCGGACCCATGTCAGCCTTACGAATGGGGCTGTAGAGCATCCGGGGCGCCGCCTCACGCAGCGAGCGAAATCGCGCATCCTCGGCAACACCAATGACGCGGCACTGGTACTTGGGATCGATCTTGGTTTTTCCGTCGAGTCTTGGATCCTCGCCCCCGGAGTATACAAATCTGCCCACGGCGTCCTGCCCGGGGAAAAAGTAAGCGGCGGCGGAAGCGCTAAGCATGCACACGGGGTCGCCATTCGCGTCCGCACGTGTGAACCCTCGGCCTTCCACAATACTTGTGCCCATGGCCGTGAAGTACCCCGGCGAAACCGCTTCCGGCCAGGTCTGCATGTCGGAATGAACCGCGCCGTGCTCGCCGCTGGAATAGTAATGCCCCGCGCTCCAGGCATTGCTGATGGGAGGATAAGAAAGAACGGTGGCCGCCTCCACCCCGGGGGCGCTCTCGATCACCTCCACCATCCGTTGAGCTTCCTCGGTTGCGATCTCGCTGGTCGGTTTATTCGCGCGCAAGTCGATGTTTGCGAGCGTCAGTCCATCGGTGCGGAATCCCGAGTTCTCCAGCAGCAGGTTGAGGAACGATCGCCCCACGAGCGAAGCCGCAAAGAGCAGAGTTACACTCACCGCGACTTGGGCGGGCACCATCCATCCGCCGGAGCCTTTCGGAGAGGCTGCCCGCGCATCCTCCTTTAAAGCCGCACCCGGAGCCACGCGCACGGCGCGCAGGGCCGGCCACAATCCCGCCGCGAGCGCCGAGAGCAAACCAATGGCGGCCGTGAAGGCGATGATCGCTGCGCGCGGGGTCACGTCGAGAGGCGGTGGCTCGCCGATACTCGCCAGCATTGACACGAGCGACCGAGCCGCCAGCCATCCAAACCAAATTCCGGCCCCAAGGCCCACCGCCGCTAATAGTCCGACTTCCAGCAGCACTTGGCGAAACAGCCGGGCGCGGGGTGCGCCCAGCGCGCTCCGCAGGGCAAACTCGCGGGAACGGCTGCTGATGCGCGCCAGCACCAGCAGAGCGGTATTGGCGCAGCAGAGCACCAAGAGCAGCCCTACCAACACCTCCAGGACCACAAGGGGTTGCTCGAAAGCCACTTTCAGGAATGACCGTCCGGCGCGCCCGCTCTCCACGCCAAAGTGAAATGGCGCGAAGAAGCCGTTAAGAAAATGGTGGGTGGGATCGGCTTCCTCGCGGACGGTTGCCTCGCTAGCGTGCAGGTTCGCTTGCGCCGCCTGCACCGATTCGCCCGGCTTGAGCCGCCCCATTACCGTAAGCCAAAAACTTCCAGCGTGGCGACGCATCGGCTGGGGCGCGTGGAGAATTTCTTCGAACGCCAGTGGCAGCACAACGTCGGCGCGCATTCCGGCGATCAGGCCATCAAATCCGGGGGGCAGAACGCCAATCACCGTCACCACGCGCCCGTTAATCGTGAGCGATTGTCCCAACACGCTTGCGCTTTCGTGAAAATGTTGTTGCCAATAGTCGTAGCCGAGCAGTGCCTGGTAGCCGTTGGGGCCGCCGCCGCTGACGTCGTCCTGGTCGCCAAACACGCGCCCCAGATACGGCCGCAGTTCCAGGACGCGAAACCCGCTGCCGGTGATCAGCGCTCCGCTGACGCGTGTGACTTCCCCTCCCTCCTGAATCGCGAGATCGGCATCGCTCCACGCCAGCAGGTCAGTATTCACTGTCTCGTGCCGCCGGAGGGCTTCGTAGGAGGGACCCGACAAACCGAGATCCATCGCGCCATTGCGAAACGTGTAGCGGACCAACTGGCCGGGGTTGGGTACGGGCAAACTCTTGAGAACCACCGCGTAGGTCAGGGTGAAAATCGCGGCGTTGGCGCCGATGCCAAGTGCGAGCGTCAGCACGGCCGCCGCGGTGAAGCCGGGGTTCTTGCGCAACATGCGCAAGGCGTAGCGCAGATCCTGAAAGAGGCTTTCCAGGGCGGGCAGGCCGAACCGGTCGCGAGAGGATTCCATGGTTTGCTCGACGCCGCCCAGCTTGATCAGCGCCTGCCGGCGCGCTTCGTCCGGGGTCATGCCGGCGCGCAGGTTGTCGTCGATGTGCAATTGCAGATGGCCTTCAAGCTCCGCGGCCAGTTCGCGGTCGCGGCTCTCCCTGCTGATTGTCGCCCAGAGGCGCAAAAACCACGCGCGCAAGTTTCTCATGACCTTTCCTCCCCGGGCGCCAGGAACCGCGCCAAAATCGCGGTGGCCTGCTCCCATTCGCGGGTTTCCTTGGCCAACTGCTTGCGGCCGGCGCGCGTAAGTTTGTAGTATTTGGCCCGCCGATTGTTGTCCGATTGGCCCCACTCCGAGGCAATGTACCCTTCCTGCTCGAGCTTCAGCAGCGCCGGATAGAGCGTGCCGTAATTCACCGACAGCAGGTCGCGGCTGGTCTGCTCGATGCGGCGAGCAATCCCGTAGCCGTGGAGTGACCCCATGCTTTCAAGCGTCTTCAGCACCATCAGAGCCAGTGTTCCTTGCCAAACGTCAGCCTTGTTGTCCATGCTTCTCCTATTGGAATGCCATAGAAGAATGGCATACTTCCTATGGGGATACAATAGGAAAAAGTTCGGGTGCTGGGAGCGCGGGCATCTTGCCCGCTATGGCTTTGGGTCGGGACCGTTCGGTTACGAAGCTCGGGCGGTGGGACTGCGGGCAGCTAGCTCGCTCTGGTTTTGGCTCGGGGCTTTTCGGTTAAACGCGCTGGGCTGTCGGGGGCAGCGCCCCCGGGCGTCCTGCCCATAAGTCCTACGATGATTCTCGGACAGTTGCCACAGGGCGGAGTTAAATTCTTTGAATCGAAAAAAGAATTCACCACAGAGTGTCTGCCCGCCGTTGGCGGGTCCATAGTGCCGGAAACTTCCCGTTGCCTTTACGAATAATCAATAACTTACGTGAAGTTTCTGGAGAGACACAGAGGTCACAAAGAGGCGTATTCAAGAACGAAGTGAGCCATCTACTGAAGATTGCAAAATATAGTGACGAGTTCTTTTCCTAGCGCGGGCGTCATTGTCACTATATTTTGCAAAGCTCAGTAGTGAAAAATCATTTGCATTGTTGTCAGTCGAAGCACTCTTGCTTTGTGACCTCCGTGCCTCCGCGGTGAAGCCTTTTCTCGCCGATTAACTCTCTTTATCCTCAAACTAAGTCCTTGCCAACGGAAATGTGATACTTTAGTATCACTTTATGAAAACCCATCTGGTGACAACCCTGAAGAGGAAAGCGACCGGGATTCTCGCCGAGTTGGCCAAGGATCAGACACCGGTTCTGATCACCCAGCACGGAGTTCCTACCGCCTACCTCGTGGATGTTACCACCTTTGAAGCGTTGCAGAATCGCATGCGCGTGCTCGAAGGTATCGCGCGCGGAGAGAGAGCCATTCAAGACGGGCGAGTTTCCACGCACGCCCAGGCAAAGCGGCAACTCAAGCGATGGCTAGAATAATCTGGGCCGATTCGGCGATTTGCGAGTTGGATGCGATTGCAGACTATATTGCCGTGGAAAACGCCACAGCGGCTCGCGGACTTGTCCGACGGGTATTTGCCGCAGTCGAGCGGCTCCGCAGACTTCCCCGTATGGGTTCTCTGCCGAACGAACTAAGCGGTCTTTCCTACCGCCAGTTGATTGTCTCTCCTTGTCGCATTTTCTATCGAACGGAGAAGAAGACCATCTTTATCGTGCATGTTCTGCGCGGTGAGCAACTCGTCCGGACGGAACTGTTTCCCGCGTCACCAGGGTCTTCGAAATCTTCCCGCAAAGGGCAGCCTGACGAAAACGAGAGCGACGTTGGGACGCGAGGTTAAGTAAGGTATATGCTAGGCAGCGCACGGCAGAAACTGATGGCGGAGGCTGGCCGATCGCCGCGATGATGGGATATCTCCGGACTGCGAAGGACCAAAGAGGGAACCTATTGTGAAACGAAGATCATTTCTGCTCGCAGCACCATTTGCGGCTTCGCTCGCATCCTTTGCTTGGGGTTCCGATTCCGAGCCGGCGCCTTATGGGGCGCTGCCATCCGCCCGCCAACTAAGCTGGCATGAGCTCCAGACTTGCGGCTTTATCCACTTCACCGTCAACACTTTCACCAACAAAGAGTGGGGCGACGGCGACGAAGATCCAAAGGTTTTCAATCCCACGGACTTCGATCCCGACGCCATCGTTGCGGGCCTGAAGGCTGCTCGCATGAAGGGAGTCATTCTCACCGCGAAGCACCACGACGGCTTCTGCCTATGGCCGACGAAGACTACCGAACATTGCATCCGCAACAGTGCCTGGAGGGATGGCAAGGGCGATGTGGTGCGCGAGATCTCGGAGGCGGCGCGCCGCCAAGGGCTGCAGTTCGGCGTCTATCTTTCTCCCTGGGACCGCAACAACGCCGCCTATGGCAAGCCGGAGTACATTCCGATTTACCGCGCGCAGTTGACGGAACTGCTCACTCTGTACGGACCGATTTTCGAGATATGGTTCGACGGCGCGAATGGTGGAACCGGGTATTACGGCGGCGCCCGCGAGAAGCGAGTGATCGACAGGACCAAGTACTACGATTGGCCCAATACGTGGGCGCTGGCACGGCGATTCCAGCCCGACGCGGTGATGTTCAGCGACATTGGCCCGGACGTCCGCTGGGTGGGAAACGAAAACGGCATCGCCGGCGAGACTTGCTGGGAAACTTTCGATCCCGTGGGCGAGAAGGGCGGCCCCGCGGCGCCGGGTGACGTGGACACCAGCTTATCCGACAGGGGAACGCGCAACGGAAAGCAGTGGCTTCCGCCCGAGTGCGACGTGTCGATCCGGCCAGGATGGTTCTGGCACGAAAGCGAAAACAGCAAAGTAAAAACTCCGCGTGAGCTGTGGGACCTTTACTTCAAATCCGTCGGGCGTGGCGCAAATCTTCTGCTCAACGTGCCGCCCGACCGGAGGGGTCGCTTGAACGAAGCAGACCTCGCGTCGCTGAAGCACTTCGGCGAAATGCGGCAAAAAACCTTCGCGAAGAATCTCGCCGGCGACGCCCGGCTGACGGCGTCAAACTTCCGCGGCAATCGCCGAACCTTCGCTCCGGCGAATCTGATAGACGAAGATCCTTCGACGTACTGGGCGACAGATGATGAGGTAACGACGCCCGAATTGGAGGTTGAATTCACCCAGCCTGTGACGTTCAGCGTCATCCGCCTGGGTGAAGCTCTTCGGCTGGGACAACGTATCGGCTCTTTTGAAATCGATGTTCGAAGCGGAAACGCGTGGCGCACGCTGGCCGCGGAAACCAGCATTGGGAACTGCCGGTTGATCCGCACCGGCGAGCCTGTGACCACAACCAACCTCCGGCTGCGAATTACCAGTTCGCCAGTTTGCCCGGCGCTCTCGGATTTCGGCTTGTTCGCGGAGTAATCGCGCGGGCTGCGAGACATAGAAGTGATTAGCGGAAGTAGCGTGGACAGCCTGGCCCGGTGAATCGGGGTCCCGCCTGCTACGATTCGGTTTCATTATAACGTCGCCCAACCGACGCCTCGCATTGAGTTGCGCCGAGCTCTCCTCTTGTACTATCGTCACTGCTGGAATGCTTAGCCTCAAACGCTTATTCGTAATTCTCGCGCTGCTCGTGTTGGGATGTTCCGTTCGGGGAGCCGAGCGGCCCTCCTACGATGTTATCCTGATTACCCTTGATACGCTTCGTCCCGATCACCTGGGGTGTTACGGTTACACCGCGATCCAGACTCCCCATATCGACCAGCTTGCGGCGACAGGTGCGCGATTTTCCCAAGCCTTCACGCCGGTCCCCATTACCTTGCCGTCGCACACGTCGCTGATGACCGGGGCGTTCCCACTCGCGACCGGCGTGCACGACTTCACCGGCAATCGAGTTCCCCCTGGAACCACCACGTTGGCGAGAATCTTGCGCGACCATGGCTACACCACAGCGGCGTTTCTGGGCGCGCCCGTGCTCGACTCGCGTTTCGGACTCAACCAGGGATTTGAAACTTATTTCGATCATTTCGAGATCGGACGAATGGAAGAAGTCCACCTGGATGCGATGAAGCGTCCCGGCAACCAAGTGGTGGATGAAGCGCTGAAGTGGCTGAGCCACCGTCCCTCGCAACCTATGTTTCTCTGGGTTCATCTTTACGACGCGCACAGTCCTTACCGTCCTCCGGAGCCCTATGCCGGTCGGTATCCCGGCCGTCCGTATGACGGAGAAATCGCCTTCGCCGACAGCCAGATTGGGCGCCTCACGGCGGGCCTCGCGCAGCAGGGGCGCATGGAAAAATCACTCGTGGTGCTGGTGAGCGATCATGGCGAAAGCCTCGGCGAGCATGGCGAAAAAAACCATGGCTTTTTCGTTTATAATGCCACTCTCCATGTAGCTTGCGTCGTCAAAGTCCCGGGCGCCGCCCCGCGAGTAGTGACCGACGAGGTTTCGCTGGTGGACGTGATGCCCACGGTTTTACAGGCTCTGGGCATTCCCGTGCCCTCCAGCGTGCAGGGACGCAGCCTGCTGAGCCTGGTAGAGGGCCGCGCGACGGAGAGCGCGTCGAACATTTATGCCGAGAGTTATCCGCCTCTGCTCCACTTTGGCTGGAATCTGCTGCGCAGCTTGCAGTCGCACGGGTGGAAATACATTGAGACCACGCGTCCGGAACTCTACGACACCCGCACAGACCCCAAGGAACTGAAGAACCTCTACGCCACTCACCGCGCTCAGGCGCAGGAGATGAGCGACCGCCTACGCACCCTGGTGAGCCGCTACACGCCCGCCACCGGCAGCACCGCGACCGCCAATGCCCCGACCGATCCCGCGCTGCTCGAAAGCCTGCGTTCGCTGGGATACGTGGCCGTTTCCACCGGAACCATCACCGACGCGAGCGGCAAGGCGCTGCCCGACCCCAAGGATCGCATTCAGACTTATGAGCTGGTGTCCGCAGCGCTCACCGAAGACGAACAAGGACATTACGCGGAGTCGCTCAGCAAGCTGCGACAAGCGGAAAAGACCGAACCCCATTCGCGCACGATTAGCTTTCTCGCGGCGGGCGATTATTACCACCTGAAGGACTTTCCCCACGCCGTCGCGGCCTACCAAGCCGCATTGGAGCTCGACCCCAAAAACTCCATGGCCGCCTACTACCTGGGCCTTTCGCAACTCGCGACCGGCGATCTGGCGGGCGCCGGGCAGGCCTTCGACCGGACGCTTGAACTCGACCCGAAAAGCTTCGCGGCAGCCTACAATTTGGGGGTCGTCTACACCCGGCGGAAGCAGCCGGACCCCGCCATCCAGGCGTTTCAGCGCGCCGTCCAAATCCTTCCCGACTACGCCGACGCGCACGAGGCCCTGGGCGAACTCTACCTCTACCTCGACCGCCCGCAGGACGCCGCGCGCGAACTGGAAAGAGCCGTGGCCATCGCTCCCCACATGGCCAAAGCGCATTACCAGTTGGGCCAAGCCTACGAGGCTCTCGGGCAGCACGAAAAAGCCCAACAGGAACTCGCCCGCGCCAAGGCCCCCTAATCCGGCAGTATTATCGCCATCCGAATGCCCGGACGAGCAATTCAGCGGCCTTTTTAATCATGCTACAGTATTTCACTTGACAAAGTCATTTTCGTATGTTAGGGTTGTGCTGTGAGTATGAAGGCCCGTATCAGCGGCGTGTCTGAGTACGTCTCGGATCGAGGCTTGGCAGTCCATCGCGCAGCAGGACGACAGAGTGGTAAAAATGAAGGTTGCTCCTGAGATGTTATTGAAAACAAAGGACCGCTGATCGACAGAATGTCGCCTACCCTGAGATGTTATTGAAAATAAAGGTGTTATTAAAAACCCTGAGATGTTATTGAAAAATTAAGTAGATAGCTCAAGTTTCCATCGCTCAGCGCTGCGAAAAAGCCAGTCTCTTCCGTCCATCCTGCCATCTTCTTGAAAAATAGTCACTTATAGAGATTGATCGCGCTCGACCCCAAGATGTTCATGAAAAATAAAGGCTTAGCTTGGTGGGTGGGTGGGGGCCTGTACCGAGAACAATAATTTCTCCATGGGGAACGGTGGGGTTTGGTCAGCGGTGGGATTGGCCTGCTTGACGCGCAGGATTTCCTTGAGCTCGGCGATGGATTTCTCTTTTTCGCCCATGGCTCGATAGACTCCTGCCAGGGTTTCGTGGGCCTCGGTCATTTCGGGCCACAGCCGCAGGGCAGAATTGAGGTGCTCGACAGCGGCGGGATAGTCTTTGCGCAGATAGTCGATCTTACCCGCCAAGGACTGTACGTAGACATCGTCCGGAGTCAATTGCAAGGCCTTGGAGATCGCCTGCTGAGCTTCGTCGACTCGCTCGGGGTTGCTGTTGACGATGACTAACGCCAAGTAATAATTGCTGATGCCGTTGTCAGCACCCAGGGCGATGGCGTTCTTCAGGACGGGTTCGGCCTCTGCCGAGCGCAGACGGATGGCGAGCGTGATGCCCTGAATCATGTAAGGCATCGACCACTCGGGCCAGCGGGACTCGATTCGCCCCAGGACGCGCATCGTATTGTCGTGGTCGCGAACCAGTTCGTAAGACATCGCCTGAAGTAATTCCAATTCGGGCACATCCGGAATCGTCTTATTGGCAAGATCGAGCAATCCGATGGCGCGCTTATACTGCTCGTGCTTGATCAGGAAGAGGGTAGCTTGGTAATAGAGATCCGGCCGGGTCGGTGCGGTGACAAACGCCCGGTTCAGGGCCTCGGCAGCTTCTTCCGGCTTGTTCATGGCATCCAGCATCTGAGCACGTAACAGGAAGTAGTCTCCCTGCCGTTGTGAGGCGGAGGTTCCGTCCAAAACGATCAGCCCGGCCTCGGGTCCGGCGGAATTGAAAACCGCGGTGGCAAGGTCCAGCCGCAAGTCGGGCGCGTCAGGACGTGCAGCCACAGCGGGATCAAGGAATTCCCGCGACGCAGCGTATTGTCCCTCATCGAGGAGGGCTTTTCCGCAGCCGGCCAGGATGTCAGGGTTCGAGGTCAGTTTTTTGGCAGCGCGAAAGGCCTCTAACGCGTCCGCGGGGTTCCCTTGATCGAGGTACGTCTTACCCAATTGCATGCGCAGGAGTGGATCGTCGGGCCGGAGGCCGATGTTTCTCTGAAGGTTCTCCATGTACTTTGCGGACTGTTCCTCCGGCGAGAGGTTGAGATAGTCAAACAGTCCATGATTGGGCCGATGCCCGGCCGCCGGAGCGAAGGCGCGAAAGTCAACGAGCATCTTTTCGGCTTCCTCTTTCCGCCCTAAGCGCGTGAGAACATGCGCGTAGTGGGTGAGGATCTGGGGGTCTTTGGGAGCAAGCTTGGCGGCCCGACCGAGGACCTCGGCGGCCTCCGGGTAGCGCTCCAGCCGGGTGTAATCCAGACCGAGGGAGTCGAGCGCACGGAAATTGTCGGGCTCTTTTGCCAGCACGAGCTTCAGGTCCGCAATGGAGTCATCGGTCCGGCCCTTTTCATAATACAGGACCGCGCGAGCGAAACGGGGAGCCCCGAACTTGGGATCGATGGCGACGGCTTGGTCCAAGTGTTTTAGTGCTTCGTCGGGCATGCGCACGGTCTCGGCAATAGCCAGTTCGTAGAGGCCCCGTGCATCCCTCGGGTGTTTTTGATTGTACCAGCGGAGGTCCAGGAGGCCTCGATCGAGGCTTGTGGAGCGGATCAGACAGAACCCGCGTTCGCGGCGGGCAACGTCATCATGGGGTTTCAATTTAAGATACTGGTCGATGGCCGTGGCGGCATCGCCGTAGAAACCAATATCCTGGCTGGCTTGCGCAAGAGCGAAGAGAATGTCGGCGCGGTCGGGAGCCGCTTTGCTGGCCTGCATCAGCGGCATCACCGCCTCGTCTGAGTGGCCCGATTGGATATCGATCGTCCCCACGTTGTACAGACAATCGGGATCATTCGGGTGCTGTTGAAGGGCCGCCCTATAAACCTCCAGGGCGCGGGCCGTGTGCCCGGCATGTTGGGCAGCGAGGCCGAGGTTATAGAGGATGTCAAAATTGGTGGGGTCCGCGTCGAGGGCGCGGGTAAAAGCATTCTCGGCGTCCGAATAGCGCTGCCATTCGGCGAAGGCCATACCGACGGAAAAGGCCACGCTCGGGTCGCTTCCGGCTTTACTTTGAACCTCACTCAGGAGTTTCCCGGCGGCCTGCTCTTGACCGGCCAGTTTCATTGCGCGCGCGCGCAGAATCGCTACAGGAGCGGAGTCCTGGTTTTCCGGCGGTAAGCGGTCGAGATACCTCAGTGCGGCCGCGCCCTGCCGCGCGGAGACGCTAAGCTGAGCCAACTGCAAATTGGCATTGGGGTGACGGGGCTCGGCGACAACCACTTTCAGAAATGCCGCGCGCGCCTGATCAGTCTTTCCTTCGGCCAGGTAATGGTTGCCCAGGTTGTTCAGGATGCCGGGCGCGCCGGGGGCGGCAGCGAGGGCCTTCTGGTATGCCGATTCGGCCTCGCTGTACCGCTGCTGAGCGTCGAGGATCACACCCAATAAACTCAGGGCGGCGGGGTCATGAGGAGCTTTTTCCAGGGCTGCACGCACGCCCCGCTCGGCTTCCGGAACATTTCCCTGTTGGAACTCGGCGGCGATTTGGTGCAGCACGTCGGCGGGAACCTGGTCCGATGGAGCTTGTACGGCCCACGTGGAAACGAAAAGGAAAAGCGCGAAGGGAAGGATGATCCACTGACGCATATCACAACCGGTCAACTGCGAGGGGCTGGCCGAGGAGCAACAATCATCTTACCGTACGCTCGGTTTATTTGGAAGGTTCATGTGACACCGGCGCTCCTGCCGGTGTTTGGGTCTGCGCCCGCCAGCAGACGCGCCGTCGTGCGTGCCGGCGGCGGAGCGGGTTCACGCGAATGCGGACACAGGCAGGAGTGCCTGTGTCACAAATAAAAGGAGGGGCCGCGAGGCCCCTCCTTGAAGACTCACACACCTACCGGGCTAGAAGTAGAGTTGCATACCCAACTGGACTTGCCGAGGCGAGTTCACCTGACTATCGACCTCACCGAAGCTGCCAGTGCCGAACGTAGTCTGGATGCCGCCAAATTGCGGGTGGTTGAGGGCGTTAAAGGACTCCGCTCTGATCTGTAATTTGGCGCCTTCACGGAAGTGCAAGGGGATATCTTTGAACAAAGCAAGGGTTGCGTTGTTGGTTCCCGGTATGCGCGCGCTGGGTTGCTCTCGTGGTGCGTTGCCGATGGTATACGGGGCAGGCACGATCAGGGCATTAGCCCCTCCATCGGCGAAATAGCCATTGGTGAACCACTGCGACTTGGGATTGATCTTGAGCTTCCCAATCATGTCAGGATAGGAAGCCGCGTAACCCCAAGGGGCCGAGGCGCCGGTCACGCCGATGCTGATGGGCTGGCCATTGTCGAAGCGCCACATACCGCTGGTTTGCCAGCCCCCTAGGAAGCCATCCACAATGGCGTTCAGGTTGCTGCCCCAATGCTTGCCTCTTCCGTAGGGAACCTGCCAGATGTAGGTGAACTGGAGCACTTGCGGGACATCCCATTCCGAGAGCGAACGCTCGAGACGTAAGGAGTTGGGATCGCGCAAGGAGGAGAAGCCACCGATCCAAGTGGTGCTGGTGGACACGGACGCATCGTCGAGCGACTTGGAGTTGGTGTAGCTCACCATGGCGGACAACCCGTGCGCCATGCGTTTCTCCACCTTGAGCTGGAAGGCCTCATAAATGGAGTTGGCTACGGGCAAGTCAGTCTCGGAGGCGCCACTAAACTGCGGGTACGGTTGCATGAGGTGGCCGGCCTGAATGGTTCCTCCACAGATCCCGCAGCCGGGCGTGGTGATGACCCCGGCATAGGGGTTCGCTACGTAGGTGCTCAGCGCGTTGACCAAGGCCGGGTTGGTGGCTTCCTGCTCCACCCAGGGCCCTAAGTACGATAGCGAGCCCGAGCCGTAGTAGTACAGGTGCGTGCCTCGCGTGCCGAGGTAGTTGGCATCTACCAGCCAGCCGCCGGGAAGTTCATATTGGAAGCCCATGCTCCAGGTCTGCGTGTAGGGAGGGATGTTCCCGTTGCGGAGCGGTTCGGTGACGCCCAGGCCGAGATTAGTTTGGACCCCGAGCGATGACCCCGAGGGGAACAGGAGACCGTTGGGGAAAGGATTGCTGACGCGCCCCCAAGGCGTCACGCCGTCTCCGTTCATGGTGAGGAGCGAACTGGTGGTCGCCTGGAAACCCTCATTGCCGGTCACTCCGGCACCCTGGCTGCCAAAGATGGTGGGATTGTAGAACAAGCCGTACCCGGCGCGGAGAACCAGCTTGCTCTTCATCTGATAAGCCAAGCCCAAACGGGGACCGAAATCCGTATAAGTGGTATCCACGATATGGCGGTCCGCATTGGTGACGTACACCAGTCCACCCGTGGGTGAGGTCACATTGGGAATGGCGCCGGGAAGCGCACTAGGCCATGTCGCAGCGTCAATGGGCGCGGGCGAGATGGGGACCGGAATGGTGGGACTAAAATTGACTTCCTTGTTGTACCGCTCGGTGCGGGGAATTTCCAGGTCATAGCGCAAGCCCACGTTGACCGTGAACTTCTTGGTCACCTTGAAGTTGTCCTGGGCAAATCCACCCCAGCGGTAGTTCTGCGTACTGAAGTGAGGAGAGATTTCATACTCACCCCAGGTGCCGGGGTCGGGAACACCGGTGAGGAAGGTAGCCAGAGCATCACCGCCGCCCGTATTCGGATACTCGGAGGTGCCGTATTGGTCCTCGATCTGCACCCCTCCCGGGGCCCCATCCTGGAACCAGTTTTGCTGCTGCACGCGCCACTCACCCCCGAACTTGAGTTCGTGACGGCCGGTAACGTGGGTGAGAGTTGCCAGCATGTGGTAAACCTGGTTGCCATTCTTGTACACGGACCAAGGTTGCGCGCCGATGGACTCCGCCCCATTCGGGCTGGAGTATCCGCCATACATATAGAAGTTCGGGGACGCGATCGTGCCGTCCGTGGTGATGTACGAGGGAAGGCCCAGATCGGTGACGGGGCTGAACTTGGGGAAGCTCTTTTGGATTCCTTGGGTATCCGAGAGACCGCGGGTGAATCCCCCCGAAACAGCCAAAAGGGTCGTGGGGCTAAAGGTGTAGTTCAAGTTCAGTGCGACCTGCCGAGACCCGCCGACGCCCGGCCCTTGGGTGCAGGGATCAAGCGCGTTCCCGTAACAGTTCCATCCCTGATAGGGGCCCGAGCTCATCGAGTAGCGGGCACTGAAAGTCATCTTTTCACTGAAGCGCTGGTCGATGCGGAGGTCCCATTGGTTGTTGCCGTCGGTGTTGGCGCCGGAACCCGCCCAGTTGTTGTAAGGATTGTTGCCGTTGTTAGGCAGGGGATAGTAGCTCATCATCTTCGAAGCAACGGGATCAATCAGGTTGCCGGCCACAGAAGCAAGTTGGTAGGCGGCAGGCAAATTGGGATTGCCGGCGCTCGTGTATAACGCCATGTTATTGAAGGGAATTGGCGTCTGTAAGACACGTCCCGTCCCGTTATTTCCGTTGGGGGCCACCCATGGCTCGTACACCCCGGAATAGGGGTCCCAAAGCTGGCCGTCAAGAACGGAGCAAACTCCGCCCCCGCCGAACGTTCCGCCCGCCCGCGAACAGAGTTCGCCGAAGTCTCCGGTTCTCTCTGCGGCATCGGGAACACCGCCGTTATGGGTTGTGCCGGCTGCCTCACGCACACCATCATAGTCAAAAAAGAAGAAGGTCTTATCTTTGCGGATAGGACCGCCGACGCTGCCGCCAAACTCGTTTTTCCGCAGGGACGCGAGCTTCCCACCCGATGCGTTGGAGAAAAAGTTGTTGGCGTCCAAATCCTTGTTGCGCAGGAATTCGTAAACGTCTCCGTGGAATTGATCGGTTCCCGAGCGCATCACCATGTTGACGTAGGTGTTGCCGGAAAATCCTTCTTCCGCCGAGTAGTTGTTCTGCTCGATCTTGAATTCTTGTACGGCGTCCACATTCGGCTGGTAGAGTGGCGTGTAGATGGCCGTGTTGGGCTCGTAACTGGACGAGGCGATGCCGTCAATCAGGAGGTCCGAGGTATCGTTGCGTCCGCCGTTGGACACGAAGTTCAAACTGGTGCTGGTGCCATAAGCGGAACCCGGCACTTGAATGACGCCGGGCGCAAGGAACGCCAAGTCGAGAACGCTGCGATCGACCAGCGGCAGGTCATTGATCGCCTCGCGATCCACTTCCTGGCCTGTCACTGCATCCTCCGTGTGGAGCACCGGAGCCGCGCCTAGCACTTCTACCGACTGCGTCGTGGCGCCAATTTGCAATTTGACGTCAATCGCCAGCTTGGCGGCGACTTCCAGGATGATTCCTTCCTGCGTGGTGGACTTGAACCCTGAGGCCTCCACCGTCAGCTTGTAATTGCTGGCGGGTAGGTCCAAGAGCACATACCGCCCTACGGAATCGGTCACCGCATTGTAGGTATAGCCCTTGTTGTTATCGGTTAACACAATTTTGGCTCCCGGCACGACGGCCCCCGTGGGGTCGCTAACAATACCCGATATGGAACCCACGATGGTCTGTGCGGAAGCCGTGAGAGAAACACACGCCCATAGAGACACGAGCAGAAGGAGTGAGCCCAAACAGCGCGTACCGCTGCGGCCCACCTTCCTTGCGTTTGATCGCATGGGAAAGCCTCCAAAGATTAAGAGCCCGACGCTGGAAAGTAAAGAAACTAGCAGTACAGCAGATGAACAGAGAGGGTCACGGCGGAATATACACGACCGGCGGCGTGATCGACGACCCGTAGTTGACGCTCTCCTTATCGATAAGTAATGACCACCAACGGGCGAAGCCTACGCCAGACAATGACGCTTGTCAAGATAAAAGTGACGAGTAGCAATAAAAAATAGTACTTACATCAATTAAGGAGACTATTGCTGTCGGACCGCCCCCGATCCAAGGCTCCTGCATTTATGGGCGCGCAACCCAGGTTCTATCTAAGGCCCCGCGGCCAATCGTCGCGAACATTTTCCGGTTTCAGTGAAGACAAAAAAAGGGAGGGGCCGGAGGCCCCTCCCTCAGAGTCTTACTTCCAGACGGGCTTAGAAATAGAGTTGCAAACCCAACTGGACTTGCCGAGGTACGTTCACTTGACTCTGGACATCGCCGAAATTGCCGTTGCCGAAAGTATTGGCGACGCCACCGAATTGAGGATGGTTCAAAGCGTTAAAAGCTTCCGCTCTGATCTGCAACCTGGACCCTTCCCGAATGTGGGTGGGGATATCTTTAAACACAGCCAGAGTTGCGTTGTTGGTTCCAGGCAGACGCGTACTGGGTTCCATGCGTGACGCGTTGGCGATGGTGTAATTGGGAGGTACAATCAAGGCACCAGCCCCACCATTAACGAAGTAGCCATTGGTAAACCACTCCGACTTGGGGTTGACCTTTAGTTTGCCGACCTGGTCGGGGTTGGTGTTGCCGTAACCCCATAGCGCCGAGCCGCCGGTAACACCCACGCTTACGGGCATACCATTGTCAAAGCGCCACATGCCGCTGGTTTGCCAGCCGCCCAGGAAGCCGTTGACGATCGAATTCACGCTGCCGCCAAAGTGCTTCCCTCTTCCGTAGGGGACTTGCCAAATGTAGCTGATTTGGAACACTTGGGGAATATCCCACTCGGAAAGCGACCGCTCAAGCTTGCGGTTGTTGGGATCCCGCATCTGTCCAAATCCGCCGATCCATCCCGTACTGGTGGACATGGATGCATCGTCGATGGACTTTGCGTTGGTGTACGACACCATGAACTGCACGCCCTGCCGCATGTGCTTTTCCACTTTGATCTGCAGGGCGTTGTAGATGGAGTTTGCCCAGGGCGGATTAACCCCGTTGAGGCCGTTAAACTGCGGGAACGGCCGGATGAGGTTACCTGCCGCAATGGTTCCTCCGCAGATCCCGCAGCCGGGCGAGTTGATGACGCCAGCATAAGGATTCGCTACGTAGGTACCCATCGCGTTCACCAAGGCTGGGTCCGTGGCTTCCTGCTGGATCCAAGTTCCAAGGTATTGCATCCCGCCGGCGCTGTTGTAATACAGGTGAGTGCCTTTGGTTCCGATATAGTTGGCGTCAACCAGCACGCCACCCGGGAGTTCGTATTGCCACCCCGCGCTCCACGTCTGCGTGTAGGGCGGGATATTGACGTTGCGTTCCGGTTCGGTAATGCCGAGGCCGAGGTTGGTCGAACTGCCGAGGGAAGATCCCGTGATTGGAAGCAGACCGTTGGGGTAAGGATTGCTGACACGCCCCCACGGTGTAGATCCGTCACTGTTCATCGTAGTTTGCCAACTGGTGGTAGCTTGGAAACCTTCGTTGCCTACCGGTCCGGCGCCCGTGGTGCCCCATTGCGTGGGGTTGTAGAACAGGCCGTAACCAGCGCGAAGGACCAGCTTTTCTTTCGCTTGATAGGCAAGGCCGACCCGCGGACCGAAGTCCTTGGCGGCGGTGTCTACGATATGGCGCTGCGCGTTGCTTGCGAACACCAATCCGCCCTGGGGTGAAGTCAGATCAGGAATGGCGCCCGGAATGGCACTGGGCCACGTCGAAGCGTCGATCGCCGAGGGATGAATGGAGAGGGCCTCAGTAGGATTGAAATACGACATCTTGTTGTACCGCTCGGTGCGAGGAATCTCCAAGTCATAGCGCAACCCCAGGTTGACCGTGAGCTTCTTGGTCATCTTGAAGTTGTCCTGGGCAAATCCACCCCAGCGGTAGTTCTGGGTATCGAAGTGGGGAGATATCTCGTACTCGCCCCATTCGTTGGGGTCGGGCACGCCGGTGAGGAAGGTGGCCATGGCATCGCCGCCGCCCGTGTTGGGGAACTGGGACGTACCATATTGGTCTGCGATCTCCACCCCTCCGGGAGCTCCATCCTGGAACCAATTCATCTGCTGGATGCGCCACTCACCACCGAACTTCAGCTCGTGCTTTCCCTGAACGTGGGTGAGAGTTCCCAGCAAGTGGTAAACCTGGTTGCCATTCTTATACACGGACCACGGCTGTGCGCCGATCGATTCCGGTCCGTTTACACTCGAGTATCCACCGTACATGTAGTACATCGGCGCGGCAATGGTGCCGTCCGTCGTGATGTAAGAAGGAAGACCAAGATCGGTTACGGGACTGAACTTGGGAAAATCCTTTTGGATTCCTTCCGTGTTGGACAAGCCACGGGTGAAACCGAGCGATACACTCAAAATGGTGGTGGGGCTGAAGGTGTGGTTCTCGTTTAAAGCAACCTGTCGCGACCCGCCCACGCCCGGCCCTTGTGTGCAAGGATCAAGCGCGTTTCCGTAGCAGTTGTAATTGTGATAGGGGCCCGAGCTCATCGAGTACCGGGCATTGAAGGTGTCGCTTTGGCTGAAGCGCTGGTCAATGCGGAGGTCCCAAGCGTTGTTGCCATCGGTATTGAGGCCTGAACCCGACCAGTTGTTGTACGGGTTGTAAGCCGCAGTGCCCACATTGACGTTGGGCATCGGATAGTATGTCATCATTTTCGATGCCACAGGGTCAATCAAGTTGCCGGCTACCGCTGGAAGCGGGAAGCCCGCTGCGGTCAAATTTTGATTGCCGGCGCTGGTGAATTGCGCCAGGTTGTTGAAGGGAATCTGCGTTTGCAGATAGCGTCCGGTCCCGCTGTTCGAGGACGAGGCCGACCAAGGCCCGTAGGCTCCGGAATAGGGATCCCAGAGCTGTCCACCGGGTTGATTGCAAATCCCGCCCGCGTCGAACGATCCGCCCGCCCGCGAACAGAGTTCGCCAAAGTCTCCGGCTCTCTCCGCAGCGTCGGGAACGCCGCCGTTATGGGTGGTGCCGCTTCCCTCGCGCACACCGTCATAGTCGAAGAAAAAGAAGGTTTTATCCTTCCTGATGGGCCCGCCCACGCTGCCGCCAAACTCATTGCGTCGCATGGCAGGAAGGGGGGAACCCGATTGGTTGGCAAAGAAGTTCTGTGAATCCAGATCCTTATTACGCAGGAATTCGTAAACGTCTCCGTGGAATTGGTCGGTTCCCGAACGCATCACCATGTTGATGTAGGTGTTGCCGGAGAAGCCTTCCTCCGCGGAGTAGTTGTTCTGCATGATCTTGAATTCTTGCACGGCATCCACATTGGGTTGGAACAGTGGCGTGTAGATGGCCGTGTTGGGCTCGTAGCTGGCGGCGGTGATGCCGTCAACCAGAAGTTCAGCCGTGTCATTGCGTCCGCCGTTGGACACGAAGTTCAGGCTGGTGCCGGTGCCATAGGCAGCGCCCGGTACCTGCGTGACGCCAGGAGCCAGGAATGCCAAGTCCAGTACGCTGCGATCCACGAGGGGAAGATCATTGATTGCGGACCGGTTGATTTCCTGCCCGGTGACCGCGTCCTGTGTGGATAAAACCGGAGCCGCACCCACCACTTCGACGGTCTGCGTGGTGGCTCCGATTTGCAGTTTAACGTCAACTGCCAGCTTCGAGGCGACATCCAGGATAATTCCTTCCTGGGTGACCGATTTGAATCCCCCCGCCTCTACCGTAATCTTGTAGTTGCTGGCGGGGACATCCATGATTTGGTAGCGTCCAACGCTGTCCGTGACGGCGTTGTACGTGAAGCCTTTGTTGGTATCGATTAAATGAACCTTGGCGCCCGGCACCACGGCTCCAGTGGGGTCGGTGACGACGCCCGTTACGGAACCGACGGTGACTTGTGCCCAGGCCGTGAGAGAAATACACGCCCATAGAGACACGAGTAGAAGGATTGACCCGAGCCAGCGCATGCCGCTTCGGTCAACCTTTCTTGTGTTTGATTGCATGAAGAATGCCTCCTCAGTATTAGGGCCCGACGCTCGAAAAAAGAAAGTGTTCAAACTTGCAGGCGAGAGGAGAGGGTCAATTGGGGAACATCTACTTAACGAGACGAGGAAGAAACCGCGGACGACGTTTTCTTCATCGCTGGATAGTAACTTCCAACGGGCACAGGCTATGCTTTTACATTATGTGTGTCAAGGAAAAAGATTACAAGGCAATGGAAATCTCAATGATTACCAGACATGAAGTCGGTATTAGTGACTTTTTGACCGTATTGGTCCCCTCAACTGCCCTCGCAGGGTAATGACATCGCGTTTGCAATCGGTAATCGAAAATCGGCAATCATTCGTACCGGAGCGCCACGATGGGATCAACCCGCGCCCCCCGCCGCGCAGGGACCCAGCAGGCTGCGAGCGCCACGCCCATCAGGATCACTGGCACGATGACGAACGTCGCCGCATCGCCGGGTTTGACGCCGTAAAGCAAGCTCGACAAGATCCGCGTGAGCGCGAGGCCGCCCACTACGCTCGCGAATGATCCCCCAGCGGTCCTGTAGCGCGTCTCGCGGCGCCGGCCTGTATTTCGCTTGACCTCCTGAGCAGGACGGAGTACTACTCCGGGGTTGATCGGGCCGACCGCCGGTTATACAGAGCGACATAAATTGAAGCCTCGATCTCCGATCGACGACCGCGGTCGGAGACCGCCGCTACAGCCTGATGCGCAAACACTTATGTCGCGCTGTATAAGGACGCCGAGGGATGGCCTTGAAAAATAGGAAAATCGCCCCGGTTATTCCCGCACCAGCAATCCGGTGGATCGGGTTTAAAAGGAGAATCAATGCTGCGACGTCATAATATTATTTGTTGGGCATGTTGCTTCGCCCTAATTGCCGGAGGAGGGGGGCTTGCCTCCGCACTACGCCGGCCCGTGAAGTTCGCGCCGCGCGTGGGGGAGAGTCTCGCCGCCACCTCAGCGTTCACGAGTTCGACCGGCGCGCCCGTCCCCAGCCTGCCGAAACTGCGCATCTGCGCCGGCAATCGTCATCTGATCGAGGATGAAAACGGCAAGCCATTTTTCATGGCGGGAGTCTGTCCGCAAAGCATCCTGCATTGGTGCACCCCCGAACAAATGGACGTCTATTTTGCCGACCGGGAGAAAAGGCATTTCAACTTTGCCTGGGTTCTGATTAATGCCTTTGACTCGCAAGGTAAAGACAGCTTGACGAACCCCACCGATGCCCGTGGCCACGCGATGCTGCTCCACGGCGCCAGTTGGGATCCGGAGAATTTGAACCCTGCCTATGTTGCCTCGGTTGACGCCATGGTGAAATCTGCGGCAGATCATGGCATCTATCTGTTCCTCGACCCGTTCAGTTGCGGATATGATCCCGGGCCCGCCGACTTCGACCCTTCTCAGCATTCCCTGGGAGAGATGCGCCGCTGGGGTGAGTTTTGGGGCAATCGCTACAAGCAGTTTTCTCACGTCAATTTCGCCTTGGGAAACGACCGGCTGGTTTGGCCCCAGGTGGACCGCGTGGTGGACGGTCTCGAAAAGTACATGCCGGACCGGCTGGTGACGACGGACTGGGAGAACGGGCCGCCGGGTTGGACCAGCGACGGCACCGGGCCTCACCGCTTCTATGAAGCCGGTCATCGCTGGGTCAATCTCGACGCTTGGTATGAGTACCACGCCCCGCAATGGGCCACTTGGTATCACTACCACATGCAGAACCCGATGATGCCGACTTGCATCTTCGAGACTCTCTACGAAGGCTTGGAGGCCGGGAGTCCGCAGCATATCCGCACACCGCCCCAAATGATGAGGGAACAGGTTTGGGGGACGGTGTTGAATGGCGGTTCGGGTTTCGGCATTCTCGGCTCGCCAGACTGCACGGAGGACCCAATGCGCTGGCTGGGCAAAACTCCGGGCGTAAACGCGGCGGAATACGGTGCGACCTTCTTCACCGCCCGGCGCTGGTCCGAATTGAAGCCCGACTGGGCGCACACGTTTCTGACGAGTCAATCGGGAACTCCGGGAAAGGACGATTACACCTACGTTTCCGCGGCCCTTACCCCGGACGGCTCCCTGGGCGTGTGTTATTACCCCGGCGAGAGCGGCATGGGGTTCCGGTTGACCGTCAACATGTCGAAGCTGGGCGGCGGCGCTGGGGAGTCGCAGGTACGCTGGTACGACCTCACGAATGGCGCCTACCAAAACATCGGCAGGTTGACGAATTCAGGCGCTCACGTCTTCACCACTCCCAAGGCGAATAGCCAGGGTGCTGCGGATTGGGTGCTGGTGCTCGACGCTGCGTCCCGGTGATGCCTTCCCGAGGCCTTCGCTACCCGGGTCCAGAGCCGCGGAGGCTGGAAATCACTACAGATTGCCACGAGCCTGCGGCGCGCCAGGATGGCCGGAAATGCGCGAAGCGCTTTGGACGGCGGCCAAAACATCCAAGTAGAGTGGAGCACTCAAAGGCTGGGCTTGGCCTGGACCTCGCGACTGGCCATAGCCGCGGAAGTTGATCGCCAAAACGCGAAATCTTGCCGCCGCCAGAGTCCGTGCCTGCTTCCCCCAACTTTCCTTGTTAAATCGGCCGCCGTGGGCCAGCACGACGCCGCGGTCACCATTTCCCTACAGATCGGCGTAGACGGTTCCCCCGTCCGAAGTAGCAAAGGAAACGTGCTCCTGCGCCGCAACAACCCCAGTTAAGGCCAGAGCTGCGATGATCGAAAGGAGGTTGACGAAAGTCCGTTTCCGCATGGTGGCCTCGACCGTTTCCCCCGATTGAAACCTCTCAAACGCTCTGGCAATCTTACCACTACACGAAAAGCGCTGTTTCGCCGTTGCAAAGCCGTGAGGCCCCCAAGTCACTCGATCGCGACTCTTCAGGCCGTATCTCTTAGCGGTGGAACCTCCTGACCAGCAGTAATTTGCAGTGAGACGAGCGAACAAACTCCCCCGCGACCAACCGGAAGGTAACTTCTGGGTCCGACGGACTGGCGTTGCGGGGTGAACTTTGCGTCCTTATATTATAGGTTCAGCATCCGAGCGTCTTGTCCCCTTCGCCAAGCCTATCCGTGATGTTTCGCCTCTTTCCGATTTCAATTTCATTTAACTTCATTGCAACACTTAGGTAAAGTCTGCGCGAGAAAATACGCAAGGGCAAAAAATCAATCGAAGCGAAAGTACTCAGACGCTTTCAAGAGTGCTCAGGTTATGTGCTCACTTGGCGGGTGTACCGGTGCGACTGTCAGCGGCCATCCCTGATGCCCAGATAAATGTTGATGCAGTCGAGCAGGAGAAAGCCAAATCAGTCGGGCTTGCAGTTATTAACCGGATTGCGGTGTTCAGAAGATGGGTGACGCCTTTTAACACTCAGGGTTTTCAAGGAGGATTCTATGAGCCTAAAGGGGATAGGCAGGGCCCGAAAGCCATTCTTCCGAGATTTGAGGATGCCATTTTTCCTCGGCGGGGCGATGATTTTTGTTTGCGCTCAGCTCGCCTGGTGCTCTGCTACCGGCAGCATTTCCGGCGTGGTGCGCGATGCCAGCGCTGCGGCTGTCCCCGGAGCTGAGGTGGTGGCTCTGAACACGGGGACGGGCGTCAGGCGGACGGTCACGACCAATGCGGAGGGTTTTTATTTGTTCGAGGCCCTGCCGTTGGGAACCTACGACGTGGATGTCAACAAAACAGGCTTTAAGGGGTACCGGGAAACCGGGCTCGTGGTGAACGTCAATTCGGCTCTGGTCGTGGACGCCCGGCTCGATGTGGGAGAGGTCAAGCAGCAGGTGAGCGTCTCCAGCACGGCTGTTCATGTCGATACCACGAGCACCCGAATGGGAGAAGTGATTACGGGTGCTACGATGACCGCGGTGCCCCTCAACGGGCGCAGCTACGTTGACCTGCTGGCTCTCCAGCCGGGGGTGACGCCGGAGGCCTCGACTCAAGGATCTTCGGAGTTCGGTGAGGTTGCGGGGTACGGTGAGACCAGCGCCCCGTTCCAAAACAGCGGCTTTTCTGCTGCCGGTAATTTGTCGATCAACGGGAATCAGGAAACTTCAAACGCGTTCATGGTGAATGGAGCCCTGGTGAACGACGTGGTTCAGCAGGGAACAGCACTGGTCCCCAACTTGGACTCTATCGCCGAGTTCCGCATCCTGACGAACGGCTATGAAGCGCAATATGGAAATTACGGCGGCGGGCAGATCAATATCGTCACCAAGAGCGGCACAAACCAGTTTCATGGCGACGCGTTTGAGTTCGTGCGGAATACGAGTTTGGACGCACGAAATTTCTTTTCTCCATCCATCGGCCCGTACCACCAGAACCAGTTTGGTGGCACGGTTGGAGGGCCCATTGCGCGTAATAAGGTGTTCTTCTTCGCGGATTACCAGGGAACGCGGCAAGTGGTTGGAGTGGACACCGGGGACATTGCAGTTCCCTCCGCGCAAGACCGAACCGGCAACTTTTCCGACATCGCCAGCTCGCTGGCTGGGACGGTAAACGGCGCGGGGTGGGCCGGCGTTCTCTCCAGCAGGCTCGGCTATGCCGTTGCCAATGGGGAACCCTATTACACTTCGAGCTGTACCAGCTCGGCACAGTGTGTGTTCCCGAACGCAGTGATCCCCCAAGGTGCATGGGGTCCACCGGCCTCCAAACTTATGGGTTACATTCCGGAGCCTAACACGGCTAGCGGATACTTTGCGACCTCGGCATACAAGCAAACGTTTAGCGACAACGAAACTGCCTTCCGGGTGGATGGGAACAGCAGATGGGGCATGCTTTCGGGCTACTATTACTATGACAGGAATAGCCTGGATAACCCCTACGCCCAGCATAATATCCCCGGTTTCAATGGGCTCGGCAGCCAGGATGAGCAACTGTGGACGTTCGGCGACACGAAGAGCTTCGGGTCCACCATGGTTAACGAATTGCATTTGAACGTTCTTCGGGTCTACAACAGCTCCTGGATCCCGGTGGGGGGCTTGGGACCCAAGCTCAGCTCGCTCGGGTTTGTCGAGGGCTGCCAAACCTTGGGAATATGCGTCCTCCTGCCGCAATTTGAAGGAGTCCCTTCAATTGGCTTCAACGCCTTCAGCATCGGCATTGACGCTCATGATGCCACATTCATTCAGAACACGTTCCAGGCGGTGGACAACTTCTCCAAGGTCGTGGGCACGCATACTTTGATATTTGGCGGCGAGTCCCATTATGACCAACTCACGGAGTACCACGTCAATAAGGCCGACGGAGGGTTTAATTTTAATGGGAACGAGACCGGCAGCGATTTCGCAGACTTTCTGCTCGGCGCGCCCACCACGTACACTCAGGGCATATCGCTTAACTCCTACAACCGCTCGCGCTATTACGGGCTATTTGCGCAAGACGATTGGCGAGCCAAGCCCGGCCTAACGCTCAGTTACGGCTTGCGCTGGGAAGTTAGTTATCCCTGGTACCAGACCAACAACAATCTGGAGACTGTCTGGCCGGGCAAGCAATCCGTGGCATTTCCAGGCGCACCTCCTGGTTGGGTGATTCCAGGCGACGATCCATTCGTGCCCAACACGAGTTCGCCGGTGCAGTGGGATAAATTTGCCCCGCGCTTCGGGATTGCGTATGCGCCCCGTGCGCAGAGCGGATTCTTGAAGACCCTCTTGGGCGAGCCGGGAAAGACGAGCATTCGCGCTTCCTGGGGTTTGTTCTACTCCCAGATGGGCGAGTTGGGAGATGCTCCGGCTATCGGCGATGCGCCGTTCGGGTTCTACTGGGTGAGCGAGGCTCCACCTATGTTCGACCAGCCATTTGTGACTCGCGCCACACAGACGTCGCAGATGCAGCGCTTCCCCGTGGCCTTCCCGCCCGGTCACGTCTCCGCGTCCAACCCTGATACCAGCGTCAATTGGGCAGACTTTGAGCCTATTCAAAGCTCGCCGGGCTGGTACCACGGGAATGTCATGCCCTATTCCGAGAACTACTCCTTTTCAATTGAGCGCCAGCTAGGGTCGAACACGTTGGTCACCCTGGCATATGCAGGCAGTCAAGGCCACCACTATTTAGTTACTGTCGAGTCGAACCCAAGCAATCCCGCACTCTGCCTCAGCCTGAGCCAGGCAAGCGAAGTAGCGCCCGGAACCCCCACTTGCGGGCCTTATGCGGAAAATGGCGCCTTCACGACTTCCGGCGGGCAAAACGTGACCGCTCGTCCGCTGGCGCCAGGCCTAGGGAGCAACGGCCTTTACACGACCATCGGAAATTCCAACTACAACGCTCTTGAGGTTAGCCTAAAGCACCAGACTGGGCGAAGGACATTTCTCGCTTCTTACACTTACAGCAAAGCACTGGACGATGGTTCTTCAGAGGTCGATCAAGTCAACCCCCTCAATAACAGGCTGAGCAAGGGGCTTTCCGCGTACGACATGACGCACAACTTCGTGTTCAGTTACAATTACGAGTTGCCTTTCGACAGGCTCTTTCACGAGGGGCGCGCGGCGCGCGGATGGATTCTCTCCGGCATTACTCGGTTCACCACCGGCCTGCCCGTGACCATTCAAGATACGAGCGATATCGCGCTGATTGGCAATAACAACGTAGGGAATACCGGCTCAACGACCGACGAGCCGAACATTGTGCCCGGGAAGATTCTCGCCAACAAGAACCCTCGTTCGGGTATGCCCTATTTCAACGGTTCGCTCTTCAGCCAAGAGACCTTAGGCCAGGTTGGGAATGCGAATTGGCGATTCTTTCATGGGCCGGGCATTAACAACTTTGACATGGCCCTGCTGAAAGACCTTCACCTCACCGAATCGAAGTCCTTGGAATTCCGGGCGGAATTTTTCAACATCTTCAACCACGCCAACTTCAACAACCCCGACGGCGAATTCTTAGATTCGACTTTCGGACTGGTCACCAGAGCCCAATCGCCGCGTATTGCGCAAGTCGCGATCAAGTTTATCTTCTGAATCTCCGGCGAGGGGAGTGTTGACGCCGCACCTCCCGTCTCGCGGTTCTCAACATTCGAAATTTGCTTTTCCGGCAAACAATCCGGATGCGCCGGGAGGAGTTTCCATCTCCTCCACTCTACAGAATAATCAGCGGGAGATTCGATTCGCGCTGAAATGGGTCTTCTGCATGCGCCTGATAAAATTCACGGTTGTTGCCTCAACCACCCTAATTTTCTTGCTGGGTGGGACGCGCTTCCCAGCACAGAGCCCGGGAGAGCGAAATCCCCTTCCATTGCCCTCGGGAAAAGTCATTTACGATCCGGTTCCGGGAAAGCCCATGCCCACAAACAGCTTTCCTGGAACCGTGATCCTCAGCCCGGATGGCCGCTATTTGGCCATCCTTAACGATGGCTGGGGGACGCCCCAATCCGGTTACGGCCAATCGATTGGAATTCTGGACCTGGAAACCCGTCAACTGCGGGACTTTCCGGATCCCCGTCTTAGGATCAATGCCCACCAGGTCTATTTCTGCGGGTTGGCGTTTTCGACCGATGGCGCCCTGCTCTACGCTTCCATTGCCTCTTACACGGATCCCGCCGGCCAGCGGCCCGGTGACACGGGCAATGGCATTGCCGTTTACAACTTTCAAATCGGCAGCCTGACCCCGGCGAAGTTCCTGAGCATTCCCTTGCAGAATGTTGCGCCCGGAAAGATCAGGAACGCAGCTTTGCCCGTGCTGCCGCCGGGGAAGTTGATTCCCTACCCCGCCGGACTGGCGGTGGTGCATTCCACGGGGGGAAGCGATCAGCTTCTGGTTGCCAACAATCTCTCTGACAACGCCATTTTGCTGGATTCGGCCAGCGGCACGGCCCTCAAAACTTTCGACTTTTCCTCGGGAGAGCATATCCCCGCATCCTACCCCTACGCCGTTGTCGCCACTCGCGATGGCAGCCGGGGGTATTGCAGCCTCTGGAATGCCTCGGAGGTGGCGGAACTTGATTTGTCCAAGGGCGCGGTGACAAGGCGGATCAAGCTGCTCGCGCCGTCCCAAGTCATGGCGGCCGGCTCGCACCCAACCGCGCTTCTTTTGAGCCCTGATGAGAAGCGTCTGTACGTCGCCCTCTCGAATGCGGATGCCGTAGCGGTGGTAGATACCGCTACCGGCAGTATGATTGCGACCCTCTCCACGCTCTTGCCCGATCAAAAGTTTCGGGGCAGTTTCCCCAGCGCGCTGGCGCTAAGCGAGGACGGCCAAACACTCTTTGTCGCGGATTCAGGCGTTGATGCCGTGGCGATGTTTGACGTCAGTAATCTTCCTGCTGTGGTCCACGCTCGCGGGTTCGTTCCCACCGAGTGGTATCCCGCCGCCTTGGCAGTAAGCGAAGATGACCTGATCGTTACTTCCGGAAAGGGCCGCGGCTCCGGCCCGAACAATGGCCCACCCTTGTCGCCGATGATGGCCCATTACGAAAAGCATCCCTATGTTATGGAACTGCTGCACGGCTCAGTGGCCTGCCTGCGAATCTCCGAAGTCCGCCACCATCTCGAGAGCCTCACCCAGGAAGCGGAGCGGAGCAATTTGATGCAGAACGTGGATTTCACCCTGCACTTCCGCACCCCGGGCAATCCCATCCGTCACGTGATCTACATCATCAGAGAGAACCGCTCCTACGATCAGGTGTTCGGTGACCTGAAGCCGGGAAACGCCGACCCCTCGCTGTGCCTTTATGGCGAGGACATCACGCCCAACGCGCACAAACTGGCGCGCCAGTTCGGGATTCTGGACAATTTCTATTGCAGCGGAAATGTTTCGGGCGATGGCCACGTCTGGTCCACCGCCGCCACCAGCAGCGACTATACCGAGAGAACCTGGCAGGTGATGCAGCGGGCCGATGAACGCACTTACGACTACGAGGGAGACGTCAGCCACGAGTATCCCATGCTTGAAGGAATTCCCGACGTGAATGAGCCCGCCACCGGATATCTCTGGGCGAATGTCGACCGGCATGGCCTTACCCACCGGAACTATTCCGAATTTATCGAGACCCAGTGGTGCGACACAGGGTTCGTGGTAAAGGATGCCAAGGAGAATCATCCGCTACCGCCCGGCGCAAGCTGTGCACAGAATTTTGTGCGAACCGGAGGGCCGTTGCCCGCGAACGTCGGTGAGCCCCATGGGTCTCCCAGCCCCTGGCCTTGGCCTGTGCCCATGATGTTCCGTGACATCCCCACCAAGCCCGAAATCGCGGGCCACTACGACCCTCAGTTTCCGGATTTTCGCATCGACTATCCCGATCAGCTCCGGGTCGATGAGTTTCTGAACGAATTCGAGGGATTTGTAAAAGCCAGGGAAGCGGGAAAGGGCGATGAGCTGCCGCAACTCGTAATCATGCGCCTGCCCAATGATCACACGGCCGGGACCAAACCGGGCTTCCCGACACCGTCAGCCTCGATTGCGGAAAACGACTTGGCGGTGGGGCGTCTGGTCGAGGCCGTTTCCCATAGCCCCTATTGGCAGGACACGGCGATCTTGATCCTCGAGGATGACGCCCAAGACGGGCCTGACCATGTGGACGCGCACCGGAGTCCCACGCTGGTGATCAGCAAATACTCGCCCGGGAATCCCGCTCAGCCTTTCGTCGATGACACGTTCTACACGACCGTGAGCACTATTCACACCATCGAAGTCCTCCTTGGCCTGCCGCCGATGAACGTCAATGACGCCCACGCCCCGATCATGTCATCGCTCTTCGAAGGCGCCGGCGACCAGTTACGATTCGATGCCGACTACGCAAACCAGCGGAACGGCCTGATCTACAAGATGAACACCTCACACTCCCCCGGCGCCGCCGCTTCCGCCAAGATGGATTTTTCCCATGCCGATGCCGCCGACGCGAAAGTGCTGAACGCGATTCTCTGGCGGGATCGAAAGGGCTCCGTACCGGTCCCCCTCAGCGCTTACCATAATCAGTCGCCTGAGTGATCGGCTCCTGTCGCGAAAATCCAGCAAAGTGAGAATACTCTTTGGAACGCTACGAATGTGGGATGCGCAACAAAGAGGTGAAAGCCAAGAGTCCTTGGAAGTGGCGTGGGCGGTACGCCCGCGCTACGCGTTGTGCCATGGCCATCCTGGCCATGCCTTCCACGGGCAGGATGCCCACGCAATGTTTTCAGAGGGAAAACGACGGCGTTCGGTCCTACGGAAAACTCGCCAGGGCCATCATCCCAACGCGGGCACCCGAACCTTACTGCGCATCTTCCATTACATCGTGGTAAGGCTGTTGCGACTCATACAGCTTGATTCGCGTGTTCAGGCCATCCACCAGCGGCTCGCGGTTCTGGTGCTCGGCGAGGTCCAGAGCCTTTTGCGCGGTTGAGACCGCATCGGGAAATCTTCCGGCCTCGGCGTAGGCTGCCGCCAAGGTATCGAGGTAGGCGGGGTTGCGTCCGCCGGAAAGTTGCACGGCGCGTTCGGCATATTTCACTGCCTCCGCGCCATTGCGGTCGGAGGGGTCGGGGCTCGCTGCCAGGGCGTGCGCGGCGTCGTTCAGGGCCAGAACGTAATCCGGGTCCACGCGTAGGACTTCGCGCCAATGGGTGAGCGCCTCCTGCGCACGCCCCTGCGAATAGTACAGCGTCGCGCCCAAATAATAGTTGGCTTCCACCATGTCGGGCCGGAGCGCAAGCGCCTTCCGCAAGTGGGGCAGGGCCTGGTCGTAGTGTCCTTCGACCACCAGGAGGCGGCCGAGGTCAGCGTGGGCCTCGGCGAAGGCGGGATTGATCTCCACCGCCTTCTCAAAGTGCGGGAGGGCCTGGTCGGGCTGGCCGGTCATCGCCAGCGCGCGCCCGAGGTTGCGGTGGGCGTCGGCGTAGTTGGGATTGATTTCGAGCGCCTTGTCGAACTCAAGCTCCGCCGCATCAACGCTGCCTTTGTTGGCCAGAGCAAGGCCCAGGTGGTCGTGCAGCTCGGCGGACTCGGGATAGTACTCCAAACCTTTTTGAAAACTTAGAATCGCCTCGTCGGGACGTCCCGCGGCCAGTAGCGCGCGGCCCAGATTGTTGTGAACGGCGTGGTACTGCGGATTCAATTCGAGCGCCTTCTCATACTCGGGAATCGCCTCCGCATACCGGCCACTAAGCGCCAAAGCGGCGCCCAGGTTGTTGTGGACTCGCGTATCGTCAGGATTGGTCGCGGCCAGTTCCTTCCACTCGGCAATCGCTGCATCATACTGGCCCTTGTTCGCCAATTCCGTCGCCTGGTCGAATTTCTTGTACATGTCGACCGCGGGCGTGTTGATAGCTTCGATGCCATCCTGCGGAATGTTCACAAACTCGGGAAGGTTTACGGCGCGATTCGAGGCCGTCGAGTTATCGATCAGAATCGCCGGGCTGTCGTTGCCGTCCTCGTCGATGTGGGTCAGATACATCTGCGTGTACGGCGAGCGCGCCTTGGAGGAAAACACCAACCAACGGCCATTCGGCGAAAAGCTGTGCCACGAGTTCATCAGCGAGGTGTTGCAGTGCATCCGCCGGGCCTCGCCACCGTGCGAGGGGACGATATAAAGCTGGCTGTCAGGACGCATCAACTGCGCGTTGCGGCACTGGACGAAAACAATCCAGCGGCCGTCGGGCGAAACCTTGGGAAACGTGTTGCTCATGCCATTGGCCGACGCGCCGGCAATAGCCTCCGGCTGTCCCCCCTTGCCGCCGTTGAAGGGAACTCGGTAGAGGTTGTACTGAATCTGCACTTCCTCGGGATCGTTGGCGTACGCGGCCATCTTTCCGTTGGGCGGATAGGGTTCCTTCGCCTCCGCTCGGGCGAACACCACGTAGCTGCCGTCGGGGCTCCACACGCCGTCGGTCTGCACGTAGCTCGGATCGTCGGCGCCCGGCAACGGCTCGCGATGGCCGGTCTCGCGGCTGTACCACGCCAGAATTCCCCGCGTGGGATAAAAAACCTGGAGGAATTTGTAGTTCTTGAAATTCACCACGTAGTAGTTGTTCTGCGGGGCGCGGTCGGCCGTGCTCACCGTGGTCAACAGGTACTTCCCGTCCGGCGAAACCTGCGACATGAAGCCTACACGGTTCAGCTTGAATTGCCTGTCCTGCGAGGGATTCCAGTTCACCATGTCGGTGGTGTTGATGGTGATCTGCTTCTTGATGGGGACCAGCGCGTAAAGGCCCTTGTCATTCGACGGGCCGTCCATGTCCATCCCCATCGTCTTGCCGTCGCGGGAGAAGGAATGGCAATTGGCGCAGGTGTACATATCCTTCAACACCACGCGGCTCTCGGGCTTGCCGATGTCGCGCAGGCGCCAATTGATCAAGGGGATCGCGGTCGCGGCCAGGGGCTTGATGATTCCCTTCTCCGTTTCCGAGGGCATCAGCGGGACGTCGCGATAAAAAATGGGCGCGCCGACGGGGTCCTTGGACGTGCTGATCGAAACGCGGCCGGAGGAGATTGCGTGCTTCGCGTCCTGCTCGGTAAAGCCGCTCAGGGTCACGACTGCGGGACTTTCGACAGAGTGCTTCTTGATCGCCTCCCAGACTTCGGGGGTGGGAATCCACGTGTGCGCCGCCGCTTGCTCCGGCGTGAGCTTGGGCAACTCGTTCGTGGACGAGACACAACGCGGGTCGATCGGGCCTAGGACCATCGGCGGACCGGGAGAGTCCACCTTAATCGGCGGCGTGCCATCGCTGAACGCGATGTCGATCCGCCAGCGCGCGGCTGACTCGGCGGGGTCGCGCCACATGAAAGTCGGAGGAATGATGTCCGGAGGGAAAATCGATCCTTCCAGAGGATAGTCAACCGTGATCGCCGGCAAGTGCGCCGCGACTACTTGAGTCTTCTTTGGGGGCCCGGCAGTGACCCTGCTTACCCCCGCCAAAGCTACAAGAATTGCGATCAGGATGAAGCGGCAGGTTTTGGGGTGCCTGGGACCGGACCGGCTAGACTGCCATACAGGTGATTGTGGGTGCGCGATAATGTCGAAATGGGATGGGACTGGCCGTTCGGTACGAATGCCCATTTTGTCCGAAAACTCCTAGTTCAAATGCGAACGCCCCCTAGTGTCCCGCCCTATGGAGTGTATGTCAATGGACGAATTGTCCACCGCCCCCCTGCTTTTCGGACCCCGGGTGCCAATCTTACACCGACCTCATCGGACTTTTTGTCGCTTTTCGGGGCCACACCCACCCCTTCGGGAGGGCGAAGCCGTTGGGATCCACCGGGCAGTGGTGGTCATTCGCGGCTTATCCACAGTCGACCGAGCGAGAACCGCGAGTGGGTTGCTCAAAATTCAAAATCGTTGCGAGTCACATTCACCGGCGCCCTACTGCCCCTTGGCCGGCCAGTTGTAGCTTGCCAGCACCTCCCCCTTATCGCTCACCAGTAACAGTGCCGCGCGCCCGGGCTCAAGATTCCCGGTAAAGTCCTTCCCACTCCGGGTATCGCGGAATGAAATCTCCGTCGCCGGCGATTCGGAAGTCAGCACATAGAGGGTGGCGTGGTCGAATTGCGTTGGGCAGATCAGCTTGCCCGGATCGGCTAGCGTTGTGGTGTACGCTTCCTGAACATTTGCCAACTGCAAAGCGCGGCGATAAATCATGCCGACACCTTTGAGGTTGTCGTTGAGTTCGATGGGCAAGGCAGAAATAAGGATTCGGCCTTTGCCCTCGGCGTTCTCCAAGTACGTTGCGCCATTGGGCAAAACGGCTCGTTCCAATTCAGTGGTCTTCATGCCGGAAAAAGTCAACTCGGCCTCATCGCCTGGCCATGTCAAAGGATTCTCCCGGGTCGATAGCAACCCTAAGTGAATATCCAGCCCCAATTGCGCCGCCCGCGAGGTCGCATGAAAATGCTCGTCATTATCGAACGCACCGGTGACCAGCAGTGTAGCGCCGTCGCGGACCTTCGCCATTATGGCCTGCCAAGCCGTTTCATTCAGCACCCAGGGAGACGGCAGCAGAATCAGCTTGGGACTTCCCAGCAATTGGATTTGGTATTCGCCCACGACATACGCCGACGACCGCGCGTATTGGTACAGCGCGCGCACGCAATTCTGCTGGGCCTCGAGCGCAGTCGTGTTGTACACGGAAAGCTGGAGCGATTGTGGCAGCACGATCGCGACTTCCGGCAACTTCAAACCCGTGGCGTGGGTCTCACCCTTGGCGGCAAACTCGCCCATGCTGCGCATCATGTCTTCCCAGGTTTTATTCGAACCATCGCTGCGCTTGATGCCGAAATCGCCACCGGTCCCCCATTCCCATTGCAAGGAACCGCTATTGGCGGCGGCAAAGCCCAGCGCCCACTTGCGTTCGATCAGACCGAAGGCCGTCAGCTCGTCGTATCGCTGCTCGCCGTCGGGCCGCCAAACAGGTTGGTAGCCGGTCTCGCCCACGAAGTTCGGCACTCCCACGCGTTTGGCGGCCACGGAATCCCACAGCAGCGCGTCGTCCTGCCAATAGGTGTGATTCACGGTGAAGTCAACGCCGGAATCGGCAAAGAACTGGTTCAGCACGCGATCGCTGACGCCCCCCTCGTCGATGCCAACGTCCACCAGTTGATGACTCCCCGTCGCGCGGATGCCGGCCACCATCTTGCCCACCCAGCGGCGAAACATCTCCTGCGCAAACAGGTTGTAATCGACGGCCCGCACCAGGCGCGGATTGCCGTAGCGCTCGTGGACAAGGTCACCGGGTTCCGGCAAGGAGAGGCTTTCAAAACTTCCCAACTCATCCGGCGTCACGCTCCATGCGCTCGCCAGCGCCTCCAGCGTCACGTATTTCTCGCGCAGCCAACCCCGCCACGCAGCAATTTCCGTCGGATCGTTGTTCGGCGTGTTTCCGTGCCACAGGTGCTTGGGATTAGAGAAACTCGGTTCGTTGATCAGGTCCCAACTAAGATTCGGCACGTCCTTGAAGCGCCGCACGATGGAAAGCATATATCTCAGTTGCGCGTGGACGGCCACAGGATCGGTATAAGGATTTGACCCCGGCCCAGTGAGAAACGATTCTTCGCCGGGATGCCGCATGATCGTCTGCGGATCGAACGCGCAGAAAGTGAAGTTGACGTGAATGTGGTGGCGCGCCGCGGAGAGGAGAAACGCTTCCACGTTGCGCAGAAATCGTTCCTTCACCTGGCCGGTGTCGCCGTCAAAGATTTCCGTATGAGTGTTCCATACGCCCGTACGGATGAAGCTGACGCCGTGGTGTTCCATCTCGGCGAAGTCACGCTCCCACACCCAGGCGTTGCCGGCGCCATGAAATCCCCATCCCTCGTGATCGGTGGTGAAATAGTTGGTGCCAAAGGGAAAGAAGGGAGCGCCATCGCGGGTGAGGAAATCGCCCTTCACGCCATACGTGGGGCCGGAGTGCAGCAAGCGATCGTCGCGCACCCAGAAGCCGGTTTGATAGATCTCGCGCGGCTTGCCGGCGTCTTCATAGGTGCTGCGAACCTCGTAGATTCCCGGCGCGAGGGTCTTTTGCTCCTCAAACGCCACAAGCTCGTCCACCGCGCCGCCGGAGCATTTCACCTCGCGTGTAGCGAGAACTTTGTTCCCCGCCAGCAGCTCGATGCGAACGCTGCCCGATTGCGTCTGCCCCATACGCTGCTTGCGCTCATTCCTCAGCCGAACAACCAATTGCGGAATCTCTCCCGCAAGAAGGGTGGCATTTTGCATTTCGACGCGAAACGCCGTGGCGCCTTGGCGGGCGCAGTCGGCGGCTTGGGTGATCACGCTGAGAGCTTCCGGCCGCGACCAGTATCCGGCCTCGGGTACGAAACTAAGCGCCACAACACGTGCGCCCGCGGGTCCCCGACCTTCACCTTCCGAACGGGAGAAATCGGTGGCCACCACCGGCGCTGCCACTCGCTCGCCGGCGGCATTTTGGAGGTAGCCCAAGCCGCTGCTGACTCCTTCGATTACAAAAACGCGACTGACGGCGACGTCGCCACCGCTAAATGTCGCGTCCCGCCAGGCGAATTTCAGCCCTGCCCCGAGCGGCGCTTCATAGGTGTGCTCCACGCCGATCGAGCGCGAATAGGCCGTCGTCACCGGACCGCCGACGAAACTGCCAGATTCCCCTCGCACTGGAACGGCGAGGGGTCGGCCGCCCAGCACGAGCAAGTTGCCGCCAGATTCGAGATAGCGGTGAATCGCGGTCCAGCCATCCGTGGGAAACGCGGAGCCATAGGGAAGCACCAGCAACTCCGCATCGCTCAGCGTGCCTTCTTTGTTCAGTTCCTCGATATTCACGAACTCCGGCTGAAGTCCGTCCAGAGCTTTCCGCAGGACCTCCTGGGGGACAGGCTGGCTTTCTAGAGTGAGAAATCCGTCCTGCCAGAAGACCACGACTTTACCGTAAGCTGCGTTCATTGATCCGAAGGCAGCCATCATGGAGATACATAATGCCAAAATGAATTTTGTTATTGTTCGCATGTTCGTGCTCCTAAGATACCGGTATGCAAAACGTTTGTGCCGAAGGCACTGTGGAGTGCGGTAGCAGCAGCTACCGCTTTGCTTTGTCGCATGCATCTACGGAATCCGCCCACGTACCGAACAGACTAAGGGCGGAAAGCGGTAGCTGCTGCTACCGCACTCCGAAAGCGCTTCGCGCAGTGAACCGGTGATCTGCTGCACGTCGGCAGGGAAAAGCCGCGGACCTACAGAACAGGTCCGCGCTACGATTCCGTCTTGTAGCGCGTGTCCCGTGACCCGCATCCTGTGACCCGTTTCCCGTACCCCGTACTCTCACTCTCCCGCGAGTTTCTGCGCTGCCAGCACATCAAAAATGTATGTTGCCGCGCCGCTCAAAACGTATTCCGTCTGGTACCAGAGGAACGGAAAGTCCTTCAGTTCCATGTAATCCGGCTTCACCAGTGAGGTGCCTGAGATCACACCACCGGGGATGTGGGACCAGTCGGCCTGGTTATAGCCACCCGCAATCATCGGCGAAACCGCCCCCACGCCCGAAACGTAGCTGCGGTTATTGGCGGGATGCGTGCCCAGCACGAAGTCCACGGTCGAGAAAACTGCTTCTTTCCCAAACAAATCAGGGAACACTCTATGCAGGTAATAATGCTCGAGGGCGTCTTCCTGAAGGTTCCACCCTTCCCCCCACACGAACGAGGAGTGAATTCCCGTGCGCGCTTCCAGCGTGACTTCAGGATTCGAAACCTCGGGCGGATAGTGTACACCCCAGGGATTCGTCGCCGCGCGCTGGTTGGCGGCGGTCTTCCACTTCTCCGCGAGCATCCTGACAACCGCCGGGCATTCGGTGTTATTGAGCTTGGGGATTGCGCGTGCCAGTGCCCAACCCGGTCCAGTTCCGAACTGCTCGCCGGAAATGCCCTTCAACACGGGAAGCAATGCAACCAGCGGGTCACGATATTTCGCGTCGCCGGTGGTTATCAACAGTTCGGCGGTGGCCGCCAGTTCCTGCGCGTGAAAGCCTTCATCGCTCCGTGGCGCGTAGGCATTGGGCGCAAAGACGGGTGGGTGGGTCTGCTCGTATTGCCAAAGCTCTGCGGCGGTCCCCAGGCACTCATCGGCGAGCTTGTCGTTCGATCCGTGCATCACGCGACTGGCCGCCGCCAACGCCTGGGCCACCTCATATTGCAGGCCCGTGTTGCGGTTGGTGAACACCCAGCGATCATCAAATTTCCCCGAGTATTCGCCGCGCACCGCATGGGGTTTCAGCTTCGGATCGTAGATGCGGTTGTCGGTGATGTTGACCGGATCGCCCAAGTGGGAGTATGCACGCGCCGTGTTCTCAATAATCCCTGGGAAGATGTGGCCCGAGATGCGGTAAGAAGCCAGCATTCCCTCCACGCCATATTCGATCTGTTGCAGCATGTCCTGCTTGCCGTCTGCCTGGTGCAAAAGAACTTCCCGCTCCGGACGGTGGATGGTGGTTTCGTCGAGGTTCGGGTGGAATTCTTCCTGCGCCAGAGCTAGTGGCAGGACGGTCATCGCGAAGCTTCCCGCCGGCAGGTCTTGATCGCCAGCGTCGTGCCAGCCTCCCCAATCGAGCCCGGGGATGTGTTCATTGTCAGCATACTTGGTCTCGTGCTCGCCCTGTTGGTATCCATCGATCCAGACCCGGTTGGCGGGCGCCTGCCGGGCGTCATCCAAATGGCACGCCCCGTGCCACGTGCGAGTGCCTTCCTTGACCGCGACGTGGCACATTTGCACAGGCAGAAAATATTCGAGCGTCGGCTGCCAGGACTCGTCCGTGACCTGGTCGGCAATCTGGAACGGACCGGCCTGCTGTCCACGATACTCGATGAGGTAGAGGCCGGGCTGCTGGATCTCACTAAAGTCCACGGTCGCATACTGAAAGCGGAGGAACTTGCCCCACGCTTTCGGCGCCTGGGATTTCACCAGCGTCTTCTCACCGGTGGCCTGAAGTTGATAGAGGTTCACGGGGCCGCTCGAAGAATCGCGGGGATCCAGTTCCAGAATGACGCGTTTTGGCTGGTGGGGAAGATATCCCACTTGCGAAACACCGATTACGGGAGTCCGCCGCCAGTCGGGAGCGAGTTTTGGGGTGATGTTGATGCCGATTTCCGTGGCCGCGCTTCCGGGCGCAAAACACGCTTCCAACCTGAACCACCCATCAGCGCCGTCACCCCGAGTGTCGAGAAGCCTGAGCACTCCGTCTTGCTGGGAAATGGTGAAGTTGTGCAAAGGGTCTTCCTGCGCCACGTTCAACATCCGGGCGGGGCCGGAGAGAACACCTTTGCCGATGTATTGTTCCGGAAAAATCCCGCTGCCGGCGTCGCCCTGAAATGACTTCGTGTAATACGTTCCCGGGTAAACGTTGATCTTGAAGCCTGCCCGCTCGATCCTGCTCCAGTCGAGAGGGTGGTCAAGCTTGAGCGTGATCGAAATACTTTGGCCATCGGTCTTCACAATCAATTGATAGCCGGAGTCCCATCCTTGAATTCGTCCAAAGACGGTGGCAACTCCCTGGGAGCGGTCCACTTCCCGTCTCAAAACCTGAAGTTCCGCCGCAGGCTGGCCGACCTTGGGATCGAGGAACAGGTCGCCGGAATCAAGCACGCGTTCATCGTTCATGATCATCTGTAACCCGCCCTGATACCCCACTTGATAATTGTTATGAAACAGTAGGAAGGAAAACCCAGGGCCGGAAAAATACTCTTTTTCGTTGAGAACAATTCCTTCGCCGGCAAGGCACCGTGACCCGCCAAGAAAGATAAATGCGAGAATTAAGATTGGCGCGAAACGCCTAAGCATGAAGACTCTCCTTTAGGCCCGAATTGGTGCAATACCTCGTGGGGGCAGCCCTTGTGGGGCGCCCAGTCGGCGGGCAGGCACGAGGCCTCTGCCCCTACGACACGCGATCCGGCTCCGCGATGGTGGACACTTCCGCAGGCGGGGGCAGATGCCCACGCCACAGCGGGCGGGACGCCCGCGCTACGGAAGTAGATCGTCACTCTATTTCGTAAAACTCAGTACGCTATGGGCCACAGGCGGAAAGCGGTAGCTGCTGCTACCGCACTCCGAAAGCGCTTCGCGCAGTGAACCGGTGATCTGCTGCACATCGGCAGGGAAAAGCCGCGGACCTACAGAACAGGTCCGCGCTACGATTCCGTCTTGTAGCGCGTGTCCCGCGACCCGTATCCCGTGACCCGTTTCCCGTACCCCGTATCCTGTACTCTCACTCTCCCGCGAGTTTTTGCGCCGCGAGCACATCGAAGATGTACGTCGCCGCTCCGCTCAGCACGTACTCCGTCTGGTACCAGAGAAATGGGAAGTCTTTTAGCTCCATGTAATCCGGCTTCACCAGCGAGGCGCCTGAAATCACGCCGCCGGGAATGTGCGACCAGTCCGCGCGGTTGAAGCCGTATGCAATCATGGGCGATACGGTCCCAACGCCGGAAACGTAGCTGCGGTTATTGCCGGGGTGAACGCCCAGCACGAAGTCCACGGTGGAAAACACTACTTCCTTTCCAAACAAGTCGGGAAAAGCTTTGTGCAGGTAATAATGCTTTAGGGCGTCTTCCTGAAGGTTCCAGCCTTCACCCCACACGAACCCGGAGTGGATTGCCGAGCGCGCTTCCAGCGTGTATTGCGGTTTCGAAACTTCCGGCGGGTAGTGAACGCCCCAGGGATTGGAAGCCGCGCGTTGGTCGGCGGCCGTCTTCCATTTTTCCGCCAGCGCCTTGATAACGGCGGGGCAATCAGTCCCCTCGAGTTTGGGGATCGCACGCGCCAGCACCCATCCCGGCCCCGATCCAAACTGTTCGCCGGAAATACCTTTCAATACCGGGAGCAGCGCCACCAGCCGGTCGCGATACTTCGCGTCGCCGGTGGTGATCAGCAGCTCGGCGGTGGCCTCCAGTTCCTGCTCGCGGAAGCCTTCATCGCTCCGAGGCACGTAGGCATTCATCGCGAAGACAGGCGGGTGGGTCTGCTCATATTGCCAAAGCTCTCCGGCGGTGCGCAGGCACTCCGCCGCGAGATTGTCATTCGACCCGCGCAAAACGCGACTGGCCGCTGCCAACGCCTGGGCCACATCATATTGCAGGCCCGTGTTGCGGTTGGTGAACACCCAGCGATCGTCAGGTTTCCCGGAGTACTCTCCACGCACCTCGGTGGGTTTCAGCTTGGGGTCGTAAATGCGGTTGTCGGTGATGTCCACCGGGTCGCCGAGGTGCGAATACATATGCTCGCTGCTCTCAATAATCCCGGCGAAGATATGCCCCGAGATGCGGTAGGACGCCAGCATGCCCTCAACGCCGTATTCAATCTGTTGCAGCATGTCCTGCTTGCCGTCCGGCTGGTGCAGCAGAACTTCACGTTCAGCGCGGTGAATAGTGGTTTCATCGAGGTTGGGATGAAACTCTTCCTGCGCCAGGGCCAGCGGCAGGACGGTCTTGGCGAAGCTGCCGGCCGGCAGGTCATGATCGCCTGCATCGTGCCAGCCGCCCCAATCGAGGCCGGGAACGTGTTGGTTGTCCGCGAACTTCGTTTCGTGCTCAGCCTGCTGGTATCCGTCAATCCAGACCCGGTTGGCAGGCGCCTGTCGCGCGTCGTCCAGGTGGCACGCCCCGTGCCACGTGCGAACGCCTTCCTGCACCGCGATATGACACATCTGCACCGGCAGGAAGTACTCAAGCGTCGGCTCCCACGCTTCGCCGGAAACCTTATCCGCAATCTGGAAAGGTCCCGCTTCCTTTCCCCGGAACTCCAGAACGTAGATGCCCGGTTCCTGGACATCGCTGAAATCAAATGTCACATATTGGAAGCGCAGGAACTTGCCCCACGCCTTAGGAACTTCCGACTTCACCAGCTTCCGGTCGCCGGTGGGCTGGAGTTGGTAGAGATTCACGGCGTCGCTCGAGGAATCCCGCGAGTCAAGCTCCAGGATGGCGCGCTTCGGCTGCTTGGGAAGATATCCCACCTGCGAAACGCCGATGACGGGAGTCCTCCGCCAGTCGGGAGAGATTTTCGGCGTGATGGTCACACTCACTTCGGTGTCCTGGCTACCGGGGGCAAACGGCGCGGCAATCATGAACCACCCCTGCGGGCTGCCCTCGCGGGTATCCACCATGCGTGAGCCCGCCGTCTTGCCGGGAAATGGTGAAGTTAGTGCAGCGGATCTTCCGCGGCCACGTTCAACATCTTGCCCGGCCCATAGAGCATCCCCGTTCCGAGGTATTGCTCGGGGAAAACGCCGCTGCCGGCGTCGCCCTGGAAGGACTTCGTGTTGTACGTGCCGGGATAGAGGCTGATCTTAAATCCCGCGTGCTCGATCTTGCTCCAATCGAGGGGGTGGTCAAGCTTGAGCGTAATAAGAATGCTCTGGCCGTCGGTCTTGACGATCAACTGATAGCCGGAGTTAGTTCCTCGAATGCTTCCGAATACGGTGGCGATATTTTGGGCTCGATCCACCTCGCGTTTTAGGACCTGAAGCTGCAGTCGGGGCTGGCCGTGCTTGGGCTCCAGGAACAAGTCGCCGGAATCCAGCACGCGTTCATCGTTCATGATCATCTGCAACCCGCCCTGATATCCAACCTGATAGTTATTATGAAAAAGGAGGAATGAAAAGCCAGGGCCGGAAAAATACTCTTGTTCGTTGAGGGCGATTCCCTCGCTGGCAAGGCACTGCAAGCCAGCTATAAGGACAAATGCGAGAATCAAAAAAGGTGCGAAACGCCTAAGCATGAAGACTCTCCTTTAGGACTAATTTGGTGCACTGTAAAACCTTGTAGGGCCGCCGCTCGTGGGCGCCCTACGGGCGGCCGATTCGGCCCGATAGTGGGCAGGCACGAGGCCTGCCCCTACGACACTTGCTGGCTCACGGAGTGAGCTGAAGGAACGTCACGCCGTAGCCATTCAGGGTCAAGGTCATTCGCGGCGCGGGCGTGATGGGCGTGGCGGTGGGGCCTTGCGCGGCGCTCGTGCTGGCGTCAATGGTCAACTGCGTCGCGGAACTGAAAGTGCCGAGAGCAGACACATCCACAATCACGGTGCGGGGCGCGCCCGGACCGTTGTCATCGGACGCCGGGTTCAGCACTGCGTGGTTGGCGAGCATCACGACGGTGGAATTTCCCGGACCCTCGGTGGCGAGCGCCTCGACGGTTGAGGATTCCGTGGTGGTCAGATTCAAAATCTTTGGCGGTATGCCGGTCGGGCAAGGCGCCCCGGCCGGACATGCCGGGAAATACCGCTGCAACCAGTAATCCACCCAGTAGCTAAGGTAGGTGGCTCCGCTGCTGAAGTCCGTTTCACCGAACTGCGGGTCGGCATCGAAATCCCAATGGTAAAGCGCCTGGTTGCCCGCCTGCGCGAGCTGCGAGAAAACGTAGGGACGCCACGCGGCAAAGAAGGCGCTCGAGCCGCGTTGATCGGTGACGAACTTCTGGCTGGGATTGCAGGTGCTATAGCCGCTGGAGTTCGCGAAGTCGGCGTTAACGTTGTTCTCCGTCACCCACACCGGAACCCTCGCCAGAGCCGCGTTGGTCTTGAGTTCCGATGAGATGTACTCGACGTCGGAAACAAAATTGGGAATGGAATTGAAAACCGTCGCGTCCAAATCCGACTGGTTGCACGTTGAGTAGAAATGCGTGGCGACCGCATCGACTTGCGCCTTCACGCCGGAGACGAACGTGGGCAGATAGTTCCGCGGGTCGCCCTGCCCGCCGCAACAGTAGTCGGAGAGTTCCACAGCCACAAACTTGATGGGCACCGTTGATTGCGCCGCCTGCATCGCCGGCACCACGGTGTTATAAAGGCTCAAATATTGAGACGCGGTAAGGCCATTGCCGTTGGGCTCATTGAAGACACCCCACCACGTTACCGGCGTGACGGCGGTGGCGGAGTGAACGTGGGTCATGTTGTTGGCGTCGGTAAAACCGGTGCTGGTGTTGTAGTACTCCAGCACGTTCGCAGCATAGCTCGCGAAGTCCGGATAATGGCTCTGTTCCAGATAGCCAGTGCTCGGGTCGTCCATCCACGACGGCCCTACGGCGAGCTGGAGCTCCGGGCTGTTGTCCGCCACGCTGATCACCGGATTCACTATCGCGTCGAGCGTGCTGAAATCCCAGGTGTTCTGGGTCGATTCCGGAGTACCCTGCGAAACGGGCTGCAAGCGGATGTGCTGCGAATTCAGATTGTTCAGCGTGGTCGTGGTGGCGGGTTCAGGATTGCTGGTAAAAAACTGATAGTCCCACTCCGCCGGCTGAAACGAAGTAGACATGAACGTCTGAAGCAGCCCGCCTTCTCCCACGCTGGTGTTAACCGTGGATTGAACCGTGTCCACGACGGCGACGACGAGTGTCAGGCTGGCGCTGGCATTGGTGGTGCCATCCGTCGCGGCGATCGTGACGGAGTAGCTGCCCGCGACGGGAGCGGCCGGCGTTTGAGGCGTGAATGTCACCGTGCCGCTATTGCCGGTGCCCGGCGAGTCGATTTGCGTGCTCACTCCCGTGGGGACTGAAGTGGCAGTCACCGTCACTGAGGCTGTGTCGCCCGCAGGACGCGTGACGTTGACCGTAACGGACGCTGGGGTTCCATCCTGACCGGCAGTCAGAGCGCTTGCCGAAAGGGTGATAGAAATAGGGTTGGCCGGAGGCGTGTTATTGACCGTCCCGCCCCCGCACGAAAGTACAAAGAAGGTTACGGATAATAGCGGAGGCAAAAGCCGTCGCATCGGGTGGCTACCTTACCTTTATTCCACCAGAGTGAAGAGTCGGTGGAACCGGGCACTATACGCCTGTGAAAGTCTCACGTAAAGGTAATCGTGAAGGTGGGCATTGTAGCCGCACGGTCGGAACGCCAGCGGTCGGATCGCGGGCATCGTGCCCCCTGGGAGCGCGGGCATCCTGCCCGCTCCTCTGCGGGCGAATCGCCCGCACGTTCACCCCCCTTAGCCCAGCTTGGTGTGAAGTTGATGCCGCCGACGGGCCTTACTGTACTGCGAGAGCGTCCCGCTCCCGCCCGGGCGGGCAGGATGCCCGCGGTCCCACCGCCCTCGGGTGATCAGATCAGCTTGTAAACGCGGACGTAATCCACCAGCATGGCTTGGGGAAAGGCGGTTGATGCATCGGGATTGCCCGGCCAGTTGCCTCCGACGGCGAGGTTCAAGATGATGAAGAACGGGTGATCGAATACCCACGCGGCACCGCTAGGCAGGTCGGACTTCGTGATGGTCTTGTAGAGATGGTCGTCAGCGTAAAAGCGCAGCGCGTTCGGCTCCCACTCGACTTTGAAAACGTGAAAGTCGTCGGCGAAACGTAGCGCCATCAGGCAGCGTGTAGAGGGCGCGAAATGCCGTTCATCCCGGAGTACCCGGGACCGTGCACGGTGCCGTGCACGACCGACGGCTCGCGGCCGATGTTCTCCATGATGTCGATCTCACCGCATTGTGGCCAGCCCACAGAGGCGGCATTGGCGCCCAACATCCAGAACGCGGGCCACATGCCCTGGCCTGAGGGAATCTTGATTCTGGCTTCCATGCGGCCATAAGTCGGTTCGAATCGGCCCAGGGTCTTCAGTCGCGCCGATGTGTAGGAGCGCACGACGCCATCCGGACCGGTGAACTGTTCCTTCGCGGCTTGGATCACCAGGTTGCCGTCTTCGATGTGAGCATTCTGGAGGCGATTCGTGTAAGTCTCGAGCTCATCGTTTCCCCATCCGTTGCCGCCGAGGTCATAGGTCCACTTGGCCGGGTCGGGCGCGGAACCGTTGGGGCCACTGAACTCGTCAGCCCAAACCAGAGTGTCTTGGTTTCGATCGGCAGCTTGCCGGCTGATGGCCGCTCCTATGGTGCAGAGCACGGCTGCAACTATGGTTGCGATAACAAGCCGTACACGTTTCATCGAAGACTCCTCATGAGCGGGGAATACTAGCATGAACTTCAATATTTTCCCGGTGTTGTGTCTTTTCTCCGTGACCTCCGTGTCTCCGTGGTGAACTCCCTCCCTCTTCGAGAAGCAATGGATTGTTGCCACGTGTTCGCGATAGAATTCACCACTCGAAAAGGAGATCAAACGATGCCGAACAAAGTGCGGTGGGGTGTTCTGGGTGCGGCTCTGATTGCGACGCAAAAGGTGATACCAGCGATGCAGCGCGGAGAGTGGTCGGAGGTTTCTGCCATCGCTTCTCGCGACCTGCGCAGAGCTCAAACCACAGCCAGTGAGCTTGGGATCGCCAAGGCTTATGGATCGTACGAAGAACTCGTGCGCGACCCGGAGATCGAGGCCATCTACAACCCGCTTCCCAACCAGCTTCATATTCCGTGGACCCTCAAGGCGATTGAAGCCGGCAAGCACGTTCTGTGCGAGAAGCCGCTGAGCCTGACGGCGGAAGAGGCCAAGCCGCTCCTGGCGGCTCGCGACCGCGCCGGCGTGAAGGTGGGTGAAGCCTTCATGGTGCGCACGCACCCGCAATGGCTGCGGACGCGGGAGATTGTCGAGTCGGGCCAAATCGGCGCGCTGCGCTCCGTCGTGGGATTCTTCAGCTACTTCAATCGCGATCCCGCCAACATCCGCAACGTCGCCGAGTGGGGCGGCGGAGGCTTGATGGACATTGGCTGTTACCCCATCACGACCTCGCGCTTTGTCTACCGCGAGGAACCCGTGCGCGTGATGGGCCTCATCGAGCGCGATCCCGACATGAAGATCGACCGGCTGGCTTCCGCCATCCTCGATTTCCCTTCAGGACACGCCATCTTTACTTGCAGCACCCAGCTCGTGCCGTACCAGCGCATGCAATTCTTCGGGACCACCGGACGCGTCGAAGTGGAGATTCCCTTCAATGCCCCCAAGGACAGGCATTGCCGGATCTTCATTGATGACGGGCGGGATTTCTTCGGCGGGGGCGTTAAAACTGAGGAGTTCGCGACCGTGGACCAATACACGATTCAAGGGGACGTATTCTCGCGGGCAATTCGCGAGGGCGGCGACGTTCCCGTTTCGGTCGAGAACGCCATCAAGAATATGTCCGTCATCGACGCGATCTTCCGGTCGGCGGAATCAGGGCGGTGGGAAAAACCGTAAGCGCCTGATATTAATGCATCAGGCGTTCGCAGTTCTGCTTATAGTTAACATTCTTGGGGTCAAGCTGAGCGGCGGCCCGGTATTCCTGTAGCGCTCCTCCCCGGTCGCCTTTCTGCTCTAGCGCGTCGGCGAGGCTGGCGTGGGCGGCGGCATTGTTGGGATTCAGGCTCAGGGCTTGGCGTTCCTCCGTGATGGTTCCGTCATAGTCGCCCTTGCCCGCGAGCGCCAGGCCGAGTCCGGCGTGGGCCAAGTCGTTAGTGGGATTCAACTGCGCCGCGGTGTGATACTCGGCGATGGCGCCGTCCCAGTCGCCATTGTTTCTAAGCGCATCGCCGAGGCTGACGTGGACCCGATCGTCACTCGGGTTCAGGCGCAACACCTCGCGATATTCCTTGGTAGCGCCGGCCACATCACCCTTCTTCGCCAATGCCTCGCCCAGGCTCGCATGCCCCGCGGCATTATTCGGGTTCAGACTCAGCGCCTTGTGGTACTCGGCAATGGCGCCGTCCACGTCACCCTTGTTGGCAAGGGCGGTAGCCAGATTGGCGTGCGCCGTGTCGCTATTGGGATTCAATTCGATGGCCTTGCGGGACTCGGTGATGGCGCCGTCCCAATCGCCCTTGCTCGCGAGCGCCGAGGCCAGGTTGGCGCTGGCGAAAGCATTTTGCGGGTTCAGGTCCAGGGCCTTTTTCTCTTCTGCAATTTCACCGTCCCAATCCTTCTTGCCGCCAAGCGAAGCACCCAAATAGGCGTGCGCATAGTCATCCTTCGGATTCAGGCGCAAGGCTTCGCGATCTTCGGCGATGGCGCCGTCCCAATCGCTCTTTCCGGCCAGGGCCAGGCCGAGGACGTTGTGCGACATGGCGTTGTTGGGATCCAACTTCAAAGCCTGGCGGGCAGCCGTCACATCGTCGTCCCACTTCTTTTGCCGGCCGAGCACCATGGCCAGGGCGAGGTAAACATCGGCGTTGGGCGGCCCCGACGCAATGGCGGCGCGAAAATCCTTTTCCGCATCGGGGTATTGCCCTTTCAGTTTGAGTTCCGCTCCCTGCGCCACGTTTTGCCGCACCTGGACTTGTTTCGCTTGAGCCGCAGCGTTGGGCGAGTCGGGCAACAGCACGCTCGCGCCCTTCACCGCGGCCACCAGCGCGTCATCACCGCCTGCGGCGCGCACCTGCTGGAGATAATCGTCCTTCACGTTGAAGTCGACGCCGCGAGCCTTGACCAACGTCGTGATCCGCTGGGTGGGCGACTCCGCCGCGAGCTCGGCGACAATCTGCACTTGGTTGATCGGCATCTTATCGCGCACTGCCTTCAGGAAGGGGTCTTTGGCGCCAGCCGTCTTGAGGGTTCCGACGTATTCCTCTGTAGGCGCGAAATCCAGTCCCCGCTTCGTGACGATTTGCGCGCCGGAGTCGTCGCCCAATCCGGCCTGCACCATGTCATTCACCTGCTTCTCGCTGAGGGGCTTGTTAGCGCTGAGCGCCTTAAGGAACGGCCCCTTCGCGCCGGAGGCCTTGAGGCGCAGCAGGAATGCCTTGGAGGGAATGAAAGCGAGCCCACGCGACGCGATAAGCTTCGCTCCCGCATCGGCTCCGAGGCCGGCTTTCACCATGTCAAGCACCTGTTGCTCGGTAAAGGGCTTGCTCTGGTCCTGGCCCTGGCTCTGGTCCGGGCTCTGGCTCGAGTCTTGCGCCCAAGCCGGCAGGGTGAAGACCAAACTCAGCGCCAGGATGAGAAAGATCGGCGTCTTGTGGGATCGCATTGCCACCTCGCGAGGCTGTTGTTTACGGATTTCGGCCTGAGGGGAGATTCTACCGCACTTTTGCCGCTTGTGGTCAGCCGATGTGCGCGCCGATTTTCTGCTCGGCGACCACGGATTGGTTCAGCTTCGTGTGCCTTCCTTACTTTGGGGCGCTGGCTTGGAATCCTGCTTCCCACTGCACGGGTTCCGCCTGGCCGGTAAAGGTCATTCGCAGCGAATTCCCGCTCAGCTCGTGCCGCACCAGGATTGCCGCGCCGCCTTTGGTCCCCGCCCGAACTTGGGTGACGCTCATGCCCTGGGGAACGTAAATCCACAGGGTGTAGGCATCGCCCGATACCGTTTCCGATGTTCCTCCCAAAATGCTTTGCGCTGGATCCCACTGCACTTGCTGAATCGAGTAAGCCCCGGTGATGTGGCGGGAGGTGCCCACCAACTGCGGGTGATTCTCCAGCGGATGAATCAGCAGCACCCGCGTATCATGCGGCGCAATCGTCAGCGCCATCTTACCCTTGAATACACCCAGCAGCTTCTGCGCCCAGAAATCGAACACCACGTAAGACGCCTGGGAATCGAGGCCCAGCTTGCCCTCGAAAGAAAGCTCGCGATTGGCTGTGGAACTGCGCCAGTTGGTGAGCGCCGCAACGTCGTAGATTCCCGACGGCGCATTCACCTTGACGTCGAGAATCTCCGGGTAGTTGTGGATGTAGTCGTCAGGGGTCGTGTGCTTGAAGGTGTCCCACTTGGCGTCAGTGCCGCGGCTGAAGAGGTCGATGGGCAGAATCGGCATGGTGGGCAACGTCTGCTTGAGCAGTTGCACGCGCTCGGCCGGGAGCTCCGGCATGACGCTCGCCATGGGGTAAGCAACGCCCGTAAGCGCAACGTAAGTCACCACGGTGCGGGCCTCGGGCAGAGTCGTGCCGAATCCCGTCAAGGGGCGTCTCGCGCGTGCGGGCGGTCTGGATCACCGAAGGGGTGCCGGTGCTTCGCCGCTTCCTCCAGCGTCATCGGCGGCAACAATTCCATGCCTTCCCCGGGCATTACGTAAACTACCAGATGATTCAGAAAGGCATTACCATTGATGGAACTAAAGAGGTTGTACATTCCCTGCCAGTTGTTGTACACATCCTGCCCATTGAAGTAGGAGTTGAAATACCCAATGCCATCGAGTGGCGCGCCAGCCGGACAACCCTCAATGAACCGGTGCGGCCCCATCACGTCCCGAATCGCTTTCAGGCGCTGCCGGTACGCTTCGATGGGGTCAACCGATTTATCGGCGATCTTATCGAGGTCAACTCCGGGGATATACTTCAGATAGTCGTGCTCGCCATCGAATTTGTAGTAATCGAATCCCCAATCGTCCAGGGTAGTGAACTCCTTCTTTAGAAAATCGATGACCTGCGGGTTGGTGTCGTCGAGGGTGGGAGTCTGGTAATCCAGAATGAGCTTTCCATCGCGCTTGTACCGCAAATACCAATCGGGATGCTTCTCCACCGCGCCCGCGTAACTGTTGGGGACAATCCAGATTCCCGCGCGCAGGCCTTTGGACTTGATGTAATCGGTCAGCCACTTCGGTCCATGCGGAAACTTTTCCTTGTCCCAGTTTTCAATCCAGTAATGCTCGCCCGATTTGCCGCGGTCGTAGCCATCGTCCAATTGCACGTATTGGTAGCCGTAGGGCTTCAGGTTAGCGGCGATCCAATCGGCGTTGCGGACAATGTCCTCCTCGCGCACGCCTTCGTAATAGCTGGTCCAGCTCGACCACACCATCGGCGGCCGGGGGAAGTTGGCATCGTCAAACGGAACGTAAAACGGAAGCCCCAGGGTCTTGGTGAAGTAGTCGCGCAGGACCCGCACTTGCGCATTCCCCGGTACTGGGAATCGTCATCTGCGAGCAGGTTCGCATCGTCGCCCGGTGCGTCGCATCAAGGCGCCCTTGGGGAAGTCGATCGCCGTGTCGGTCTGGCGATCGAAGAGGCTGTGAAGGTTGGAGCCTGAGACCTGCCCCAGCGAAAGTACATCACCTCCGGATTGCGGCGGGGAAGGTATGACGGGTTGCGCGTCTCGCTGGCACCGTAACCATCCTTGATTTCGTCGGTTCCCACCCACGTCACCGGGGACTCCCTGCGGGTCGAGCAGGCGCGCCACAATTCGATCCGGAGTCGCCGGCGCCTCCGCGGTCAGCATTCCTTCCGCCGTGGTAGTCGAGATCGTCAACGCATCGGGCTCCAATTTGAGGACCCACGCCGTGCGCGGTTCGGTGGTGTGAATGGAAACTCCGTTTTCACCGACCTTGGTTACGGACCAACCTTTCAGTTGCTGCACTCCTTGCGGACCGTGCAGATTTAGTCGGACATCCTTCAATACCGTTCCGAGATTCTCGTACGTAACGCTGAAAATGCCCAGTTGTGCGTCCGCGGTAATCGTCCAACCTTCGTTGTTTACGGTGACAGGATTCCCGGCTTGCGCCCAACCGATTTCCGTGGCCAACAGGCATCCAATCACGAATAGATAGGCCCTCTGCATCGCTTGCTCCCTCGTCACTGAGCTGGACTCACTTTGTAGAGCACCGCGCCGTGAGGCGGCGCGTGGAACTCCCGGCCATTCTGCACCTCGCCGAGAGAACGCTTCTCCCAGAGATCGCGCAAGGCGCAGCCTTCTGGAAGCCCCAATTCGCGCCAGTCCACACGAATGTCAGCCGCAGCACCGTCTCCCACATTGAACACCGCCAGATACTTCGAAACTCCATCCGGGGCCGTGGAAACCCAGGCGATTCCGTTACCCCGAGAGAAGAGCTGATGGCTATCAGTTCCCTTCTGATTGGCGGCCAGTACCTCCTCGTTCGAAATGAGCGCGAGGGTCGCGGTATCGTTGCTTGGCAGGTCGCCGCCAAACATCAGGGGTGACCGAGCGATCGACCAAAGAGTGATGAGGGTGCGCTGTTCGTCCGGAGTGAAGCGGGTTCGGCGATCATTGCCCACCTCGCCGCGTATGCCGATGCGGCCGAGCGGAAGCATGTCCGCGTCGGGCCAGTTCCCCGGCTTCGCATACCGGCTCCAACTGTTCAGGAGATCGAAGTTCTTGCGGAGCGATGGCCAATTGTCCCAGAAATCACCGGAAATTCGCCAGAGGTTGGCGTTCTCACCAAAGAATGCAGCCTGCGCCAGCGGCGCCGGACCCGGCGAGAGGCTGAGCACGATGGCCCGCCCCGAGTGCAGAATTGCCTGGTGCAGCGCGGCAATCTCGTCCAGTTGCACCGGCGAGGACATATCATCGGCCTTGATGTAATCGACGCCCCAATCCGCATACATCTTCACGATGGAGTCGTAGTAGGCCTGGCCGCCGGGGTGCTTGGTGTTGACCCCGAACATGTCCACCATTCCCTCCCCATTTGCAGACGTTGGACGTATCGGCCACGTCTGCCGCCGTGTAGGAGGTAGCGAGAATGGGCAAATTGCGCGGTGACGGCCTCGCGGGGAATGCCGCGCATGATGTGAATCCCAAACTTCAACCCCTTCGAGTGGATATAAGCCGCCAGATGGGTGAATCCGGAGCCATCCGCCGAGGAGGGAAATCGCCCGACTGCCGGTATCAGGCGCCCATACCTGTCGAGCGTCACGTTCGAAGGGATCGGGGATGTAACCGTGGGTTTTGGGCTTCGGAGTGTACCACTCGATGTCCACAATGATGTACTGCCACCCATACCTGGCCAGATATTTCGCCATGTAGTCGGCGTTCGCCTTGACCTCTTCTTCCCGGACCGTGGTGCCATAAGCATCCCAACTGTTCCAGCCCATGGGAGGAACCGGCGCTACGGTTGCGGCGTTTGTAGCCCAGGGAATCGATGAAACGGCAAGGACGAAAAAAATGATTTTGATGGCGCGAGCGATCATGCCTTCTTCTCCTTCTCGAAGCGCTTCCATCCGGCACCGTACCGCCGCGGGTATACTACCCGCCAGAGTGCCGTTATACAAGCCGCGGGATGCCCGGTTGTTGCGGCGTAGCGCCGGGCTTTAGCCCGGCACGTGCCACCCTAAAGGGCGGCGCCACATTGTCCACTCCATTACTGGACACTGCACTAGAGTTGGAGGCCAAATTGCTGGCCTAATGGTTGGTTGAGTCAAATCGCGCACCGGCGGCGGGTAGGAAAGTTGGTCCGCTGGGCGGAAAGTCGCGAAAGGAAGAGACGAATTGACCCTTCGAAAGTCTTACAAAGCGACATTTTATCGATGCCAATCAAGCCCACTCACCAAAACAAAAAAGATGTTAAAAATTGAGGGTGGTCCGAGTAAGTTGATGAAAACAAACGGACAAATATCGGACAAAATCGAGTATCCTAGCAAGTATTTGAAAACAAGCGAGTTATACGAAATTAGCTATTAATTATAGAAAGCAAAACTAGTTAGATCAATTTTTAACCCCAAAAACTCCCCGGTTTTCCGTTTTATTCCCGCTATCCTAATAACTTGCAGAAAACAATGTGCTTATAGCTACAGTATTTCATGTATCCGGAGAAGTGCCTGAAAAATAAGTCACTTGGAGGGGGGCCAAGGACGCTCAGGTCCGAACTAGACAACGGCGTCTGCTCCCAAGCCGGTAGACTTGGAGGTGCGACCCCGCAAGCGGGCTCTGGCGTATGCGCCATAGGGGCGGCCGAGGGGGGCCGCGTTAAGGTCGAGGTAGAGTGCCGGCCCGGCGGGCGAAGGTCATTCGGCCGAGGTGCACCCCGTGGAACGCGGGCCAAAGGATCTTCGACCCCGGCGGGGTCGACTCTCTGGCCACTCCTTGTCCGCCGGTTTCACATTGGGCTAGCGTACTTGCCCATCAGCGGGGAACTTTGCGGACTTTGACGGGAGCCGGGCCGGACTTAACGCCACAAGCTCGCTCGCCTCTTTCCCGACTGGAAACTAGCGCTACGCCTCAAACTGGGACGCTGCCCGCGAATCAAATCAGCAAACCTTTGGGATTGGCGTATGTTATAATCCCGCAAGACAGGGCGGAACGACAATTCTGGCGCGAGAGGGGTGTAACATCCGTCGCCGCGATTTACTTGGCGCCACCTCCGGCAGCCCGTTCGAGGTTTCACGGGCGGTTTCGTGGAGCCGGCGTGAATTCCTTCGCGCGGCAACGGGGGCCACTGCCGCCGGGGCTCTCGCGGTCTTCCCGCAACTCGCGGGAGCGAGGGCTGTACCGAGCCGCCGCAAGGTTGTGGTGGTCACCTTTGGCGGTGGCGCTCGCGACGAAGAGACCTTCATGCCTGAAGGTCAGGAAAACATTCCCCGCCTTTTGACCGAACTTCTTCCCCAGGCCAGTTTCTTCACTCAGGTGGTAAATCGGGGCATTCTAGGTCACTACGTCGCGACGGCCAGCCTGGCCACGGGCGTCTACGAGCGATTCAACAACTTTGCCGACGTGTGTCCGGAGAACCCTACGGTGTTCGAATACTTTCGCAAGGACCTGAAGCGTCCGGCGAGAGATGCGTGGGTCGTCGCCCCCAGCAACGGCTTCAACCGAATCGGCGAGAGTTCGAACCGTGCCTACGGGCAGGGGCTGGGCGCGGGGGTAATTCTGCCCAAGCGATTGCTGACGGCGGCGCTTGATTCGGGCGGAAGAACCTCCTACGAGCACCTTCTTCGCGACAACTATGAAACCCCGCTCTACACACCGGAGCTGAGCGGGAGCGAATTTGAGTTGGCGCAACTCGATGAGATTCTGAAGCTATCCGTATCGGATTTCGTCGCGCACGCGCGCAATCTGGCAAGCCCCGATGAACTCTCGGTCTATGTCGCGCGGCAGCTCATGCGGCAATTCGCCCCCAGCTTGCTTTGGATCACGTTGCACGACATCGACGTGGCGCACTCCGGCGCATTCTCACTTTACATCGAGGGGATACAGCGGTCTGACCGCCTTTGCGCGGAGATATGGAAAGCGATTCAGTCCGATCCCGAATATGCGGGAAAGACCACCATGTTCATCCTCCCGGACTTTGGCCGCGACTCCGACACGGATGCGAGCGGCAACGGCTTTCAACACCATCGGACCGGCGACGCCCTCTCGCGAACCACCTGGATGCTGGTGATGGGTCCGGGCGTTCGCCAAAACATTGTCGTGGACCGTCCGGTCGAGTCCGTCGACTTGGTTCCGACGCTCGGTTCCTTGCTCGGGTTCTCGACGCGCCTTTCGCAAGGCAAGCCGCTGCCGGAAGTGGTATAGGGCAACATGCTTTCGTCTGACCTCAAGCCCGAGCAATTCCAGACGTACCCTCCCGAAGGGCGGCAATTGGCCGTCGCTCATATTGGCTTGCTGAAGCAACTGCCGCCAAGTTTTGAGGCGCTCCTGCTGCGCGAGGTTATTGCTTACGACTGGAAGTTCCCCGCCGAGCAAAAGGATGTGACGCAGCAACTTGCCTACCTCGGGTCCCTCTCCGACAAGCAACGGCAAGAGGCAATGGCGGGCTTCGCGCAGATTCGGCTTTCACGTGAGCTCGAGGGCCTTGATTGGGTGAATGCGCCCACCCAGTTTTCCGAAAGGCTTACGGCCCACCTGTGGTCATCTCACCAGATCGATGGTTTTCGCGCGGCGGCCTTGGACTATGGCCGCCGCGTTGATGCGAGTCGCAAGCCGGAAATCCCGCCGATCCCACGACTGGGAATCATGGTGATTGGGCAGGGTGTCGCCGTCTGCCCCTCTGCGATGTTCCGAAAACTTCGCAAACAGGGGGTCTATTTCAAGGCCATCAAGCCGGAGAACGGCGTGCGGATGATCGTGGATGCGGTCGCGGCCAGGGCGACAGCCCATCCGGTACCCTTTGGCCATTGGTACATCGATGGGGCAACGCAGGAGCCGGTTTCGAGTGCCGGACTGACCTTGGTCTCTTACCATGCGCTCGAGCCCGCGCGCGCTGCGATCCTGAAGAAGATGGAGAAGGTGATCAAGTCAGGTACAGGTGGACCGGAAGCGCTGCACGACCAAATGGCGGAGCTGCGGCCGGAGGAAATCGGCCTCGATGGCACGGGCGATGTAGCGGTGCTGAATCACTTCCAATCGAGCGTGCTGGCGGAGGGCTCGGGGACGCAAATCTTCAGCACCAGCTTCGTCCAATGGGCGGCCCGCGAGGCGCTGCGGCGCGCTCAACCCGTAACCCTCTTGGCACGATTTACCCCCCGCCAGCGGCAGCGGCCGATGGGCGAATTGATTGCTTCACCACAGCAGTCTCCGACGCTTGACCCCGAGGGTTCGCTCATCGACGCCGACATGGGCGCTTACTTGACATGGATTAATCAACAGCGCCTCACGGGGGCGGAGCAATCGTCGTTCCTCGTGTGGTGGGAAGACCACCCGGAGGCGGTGGCCATCGCTCCCACGCTTCCGCACGGCGCGGTGTCAAACAGTCCGATCGATTTAAACCAGGTGCTAGCCCAGATTACGTAGCTAAGTCCGCAGATTACGCAGATTACACAGATTATCCAGACTTGGGGGAGAGGAATCCCCCCCAATTATTCCTGTGCCGCGCGGCGCATTCCAGAGTAATCTGCCTGGAAGGCGGGAGAACTTTACCCTAGCTCGTGTCGAGGAGAGGCGCGAAATGAAGGCTGGAAAGTCTGGATATATTGCCGCCGTCTTTCTCTTTTCTTTGGGGGCAGCGGGCGCAGGTCATTTCTCGAAGAGAATGCCACAACTCTTCACGCCCGTCTTTGCGGCCCAATCTTCAGCCCCCACTGAAACCAACGCGCCGTCCAAACCTGCGGCCACGCAGCAGGTGGACCCGGAAAAGGTCACCGAAAGTGTCGCCAACTTTTTAGGGAGCTTGCACCCAGGCGGAACCGTGGAATCGGCGGGCCATGAGCGTAATTACATCGTTTCCTACCAAGTGGACTTTTTCCGCAAAACGCCCAAGGCAAGAGCGCCGGAAGAGGACTTGGCGTATGCCCAGCTTCGTGAGCAAGACATGGATAAAATGCCCCCCTATGTGTATTTCGGTGAAACGGTCTTGGGGACTTTCGACCCCGCGCAGCCGGGCGTGATTGCTGTTCGGGCCACGATCGACGGCAAGGAAATCAAGGGGTATCTTGACGCGCGCAAATTATGGCTCGAACCAACCCTTGACCACGCCGCGAGCGATCGCTACATGGCGGTAACGGAAACTAGTTCCGTGCGTGTGGTGCCCGACTCCACCAGCCCGGCGGTTCTGACGATTCTTCAGGGTGAAGTTGTGGATGTTGTCGGCCAGCTCAATTTCCGGGGGCGAAGTTGGATCAAGGCGCGCTTCAACGCTCCCGAACGGCCGCGCTACGGATTCATTGCGGCGAGTGAGGTGAAGCCGCTAATTTTCGCCGACGTCACTCAGTCGGCAGTCACGAAAGACGAAGTCCCGCGGCGGATTCGCAGCTCGAAGTTGACTTTTTCTGACGCCGACCGGCAAACGCTTTCCCACAACGGGTTTTATATCGAAACCCTCCGGCCGGATTATGAAATCTACGTTGACGACATGGCCGATTTGTATTCGGACTCGTCCGTGGGCGAACAAGTCTTCGTAACCACCGACATTTTCCTGCACTCGTATCATTTGATTTTTGACCGGATGCTCCAAGATATCGAAGAAAAGAAGTTCCTGCCCGCAGCAAAGAGTCTCTCCCAGGGACTCGCAAAAACCTCGGAAAATGAAATCAAGAAAGCGTCATCTTCGGCGCCCGCGGTGCACGAGGCCTTGCTTTGCGATTTGCTCTATTTTTCCGTGGCGGCCAAGGCGCTTGATCCTTCGTTCGTCATTCCCACAGCGGTTCGCCCTCAGGCCGAGGCTTTGGTTGCGCGCATCAACGCGGGCGAAGGCGAGCTTCCCTCCACGCAGAATTTCCTGGGATTTGGTAAAGAGGACTTCACGCAGTACAAAGTGCGCGGGCACTACGCGAAGAACGCGGCGCTGCAACGGTATTTTCGCGGCATGATGTGGTACGGCCGGCATAATTTCCTCCTTTCCGACAAAACCCAAACGCTCGCGGCAATCCTGCTTCCCCACTTGGTGGATCAGGCGCGCGAGGAAAGCCGCTTCAACAGCATGGATGGGGTGGTCAACTACCTTATCGGCCGGCAGGACAAATACACGCTGACGGGATACCGGTCCGTCAATCGAAAAGTCTTTGGCACGGAAACACCCGGCATCAATGAAGTCAGCGAGAATCTGGACGCAAACCTCGCGGCATTCCAACGGATGGCTTGGACCGACCTACCCGCGCCTCGAATCGTTTCAGCGCAAACGGGAATGGGCATGACCCAGGAGGAGCGCCTGCGCGCGACGGCAGGACTCAAATTCCTGGGCCAGCGCTACGTGCTCGATGCGTTCATCATGAATCAACTCACGTCCCCCAGCGTCGGCGACAACCAGAATCCGCGCAATCTGCCCTCCGCGCTTGATGTGATGATGCTCCTCAGCTCGCAGGCAGCAACGGACTTACAAGAGAAGCAGCAAAAGGAACACCGATGGCTCAACTACGACAGCCAGATTGCCAGGCTTAGGGGTGACGCTGAAGCGCAACTGGACAAGCGCTCGACCTTTTACGAGCAATTCCTGTACGGCCTCAAAACTCTTTTTCTGCCCACCTCCAGCAAGCAACTATTCACTTTGGGGGAACCCTGGCAAAACAAGAACCTGAATGCGGGGCTCGCCTCGTGGACCGAGCTCAAGCACGACACAATCCTGTATGCCGAACAGTCGGCGGCGGAAATGGGAGGCGGGGAAGAATTCCAGATTCCCCCTTTCATTCCACCCGGGCCCAAAGGGTACGTGGAACCGAATCCCGCCTTTTTCCATCAACTGACCGCAGCGATCGACCAGATGCTGGGATCGCTCAAGAGCACGAACTTCGTCACGGATGAATATGTGGATAAATTCACCCGCTTCAGGGACCTTGCCCATCGGGCGGAAGAGGTGGCGCATAAAGAGATTGCCGGCCAGCCGCTAACCCCCGACGATTACGATTGGATCAAGGAGCTTCGTTATAGTTTCGACCGATCGCTGCTCCTGCCCCGCGGCTCGGATGAGATCAAGGACCCCTCCCTCTTGCAAATGGCCCTGGTCGCCGATGTCGCGACGGACGCCGTGAGCGGGCGGGTGTTGGAAGAAGGAATTGGCACGCCGCAAAGGATCATCGTGGTCGTCAAGGATGCGTTCGGCGGAACGCGGCTAACCGTGGGGTATGTTTATTCCTGGTACGAATTTATTTCCAACCGGCGGTGGAATGATGCCGAGTGGAAAAAGATCATTTATTCCGGCAGTGAAAGGACGAGGAAACTGCAGGGCGTCACGCCGCCCGCGTGGTATTCCACCTTCGCGAAGAATGCCAGCGGAGCGCCGTGATGGGGTGGTGTCGCGCCGCAGCCTTGTTATTTCTGCTCACCACGCCTGCTGGGGTCCGGACCTACCACTATTCCTGGTGGAGCGATAACCCGCAACCCTACCTCGAGGCCATCAGGAAAGCGACCGTGGTTGCCCCGCCACCTCTCGCGCCCGGCGAGCGAATTCGCGCGGGGATCGTAACTCATCATTTTCTGGCTAAAGATTTAATGGTGAGGTTCTTTAGCACGCTGCGCACCGAGTCTTCGCCTGAGACAATCATCCTGATGGGCCCCAACCATTTCCACCATGGCTCAGCAAATGTAAGTTTCTCTTCCCTGCCCTGGAAAACTCCCTTTGGCATCCTGGAGACAGACTCGTGGATCGTCCAACAAGTAAAGGCCGCAACCGGCTTGCCCGAAGATAGAGAAGCCTTCACCGGGGAGCATTCTGTCGGAGTGCTCATTCCGTTCGTAAAGTACTACTTCCCCGACAGCCACGTGGTACCCATCCTGGTGGACGTGAACGCACAAGACAGCCGACTGAAGGAATTACGCAGTGTCCTTTCCGAGCGTTTGCGAGACCCGCGAGTGATGGTCGTGCTCAGCATGGACTTCTCGCACAACTCCACCGTCGCGATTGCCGATTCTCGCGATGCGCAGGCACAACAGGCGATTGCCGACTTCGATTTGACCAAGGTGGAAGGGCTGAACGTGGACTGTCGTAAGGGACTCTGGGTTCTTCTAGCCGCGCTGCGAGATCAGGGGCAAGTGAAAGCGCAGGTCAGCGAACATACCAACTCCGCACGCCTAACTCAAAATCCCGGGCAGGCGGATGTGACGAGCTACTTTTCCGTGTTCTTCCTGGGCCCGTAGCGACCTGCTATTTAGGTCCGCGGCTCTTCGTGCCCGCCAACGGTCTATTCGATTGCTAGGTGCGCTCCTTAACCCAACTTGCGCATTTGCTCCAGAAGTCGCTTCAATGCGTCCACCGCAAGCACAGCCGCGTGACGGGAGGCCGGTGGCAAGCCTCCCAGCCCCTTCTCAACGTCGCCGGGAGAGAGCGCGGGGAGTTCCGCGACAGGTTTGCTCAGAATCGCCTCCGTTAACCACGACCCGCACGCGACCGAGGGCACGCAGCCGGCGGCCTTGAATTTCACTTCTTCGATTCTGCCAGCCCGGACGATCGCCCACAGCTTCATTAAATCACCACACACGGGATTCGCCGCTTCCACAACCAGCGTGGCCTCGGCGATTTCGCCCACGTTGCGGGGGTGGTGGAAGTGGTCGAGTACGGTTGCGGAGTACATGCGATAGGTCCTTAGTCCGTGGTCCGTCGTCCGTTCTAATTGGTCCAGGGGCCGTTCGCCCGGTTCAGGGCGATAGTCCATGGCTGGCCTTCGACAAAGAAAGCTCCGCCTCTAATTTTAGTTCCTTTTACCTCGGCGAATCGCAACCTTTCTTCCGCCGGTACCCATCATGCGCCCACGTTTTGTCACCCGTTGACAACTACATATCTTTTATTATATATTATCCAAAGATATGCAACGCAAGCCTTTAGATGTCGCGTTGAGCCTTTACGAGATTGCGGGGCCGATCTTCGTATCCTTGAAGGAAGAGATCAATCCCGCCAGCCATAGGGCACGCTCTCATCCCGATGTGAAAGAGCTGACATTCAATCAGCTTCGCATATTGCTCGCCATTGAGTATGGAAAAAACCAAGTGGGCAAGCTGGCCCGAAGCGCGCGGGTCGCCCAGCCCGCCATGTCCAAAATCGTTGATCATCTGATTCGCCTGGGATTTGCCCGCCGCGATCCTCACCCTACGGATCGAAGAGCGATAAAACTGAGCCTGACTCCGATGGGCGCCGCCACGACGCAACGTATTCGCTTGAGAGCGGCAGAGAAGTATGTAGGCGCAATATCAAACCTTTCCACTCGCGACCGGGAAAAATTGGCCGATGGGATCGCGATGATCTTCGATGTCATCGAAAAAACAAGAAAGGAACACCCATGAAACTTGATCCGAAGAAAACGGCTTTGCTGACTCTCGATCTCCAGAATGGCATTCTGGGATTTGTCCCCGGCGCCGAAGCCATCATCCCCGCCGCAAGCAAAGCGGTGGATTTCGCCCGAACAAAACAATATCTAATTATCCATGTGGGGCTGGGCTTTTCCGAAGGCTATCCGGAGATTCCCGACACCGAGTCTCGATTTCAGAGGCTGAAGCAAAACAATCTCTTCGTGAAGGGCACACCATCCGCCGAATTTCATGCCTCGATTTTTCGTCCAGGGGACCTTGTGGTCTATAAGCAGCGAGTCGGAGCATTTTCGGAAAACCACCTCCACCTGATTCTTCGCTCGCGCGGCATTCAAAATCTGGTCTTCTTCGGACTTTCGACGAGTGGCATTACTCTTTCTACACTCAGGAGGGCGTCCGACCTGGATTATCGCTGCGTCGTCCTGAAGGACGCCTGTTTCGACGGCGATCCGGAAGTTCACAGGGTTCTCACCGAAAAGATTTTTCCGTCGCAAGCAACGGTTTTCACCGTGGATGCCTTCATCACCGAGCAGGGGGAATGATTGAGCTCCGAGAACTCCCAGGAGACGCTGCAGCAAGCTGAGGCGAACAGCGCAGGTCTGCCTCCGTCCGAAGGATTGCATAAGACCTTTTCCGCCTTACGCAACCCTAATTACCGCTATTTTTATTCGGGACAATCCGTTTCGCTAATTGGCACGTGGACCCGCACCGCCGCCTTAGGCTGGGTTGCTTTTGCGTACACGCATTCGGAATTCTTGCTGGGCATTGTTTTCATGCTCAACTCCCTTCCCATATTTCTGTTCGCCGTCTATGCCGGTTCGCTGGCCGATCGAGTTCCCAAAATCAGAATTTTTACTTTCACCAGTTGGTTCTCGCTGATGTCTTCGCTCGCCTTGGCTGTCATGCTGTTCCGGGGCCCCGTTCACATCACCTATCTGATGATTTTTGCCACCCTCTGGGGGCTGTCAACGACCTTCGAAATGCCGGCCCGGCAGACTCTCATGGTCGAACTTGTGGGCAAGGAAGACTTGGTGAACGCCATCGCGCTGAACAGCGCCATGGTGAACTCGGCCCGGGTGATAGGCCCCGCAATAGGGGGACTCTTGCTGGGTTCTTTCGGCGCTGCCTGGTGTTTTCTTCTAGACGCAGTGAGTTATTTCGCGGTTCTTTACGCGATCCACAAAATTCAGCTTCCCGCATCGCACTACGCGCCTGAGAAGGTAAAGGCCGACTGGAAATATACTTTAGAGGGATTCAAGTATTTAAGGACAAACCCCGCCATCGCCCAGGCGGTAACCATGCTTTTCATCATGGGACTGGGAGGGTGGGCCTATCAATCCCAACTCTCTGCCTTTGCGGTAACGCAGTTGAAGATGGGGGCGCAAGGCTATGGAATGCTCCTGGCCTTGAATGGTCTGGGCGCCTGTTCGGCCGCTTTGTTCGTTGCCACTCAGGGGTCTCGCATTGTACGAGTCAAATCACTTTACATCGGCGCCGGCATCTTTGCGGCGTTCATCATTCTTTTCAGTTTCACGCGCCAATCAGAGGGCGCGGCCTTCTTTCTATTTTTCGCCGGGTTCGGAGTCATTCTATTTTTTTCCATCGGCAATAGCATCATCCAGACCCAGTCCCCGGACCACCTGCGGGGAAGGCTGATGGGCATTTGGGCTTTGGTCTTCGGCGGGAGCTTACCCGTCGGAAGCTTTTGGATGGGCGTCATCGCCCAGAGGGCGGGCTCGGGCCGCGCTTTACAGGCGGGTGGCCTTTTCTGTGCCTTGGGGGCGTCCATTGTCTATTCTCTGAATCGCAAAAATAGGGGTTAGCTTTTTCATCGGATTGTAGGGTGTCCTGATCGCTCCTCGTGGCCGTCTCGGCTTCTCATAGCCACAGTTCAAACTCTAAATAGGGCAGTTCAATGTGGTAAGCCCGGGGTTAAAACGCGTCCGTCTTGACAGAATGAGCCGGATGAAGTTCAATCATGTTTTCCGGTGTTAACAGCGTCAGAAACTAGCGAAAGAGGGCCCTTATGCGAACGAGGGCAATTGTTGCGACGGAGTCGCAGCTAGGAAGATCGAGGAACGACAGGGATATTACCCGCCCCTCTCTGATGAAGGAGCTGGCAGCACAGGGGATACGGATGACCGCGCAAAGGCGTCTGCTCGTCAGTATTATTCAAGACTCACGACGGCACTTGGATGCGGCTACCCTGTTGCAGTGCGCCCAGAAACAGGACCCGGAAATTGATCGCGCTACGGTCTATCGGACTCTGGCGTTACTCAAGAAGCGCCGCCTGATCGATGAATTGGATCTTATGCATCTCGAGGGGGAGAAGCATTATTACGAGGCCAAGACAAATCGTGACCACTGCCACATGGCGTGCTTCCGTTGCGGCGCCATCATGGAATTCACGAGTCCGTCGTTCGAGAAGCTGAAAAAAGAAATAGCCCACCAAAGCGGCTTTCAGATCAATGTGGTGCGGTTGGAAGCTGGAGGCATTTGTAAACAGTGCCAGCATGCGTCCACCTAACCTTCGGGAGCTTTTGTTGTCACTCTAGTTGCGACTTATTCGCAACAATACCAGCCGCTGGCGTGCGCGCAGGTAAGGCTGAGTTTTTCCGGATGCAATAGAACGGTCCCCACGACAAAACCTTTTGGCGAAGGGTCGTGGGGACCGAAATCGACAACCCCATGGGCTGACGACTTACCCATTATACGGGAGCCGGCCATGGGATTCAAAAGGAGATGAGCAGCATGGCTGGAATAGAACGAAGTGGTCGTTTAAGTTTTGCCTTTCCGATTTTCAGGTATGTGAGGCGTCTGACTGTATTTCTTTCGTTCGCGTCGCTTATGCTCTCCGCCGTCGGTTCGTGCGCTGGGTTTGGCGGGAGCGTGTCCGGCACCGTCAAGGATACAAGCAACGCCGTGGTTCCGAGCGCCATGGTGGAGGCGGCCAACACCGACACGGGTGTCCGGTACCGCCAAGCAACTAATGGCCGGGGATTCTACTCCTTTCCTGACCTCCCCATCGGCCGATACAACCTCGTCATCCAAAAAACCGGCTTCAAGCCATACCACCGGACCGGTGTCAGGATCGACGCGGACAGCACGGTCACTGTGGATGCCGTTTTGGAAATTGGCGAACAGTTGCGGGCGGTCACAGTGAGCGAGACTGCCGTCCACGCCGCAACGTCCGACACTCAGCTAGGTGAGGTCATTGGAGGGGAGAAGATGGGCGCCATGCCGTTGAATGGCCGGAGTTATACCGATCTGCTTGCCCTCCAGCCCGGCGTTGCTCCCGTGACCTCTTTGACTTTCAACACCCAGCAGGACGTCGGCGTCAGTGCGCTCTCGCCCTCTGGGGAATTGAACCCGGGCACAATTTCGATCGACGGACAACGGGAGTTTTCCAACGCCTTCATCGTGAACGGTAGCGATGCCGAGGAAGACGTAAACTCCGGAACAGCAATCATCCCCAACCTCGACTCCATCGCCGAGTTCCGGCTCCTCACCAGCAACTTCGAGGCGGAGTACGGAGGATACAGCGGAGGGCAGATCAACGTCGTTACGAAGTCGGGCACCAACACCTTTCATGGTGATTTGTTCGACTTCCTGCGTAACACGGAATTCGATTCGCGCAATTTCTTTTCCCCCGCGCGCGGCACGTTTGACCAAAATCAGTTTGGCGGAACGTTTGGCGGGCCGCTCCAAAAGAATCGGGTCTTTTTCTTTGCCGATTATCAAGGTACTCGATTAACGCAGGGCGTGGATACGGGCCAAATCCCAGTTCCTTCTCTTGCCGACCGAACTGGCAATATTTCCGACCTGGCAGGCTCGCTCGGGGGCACTATCACCGGCCAGTACTGGGCGAACCTTCTCTCGCAACAGCTCGGCTATACGGTTTCAGCGGGGGAACCCTACTACACGCCAGGGTGCTCGAGTTCCTCCCAGTGCGCTCTCCCGAATGCCCTGATCCCAAGCTCGGCATGGTCCGCGCCAGCGAAAAACTTGCTGGAATATGTCCCCGAACCGAACGCAGGGGCCAGCTCGTTCTCGACTTCATCCGAGGACGAGCGGTTACGGGACGATAAGGGAGCTTACCGTCTCGATGACAACAGTCGCTGGGGCTTGCTATCTGCCTATTATTTTTCTGACGATTACACCCTCAACAATCCCTACCCGGTCGCGCAAAGTGGCGCGAGCGTGCCGGGTTTCAACGCCCTTTATCTGGGCCGGGCGCAGTTGCTCAGCTTGGGCGGCACGAAGACGCTGGGGTCGACGGCGGTCAATGAGTTCCACTTCAGCTACATGCGCGATCACAGCAACCTGGGGAAACCCGTCGGCGGGCGGGGCGTCAGCCTGGCGACGCAAGGGTTCGTGACCAGTGCGGGCACTCCCGGCATTGTGCCGCTCGATCCTCAAGGCGAAGGGGTTGAAAACATTGTGTTCAATACTTTCTCGATCGGGACAAACGCCAACGAACTGAAACAAGCCAACAATACTTTTCAAGGGATCGATAATTTCTCGAAGGTATTAGGCCGGCATACCCTAAAATTGGGCGCCGAGTTTCATTACGATCAGATCGATACCAATCCCATCGCTCAATTCAACGGGAACTTTCTCTTCACTGGAAGCGAAAGCGGGTCTGACTTTGCCGACTTCCTGCTGGGAGTTCCGAGCCAGTACAACCAAAGCGAGCTGCAGGCGTTTTACGGTCGCAACAAATATTGGGGCCTTTATGGGCAAGACAGTTGGCGCGTACGTTCTAACCTGACGCTCAACTATGGCCTGCGGTGGGATCGCATCGAGCCTTGGTATGAAGTAAACAATGGCATTTCGACATTTGAACCAGGCAGGTCATCTGTGGTCTTTCCCGGCGCCCCTGCGGGGATACTCTTTCCCAACGATCCTGGTGTTCCTCGGACGCTCGCCCCTCCCGGAAACCTCGCCTTCGCCCCGCGCTTTGGCTTGGCCTATTCACCGGATGCGAGAAGAGACACTGTTCTCGGCAAGATAACAGGCGGCCCCGGGAAGACGAGCTTGCGGGCCGGGTTCGGGAGGTATTCCGATGCCATCGAGGCATTGTCGATGGGAATCTTGGCCGGAAACGCGCCATTCGGGATCACCTATTCGAGCCCCGCTCCTCCGCTGTTTGCAATGCCTTTCATTACTGCCTCGAACGGGCAGGATCAAGGCCAGCCCTTTCCTGTAGCGCTGGCTACACGGAAGGCGACCAGCAGCAATCCCGACCCGGACATCAATTGGTCACAGTATGAGCCCATTAGCGGGGTTCCCGGATATGCTGCGACGAACCGCATTCCTAGCGTCGATGAGTTTATGCTGTCGCTGGAGCGGCAGGTCGGAGCCAACACGGTGCTGAGTGCGAACTACGTGGGCACTCAAGGGCACCAGCTTCTGGTGATGGTGGAAGCTAATCCCGGCGACCCCGCACTCTGCCTGAGTCTCAGTCAGCCGAGCGAGGTGGCGCCGGGTTCCGCCACGTGTGGGCCCTTCGGAGAAAGCAATGTATTCACGACCGCGTCGGGCCAGATTATCAACGGAACTCGTGGACCTCTGGGCTCCAACTTCGGCAGCGACACCGACCAGGCGACCTTGGGAAAATCGAGCTACAATGCCCTTCAGCTCACCGTCAGACACAGCAGCAGGCGCTTGGAATTGTTGGCTGGGTACACCTTGAGCAAGTCCCAAGACCTATCCTCAAACCTTGGTGAAGAGGTCAACCCGTTTGATCATGCGCTCAGCAAGGCTTTGTCCGCCTTCGATGTGAAGCATAGCTTTGTCGTCAGCTACACTTACCAAATTCCTTTGGAACATCTTTTTCGTTCCACGAACCGTTGGGCGCAGGGCTGGCAGCTATCGGGAATCACCCATTTCAGCAGCGGCCTTCCCGTGACCCTGGTCAATTACGGCGACAATTCACTACTCGGGGCGGAACCGAATGGCATCAATAACTACGGTGTTGACGAACCGGATTATGCAGGCCGTCCACTCCAGATCAATCACCACCTTCGTAATGGACTGCCGTACTTCGATCCCTCCCAGTTCAGCGAAAACGCCCTGGGGACGGAGGGAACGGCCAAGCGCCGCTTCTTCCACGGTCCCGGGATGGATAACTTCGATCTGGCGCTCGCCAAGAATGTTCGCGTGACCGAATCCAAATCGCTTCAGCTTCGCCTGGAAGCTTTTGACGTTATCAATCACGCTCAGTTCTTCGGACCTCAAGCCATTGACGGCAATATCAGCAGTTCGACATTTGGCAGAGCCGTCAGTGCGAATCCCCCCCGTCTCGTTCAGTTGGGGGCAAAGTTATTCTTTTAAACCCACATTTCCATTTTGAATCATATTTCAGAATCTTCGGAGCGTCGTAATCGACAATATTTGTGCAGTCCCAACCGACAATTGCCTCGATCGGTGGTCAGGTGTATTCTGTCGCTAGGGCAAAAAGCCCATAATGGAAATTCCGGTTTAAATAGAAAAAGGGAACCTCCCCAGCCATCAGAACGAGCACTTCGGCCCAATTTCATTCGCCAGCGATTTACCTGCGCGCTCTCAGAATGTAGGAGTCCGACCGTCGCACTCAGGCGCCCGTTTCGCACGAAGTTAAAACCGTGGTTTCGCCGACAAGGAGGACCCATGCACACAGCCCATCGCAGTCGCATCCTGTTTTCTAGTGTTGTGCTTATTTGCTTGCTGCATACCACAACTTTGATGGCGGCAAGAATCACGGTGAGCAAGGTATCGCCGAACAGCGGGCCGACCACCGGCGGGACAGCGGTGACAATCTCAGGGACGAACTTTGCCTCGGGTGCGGCGGTGACGTTTGGCGGGACGGCCGCAGCCCATGTCGTGGTGACGAACAGTACAACGATCACGGCCACGACTCCAGCAAAAAGTGCCGGGGCAGTGACGGTGACGGTAACGGTCAGCAGGCAGAGCGGAAGTCTGGCCAGGGGATTTACCTATGTAGCGACCCCCACGGTGAGCAAGGTATCGCCGAACAGCGGGTCGACAACCGGCGGGACAGCGGTCACGATCACCGGGACGAGCTTTGCCTCGGGTGCGACGGTAACGTTTGGCGGGACGGCCGCAACCCATGTCGTGGTGACGAACAGTACAACAATCACCGCGACGACTCCCGCGAAAAGCGCCGGGGCGGTGACCGTGACAGTAACGGTCAGCAGACAGAGCGGAAGTCTGGCGAACGGGTTCACCTACACTACGCCAGTGACAGTCGCGACCCCGACCTTCAACCCCGGCGCTGACACTTACAGTTCCGCGCAGTCTGTGAGCATCACCTCTGCGACCAGCGGGGCGACGATCTGCTACACCACCAACGGAAGTACCCCGGCGGCCAGCACGCCCGGCATTTGCTCGACGGGCACCGCGCTGGCGAACGGGGGCATCGTCACGGTCAGCACCTCGGAAACGCTGGAAGCGATCGGCACCGAAAACGGCTTCACCAACAGCGCCGTGGGAAGCGCCAGTTATACCATCAGTGCTTGTGCGCAAAATCTGGCAATTGGCAATTTCACTCTCTGCGGGGAGACATACAACGATGTCTCGACGGGGACGGCCACCGTCAATTACCGCCCATCCGCGGGTAACGGCATCATTGCGTGGTCGACCTGGTGTTTTACCTCGTCGTGCAACACATCCCTCTCCGGCATAACTGCAACCATTGGTGACAACATCAATGCGAAGGAATCGTGTTTTGTCGCCAGTCCGCATAGTCCTTTCATTACGGATGCCAACGGGGGCGCGCAAGGCAGCGGCGATTTTCAGCAGCATTATATCTGGTATTGTCCGAGTATCCCCGCCGGAGTGACCTCATTCACGGTGACTCCGAGCAATGCGGCTCTCAGCTACGTGCAGCTCAATATCACGGAATGGCGGTCTGGATCCTTGGCGGCCTCCTGCTCACCCATCAGCGCTTGCTTTGAGAATGTGGACAATCTTGGGCAAGCAGGAAATACGACGGGTGGAACTACCGCCACGATCACCACCAGCGGTCCAACCGTCAACGGGAATGACCTCCTATTTGCTGTGACCGAGGTGCCCTGCTGTAGTTTCACCGCAAGTCCCGGCGCGGGATATACCGGAATAACCGTGGCCCCAAGCGAAACGCCGGGAATGGTTTCCGAAGCAGAAGCAGCCACAGCCACCGGAATCCAAAGAGCAACCACAACCTGGACTGGGGGAAGCACTTCGTGGTTTGGCGTGATCGTCCCCGTAATCGGAGCCGGGGCCGATCCAGCGGAGCCGACGGTAAGCAGCGTCTCGCCGAATAGCGGGCCGATTGGCGCGGCGGTCACGCTCACTGGGACGAACTTCGGAGCGGCCCAGGGAGCGGTCAGTTTCAACGGCACTGCGGCGCTGGTGACGAGATGGAGCGCGTCCTCCATTTCGGTGGCGGTACCGGCGGGAGCTATTTCGGGCAACATCGTTGTGAAGGCGGGCCGGGTAGAGACCAAGGGCGTAAACTTCACGGTGTTGCCCAGCGCTCTGCCCACGGCCAAACAGGTCGTGACGGCGATCGAAAGTGTAAACGACTATTGGATCGCTAGCAATGCGCCGGGCAACGCCGACTGGACGGAAGCAACTTACTTCACGGGCGATCTGGCGGCTTACGATGCCGCCGGGCAATTGAATTATCTAACTTTTGCGCAGACCTGGGCGACGAATAACCGCTACACCCTGAGCGGGTCGGCTCGCGGGGAAGGCCCCGGCGGAAATAAGGCCAACTCCCCCGATAACCAAGCGGCCGGGCAGGTCTACCTCAGTTTGAGCCAACTCAGTAATCAATCGTCGGATTTATCAGGCATTACGGAAAGCGTGAATGGAAACGTCAACAGCACTGTTGGCAACGAGTGGACGTGGACCGACGCAATCAACATGTCCGCACCCAACTCGGCCGAGCTGGGATCCATCGACAACACGATGTACGCACTCTACGATCACACGAAGCACACGCTGGGGCTCTATGATTCAACCACCGGACTCTGGTGGGAGAATAGCACATACGCGAATACGAGCACCTACTGGTCGCGCGGCAACGGCTGGGTTTTTGCCGCTCTGGCGAAGATGCTTTCCGTTCTCCCGAAATCCAATCCACACTATCACGAATACTTCAGCACCTTCACTACCATGGCGCAGGCGCTGGCTGCGCGGCAGCAACCTGGTGGCTACTGGAACTCCGACCTTGGTGGAACCGGCTACGCTGGGCCCGAGAGCAGTGGCACGTCGTTGTTTCTCTATGGATTGGCCTGGGCGTTGAACAGCGGCATCCTGGATCAGAACACCTATTTGCCGGTAGTCCAGAGTGCCTGGAACTTCCTCGCGAACACGGCGATTCAAACATCGCCGCCGGGCTTGCTGGGGTATGTGCAGCCTCCGGACGGCGCTCCCGGTCCAGCTACAGCCACCACCACGGAAGATTTTGGCGTGGGGGCGTTTCTTCTGGCGGCCCGCCAGATGCAGTTGCTAGTTCGATGACGCCGAAGCGCCGCTGCAGTGGAAAGGGTAATACCCACGAGCGACGCAGACGCAAAACTCGTTAAAATAATTTCAATCGTCTGGCGAAATCCCCCGACTTCGACGGCAACAAGTATTTTGTCTTTAGCCCTAAGGCGGGAAATCGCTAGAGTCTATTCGGCACGGGTTGAAGGTGTTGAAACTGTTCGCCCACTTCCAGAACAGCCCCGCACACTAATCAGGCTGCTCGATTGCCGTACGGGATCCCTCGCAACCAAAGCCGCACTGCGCTCACTGGCAAGAACGGTGGCGGCGGAACTGGCAGGACGCGGAATCCGCGTGAACACGGTTGCGCCGGGGCCGATCGTCACGCCGATTTTTGGCAGGACGGGGCTGCCGAAGGAAGCCATCGATGAATGGGCGAAGGAACTGGTTGCGAAGGTTCCGATGAAGAGGTTTGGACAGCCCGAGGAAGTTGCGGCGACCGTGGCATTTTTGGCGTCACAAGATGCGTCGTACATCACCGGCATGGAAATAAATGTCGACGGCGGATTGGGACAGATTTGAATCACTCACTTGGGATAGCAGGCAGAGAGGGCCGGGCTGGCGTCCGCCCCGCGACCCGGTCTGCTTTTCAGCAGTGCCGCTGATGACAGATGACTGATGGCTGACAACTCCTCTAAAAATTGAAAAACAGGTATCTCATCATCAACACCAGCGCTACTCCGAGCGCCACCGCCAACGCATATTTCGGACTCCGCATTTTGTTCACTTCGGGGATCAGGTCCGAAGCCGCCACGTAGAGTGTGACCCCTGCGGAAATCGCCAATCCGTAACTCACCCAGCGATGGGCGAGAGCCATTCCCAATACACCGAGCAGGCGCGATACGCCCAGAACGCCGGCGGCCTCCATTCCCGCTTTATTGCTCCTCTTAGCGGCCACCATGATGGAGGCCACGGTAAAACCCTCCGGAACATTGTGAAGAATCGTCGCGCCGAAAATGACAATGCCCAGCCAGGGTGAAATCAGGAATCCCGAGGTAATCGAAACGCCGTCGAAAAAGGTGTGGATCGTCAAGCCCGCCAGCGCCGTGTAGGCCACTCGCGGGTTCACGAACTCATCGGTGTGGGTCTCCTCGCCAAAATGAAAATGCGCCGGCCAGGCGTGTTCAAAATAGTGCACGATGAAGTAGCCCAGCAGGATCAGCGCGGGGCCGGAAACCGGGGCCAGGCGCAGACTTTCCGGCACCATCTCCGTGAGCGCCGTCGCCAGCATGAATCCCGCGCCCAGGGCAATGAACAGCGCCAGGAACGTGCGGCTCCAAGGCCGCGCGGAAACAATGGCGCCGCCAAACAGGTTGGCTAGCCCCGCCACCGTGCCAAGCGCCAAGCTGATCCAGAGGTAGGACATTCTTAGCTTGCATGCCGGAAGTGCACAATCTCCCCATCGTGCACCACGTACTCTTTCCCTTCCAGGCGCAGTTGGGCGCGATTGCGGGCTTCGGCAAAGCTTCCCGCCGCGATCAGGTCATCGTACTTGGTCACTTCCGCACGGATAAACCCTCGCTGAATGTCGGTGTGAATTTCGCCCGCGGCCTCGAGCGCCGTCGCTCCCGCGCGAATCGTCCACGCCCGGCACTCGTCTTCGCCTGCGGTAAAGAACGAGATCAGTCCCAGAAGTTGGTAGCCGGCGTTAATCAGTCGCGACGTGGCCGATTCTTTTAGCCCGTAACTGGAAAGGAATTCCGAGGCGTCCGCCTCGCTCATTTCCGCCAACTCGGCTTCCACCTTGCCGCAGATCGCGCTCACTCCCGTGCGCAACCGCTGCTTCAAGCCCGCTTCGGCCGCGAATTGATCGGCTACATTCGCTCGCGCCGCGTCTTTTTCGCCCAAATTCAAAACGTAAAGCATAGGCTTCTGGGAGAGAAAGGTGAAGCCGCGAATGGCCTTCGATTCCTCCGGCCCGAGCTCGACTTCACGCAGCGGCGTCTGCTTCTCGAGCGCGGTCTTACAGACTTTGAGAACCTGATATTCCTTCTCGAGCGCCGGGTTTTTCTGCTTTTTGATGTCCTTGTCGAGGCGTTCGAGACGCTTTTCCACGACGGCGAGGTCGGAGAGGATCAGCTCGAGTTCGACGTTGTCGATGTCGCGCTTGGGGTCGACCGAACCGCCCTCGAGGGGAACGGCGGGATCGTCAAATGCCCGCGCGACGTGTACGAGAGCGTCCAGTTCGCGTAGGGCCTGCGATTGCACCCCCGTACGCGCGAGCTCGATCACGCTGCCCGGCATGTCCATGTACTCGATCGTGGCGTGCACTGTCTTCTCCGGCTTGAACAGCTCGGTCAGGTGGTCTAGGCGCGCGTCAGGAACCCGGACCACACCCACACGGGCCTCCTGTCTAGCCGCGCCGGTGCCACCACCGTGCGCGTGAGTCAAAATCTGAAATAAGGTAGTCTTGCCGGTTTGAGGTAAACCGACGATTCCGATACGAAGCACACTTCCCTCTCAATGAATTAAGATAAGTCCCCGCCAAAAATGTAATAACTCTTAATATTAACATACATGGTGTTGGGGCTGGGATGCTGGGGCGGGCGATGCTTCCGCTCTGGCTCACAATGTCCGGGCGCTGGGCCCGTTGGCGATTGCGATGGGTTCTGCCGACCTCCGCGCCAACTTATCCGCCTCGCCAAAGGGGGGTTGACGGATCAGCCCCACTTCACGCGCGGCGCGAGCGCCTGAGCGAATCGCATCGCATTTTGGGTTCAAGATTGCCTTTGAACTGCCGATTTAATAGACAACCTCGGTGTCTCGGAGGTTTGGACCAGTCCGGCGGCGCGATCGCGACCAGGAGCCGTTGCGGGCAGGAGAGCACTTTGGTGATGCCAAGCTTCGTGACCCGCCGGCCCGTCCTCGACCGCTGCGAAAGGGTCTATGGTTATGAGCTTCGTGCGCGTTCCGGGGAGCAAGGGCTTTGGCGGCCCTTGAGCGGGGACGGCGCCGGGGAAATCGCTTCCTCCCGCGCTCCGGTTTTGGAGGGGTTCGAAGAGTTTATCGACGGCACCCTTGCCTTCATCCCGTGTACGCGCCAAGCGTTGCTGAGTGGGCAGGCCGCAATGTTGCCGCGTGATCGGGTAGTGTTGGTAATGCCTGCAGGTGGGGAGCCTGATGACGAGGTTGTGGCAAGCTGCCGGGGATTAAAGAAGGCTGGATTCTTAATCGCTTTGGAAGGTTTTCAGGGCGGGTGGGAGGAACGCCTAGCGGAGTTCGCGGACATCATTCAGATGGATGTTTCCGCTTCCGCCGATCGGGCGCAATGGCTCATTATTCGGAAATATCGCCCCAAGTGCACCATCTTCATCGCGAAAAAGGTGGAAACGCGAACCCAATTTCAAGCCGCCGTGCAGCAAGGCTATACTTACTTCCAAGGCCAATTCTACACCCGGGCACAGCCCTATTCGACAGGGGACGTTACACCGGTAAAGTTGGTTTACCTGCTCGTTTTGGCCGCGGTCGCCCGGCCGGAAATCAATGTGCAGGAAATTGCCGACACCATCAAGCATGATCTGGCCCTATCCTACAAGTTACTGCGCTTCCTGAATTCCGCTCGATTCGCGTTCCACTCGCAGATCAAGTCCATCCGGCACGCGCTTCTGCTGCTGGGGCAGGATGAAATTCGCAAATGGATCGGCCTCATTTCCGTGGCCGCATTGGGTGAGGGCGGTCCTCCCATTCTGGTCAACATGGCATTGATCCGCGCGGCCTTCTGCGAATCTCTGGCTCCATTGTTGGGCGAACAGAAACGCCAAGCCGATTACTTCTTCCTGGGATTGCTTTCCTGTATCGATGTTCTGATGCGGCGCCCCATGCGTGTATTGCTTACAGAACTGCCCATTGCGGCGGACGTCGGCGCCGCGCTGGTGGGCGAGCAGAACCCCCTGCGTGACGTGCTTCGGGCAGTCATCAGCTATGAACAGGGCAATTGGGAGGAATGCTCGCAGATGGCAAAGAAACTGGCGGTGAAGGAAGAAACGTTGACCCAAGATTATCGGCAAGCTATTCGCTGGAGTCGCGAACTGGTTACGGAGGAGCCCGCCGCACTGACTACCTCCTAACCCTCCACGATCACCAGGCCCGAATGCTGCCGAGGTTCTGCGGCGGGTGAAATCGTCACAGCCTCTGCCGAGCGCTCAGCGAAAACCGATGTGAGCGCACGCACCCAAAATCAACCCTCATTTCGAAACCCCATGAAAGGCGTCCCGAAAACGCAAATTTTGATAGAATGGCTGTGTTTCAATGCGCAGT
>CAWEFC010000067.1:0-46823 GCA_963808085.1 uncultured Acidobacteriota bacterium
AAATCGGGGGTTCGCGCTACGGGGCTAATCCTGTTAATCCTGTTTATCGATGTTAAATTCACTTGCCCCGGTTCAGGCTGGGCTCGAGTTGGTGAACCAGCATTTTCGCGATTCCCAGCCCGCCGCGGCTGGCCAGGGCCGTGGATAACGTCTGAATGGCCAATGAGTTCAGCGTATCCGAGCCCGCCATGGGGGTATCGCCTTCAATCGAGGAGAGGCTTGACTTGAACTCTCCCCAAAGTTGGGAGATGAGAATACCCTCGAATTCCTGGGCAGCCTTTCGAAGTTTCTTGTGGGCAGAAGTTTCGGGCGGATTGCCCGAAGAAGCGGCCGCCTGACGGTTCGAGATTGCCGATGAGGCGATGTTCGTCATAGGATCTCCAATTCCGCCTGTAAGGCTCCCGCCGAGCGAATTGCTTCCAGGATGCCGACGATATCGCGCGGCGTCGCTCCGATGGCCTGAAGGCCATTAATCAAATCGTCGACGCTTGCGCCTTCGCGAAGTTCGATGCGGCGCGCGGGAGTTTCTGTCGCCTTCACCGTGGTTTGCGGCACCACCACTGTCTGCCCCTGGGAATAAGGCAGCGGCTGCGACACTTTGAATTCCGTGCTGATGATCACCGACAAATTGCCATGCAGGATCGAGCACGCTCCCAAGCTCACTCCCTGGCCCATGACGATGGTTCCAGTTCTCTCATTCACAATAACTTTCGCTTGCGGGCGAATCGGCACCATCAGGCCCTCCACCTTCGCGAGGAGGCCGGGAACGACATCCGAGCTTTGGGCCGGAAGCCGAATCTCGATGCGGCGGCTGTCCACCGCCCGCGCCGACCCGTGCCCGAGTTCGCTGTCAATCGCCGCGGCCGCTTCGTAGCCGTCTCGAAATCGGGGTCGCGCAAGAGCAAACAAAGCTGGGTCAGGTGGCTGAGGTCGACCGCGCCATCCCGCTCGACGATTCCGCCGCCGGGGATGCGCGAGGTGGTGGGATGATTCACCTGCACCGATGTGCCCCTGCCCCCCGCGGTATAGCCTCCATTCACCAGAGGCCCTTGCGCCGTCGCCCACATCTGGCCGTCGGGACCGTGCAGCGTGGTGAAAAGCAGCATTCCGCCGTCGAGGCTCTTGGCGTCGCCCACCGAGGAAACGGTGACGTCAATCGGCGTCCCGGGCGGGCAAAGGGCGGAAGCGTGGCGGTCACAAATACGGCGGCCACATTTTTCACCACCACGGCCGAGGCGCTGAACTGAACTCCCATTTTCTGCATCAGATTGGCCAGGGTCTGGACCGAGAACACCGTCTGCTGGCTATCCCCCGTGCCCTTAAGCCCCGCCACCATTCCATAGCCGATCAGCAGGTTGTCACGCACGCCCTCGACCGTGGTCACATCACCCAGGCGAACCTTGTGCGGCTCCGACTCCCTGGCCGCGAGAATCGGCGGAAGCAAGAGCATGGATAGCGCGAGACGGCAGAAGTTCGATCGCATGGCTTTAGAACCCCACGATCTTCAAAATCAACCGCACCAGCTTGTTGGGGGGCGCGACCCCATCGCTGATCACGCCCTTGCCTTTCAGCTCCACTTCCAGGTTGCTGATGGCGGTCGAAGGAACGGCGTTATTCGCGGCAATGTCGCCAGGACGCACCACGCCATGGATAATCACCGTTTGGTGCTGGTTGTTCATGAACATTTGTCGCACGGCTTCAATCACCAGGAATCCATTGGGCAAAACGTCCACAACCCGGCCGGAGAGGCTCGTGCTCAGGGAGGAATCGGAGGACGTTTGCCCCGAGCCGTTCAGAGTGCGGGAAGAATTCGGCGAAAAGATGTTTTGGATGCCCGCGGTGGGGCCGGGCGTGCCCATAAAAGCGCTGATCCCGGAGCTGGCCGAGAAAGTGCGCGCCGTCTTCACCGCGGCATCCTCTGCCGCCGTGGTCGATTCCACCACTTGAATCACGATGAGGTCATTGATATTCCGTGCTTTGTAGTCACTCGCCATGTCGGAATAGGGGCTCTGCGGAGTCCAAAAACTTCCCGTATTCGGCGTAGAGGCTTTCACCCCTTTAACGCGCTCGATGTATTGCGCCAAATAGTCCTTCGTCGGCTGAATTTTTTTTTTGAATCCAATTCCGAAAGCGGCCGGGGAAAAAGGAAGATTGAAGCAACGATGAAAGGCAAAATACGAAACTCGAAAATCGAAACTCGTGCACCGAATTTCGGGTTTCCAGCTTCAAGTTTCCAATTTCGATTTTCGAATTTCGAGTTTCGAGTTTCCAGTTTCGAATTTCGATCTTCGAGCTCATCGCCAACTCCATCTCAAAAGCTGGTCTGCAATAGACCTTCGTCCACAACTTCCGCGGTCATTACGCGCGCCGTGATGGGGTCGCGGACAAGAATGCACTGGCCCTTGACTCCCGGCTGCAAAGGAATCACGGTGGTCGTGATTCGCACATTTTGTCCGAGCATAACCAGGGTCGCTGCCCTGCCTGGCTTGGCCAGTACTGGGGATTTGCGGGATATCCACAATGCCCCCTTGCCTGTCCCCGAATTTTCCCCTCCATCGGATTCGCCCGGCTTCCCCGTCAAGTCTGGGGTTCTCCCGGCAATCTGAAGGCTGCGCCGCGTGGTGACATCAAAGGGAAGATACTGCGGCTCGCGCGAGGCCCAGAGTTCGAAGACGGTCTCGCGCCGTAGGGGGTCAAAGCTGATTCGCTCAACCCGCAGTCCCGGATCATCCCAAAGGGCCGGCACCGAAGACTGAATGTTCAGGTCGTCCGGCTGAAGTTCGTTGCGCTCCGCAATGCCGCGATGAGCAAGATCGTTCTGAATGACTCGAAGATTTCCCGGCGTGAAACCGGGCGAGCCTCGCGCCGCGGGGCGGCCTTCCGCTCGTCGGGGGGCCCCACCAACCTGTCTGCTGGGGCGTCGGCTGAAAGTGCACTCGCGATTGGCCCTGGAATCAGCAATAGCGCGAGAACAATGACCCACTCGAGTTCCTGGAATTCCAAGGATTACCGGCATGCTGCCGCTCTCTCGTTTAATGCGACATGTTATTCACGTCTTGCAACATTTGATCGGCGGCCTGCACGACCTTCGAGTTCGACTCGGAGGCCCGCTGGGTAACGATCATCTGAATGAACTCATCCACCACGTTGACATTGGAATCTTCCAGCATGCCCTGCTGGAGAGTGCCCAAACCTTCCGACCCGCCCGGCGTTCCCACGATGGGATCACCCGAGGCCGTGGTCTGGGTAAACAACCCGCTCCCATTGCTCAACAGGCCGCCGGGATTGGGGAAGGTGGCCAGTTGGATGACTCCGACCTGCTGAGCACTCGTCTGGCCTGGCATGGTCACCGTGACCGTTCCGTCGGTCCCCACGCTGATGGCGGTAGCGGCGGTGGGAATGGCAATCGCCGGCTCCAGGGGATTGCCGTTGGCGGTAACAACGTTCCCCGACTGATCTAACTGGAAGCTCCCGGCGCGGGTGTAGGCAATTTCGCCATTCGTCAGCTTCACCTCAAAGAAACCCGCGCGCTGAATAGCCAAGTCCAAGGAGTTTCCGGTATTGTCATACTCGCCGAATTGCAGAACTTCAGAGGAAGCGGCGCGGGTGTCCAAGCCGATTTGCAAACCGGCCGACACCGTCGTCTGTTCGGTCGCCGCGGACCCGGGCACGACCATCTCCTGATAAACCAAATCCTGGAACTGGAGGCGCGTCTCGCGGAAACCTACGGTATGGCGTTTGCCAGGTTATTGGCAATGGTATCAAGATTCAATTGCTGTGCGAGCATCCCATTCGCGGCCGTGTATAAAGCTCGAAACATACTTTATCTCCTTCGTATACCGGACCGCATTCGGCAAGGCGTAGGGCCGAAAGACTTTCCGCCTGCGGCAATCGCCGCTAACCCCTACGACACGCGCGAGAGTTCCTGTCCCGGCGCGCTGTTAAAGACCGAATGAAAGATCGACAGCGCCTGTTCCATGAGCTGTGCTTGGCGCTGAATAGTGATCAAGCCGATGGTTGCCGATACCGGATCCAAATTGGAGCTTTCCAACGTCCCTTGCGACACGCGGGGATCGTCGGCGGGCAACTCCGATTTGTCAGGCGCTTGATAGTAGGAGTTTCCCTCTGCCGCAAGAGCGGTCCCCGGCTTAAAGGTCGCCAGCTTCAACTGCGCCACCACCGCACCCTGCTGTGATACCGTACCGTCGGAGCTGATCGTAATCGTGCCGCTGGGAAGTTGTACGGGGCCTTGCTCACCCATCACCTGGTCGCCCGTAGGTGTCAAGAGGCGGCCAGCGGCATCAGTATGGAAGTTGCCGTTGCGGGTATAGCGAACACCCGCCTTTGTTGAACCACAAAGAACCCCGCACCCTCCACCGCCAAGTCGAGGTCATTCCCGGTCTTCTGGGACTCCCCGGTTCTCAATCCACGCTGCCCCCCCAACACTCCGTACTCGTTGACCGCTTGATTGAGAGAGCTCAAGCTACGGTTACCCATACTCGCCTCAATCGAGCGGTAGAACTCCGACTGCGCCTTGTAACCGGTGGTACTTAGATTGGCCATGTTCCGGCGGTTAAATCCAACGCGTCCGTTTTGGCAAGTAGCCCTGTGCATGCCGCATAAAACCCGCTGTCCATATCAACACTCCCCGCTCTGTCTTATGCAGGGAACGTGCCATGAGTCGGGAGTTGCGCTTCATCCTGCAAGTGGCCTGTGAACACAAGTTTGGCGGGGTTGACAGGGGCGAGGAGCAAAACGGGCCGAGAAGATTCTGCCGAGCCCGCCCGGCGGACTGGCAAAATCTTCCCAGACAGTCTCTCGCAAGACGACGGAACACGGGTGATATGTACCGATCAGCCACCATGAAGGTCAAGTGTCATCCAAATTCGGGCACCTTCAAAACTTTTGGAGATCTGGATCCGCAGCCCATCTGCGAGGGGGTAGAGTTGGTAATCCTTCCCGCTGACCACCATCGGCACGGAGAGCATGCATTGCTCGGCCACGCCGGAGAGTTGGGCTTTGAAGGACCCTGCCACCATCTTGCAGACCTCGCCCAGGGCATCGCGGATACACTCCTCGGATGTGTGTTCATCCGTGCCCAGCATCTTCGCGGCAATCATCGCGGCCGAAGCGAGGCTGCAACGGAAGCTCAAGACTCCGCAAAGATCGCCAGCTAACCCAATCATGGCGGTATAGTCGGCGACACGCAGCAGGGTGACGTGGTCCGACGGACCCAACGGGGTTCCTACCATCATCTCGAACACTTCCGCGGCGGCGCTATCGAGGGCTTCAGTGAAGCGATCTTCCGTTTCTTGTCGCGGGAAAGATGTTAACTTGGAGGTAACCCCGCTGGGCCCTGACGACTTCGCCGAGATGATAAGTTGTACTCGGTTCCGGCTTTCACCCTTTTGTTCAGAGTCCATGGTTACCCCTGGAGGAGTGGAATGATTCGCTCTTTGATCTGGTCCGCACTGAAAGGCTTTCGGATGTAACCTCGCGCGCCACTGGAAAGCGCCTGCACCACATGCGCTTCACCGGCTTCGGTGGTAATCATCACAATGGGTACGCCCTTGGCGTTCTCGACAGCCTGAAGTTGCCGAACGAGTTCCAAACCGTCCATCGTCGGCAAGTTAATGTCGCTCCGGATCAGGTCGACACGAGCTTGCTGCATGCGCGCGAGCGCTTCGACCCCATTACTGGCCTCGACGACTTCTTTGATCTCCAAACCCGCCTGACGGAGCGAGCGATCAATAATCTTCCGCATCACGGAGGAATCGTCCACGATCAACACGCGTATTGGGCTCATGCTTAACCCTCTACTTCCAGAAGGGATTTGTGGGAATTCCGCCGCCGAATAATCCCGCGGCGCCAAACCCCATTAACTGAATCAGGTGGAGGAAATCCGCCTCGAGCATCTCGGCCAATTCGGCCGCTTCCTCGAGTTCAAGCTGCGGCATGCAACTCTGCAGAATCGCCTGGTCACGATGGCGTGAAGGCTCGGAAAGCTTGAGAGGCACAAATCCAATACGATTCCGCGCCGAATGCAAAACTGGTCTGCCGCAGCCACCACCCCCACCAATTGTGGCTCTAGCGTTGCTTCTCGGGGCGAATGATAACGCACCATGACTTCCAACAAATCTGGGGAGAAGTTCCATGAAACCCCAATCCAATGGCCAACTTCGCAATGATCGATTCCAAAGCGCTCCCGCTCCAGCTCCATAGACTCGCCCCAACCGAAGTTGGGCGTACTTTCGAGCCTTTGCGGCTCTGCTGCAGTGACCACCAGGAGGGGCAGCGCTCCAATATCGTGCAACAGTCCGGCGAGGTATGCTTGTTCCGGCTGAGGGAAAGAAAGGCCACGAGCAAGCCTTTCGCTGAGGGCTGCCGTGAGGAAACAGTGCTGCCAGAATGATTGGATGTCCTGCGAAGCAATCCGATGGCCCATATACTCGACAAGGGAACAGGTCAGGACCAGCGTCCGAAGCCTCTCCGTCCCCACGAGGATGACCGCGTTTTGGATCTTCGTCACCCGCTCGCGAAAACCCATGAATGCGGAATTGCACAGCCGCAGGACCTGCGCCGTCAAGCTGGGGTCTGTCATGATGACTTCCACGACGCGTTTCAGATTTACGGGAGTCGATGACAGCAGACTGTTGAGCTCAAATACGTATGCGGGTAGAGTTGGAAGCCCTTCAGAAAGTGAGGCCATTAAAGCGAGCTTGCGGCTCTGCCTCGCCTGCGGATCCTCTGTTCCCGTTGGGGCGCACTTCATCGCCGGGGGATGAACAGTCGGCTCCTCCACTTGCTCCCGAGACAACAACTCGACTTTGTACTTAGATAACTCCATTATCCCTACCCACAGTTGGTCACATCGGCATTATCCCTCGAGGCTTTAGGCGCGCGGGACTCGGGACACGCCATAGGGGACACGGGCTCCTGTCAATCATGTACTCTGGTGCCTCCTGATAAATCCAGCGCCTTCTGAGTCGTGGAGTCGCTGACTCCGAGCGCCGTGTGACGTGCACCTTTCCCGTACCCCGAGTGATATCCTTCCCTGGGCGATTGGGCAGCGTGTATCATTAATCGAGGTTTGAGATGATGGAGCTACCCGATCCCCAGCCAGTGCTGGACCTGATTCAGGCATTCCGCCACTCAAAAGCCATGTTTACCGCCGTTTCCCTGGGCGTTTTCGATAGCCTGGGAGATGCCGCCGCGGATGTCACAATGCTTGCGGGGAAGTTGGGCGCCAGCGCCGACGCACTCGATCGTCTATTGGATGCCTGTGTTAGTCTGGGCCTCCTCAAGAAGGACAATGCGCTCTATTCCAATACCCCAGTGGCCCAGATGTACCTGAGGCGGTCGAGTCCTCGTACGCTCTCGGGTTACATTCTCTATTCTGACCGGGCGCTTTACCCCTTATGGGGAAACCTGGACGCGGCCATTCGCGAAGGGACGAACCGCTGGGAGCAGACCTTCGGAGGCGGTGCGTCGATCTTCGACCACTTCTTCCGCACGCAAGAGGCACGCCTTGACTTTCTGAGCGGCATGGATGGCTTCGGCCAGTTGAGCTCACCCGCCGTAGTTGCGGCGTTCGATCTCGGGCGGTTCCGCCGGCTGGTGGACCTCGGCGGCGGTACGGGCCACTTGGCGCTGGCCGCTTGTGCGCGTTACCCTCGACTTGAGGCTGCGGTGTTCGACCTGCCCGGAGCGATTGCCACTGCCCGCGACTATGTGGGACGTGGGTCGTCAGAGCGCCCGCCGGCCTTGATAGCGGGCGACTTTTTTACCGACCCCCTGCCAGTAGCGGATATTTTTGCCCTTGGCCGCATCCTGCACGACTGGTCCGAGGACAAGGTTCGAACCCTCCTGAAAAAAGTCTGGGAGCGACTATCGCCCGGCGGCGCTATCCTGATCGCCGAGAAGCTCCTGGATGACGATAAGTCGGGACCCCTCCCTGCCCTGATGCAATCCCTCAGCATGCTGATTTGCACTGAAGGGAAGGAGCGGACATTGGCGGAGTACACCGCGCTGCTCCAACAAACGGGTTTCACCAAGATCGAAGCAAAGGTAACCTCCGCCCCGCTCGACGCTATCTTGGCACTGAAGGAATAGGGGCAAATCACCCGGAGGGAGGGGATTTCCTTTGAATTTACCTCGTAGGGTGCCCCTTCGAGGGAGCGTGCATTGAGTACCGCGTTGCTGACTCATCGCAGGGTTGAGATCCGAAGTGACCCACTGTCGGAGATCCAACCTACACCGTTCCCGCATCTTGCCATGTGCCTCTCGCCAGAGCACTCAGATTCAGGGATCAACGTGTTATGCTGTGGGAATGATACGTATCCTCTTTCCAACGTTTACACTGCTCGCCGCCGTAGCCTTTGCGCAGCCTGCAATCCAGGGGACGGCTCTGTCGGCGCCGCAGGCAGCGCCCGCGAGCCAAGCCCAACGCCCCGCTATGGCCGAGACGCCGAACACGGACGGCTTCTACCGGCTTGCGCCTGACGCGCTCCCACAGGACGGAGTTCCCCAAGGCGAGATTCGCGGACCTTTCACGCTGCCCAGCGAAGCCTATCCCGGTACCCAACATACCTATTGGGTCTATGTGCCCGCGCAGTACGACCCCGCGGTTCCCGCCAGTTTGATGATCTACAACGACGGGCAGGCCTTCAAGGCGCCGGACGGGGACGTTCGCGCGCAGGTGGTAATGGACAACTTAATTTACCGCCGCGAGATTCCTGTGATGATTGGAGTTTTCATCAATCCCGGGCGCCGCGCCGACCAACCGGAACCGACCCCCAGCAATTGGGGAGATCGCGACACGAATCGGCCTACCGAATACAACACCCTCGACGATAAATATGCTCGGGTTATCGTTGATGAGTTGCTGCCGGTACTCTACGAGGAGTACAACATTTCAAAGGATCCGGAGCGGCATGGGATCGGCGGGTCAAGTTCGGGGGCCATTGCCGCGTTCACCGTGGCGTGGGAACGGCCAGACTCCTTTCGTAAGGTGCTGAGCAACGTGGGGAGCTTTACCAACATTCGTGGTGGAAACGCTTATCCTGACATCATTCGCAAGAGTGAGAAGAAGCCGTTGAGAGTGTTTCTTGTGGACGGGCGCAACGATAATCGGGGACTTCAAGCAGACGGAGTCTACGATCAGGCTCGCGACTGGTTTTTTCAAAACGTTCGTATGCAGCAGGCGCTCGCAGAGAAGGGATACGATCTAAACTACTCATGGGGCATCCAACGGCATGGCCAGAAAATGCTCCAAACCGTTTTCCCGGAGATGATGCGCTGGCTGTGGCGAGACCACGACGTTTCCACGGATGTTCACGATATGGTCGAGCGGTCCTTCAACGCCCCTAAGAAAAAGGAGTAAGCTTCTCTCCGTCGTCGCCTTCTCGGCATTCACTCAGGCCCCGTACTCTCGAATCACCCCGACCGATTCTCGTACCACTTCACATTCCCGGTGGAGGAGCCGATGGCGACGATGTCTTGGCGGCCGTCGCCGTTGATGTCGGCGATCGCCAAGCCGGAGGTGGCCATTTCCGTGTCGAGGAGTTGCCTTTGCCAATTCAATCCGGAATTGTCGGCGGCGTAGTAAACGCAGAGGCTGGTTCCCGGGCCGCGAAAGCCCGCAACGATTTCTTCATTGCCGTCGCCGTCCAGATCCGCGCAGACCAGGCCGTGGCCTTCGTGGAAATTGGGGTCGATCACGTGCCGGGTCCACAACTCGGGCGCCGAGGCCTCGGAATAGACCACCACTTGGTCACCGTGCCAGGGTTCGATAGTGGCAAGGAAGCGCTTTCCGGCCACCTTGCCCACTCCGATTTCGCTCGATCCGCGCTTCGGGCTGGACTGCTGATCGCCCACGCCCAGGTGCGTGCGGGTCCAGGTGAGTTCAGCGCCATGCCCGGCGGAGTGAAATAAGTGAACACCCTCAAAGCTCGCGGTCAGAATCTCGTCGCGCCCGTCGCCGTCCCAGTCGAGCACGTTCAGGCCATGCACGACGGTCATTGACTCGTCGATGCGATGGGAAGGCCACTCGGGTGGCGGCGCGTCCGCGGCGGAAGCATGCCCGCGCCGGTAAATCTCCGGCATCCCGAACCAGGTGAGGAGGGCAGGGACTTTGTAGTCCGGCGCCACGGCGCCAAAGCCCAGCAGCGGCGCATCCACCAAACTCAGGCGGCCAGTGCCGTCCAGATTCCCCCAGCGCAAGCGATGGGAAGTGGGAATCTTGCCGAGCGGGCGGAGTCGCCACTCGTGGTCCCAGCCTCTATCGGGCTCGGCCCACCAAAGGCTGCCACCGTGCGCGCTGTCGTCGAGAGAAAAATCGCTGGCCAGCGCCACGCCGCGCGCCGGATAACCGGGGTGAAATAACGGCGCGAGGCTGATGTTGCTCCGAGTGGCAGAGGTGACGGGATGCGGCTTCCAGGTGGGATTCTCATACCACTCGATGATGCTCTTTTCGGAACTCAGCCCGAGGATGTCCACGCGGCCGTCGCCATTCACGTCCGCCACCGCCACCTGATAGCCACCCGGAATCTTCGCCACCTCGTGCGTCTGCCACTCAATCAGGTTGCGCGTCTCACGGGGGGAAGCCGGTTGGGCCGCGCCGCTGGCGGATTTCGACGCGAGCGCCCAACCTATTCCCGCTGACGTCTGCAAAAAGCTCCGGCGCGAAGGTCGGGCGGCAGTCCACCGACTTGATTTCAGGATCTTCACGCGGAGTAGTTTAACGCTGCCAGGATTTTCGCGCAGTAAATTGCAAGGAGCGCGAGATGAATTACATGGCGTGACCTGGCCTTGCGGATTGCTGGCTGACCTCGGCACCGGCGGTTTGGGGAGGGGGGGACCGTCCGTTTTCCGCCGACGCCGAAGTTTGTTACCCGACGCTAGGGGGGTGCTATCATTCGTTCAAGTCAAACAAATCGTCCGCTGTCAGGATAGCGCCTAGTTGGGGGAGCGGTCAAAGTAATAGAATTTCTGCTACCTATAAAAATAGCTAGGCCAAAGGAATCCTCTCGCCACAGTCAACGGCGGGCTCATCGCGGGGCAAAGCACTCCCGTTACGGGATTTCTGAAGCGGGGACGGCGGTCCGAACCACGGGACCGGTTGCCGGAATCCTGGAGAACGCCCACTTCAGCAGCAAGGGGGTGGCAAAAGTTGTGATGACGGCCATCAACACGAGAATCGTGAAGAGTTGCCCTTCGATGAAACCGTTGGAGAGGGCGACGTTGGCGATGACCAGTTCCATGATCCCGCGGCCATTCATGCCAAATCCGGCGGCCCAACTTTCCGCGCTGGAGAGCTTGGCCATGCGGCCACCCGCGAATCCCCCGATGATCTTGCCCGCGAACGCCGCAACGAGAATGGCAACTACGAGCCTCCAATCCTTCAAGCTTGCAGCATCGAATTCCAGCCCAATCGCCGCGAAGAAGATCGGCCCCAGGAATCCGAAAGTGATGTCAGTTGCGGTCTTCTGAATCTCCAGGAATTTAACCTTACCCACGACTTCGTGGCTCAGCAGCATTGACCCAAAAAAGGCTCCCACCACAAAATGCATGCCCAACGCTTCGGAGAAACTGGCAAAGGCCATGACGAAGAGAAGAACAAGGGCAAAAATGGTTTCTTTACCTTTCAGTTTGGCAAGCTGTCGGCTCGCAATGTCTCTAGTCCGAACGAACCGCTCACGGGAAAAACGCTTGATCAATCGGGCGGCGATGATCACGACCGCCATGAATGAGACCGCCTTCACCAAGGCGATGCCCATGGCGACAAAGGCGGCGCTCGGCGCTCCTCCCTTGCGCTTGACGTCGAGGATGACCCCGAGAATTAGAAGCGCCGTTACGTCATTGACGATGGCGGCGGAAATGATGCGCTTCCCAGTTTCTGTCTGGAGCTTGCCGAGTCCCATCAGGATTCGCACGCTCACGGGCAGCGCGGTAATGGCAATGCACAACCCCACGAAGACCGCTCGCGTTACGTTCATCCCAAATACCAGGCCCACCAGGATTCCGAGAATCATCGGAAATGTGAAGCCCGCCGCGCCGATCAAAAGGCCTCGACCGCGAACAGCCTTCCAAAGGACCTCCATGTCCATTTCCATCCCCGCGATGAATACCAGCAGCAAGACTCCCAACTGTGCGACGGCTTGGATTTCCGAGGTGTAGTGGACGGCACCAAGGATGGAGGGACCCAACAGAACGCCCGCCGCGATCTCGCCGATCATGGCCGGCTGGCCGAAGTACTCCGAAACTTCTCCAATGGTTCGGGAGAGGAGAAGAAGCAAGAGAAGCGATTCAATGAGAGGCACGCGAGTTCCCCATTCCCCACCAATCGAGTATCGGAACCCCAGATTGTAACTTATTGTCCGAAGGAATTGCGGAACTCAAAAGGGGTCAGGCACGGAGGATCGAGCGTACGAGCTTGCGGGCTTCCACGACGAACTGCTCCAATTGCAGCAGGAACTGAGCGGGCTCAGTCTGGGCGAGCAAGGGATATTCTCGTGTCACGATTGCCCAGGAAGGATCCTCCTCCAGTTTCCAATCCTGAGAGTCATTCGTGCCATACCCCAGCTCATGCATTTGGCAAAGTTGATCAGACAAGCTGACCAAGGCGACCAGCACGGGGTGTAGCTTCGCCTGCTGAACGTCGTGGTGATGTTCGACCACCTCCATAATGTCTTCCGGCAAGCGCCAGTGCTCGGCAAGGATTTTCCCGGTGTCGCAGTGAGTGAAGCCCAGGGCCGACCTCTCAGCTTGATGGAGCGGAATCTGCTCGGTGCGCGAGAGTTGCGCTGCGGCTCGGAACTCCTCCTGGAAAGACGTCATGTTGACGAGTTCGCCTAAGTCGTGTAGCAATCCTGCCAGATAAGCGCGCTCGGTTTCCTTAAAGCGGGCTTTGCGCGCACAGAAGCGGCTCACCAGCCCACAGCCGAGGGAATGCTCCCAGAAAGCCAGGGGATCGATCACCCAGCTTTCCTTGGGCAAGAGATTCAGCAAGCTACAAGAGAGAAGGATCTCGCGGACTTGGCGGACGCCCAGCACGACGATGGCGCCGTGTACGGACTTGACCTCACGCGAACGGAAATACAGCGCGGAATTCGCCACCCGCAGACATTGGGCGGAAATCGCCTCGTCGCATGAAACGAGGTCGACAATGCGCTGGACTTCAACTTGGTCCACCGGCCTTTCAAGGTAGAACAGCAGCGGCCGGATGATGGCCGGAACCGTCGGGATGGAATTCAGCCTTTCCACTCGTTCGCGAATCAGCTCTCGAAGCGTGGGCGTCATAGTCGACCTTGTTGTCCCTCTGCATCATATCGGCGGCTGGGGACATCAACGTGAGGCCAATGTTCGGGCGGAAGAAGGCAGTAGGCAGAAAGCAGAATGCCGAAAGCGAAAGCAGCGCCGATGGCAGGGCTGCCTTCGGCTTTCTACCTACTGCCCACTGCCTACAGTTTGTTGCCTTCCGGCTCCTTCGGGGCGGACGGGAGGACGACAATATCGACCCGGCGGTTTTGGGCTCTGCCGTCAGCGGCCTCGTTGCTTGCTACCGGGTGATACTCTGCGTAGCCTGCTGCGGAAAGGCGAGTGGCGGGCAGGTTGTATTGGGTAATAAACAGCCTGATCATTCCAGTCGCCCGAGCAGTGGAGAGCTCCCAGTTGGACGCGAATTGCGCGTTGTGAATGGGCACGTTGTCCGTATGGCCCTCAATCCGAATGCTGTTGGGCTGATTGCTCAACGCTTGGGCGATGCGCTGGACCGCAGCTTCCGAGTCGGTCCGAAGCGTCGCTGACCCGCTCTCATAAAAGCCGATCTCCTGGAGGCTGATGACGAGGCCGTCGCGATTCGCCTTCATCACCACCTCGTGGCGCTCGATCTCCGGCGCGAGGGCACCCGAGAGTTCTTTTTGCAAGGTCGCGAGGTCCTTGGGAGGGGGCAGGGGTTCCCCCAGCTTTTCGATTGGCGAGGGCATTTTCCCCTGCCCGGCTATCCCTTTACCATTCTCGATAAGCTGAATGTTCTCTGTCGGTAAGGGATCTGTGGTCACCATGGGGGTGCGCGAGTTGGCCGCCTGGAAGATTCCCATCTGCGCAAATGCCTCCTGCATCGCCGCAGAGATTTTTCCCACCTTACGCTTGTCCACCTGGGAGGAAGAAAAGAGCACCACGAAGAAGGCGAACAGAAGCGTGATGAAATCCGCGTAGGAGACCAGCCAGCGTTCGTGGTTCGCGTGCGCGGCGGCTTTCTTCTTTCGGCTCATGAGGAGGACTCCCGGGACTCCGCTGGCGCAGGAGCATCCGCCAGGAAGCCCTGTAATTTTGTTTCGACCATGCGGGGGTTCAGGCCTTCGAGGATGGAGATCACGCCTTCCAGCATCATCTCGCGCATTTGCTGCTCGGACCGAATGCGGATTTTGAGCTTGCCGGCAGAGGGCAGGAAGAGCAAGTTGGCGGCCCCCACACCGTAGATCGTGGCAACGAAGGCCACGGCGATCCCGCGGCCCACTTCGTCAATGTTGTCCAGATGCTGCATGACCTGGATCAGGCCTAGGACCGCGCCGATAATGCCCACCGTTGGGGAGAATCCGCCGGCGGCCTCGAACACCTGGGGAATGCGCTCTTCATGCTCGGCTTGGTTATCGAGTTCCATCTCCATCATCTTGCGCAATTCCTGGGGCTCGGTCCCATCCACCGCCAGCATCAAGGACTTGCGAAGGAAGGGCTCCTTGACGTTCTCGAGTTCGCGGTCGAGCGACACGATGCCTTCTTTGCGAGCCTTATGGGCGAAGGCGACGATCTCTTTCACCAGTTCCTGCGGGTCTCCCTGCGGATCGAAAAAGACATTGCCTAAGTGTTTGACGCTCGACAGCACCACGGGGAGGGGGAACTGGAGCAGGACGGCGCCGAAGGTTCCGCCAAATACGATCATGGCAGCGGTGGGCTGGATGATCTGAGCGAGCTTGCCGCCCTCGAGCAACAGGCCGGCCAGAATCCCTCCGACGGCAATCAGCACTCCACCAAAACTACTCTTATCCACACTCAGGCCCCTCACGCCTTGCCATCGGGAGGTTACTCAGGTTCTACGGGCTCGTCCGGATTCCACGGACACTCGGGGTACACCGGTGAATCGAGGGAATCGTCCGGAGAGGAACTGACCCCTTTGACGGCGCCAACCTGACGGCGGTATTCGAGATTCCTTGCCATCACCTCTTCGGCGGTTTCGCGCACCACAAGCTTCTCGCCGGTAACGAGCGTAATGACCGTATCGGGCGCGTTCTCGATGAACTTGATGAGATCAGCATTCACCACCAGGGCGCGGTTGTTGAGCCGGGTCAAACGAATCATACGTGTCCTGTTTCACAGGAAGTACCGAGACTCCTGCGAACACTATTTTCCCGTATTGCTATATCGGCGGTTTTCTCTTTCACTTGCGTGGAATTCTCGAGTTTTTTTTGGCATGCTGGAGAAGGTATGGAAAAGTCCTGTTTTGTCCGGGAAGGGGACGATAGGTTCCGCTGGAAGCGACTGATTCGGGCACTATGACCGAGCGCTCGCAGGCAGCGCCCGAATCGTGGACGGCTTCCGGAGGGTGAGGTTTAGAGAGCTCTCATGTGCGAATCCCGGGCTTGTACATGGCGGTGTTCGCTACGAGCTCGCGCAGTTCCCGCTCGACTTGCGCCACCACGTCTTGCCAATTCCCAAACATCGATTGCCGAAACAGGCGGGCCGTGGGGTACCAGGGGCTGTCCTCGCGCTCGAGCATCCAGCGCCAATCCGGCGAATTGTTCAGCAGAATCCACACCGGTTTGCCCATGGCTCCGGCAAGATGGGCTACGGCGGTGTCAATTGAAATCACCAAGTCGAGATTGGCAACAATCGCCGCCGTGTCGGCAAAGTCCTTCTGTTCGGCCTGGAGATCGACGATTCGCACGCGAGGCCCCAACTCCAGCGCCTGGCGAGCCGGCGCACCCAACTGCAACGAGTAGAAAGTCGTTCCCTCGATACTTGTCAGTAATGCGAGTTGTTGCAGCGGGATGGAGCGCCAGAGCTCATGGGGATAATTCGGATTGCCGGCCCAGGCGAGCCCGATGCGGAACGATTTTCCCCGCAGCCGTTGCCGCCACGCCTCGACAAGGGATGGGTCGGCGTAGACATAAGGAATCCCCGCCGGGATGGTATCGAAATCCGTGGCGAAGGCAAAGGGCAGACTCAGTAGGGGACAGTGCCAACGGAACTCCGGGGGAATTTCGTCCCCACTTATGACTTGAAGTGCCCCCTCGGTTTTTGCCAGCAGGCGATGGAGCCTTTTATGCACCCCCAAGATAACTTGCCCCCCTCGCGCCGCCACCAGGGGGACGTAGCGAACGCATTGCAAGGCGTCACCCAGGCCCTGCTCGGCGTAGAGGAAAATGGGATTGCCTTCCAGGGGCTCACCCCTCCATTGGGGCTGGGCAAACCTTCCCCGCGCCCGGAGAGCGCTCTCACGATATTCATATTCGCCCCAACCCCGCCGGAAGTTGCCCTCAGCGAGATGCAGTAGTCCCATGTAAGTGATGATCTCGGAGGAGTTTGGGCTGAGGGCTTGAGCGCGTTGGTAACATTTCCAAGCTCCGGCGCGGTCGCCCAGTTGCGTAAGGGCAGTTCCCAGCCGAAGGTGCGCGACGCAGAGATTGGGATCAAGCTTGGCAGCCCAACGGTACGATTCCGCTGCGGCAGCAATGTCTCCGCATTTGACGAAGAAGTAGCCCAGATCGACGGCGGTCAGGACGGAATCGGGTTTGAGGGCGAAGGAGCGACGGAAAGCCTCAGCCGACGCCAACGGTTTCTTCATGTCGGCGAGCACAATGGCCAGGGTGTTGTAGGATTCGAAGCGGCCCGGTTCGAGAGCCACGGCGCGCTCGGCAAGCCTGAGCGCCTCGGGCAATTCGTCCAGTTGGCGTAAAACAATGGCCAGTTGGCAGTGCGCCTGGGGAGAGCCCGGATCGAGCGCGAGCGCCCGCCGATAGGATTTTGCGGCAGTCGGCAAATCTCCCAATCGCTCCTCCATGAGGGCGCAGTGGGTGTGCGCCGGCGCGGATTGCGGGCACAACTCGGTGACTCGCCGGTAATGAACAAGGGCTTGTTCCAGCTTACCCTGGCTCAGGCAGGACTCTGCCAAGCGGCCCAGCGTTTCCGGATCGTCGGGATGGAGGGCGAGGGCCTCACTTAATGACCAAGGGAATTCCCGATCGGGGTCGGCTTCGAAGGCTAAGCGGTCCCGTCCGTGCGGCTCGGCCGCGCACCAAACGGCAGCCTTCGGAATAGTACAGCTTTCTGTCGGAGCCTCGCGCCCCGTCCGGCGACCTCCGCGGCATTCCTCGAAAAGCTTCCGGCCGCGGGGGGCGAGAGTCGGTTGTTTAGGCATGAAGTGACCTCACACAAAACACATGACACAACGTGGGGCGGATCGCGACTCGTCCCACAAGACCCCACGTAGCCTGCCGACGCAAAAGCGCGGGTTGCGCGGACCTGTTCTCCAGGTTCGCAACTCGTCCGTTAGGGCCGAGGGAAATGCGCGGACGAACAGAGCAGGTCCACGCTTGTGATCCCCGGACGGCGCAATTCCTGGCGCAGCGGCCTCGCGCGGCTTGCGCTGTAGCGCCGCGCTTTAACCCGGCATCGCACCTTCTGCATTTCCGGTTCGCGACCACCCCGACGCCGCTGGCGCCGGGGTGGTTATCAGTGCACCGTAGCGGCGACTTTACGCCGCCACGACCTCAATCGTCGCAATACGGAAATGGCGGGATAAACCCGCCGCTACACGTTCTTCCGCAGCCTGTTTAGCCCGGCACCTGTCACGCACTGGCGGCGCTGCCGGCAAGATCACTTCGGGCGGAGGGTGCTGTTCCCCCAGCGGCCCGCAGATGGCCCGGTCCCACACCTTTAATATCTCTTCTTCAGGGAGAAACTTTAGCGAAGCAGAAGAACCGGGAGTGACCGGCGGCCTGCCGAGTGCCATGGTGATATTCTGGATGAGGTATTCTCTATTTGTGTCTTACTGATATACGAAAAAACTAATCCGCGGCCCCTGCATCCGTTGCCCCCGCGCCGGTGCAAGAAGGTACTAAGCCCGCGAACTTGAAAAAATCAAGGCATTCCTTAAGCTTCCCGAACCACTGCCGATAGGGGTCATTGGACTGAGAAACGGTTCCGTCGGTTGGAAAGAAGAACCACCGGCCCCTGGGAAAGGCGCTCCGTATGGCCCCGGGTTCTGCGGCCCAAGACGGAAACCCAAATTGAGAGGAGATCATGTATGGCACTCAGCGTCTTAAACAACATCCCATCTTTGGTGGCGCAGAACCAGTTAGAGGTCACCAACAATAACCTGCAAAACACCCTGTTCCAGTTGTCTTCTGGATCGCGGATCAACAGTGGAGCTGACGATCCTGCCGGACTGTCCATTATTAACGGGTTGCAGGCCAACATTTCCGCGCTTCAGCAGTCCTCGCAGAACGCCACGGACGGCGTAGGCCAACTGCAAGTGGCTGACGGCGCGCTTTCCCAGGTCACCACGCTGCTCAACCGCGCTGTGACGCTGGCCACGGAGGCCGCTAATGGCGGCCTGACTTCCGATCAATTCGCCGCAATCACCAATGAGTATGCCTCGATCACTTCGGAAATCAACCGCATTGGCAATGCCACGAATTTCAATGGCACCGGCGTTTTTCAAGCCGCGGAGGTTGCAAACCCCAACGAAGTAGCCTCCACCGCCTCTAGCGGCGTCTCGCCTTACGCCAGCCTGACCACGGGGCAGGCGACCACGGTACAGGCGGGGAACAGTTCTTACACATTTACGGCGGGCACTACCACCAACGAAACCAACCTCAACCAGCTCGTAATCGGTACAGGCCTGACGGCGGCCAGCACTCTCGACGATACGGGCCAACTGGTCATTTCCGGCGCCCACAACTATACCACCACGGTGGGGGTGACCACCGTAGGGGGCCTCATTAACGATATCAACGCCAACTCCGGGGGCCACTTTGAGGCATTCCTTTCGGGCGGATCACTGAATATCGTTGACGCGGGGGGGGAGGCGACTTAGCCATCACCAACGGGACCGCTCTCGGCACCAACGAATTCTCTCAATTAGGCACCGGTACCGCGGGCGAATCACTTGGCTCCGCCGCGACGGGCAGCACGGTGCAAGATCTGATCAACGGGATCAACGGCGCCGGTCTTGGTGTATCAGCAGGATTGGCGACGGCGGCCAACAAAAACCAGCTCAGCTTCGCCACGACTGCGGTGGGTGCAGCAACGGTACTTTCGGGCACGATGACCATTACCGCGGGCGCGAACACGTTTACTTATAACTCCAACAACAACAATCCCGTCACAGGCGGCGCCGCGGAGGACACGGTGCAGGGTCTTATCGACACCATCAACGCATCAGGCGATGGACTGAACGCCTACCTCGATGGCTCAACCGGAGCCCTGCAGATTGTGGACACGAATGCCAACAATGACATCACCGCTCAGGCCACCGGAAGCGTCGGCACCGTCCTGGGTGCATCGAGCAACCCTGATGTTCAACAGTTGACGATCACGGACAACCAGAACCGGGGCGACCTCGCGGTCACGAATACCGATTCCGCGCTGGGATACGTTGCCAATCCTACCGCTCCCGACACGGGGGGTAACTCTGACGCCTTTGCTGCTCCTTCGATAAACGGGTCTGGCGGAGCCAAGGTTTTCATCAGCGATGGCGACGTCACCAATCCCCTGTACAACACGATTTCGATTAACATCGGGGAACTCTCTGCCACCCAAATTGGCAGTAACTCTACCGCCCTCCTATCCCAGAATCTGGGTACCGCTACGGGTGCGGCATCGGCGCTGACGGTCATCAACAGCGCCATTTCCGACGTGGCTGCCATGCGCGGTACCATTGGCGCCGGCATTAACCGGTTGAATTCGGCGACCAATGTTATTAACACCCAGGTGCAGAACCTGACTTCCGCCCAAAGCTCCATGCAGGACGCGAACATTGGACAAGTCGTTGCCAACATGTCCAAGTATCAAGTCCTTGAGCAGACGGGTATTTCCGCCCTGGCGCAAGCCAACCAGAACGAGCAGGCCGTTCTAAAACTGCTCCAGTAGTCGACACTGGGGATTTCCTGACGGAGGGGGCCCTCACGGTCCCCTCCCTAATTTGGGGAATGACTTACTTGGCTCACCCACCACGGTTGCCGAGAACATTTTGGAGTGCGGTAGCAGCAGCTACCGCCTTGCTGAATTTGACCTTGCCCGTTTTGCCGTATGAACCGAGATCGGAAGGCGGTAGCTGATGCTACCGCACTCCAAGCCACTGCGGCGCGTGGGTGCCTGTCCCGTTTGAAACATGGGTGAGTGTAGTAAGTCATTCCCCTAACCTGCTGTCGCGGCGGTTCGTGATCCCCGGTTCTGATTCAAGAGCCGGCAGTTGTTTCCTCATCGAGCGAGACGCCGCCCAGAGCCAGACAGAATCAGGCGGTACCGCGAATTAGTTTCCTCTTTGGGTGAATGAATATGAGTGTTTCCCCAGCTCAGATCGTCGTGCAAGCTGCGAGCGCGGAGACCGCCACAACGTCGGGGCGACCCACCGCCACTTCAGGTCCCGCAGCTCCTCCGCCGGCGGAATCCACGGCTCCAGCGCCGGTCGTTTCGTCTTCTCCCCAGTTCAGCACCGACCTGCGGATTGATAACGAGCACCAGATCTATTACGAGTTTGTCGATACCAGTACAGGCGACGTAATCTTCGAGATTCCCCCCGAGGCGCTACGCGAGATCGGGGAGAGTCTAAACGTGCCCTTGGTCGGGGACACAAGCGGTTACAGCATTGATGTGAATACGTAGCTTGCTGCTTTCTGCTCACTTCTTCTTGCGCCCCTTCCCACCGCTTTCCCAGGCTAAAGTAATTTCAAATGTCGCCGATAAGGAGTGGTAGCGCGGACCTACAGAACAGGCGCTACGCCACCCGCAGTGGAAAAGCTACGCCCGCCGCGGCCTCGAATAGGAGAAGAGGAATGAGCACAAGCTCGATCAGTTCGCTTCTATCCAGCTTGAATCCCAGCACCAACGAATCGTTGTCCGAGCTCTTGGGGGAGTCCAGTACATCCAGTTCGACGAGTTCGAGCACCAACTCGGCGCTGCAAGACGCGGTGAATGCTATCCTGAACTCCGCCACCAATACTTCCGGCAGCGGCATTGACGTGACCTCGACCGTGGATGCCATTCTGCAAATCGACGCGCAACCCGAGGTTAATCTGGAAAGTCAAGTTACGGCGCTGGGCTCTCAGACCAGCGCCCTGCAGACCATCGAAACCGACATAACATCCTTGCAGACGGCGGTGCAAGCGCTCAGCGACCCCACCGGCGACCTCAATCAGGTGACCGTGACGTCGTCCAACAACGATGTGGTCAGTGCGACGGCGGCGGCCGGAACTACGGCGGCGACGCATACGATCCTGGTCAACAGCCTGGCCACCACTGCGGCGGAATACTCTGCACCTCAAACTTCCGCCACTTCCACTCTTCCCTCCGGAACGCTGGAAATTCAAGTAGGGACGAATTCGGCGACTCCCATCACCATGGGTACCTCCGGCTCGACCGACAACCTGAGTGATTTGGCCGCCTACATCAATAAGCAGAATATGGGAGTTACGGCCTCGGTCATCACGGACTCGTCGGGAGCCATCTTATCGTTGGTTAGCCAAACCTCGGGGACGGCGGGAGCCTTGACCATTACCGACGACACGGGCACCGCGGGCTCGGGCGGGATGGGCTTCACCCAGGCCACCCAAGATGTCAACGGCACACAAGTTGCGCTCGGGACTGACGCCTCACTGACGGTGGACGGGGTTCCCGTCACCACAGGCAGTAACACGGTGACCGGCGTGATTCCTGGCATTACGCTGACGCTGTCGGGGGCGTCGTCCTCTCCCGTGACCCTGGCCGTCCAGCCGGACCTGACCACGGCGGGTACGGCCATCAACAACTTTGTGACGGCCTACAACCAGGTGATGACGGACATCAATGCTCAGAACACCTACAGTGGCTCCGGCACGGCGCCGCCGCTCCTGGGGGATCCCTCGTTAGACCTCTTGCAGTCGCAGTTGCTGAAGGGCATTACGACAAGCCTCAGCGGGAATAACGGTCTCGTCAATCTTCAGTCGATTGGAATTCAGCTTCAGGAAGACGGTACATTAACGGTGGCCAGCACCTCATCGCCGGACAGCATGGACCTTAATGACGCGCTGACCAACGACTTCACCGCCGTTCAAAATCTGTTCCAATCGGCCTCGACTTCATCCCCGGGTGTGGCCCAGGCTCTCAATACCACGCTCACCTCGCTGACCGATCCCACCAACGGCCCCTTGAATCTGGACATGACGGGCATCACCAGTCAGGTGACCGATCTCAACACCCAGATCACTAATTTTCAATACCAGCTCCAGCAGACCCAGGCGCAACTTACCACGGAATATGACACCATCAACACGACGCTCGAGCAACTGCCGGAAACGCTTGCCTCGATTAACAGCCAACTGAATTCTCTCAATCCTCCGAGCACGTCGAACGGGTAAATCGCGATGAACCATCCTGCCCAAGCTTATCGTCAATTCTCGGTCCAAGGCGCTACACCCCTGGGCCTGGTCGTGATGCTTTACGATGGCGCGATTACCGCCATGTTGCGGGCCGTAACCGCGATCGAGGCCCGTGACATTGAGGCGAGATGCAAGCATTTGAATCGCGCCCAGGCCATCATCACCCAGCTCGAGGGTACGCTGAACATGGAATTGGGAGGCGAAGTGGCCCAGACCCTCAGGACGTTTTATCTTTACTCTCGCGGCGAGGCGATGAAGGCTAACATCGAGAATTCCGCGGCGATTCTCCGTTCGTTGATTGAGAAGTTCACGACCGTTCGCGAAGCCTGGTATCAGGCCGACCACCAGCCCGCGCCTTCTGCTGAGCGTCCTGCGAGCGATGGATCGGCGCGAGGGCCTTCGCCCGCGCGGACATCGGGTTCCTGGCGGATGTTGGGCTGAGGTAAAAATCCACCAAAACGCCCACCCCGCGAGCAAGACTGTTCGATATGGGCGAGATGGGGTCCCGGATTTGCAGACAGATCGTCCCGCGGGGGCGTGCGGAACTTTAGAGTGCGGCAGCTTGCTGCCGCTTTCCTCCCCGCGAGCGTGCTCGCGGGATTTCGAAACCGCGCCCGTTTGTCCGCCACCAGGCGGTACAGAGTCCCAGCCAGCAAACCGGCTGGTGAGAGAGCGGCAGCAAGCTGCAGCACTCCAAAGCTTCGCAGGCATTTCTTAGCGAGTGAGCGCCTGGCGGATTTTTCATCCTTGAGAAGGTGCCGGAAACGATGAACGAGGTAATTTGAACTGCTGGGAGGCGGACCGAGCTGCCGAGGCCGCGTAGAGGCACGCTAGCTCCTCTCCACATGCCGGCTAAAAGCGGGTGCCGGTCCAACTTGTCGAGGCTCTTGCTTCTGCGTATTTCCTCGCGGGCATCGGCTCGCCGCCGCGCCCACGCCGGTTCGACCCAATAAGTTGGAACGGCACTTGTGCAGACGTACTGGCCTTGGGGGCGCTCCACTACGCGGTGGCGGGTTTGGCGAAGCTGCTGATCGCCTTGGCCTCGTCGTCGTGGACGTCAAACACCGTATACAGTTTAGTAATTTGCAACAGGTCGTGAACCTTCTTCGTAAGGTTTAGAAGTTTTAAGGCTCCGCCCTGCTTCGAGACACCCGTATAGGCGCTCACCAACTCGCCGATTCCCGAACTGTCGATGTAGGTGACGTCGGCAAGGTTCAACAGAATGTTCTTGGTCCCCTTGCTCAGTTGGTCGCGGATCAACTCCCGCAACTGCACACACCCTTCTCCCAACGTGATTCTCCCGCTGACATCGACGACCGTCACGGAATCAACTTGTCGTATTGTGGCTTTCATGCTCACGGTCGGTTCCTCCTTGTTTAGTCTGAACTCCGGAACTTAGGCGCTTAACCATCGTCACTTCTGTCCCTGTACCGCTGACATATTCCACCCGGAATTCGTCCATGAAGCTGCGAATGAGAAAAATCCCGCGCCCGGACACGTTCAGCAGGTTATCACTTTCCAGCGGATCGGGGATGCGTTTCGGGTCGAAGCCTGTTCCTTGGTCCCGGATGCGTATCTCCAACCGGTCAGGATGGATTTTAAAGTGCAGCCAGACGCTCTTGCTCGAGTCGTTTTTATTGCCGTGCCAGATGGCGTTGATCATCGACTCGTGCACGGCCATCTCAATGCGTTGCTGCTCGTCCTCGTCGAACCCCGCAGTGCAAGCCACCCGTCGGGTGATCTCCTCGGCCACCTCAACATTCTTGAGGTCGCTATCAAGTGTTACCTCAACCACACTGCTCTCAGGAGTCATAGGGTACGGGAGGGGACGCAAGTCCCTTTCCTGAAGTTACCCCAGGGGTGCCGGAAAGTCAACGCGCGCGCGCAATTTCTTCCGGCCCTAGAGATTTCAACCGACACCAACCGCGTCCTAAGCGGCGTTAGAGAATAATCGAACCATCGGTTGCCGTCAACGATTTGGATTACATTTTCCATTACTCTCTCGATCACGAAAGCGCGAGTTGCCCACGCCACGAAAGCAGTCCGTCACTACGTTTCGTAAAACTCAGTAAAATCACGGGTGCTGCGTGCCGGCAGCCTCCAACTTCTTAAGGTTGGCGCGGGCATCGGCATTGGTGGGATCAATTTGCAAGCCGGCGCGGTATTCGCGGACGGCGTCGGCCGTGCGGCTCGAATCCATGTAGAACAGGCCCAGCATGAAATGCGACCGGCTGTCGGAGGGGCTCAAGGCCTCCGCGCCCATGAAAGCGTGTTCGGCTCCGCCGCGGTTTCCCTGGACCCATTCCACCAGCCCGAGGTCCCAGTACCCCTGTGGCGTGGGCTCAATGTCCACGGAGCGCTGCGCTTCCGCCTCCGACTCCTTCAGCCGTCGGCGATCAAGAAAGAATTCACTCAGGGCGTTGTGCACCCGAACATTAAGGGGAGCAAGCTTTTCTGCGGTGCGGAGCTGAGTTTCCGCTTCCTGCAATCTGCCCATCGCTTCATAAGTTCTTCCCAGATCCAAATGGGCGTCAGTGTAGTTAGGCCGAATCATTAGCGCGTGTAGGAAGAGGAGTTCTGCCTGGCTGTAATCTTTTTGATTGTTTGCTACCAGGCCGAGGTTGTGCAGGGCGAATTCGTTCTCGGGTGCCAGGCGGAGTGCAGTGCGCCATTCGCTTGCCGCCTCCTGGATTTTTCCCTCTCCCCAGTATACGGTTCCCAGGTTATTGTGGATGTAATAGGCATCCGGCGAAATGGCCAGCGTCGCGGTATAAAAGGTCAGGTTATCCCGCCAGTCGCGATTTCGTGTGACAATGCGATACACCCAAAGCGTGGCGATAAGCGCGGCCGCGAGCGGCAGGGCCACTCGCCAACGACTGCCACGAGCGGAAAGCAGGTTCCAACCTCGGACGCCCGCCCAGCCCACGATCCAGCAGAATCCCACCGAGCCGAGATAGAGATAACGCTCGGCAAAGGGATTGCTGGTCATCCAGCGAACGTTCAGCACCGGCGCGAGCGTCGCTACTAGCCAGATAACTCCGAACGCCGCTTGCCGGTTCGACTTGAGCAGCAACCCAAAGGCTGCGGCGCAGATCGCCAGGGCTACAAGGCCACCCAGGGCCCAGGGAATGAGCGCCCCAGCGTCGGTGGGAAAAATGTAATACCCGCAGAGTTCGGCTGGCCAAACGAGTTTCCAGCAGTATCGGCCAAACAGTGCCAAGGCCGACAGCACAGTATCTTCTATCCCAAACTCTAGCCGGGAACGGCTGGGTGCGAATCCGCCCAAATAATGCGCACGAACCGCCAGGTAAACAGCGGCGAGCAACCACAAGGCTCCATAGCGCCGAACCTTTTGGATTCTGGTGGTTTCCGCGCGATCCTCGCGAAAAAAGTGTTCATAGACTGCGGCGAGGAAGGGAAGCGTGAGCGCCTGCTCCTTGGACAGCAGGGCAAAAACAAAGCTCCCGGCCATAGCGGCCTGTAGCGGGGTCGAGCTCTTGCCGTTCTCTCGCGCCGACGCGAGGAACATCCAAAACGCCAGGAGGTAAAAGAGCGCCAACTCCAGTTCGGTGACCGCGGCGATCCAATCCACCGCTTCGGTGTGAATGGGGTGGAGGGCGAAGAGACACGCTGATACGAGCGCCACGGCGGCGGACCGAAACATTCTGAGCGTGACCAGGTAGACGAGGAGCACTACCCCCAGGTTTGCCAGGAGATTCGCCAGATGATACCCCGGAGCGTTGAGTCCGAAAAGTTGGTAGCAGAGGAGGTATCCCACCGACATGACCGGACGGTAATAATTGGAAGAGCCGCGGAAATCCCCCATGTACGACCACACCGACGTGGTGAAAATCTCCCGCAGGTGATGGAAGTTTCGAATGTAGGGATTGACCAGGACTTGATCGAAATCGTCATACACAAAGCCGTTGCGCAGAGTGGCGAGGTAGGGGAGCAAGGCAACAGCCGCCAGGGCAAGGAAGTACGCCACCCTCTGCCGCGTGCGCAGTTGAAGTTCAGAGGGTGTGGTGGATACCGGGGACGAGGCCGTGGGAGAAGAGTCAGCAAAATGTTCTGCGGTCACGGATCTAATCTCTTTGGGGTCTCCGTAGCGCGGACCTGTTCTGGAGGTCCGCGGTTTTTCCTAATCCATCTGCGACAATCTCGCCCATCGCGTGACAAGCCGCGGACCTCCAGAACAGGTCCGCGCTACGATTCCTTTACTGCCCATACACCAGCAGCGTAAACGACCCGGGGACGGCCTGTGGCCGGGGATGAGGGTGGTCCGCCGTCGCCGCGGGTGCCGGGCCGAATTCCGCGGTCACGAGAAAGACCTTATGGGTCTTCACGTCGAGCGCCATGGTGCGCGCGCCCCTCTGGGTGGTGACGCTCGCGACAGGAGTGAATTTCTCGGGCGAATCCTCATGAACGACGGTTAGGGTGCCGTCGCCATTGGAGCTGAAGGCGAGCTGGGTTCCGGGGTCGAAGCGGTTGGCGTCCACACCCTGCCCGATTGCCGGCGTTGCCAGCACCTTGCCGGTGTCCGCGTCCATCACCACCATCATCTTGTTGTGGCAGCCGGAGAAGAGCCGACGATGTTCTGTGTCAATCGCCAACCCCGAAGGTGAATCGCCCGGCGAGAGCGGCCACGTGGCGGTGACGGTGAGCTTCTGCGAATCGATTTGGATAATCTCGCTCTTGTCTTCCAGGTTGTTGTAGATGTGTCCTTGGCCGTCGGCAGCGGCGAATTCCGGTCTGCCTCCCAGCGTCACCGTTCCGACCGGTTTTCCCGAAGCCCCATCGATAGCCGTGGCGGTCCCGGCGTGGCCGTTCAAGGTGAAGACGCGCTTGGAGGCGGGATCGTACACAATGGCGTCAGGGCCCTCGCCGGTGGGCACCGTCCCCAAAACCTTCAGCGTCTTAAGATCAAATATCGTGACGGTGTTGCTCCGGCCGTTACTGGTAAAACCGCGGCCGAATTCCGGCGCGAGGGCGATGCCATGGACCCCGTCCGTGCCGGGAATATCTCCGACCACCGCGTAGGTATCGGCGTCGACCACCATCACGTGCGTGCCTCGCGAGATGTAGACCCGGCGCGCGGCGCTATCGCAAATGAGGTAGTCCCAAAATCCTTCACCACCCAGGACCACTTTCTTGAGCAGATGATAATCTCCATCCGCCGCCGCGACGGGGCGGGCGGAGAACGTGGTTATGGCCAACGCGGCCAAGGCGAATGCACAAACCGGAATCTTCGCGACACCGTGTCGCGTGATGTGCTGCTCCATAGCCCCTCCTTTGGAGAACCCGACCAAGCTATCATGACGGAACCTCAGAGGACAAGGGGCTAGCAGCGGCTCGGCCCTGACACCTGGCGCCTGATCCCTGGCACCTTCTTCCACGCCTGCGCGGCGGGTTCGAGTTCCTATTGCATCCGCCCCGGCAATGTCATACCATTCGGGGTGGGGCTCCGACATCCTAAAAGGTAGGTGGATATGAATCGACATGTTAACCGCCGAGAGTTTATCCAAGGGTTAAGCGCCGCCGCTGCCGGATTCTACCTTGCGCCGGCCGGGCTATGGGCGAAGACCGCGCCCGCTGCGCCGGTGGCCGTCGCCAAGTGCGCCACGTATGGGCCGGAAGTGGGAACGACGCTTGCCACGATGTTCGATCAATTGGGCGGCATCGAAAAGCTGGTTCGGGACAAGACCGTGGCTATGAAGATCAACGTCACGGGAAGCCCGCCGGAGTTCTTCCACAACATGCCCGTCGGCGACACGTATTGGGTTCATCCCCAGGTCGTCGGCTCGGTAATTAACCTCCTTGGCAAGGCGGGAGCGCGCCGGATTCGGTTGGTCGAAAGCCCCACCGGGTCGAAGCTTGAGACGCTTCAGGAATTCCTGGCGCTGGCGAAGTGGAATCCCACTGACCTCTCGCGCGCCGCATCACACGTCGAATTCGACAACACCAATTGGCCGGGTCCCTCGGGGAAATACCAGCGCTTCTGGGTCCCAAATGGCGGCTTGCTGTTCAAAGCCTACGACATGAGCCGCGCCTATGAAGACTGCGACGTCTTCGTCTCCCTTGCCAAACTGAAGGAACACTCGACTGCCGGCGTTACGTTGTCGATGAAAAACTGCTTTGGCAACACTCCGACCACAATCTACGGAGACGGCGCGAGCCTGGATGAGCCGAGCCGAACTCCGCAGGGCGGCCGCGGCGGGACCCTGCATGAGGGGAAGCGTCAACCACCGAAGAGTTCGCTGGCGGAAATCGATCCTCACTCGCCGCGCGAGCCCGGCTACCGCGTTCCGCGCGTTACGGCGGACTTGGTGGCGGCGCGGCCGATTCACCTGGCCATCATCGATGGCATTGAAACCGTGGCGGGGGGCGAAGGCCCGTGGGTCAGCGGTTTTCGCACGGTTCGCCCAGGGCTGCTCGTTGCGGGCACCAATTGCGTCTCGACCGACGCCGTATGCACCGCGCTGATGGGGTTTGATCCCATGGCCGACCGCGGCGCTGCTCCGTTCGAGACCTGCGACAGCACCTTGAAGCTGGCCGAGCAGTTGGGAGTAGGCACGCGCGACCTGAGCCGGATCGAAGTCCGCGGCCTCCCGATCGCCAAAGGCCGCGTTAATTTCCGAAGCGTCTAAGTGGCACAGGCACTCCTGCCTGTGCCGTAGCGCGGACCTGTTGGGTAGGTCCGCGGCTTTTCCCTCGCGATCATGCACGAACCGCGGACCTACCAAACAGGTCCGCGCTACACTTCTGTTTCCCCCGTCTCGGCAAGGTGGGACGTATCGTTCAGCCTCGCCACGCGCCAAATCCCAACCTTCAATTCGAAGATATTCAGCGCCGCGTTCTCCATGGGAACCGCCTGCCGGTATTCGCGGAGAGGCACGCCCATGATGTGGCTGGCAAGCAGACGGCAGACGGTTTTGTGGCACACCACCATCACGTTTCCGCCCGCGTGTTTCTGCGCCACTTCAGCCATAAATGGCACGACCCGCTGGATGAGTTGCTCGCCGCTTTCGCCCTCGGGAGGCGCCAGGCTTCCCGGGTCCTGGTCCCACGCTTCATAAATGGCTGGCCCGGAGCCCTTGATTTCTTCCAGGGTCAGGCCTTCCCAGGCGCCATAGTTTAGTTCAGCCAAGCGCGGGTCCACCACGGACTCGCGCCCAGTGACCTCGCCAATAATCCGAGCGGTTTCGAGCGCGCGGCGCAGAGGACTCGAGTACAGAGCAATGACGCGAAGCGGCTTCACGCGAAGGCCCAGCAGCCGCGCTTGGCGCCGTCCCGCCTCGGAGAGAGGAACGTCCGTCCGGCCGCAAAATCGCCCTTCCGCGTTCCACTCCGTTTCTCCGTGTCGAACAAAGTAAAAAAGGCCCATCTTTCCCCTTATGGTTCCAAATCAAGGATATTAGCACGTGCGGTTTGGCACGAATTGCCCATCAGAGGCATTGGGCCTGCGAAGCTCTAGAGTGCGGCAGCTCGCTGCCGCTTTCCTGCCGCGAACTTACTCGCGGGAGTTCCAAGCCGCACCCCTTCTCAATCCTGCCGGCAAGAGGAGGATAGATCCGCCGCCAGCAAGCTGGCTGGTGACAAAGCGGCAGCAAGCTGCCGGACTATTTTCTTTCATCCTTTGTGGTAATCTAGCAGACGAGATTACATGTCATACCTGTTTTAGCTGTATCGGATTGGAAGGCAAGCTATCAGGTGGGGGAGAGAAAGACATGACCATCCAACTGGAACTCAATCCGGAACTGGGAGCGCGGCTCGCTGCGAAGGCTCGTGCCGAGGGGATGCCACTCGAAACGGCGGCGGCGCGCATTCTGGAGGAGGCGATGGCTTCCGGCTTTACGGTTTCTCCCGGTCTTACCCTCGGTGATTTCCATACTATGCTGGCCTCCATGGCGGAAGGTTCGGAGCGTTTGCCGGATCTTTCGACCGAGAGTTTCACGCGCGTAAGCTTCTACGAGGACCGCGCCTAAATGCCGGCCAATCGCTATTTGGTTGATAGTAATATTCTGCTTCGCTGGGTCAAGCCTGATGACCGTGACTATCCGTTGGTTGTTGCGGCCATTGACGCCATTCTTGCTGACGGCGGTGCGCTTTCTTACACATCGCAAAATGTCGCCGAATTCTGGAACACTTGCACTCGGCCTCTCGATCAAAATGGGTTCGCGCTATCCCCACAGGAAACCGACCGCCGAGCCCGAGCCTTTGAGGATAGATTGCAGCTATTGCCCGATAGCGTGGCAGTCCACTTGGAATGGCGTGCGTTGTTGGTGAGTCACAACGTTTCTGGCGTTCGGGTCCACGACGCGCGTCTGGCGGCGGCGATGCGCGTTCACGGGATCAAATATGTTCTTACTTTCAACACGCGTGACTTTGCTCGCTTCACAGACATCCACGCGGTCCATCCACGGGCACTCCTTGCCAAGAATCGAAAATGAGTGGGACGAGCGATGGGTGGTAGCCCGACGCACTTTGCGTTTCCTTCCTTCGACGCCTTGAACCAGTACACTTCATTCAGGAGTTTTCCATGGGGCAAGAGGGTTTTTCGATTCTGATTCTGGGTGCCGGCAAAGCCACGCGCTTCAAGTCGGAATATCCGAAATTGCTGCACGCGCTGGCGGGCCGCTTGATGGGCGAATACGTATTACGCGCGGCTACGGAAGCCGGGGCCGAACGGGTTTACTTGATCATCGGTCACAAGGCGGAAGAGATGCGAAAGGCCTTCGGCCGCCCAGGGCTGGAATTCATCGAGCAGAAGGAGCAACTGGGCACTGGCCATGCGGTGATGGTGGCGCGCACCGAGCTCGAACAGTGTCCCAGCGGAGTGGTGGTGGCGCTGGTAGGCGACGTGCCCCTGCTCAAAGCTGAGACTTTGAGGGCGTTGGTGGCCAACCACGGCAAGGAACGCGCGGCGTGTACCATCCTCAACATGCGCGTCGATAATCCTACCGGCTACGGACGGATCGTGCGCGCGGCGGGGAAGCGCGTTCGAGCCATTGTTGAAGAAAAGGATGCGAATGCGGCGCAGAAAAAGATCCGCGAAGTCAACACGGGGATCCTCTGCTTTTCGCGGCAACCGCTGCTGGCGCACTTGGGCGAACTTACTCCCGCGAATGCCCAGAAGGAGTATCTGCTGACCGACCTCATCGAGATTTTCAATCGTCATCGTCTCAAGGTGGGGGCATTTGAGGCCCCGGCGGAGGAGGCCGTGGGCATCAATGACCGCGAGCAGCTTGCCGAAGTAGGGAAAATGCTGCGGCATCGCAAGGCCATCGCGCTGATGAAACAAGGCGTGACCCTCACCGATCCGGAGACCACGTACATCGATGAGGATGTCGCGATCGGCCCCGATACGGTCATCGACCAAGGTGTCAGCCTGCGGGGCCACACGCGCCTGGGGTGCGGCTGCCGTCTGGAACCTTACTCAACCATCACCGATTCCGTTCTCGCGGAGGGCGTGACGGTGCGGCAATCGTGTGTCATTACCGATAGTGAGGTGGGCGCGGGGGTAGCGATCGGCCCGTTTGCGCATCTGCGTATGGGCGCGGTGATCGCGGCCGACGCACGAGTCGGGAATTTCGTGGAGATCAAGAAATCAACCCTCGGTGCAGGTGCCAAAGCGCAGCACCTGACCTATCTGGGCGACGCGACGGTGGGCGCGCGCGCCAACATTGGCGCCGGCACCATCACCTGTAACTACGACGGCGTAAACAAGCATCCGACAACGATCGACGATGAGGTGTTCATCGGCAGCGGGAACATGCTCGTAGCGCCGGTGCGGATCGGCAAGGGCTCGTATACCGCCGCGGGTTCGACCATCATCGAAGACGTTCCGCCGGAATCGCTTGCCATCGGACGCGCGCGTCAGGTGAATAAACCGGGATGGGCGCGCGAGTTGAAGAAACGCAAAGAGAAAGGAGAGAAAGGTAAGTAGGAGCGGCGTGGCACGGCCACTATCGGCTGTGGGCTATGGGGCGTTGCGCCGCCCCATGTCGAGGTAAAGTCGCTGCTACGGTGAAGAATAGGGTGAACTTATTCATCGTATGGGTAAAATGACGTATTGCATTTCGCTTGACATTTTCTCCCGAACTTGGCCGCATTTTTTACTCGTGGCGCGTAAGATATGCGATGGCGCCAGCCAGCCACAATGTCACGAGGCCCCATAAGCATTTCAAAGGAAAAGGCTTAGGCCGCACAAAAATTGGCATCTGACGTGCTTTCTCAAGGGGCAGGGAGCCAATCACAGGCTGATCGTGAGACTCCCGGAAGTGAGTCAGAAGGTAAGCAGAGGAGAGACTAACATGGCAATCGACGACGCGCCTGTCCCAGTGGTAGTTTCGCAGGAGCCGAACCGGGGGTTCAAGAGTGGCATAATTTTTGTTGTGGTTTTTGTTGTTCTCGCGGCGCTGACCGTGGGGGAATTTTTTACGGTCAATCGGATGAACACGATGCGCGAGCAACTGGCGGCTCAGCAGAACCAGATGCGCGATGACTTGACCGGGCAATTACGGAACCAAGTGACGAATCGCCTGACGGCCATCGAGCAGCAAAACGCCGAAGCGCTGGATTCCGTAAAATCGGAGCTCGATAGTGCCGCAAAACGGATGGGCGCGCAGCGCGGGGAATTGAGTCGCGCGCGCACCATGGTGTCGCAGCTTCAGGATCAACAAAAAACCCAAGCCGCACAAGTCGAGCAGGAACTGTCCCAGAAGGCCGACCAGCAACAAGTCGGCGCACTGACCCAGGACGTTTCCACTACGAAGACCAACCTTGATACCACGAATAAAAACCTGACCTCTCTGGCCTCGGACCTCGGCATGGCTCGGAGTGAGATGGGCACCCTCATCGCGCGCAACCACGATGACATCGAATACCTGCGCAAGATCGGTGATCGCGACTACTTTGAATTCACCCTGACCAAGAATCAGCCTGCAAAGGTGGCGGGTGTGGGCCTGACACTCAAGAAAACCAACGTCAAGCACTATCGGTTCAATCTTGACACGTTGGCCAACGACATGGATGTGGAGCGGAAAGATTGCGCCGTTAACGCGCCGGTTTACTTCTACGTGAACAGCTCTAAAAAGCCCTACGAGCTGGTTGTAAATAGTGTAGGACCTGATAAAGTGAAGGGGTATTTGAGCACGCCGAAGGGTGTCACCCAGGTTGCAGCGAACTCGGAGGGAGCTCGCTAGCGGATCCGCGGGGAGACTCCTCCACGAGCGGGTCTCCCCCTCTCACCCTTTGGTTTCTCAATTTCAACCCAAGCTGGACGAAGCGCCAGAGTCCGGCCATGAGATAACCTTTGAGGAGGTTCAACATGGTCAAGCGCGCTTTTCTGGCTGTTTTACTCGCCACTGCAGCATTCTCCCTTGCCAATGCCGAAACCATAATCCAAACGGGCGCACTTTCCGTTCCGGTCGGAACCCTGCTGCATTGCCGCACCACGGGGACCCTGACCACCAAGCTGAATCATGAGGGAGATCCTTTCACCATGACCGTTGCGGAGTCCGTGACCATCAACGGCCGCGTGGCGATCCCTGTGGGCACAATGCTCGCCGGGCGCGTCACCCTCATGGAGCGCCCTGGCCGCATTAAGGGCGTTGGCCAGATGCGGCTGACCGTAGACTACATCATGCTGCCGGATGGCCGCACTTTTCCCCTCGGCGCAAATTTGATGACCGCTGACGGGGCCGAACACGTCAAGGTGGTGGGGGGCGAAGGGATCGTCAAAGGTCCAAGTTCCCGCTTCCCGGATTTTGAGGAAATTGGCGCCGGAACCGTTGGCGGCACTTTGGTGGGATTAATGTTTGCGCACCCACTCGTCGGCGCAACCTTGGGACTGACGGCTACCGCCGTCGACCGCATGCGCCGTCGCGGCAAGGATTTGACCATCCCCATTGGAACCGAACTCAATTATCAACTGACGCGCGAGTTGTCGTTCTCGCGCGACGTTTCGCGGGCCAGCACCGCCAGTCAAATGCACGCGGCGGGTGACTGAGTTTCTCGGCCAACCGCGTGACTTTTCGGATTTCGGGGCGACGTGTCTCTCGCAAGTGGATGCTATCCACTGTGCCCTCACTCCTTGATCACACTTTGGTTAAAGCCCAATTGGATGAGTTCCTGTCCTGCGGCCCAAACATCCGGCGGAATCTCTTGCGGAATCTGGTAGCCCTTAGCGGAGTAGAGCCGAATTCGCTGCAAGTCCCCCACCATGATGCCGATGACGTCACGCTTGGATATCTCCTGGTTGGGATAATCCTCAAACGATATCTGCGGTGAGGTTGCGAGTGCCTGTTTCTCCGGCCAGACTTTGCGAAAGGTCGCGAACGCGCGGCGTTCCATATACGGTTTGTGCACCAGGATGAACCGCTGCGGATCGAGGCGAAGCTTCGCCAGCAGGTCCCGGGTAAATCGCACGTTCTCGCTCGTATTCGTCGAGAGGTTCTCGATCAGCATGGCTTCACGGGGCACGCCCATGCGCGCGGCGATCTCTGCAAACCGGTCAGCCTCAGGCCGGTCCCAGAGGCCGCGAGTCAATCTTCCCAAGCCCCCGGAGAACACCACGAGCGGTGCCCAACGTTCCAGGAAAAGTTGCGCGCCCCGCTCAGCCACGCGCAGATCGTGGCTGCCCATCACTAGAATCACGTCGGATTTCTGCACGCGATGATTCAGGTGATGGTAATCCCAAACCATCCGAGCAAGGACATCAACGTCCGCAGTCATAAATGATCCTCTGTTGAGCTGGCGCCCGGCGTCCGGGTCGCATCGACGGTGTAGCGGCGAGTTTACCTCGCCAATGGCGGCGTAAAGCCGCCTCTACATCAAGCCGACCACCGACCGGCTGGCGCAGACGCGCATTTCCGCGTCTGCGATCTCCTCGATGGATTTCGCGCTACGTGGCTGTCTTGGCCTCGCCAATCGTCGCGGATTCGCTGCCCGCAACTCGCCCTTTGCCCGACAGCAGCAGCCCCCCCAGCGCGTAGCACGCAGCTCCGGTGAGGACGCAGGCGCGAATGGACGTCTCGGTAGAAATGGCCATGGCAATGAAGCTAGCCAGCACGGATGCCGCGCCATTGAGCGCCCACATCCAGGGCAGATTCCCTTCCTGCCCGAGCGCGGTGGCCCAGCGCATGCCAATAGGAAAGCAGAATCCCATGATGAAGCCGCACGGAGCGACCAGCGCCAGGGACACGGCGACGCGTTCCCACAGAACTCCGCCGACGGCGCCATGGATCGCAGGCAGGACCACCAAGGTATAGCCTGCCAGCACCAGCGCGGAGAGCAGCGCCGGCACGCGGCTCGCGAGGTTGGTGTTGAGGGAAACCCGATCCGACGCCAGGCTGCCCAGTCCCGCGAAGAGAATCAATCCCGCCAACACCACGGCCAGAGAATAAATCGGCTGCCCAAGAAAGATGGAGAGTTGTTGCATCATGCCCATTTCCGCCAGCATAAATCCCAGGCCGATGCCAATGAAGTAAAGGATCGCACCGGCGGGCGCAGGTGCTGAACCTTCCCGCAAGCGCGTGAATCGGCGCGCAGGCCAAACGATGGTCAAGACCACTAGGATCAACGCGGCGAGCATGAAGAAGGCCAGGTGCAGAAGCGGCAGTAGGACCTTCCAATCGACGCCGGGAATGCGCAGGATTCCGGGGATGGCGTGGAAGCGCACAAAACTGAAAAAGTAAGGGGAAGAGTCCGTGGGCGGAGATAGGTCAAAATAATCGGCCGAACGCAATGCCGCCAAAGCACCGAGCGACGGCGCCTGCAGCACGGGCTGCAACTGTTGCAAACCCAAGGCCTCGCCGGGCAGATAGAGAACTTGGTAATCCAAATCCTTGGCGGTCGAGCGAAGCTTGTCCAAATCCTGAGTGGTCAAGGGTTGGTTGCTCAAGAGCAGTGTTGCCATATCCATCTGACCGATCATGGCCAGATGACTTTCCGGGTCCTGAACGCCCTCGCTCAGCAATGTCGCCTTGGCGAGCGAAAAGAGGCGCGTGCTCTCGTGGAAATCCGGTTTATGGTTCCAGCGGCTGAAGGCGATGATCCCGCCGGGCTTGAGATGTTCGTAAAAAACCCGCCAGCCATCCAGCGAATAGAGCGAATTCTCGGTCAGGGCCATGGCGCCGGCGGCAGTGGCAGCCCAGGTGTCAACCACGGTGGCCTGAATCATGTCGAACTTCTCATGGCTGCGCGTCAAGTAGCTGCGGCCTTCGTCGTTGTGCAGTTCCAGGCCCGGCACTTTATCGAAGCCGGAATACCATCCCATGCGCCGCGAAGAGACGTCCATAATGGCGCGGTTGATCTCAATTCCCACGATGCGGTGGTAGCCGTAGAGCGCGCACGACATCACGTCGCGGCCGCCGCCCACGCCGATGATGGCGGCGCTCCCTCCCGCCCGCAGCCGCGGTCCAAGCGAGTGCACTTCGTAGCGGAGAAATTCCACGTCCTTCAGGTCGCCTTCGAAGCGGTAGATTCCCGTGGCGGCATCGTTGTCGATGTCGATGTACACAACCTCGCGATAGACGAGCGGTACGTTCGGCCCGAGGGACCGCGCCTCCATTTTCGGCTCGACCACCCGCACCCGGGAAATCGGGTTCCACGTCTCGTAGAGAATGTCGGTGCGGGGGTCAAGCTTTCCCTTGGACCAGATCGGTTGAATGCCATGAATCGTCGACGCGTTCAGCGCCGCCAGCACTACCAGCACGCAGGCCCAAACGTAGCCGCGCCGCTCGATCCGCGGTTGGTCAGCGAAGCGGGCATAGGCCGCCGCGCTCAAAAAGACCAGCGCCGAAATCACCATGACCGCGCTCGGGGCGTCCACCACATTCAAGAGGATGACCGAGCCGAAACATCCCGCCGCCGCGCCCATTAGGTCCGCGAAGTAAATCCGCCCAATGGCCGCGGAAGCCTTGGTGAGCGAGAGGCACACCACAACCCCTGCAAAGAAGAACGGTATGGCAATGAATGCGCAGAAAACCAGGAAGCTGGCGACCGTCTGGAGGGCAAAGGAAATGTCGAGCGGAATGGCGAACATGATGATGAGCACGATGGGCATGGACGCGGCCATGGCAAACGAGGCCTGCGCCATGCGCGCCCGCACTTGCTTCGGATCGAACAGCGCGGGGCGAAGCTGCACCGCCAAAGCCCCCGCCGTCATCCCAAACATCGCCATCGAAACCGAAACGAAGGCGAGGTAATACCAGCACGTCACGCTGAGCAAACGGGTCAAAGTAATTTCGTACATCAGCGTGCTCGCGCACATCAAACCCAGACCTAGAAAAAAGACCATCATTCTGCTGCTCTCCTTACCCCACGAGGCCATGCGCGGGGAACCACTTGGCCTCCCCGTAACGGCTCGCTAGCGCTCGGCTTTCGCTCTAGCCGGGGTTTCGCGGGCGCTCAAGATAAAGGTTGGTCAGTATAGCACCTGCAAGGAGGGTGACGGGGCGGGTTCAAAATCGCGCTTCCGAAATCGGGGGTGTCCTCGTCCGAATGCGGCGGCGATTCTCCAGCGTGCGGCGTAGTCGGGGGTTAACGGCCGGTCTCCACAATTTGGTTCGTAATGCCCTCTCCGGCCCCAAAATTCCTTGCCACGATTATTCCTTTGAGATTATATTCCTTATGTGGAATGGGAAGTCGAATATACCGACGAGTTCGAAGCGTGGTGGGACCACCTTACGGAGGATGAGCAGGTGGACGTGAGCGCCAAGATCATTCTCCTTAGAGGTTTGGCCCAGCACTGCGGCGGCCCCATTCCGGTGCGATATCGGGCTCGAAACATACCCACATGAAGGAACTCGTGGTCCTGCACGCTGGGCGGCCTTACCGGGTCCTTTACGCATTCGATCCCCGACGCTGTGCGGTCCTGCTCATCGGGGGCGACAAGACGGGCGACGACCGATGGTACGTAACGTTCGTACCGCTTGCCGATCAAATTTATGACAATCATTTGGCCCCCCTGGAGAAGGAGGGTTTAACCGATGGCTAAGAATTTCAAGGTCTTGCAAGCGAAAATGTCTGCCGCGGCGCGTGCGCTCTCGCAAGGCCAAGCTGACCAGATGATTCAGGAAATGGCCCTAGACGAGTTGCGAGGAGCGCTAGATCTAACGCAGGAGCACCTGGCGGAACTTCTGCACGTTAACCAGGCCGCCATTTCCAAAGTGGAGCGCCGCTCCGACATGTATATCAGCACACTTCGTAAGATCATCGAGGCCATGGGAGGGCGTCTCGATATTCGCGCCGTCCTTCCGAATGGCGTTGTCCGCATCAACCAGTTTGAAGAGGTTCGCAGGACCAGCTCCGGGAAATAGAATTCAATATCAACGAGCCCACGGCCATAAGCGAGCCGACAAAACGGTAGCGGGGAGGCACGCTTACTTTGGCATTTTCCGCGGCTCATAATATTGGAATCGCCGCCCGTTTATTTCCAGGCAATAAGAAAGGGCCGCGGAGGAATTCGGCGCGGAGCCAAATACCTCCGCGCTACCCGCTCTCCTAACCCCACGTTAGCAAGTCCAGACCATCGCCGGGGCCTGCAAAAAATGCTCAACAGCCATCAGCTTTCGCCGTGACCGGGCTTCTCCGGGTGCTCAAGACACAGGCTGGGCAGTATAGCACCGGCAAGGAATTCCTCTCCCTTGAACCACTGCTGGGACGCGTGCCCGGCCTGAATTTGCAACGGCCAGAATGGGGAACTGCGCTGGCGCTCCCGGCAGCTTGACGCGCCCGATCCCCTTCCCTTTACCTGTAACTTGTTTTGATTTCTATAAGATCACAGGTAGGGAGGATTTCGTGCAAATAAGGCAATTTTTGTGCAAATTGGATGGCGGACGGGAGTCTACTTTTCTACTTAAATTGTTTGTTATCAACTATATATAGCAAGTACTGGTTAACTCTATTGTTTTCATCAACATCTCAGGAGGTATCGAAAATTAAGCCTTAGCCCCTCTTTGTTTTCAATAACATTCCGGCTTAGCTCGTCGATTTTTTTGCATCATTCTTCGCTGCATTTTCCGCGTCGCCAAAAATGCCGTCATGATCCCGGACTCGCGAGCCACTTCGGCTTCCGCCCGGCAAAAAAGCTCCACGGTCTTCGCGATCATCGGGTGCGCGGCGGCTTCGGGGGAGAGTACGGCCTTCGCCATCTGCTCCATCCGGCAGGGCTGGGCATTAAACAAGACTTCGAGAAGGTTGCGGTAAAAGGGTGAGCGAGTCCCCTTGCGTAGGCTGTTGAGCCGCGCATGCGCCTTGCCGAGCGCCGTCCGCGGCCCCGTCGATTTCTGCGCGTTGCGGCGGTTGGCTTCGAAGAGAGCGGGAGTCCGGGTGGGAGATTTGCGCAAGGACATGTCGGCACCGAGTGTCAGCTCCATATCTAGATTACCGCGGTGGCCTAAATTTGTCAAGCGACTTATTGTCGGAACAGTAAAATAACTATCGCGGCCGCTGGCGTTAACCTAAGGACGTGAGGTACCCCAAGCCCGCGCAATCCTGCAGCCGATGGCGCCAGCCGTGGGGCGCGAGTTGGAAGGAAAACCTGCGAACCCCGGAAGGGGCGGCATCCGCAGTCGTCTCGGTTGCTCCCGATCGTGATCGATTCCCCGCGGGCCGCGCCGGATGTCGCCCCGCGTGGGGCTTACGCGCCCCGCCGCTTGCGCCCTCTCTCCCACGGCTGGCTCGCCGTGGGCTAACACGACAGCGGCTGCTTCGCAGGCCTTAAGGTGGTGCCCGGCGTTAAGAAGACTTGGCGCGATGTGGCGCAAAGGCGCGAGCGAGACGTGGATTGCCGGAGACCAGCGACTCAAGTTGACTCATGATCTCTGCCGAGGGGCCTGACTTGAGAATGGCGTCCATGGCCGCCTCCGCGTGGGATGATTCCTTCCGGACAAGCTGAAACAGGAAGTCGGTTCCCGCCTGCTGCCGGGTTAGAGCGATGGCGGAAAGCAGGACAGACTGAAGCCAAGGGTCGTGTTCCTGAAGGAACCGTTGGTGCAGGGCGGCGAACGCTTGCGGGGAGCGATCGCCGGCAATGGCCAATGCTGCTTCCGCCGCAGCATCATCGCCGCTAGCAAGAAAGCGGCTGATCCACGGTATTGCCGAGGCGCCGTCCATGCCCATGATGCCGTTATAGCAGGCGCCCAGGACTTCCGGGTCGTCAGCGGCCAGCGTCGCTTTGAGGCGAAGCAGGAGTGCGGCGGACGGTGAACCGACCTGCTCGACGGCGCGGATCGCCTCCACGCGAACGGACTTCTCCTTGTCGGCGAACAGTTCGATGAGGTAAATCAACAGATCCGTTTCCGGCAGATCGCGGCAGGGCACAAGGGCCAGGGCGCAGGTTCCCCGCAAGGTGGCGGCGGTGTCGGAGTTCCCGCCCCAGACCGGTTCTAGTTGAATATGACGCATGCCGCGCAGGAAAACCGTGGCATCGCGAAAGTCAAGCGCGGCCAAGGCGCGGCTGATCGCGTTCTTTGCCCAGCATTGGGGATCGGTCTTCACGGGGTCGGCGAAACAGCGGTCGAACGCGGCGATCATCGCGGGGATTAATTCCGCAACGTCGAACTCGCGAACCAAATCCGCCGCCTTGGCGATAATGTAATTGCTGCGATGCGCGAGCGCCCGCCGTAGCGGTTCGATCGCAGCCTGTGGTGGTCCGTGGCGGAGCTGCTCCAGGGCCGCGAGTTGTTGTTCAAATCGCTGCTTGCCAGTCATCTAGGGCAGTTTATCGCGTTAGGATGCGTTTGTCCCGTTCGGCCGATCTGAGCCTCTAGCGGCATGGCAGATCGAGCGCAATCGCTGGACAACCAGATTGCACACTGGTTTTCTTGCCAAGGATTCTTCCGCTTTGTGAATCGAGAGCAAAGATCTACCACAGAGACACGGAGATCACAGAGAGTTTTAGCTGTCTTGCCTCCGTGCCCTCCGTGCCTCTGTGTTGAATTTCTTCCGTGGGAATTTCGGATTTCTCTTTACCCTGAGCGCTGCAAACTCGCCACTTCGCGATTAGCAAAATCTACTCGCGCCGCCAGGGTGCGAATCACCATTTTGTGGAAGGCGTATGCGAGCGTGGGATCGCCGCTCTCCATTTGCACCATGGCTTCCCGCGAAAGGCGATAGGCAACCGTCGGCTGATCGGCACGCACCGAGGCGCCGCGAGGCAGCGTTCGATACAGGCCCATTTCACCCACAATCGTGTGTCCCACCATGCTGCGAAGGCGTAAGACCGCGCCTTCCGGAGTCTTGAACAGCACCGTCACTCGGCCGGCATAGAGCAGGTAAAGGCTGTCACCTGCATCTCCCTGCTGGATCAGCATGTCGCCGGGCTGACACTCGACCACTTCGAGGTAGGGAGCAAGCCGCTGGAAGATCTGTTCGCCGCCGATTTCCTGAGTTAGCCATTTGTCCGCTGAGGTCAAAGCTTCGTCGCGAGTCATGATCTGGGCCAAGAGTTGGTCTTCGCACCATTCGAGGGCGCCGTCTGTATTCGTAAACTCGCGGCAGGTGAGGTTGTCGCCGTCGCCGAGCAGCCCGCCCACGCGCAACGCGCGCGCTACTGGCGGCGGAATTTCCGACAGCACCATCACAAAGCCCTCGCGATCGGCCACCTGGCGCAGCTTGATGAAGCTCATCACGGCTGACGAATCGATTCCCAGCACCTGGCGAAAGTCCAGAATCAAGCTGCGGCAAGAACCTTTCTGCGCGGTGACAATCTCCTGGATCTGCAACAACAGCCGATGGGCGCTGCCGAAGAAGATGAAGCTGTGCAGCCACATGATTTGGATGCTCTGGCCATGCCGCACCAATTGCTCGTGCTCGTAGGACGGCCGCTCGACGCGGCCGCTATAGACGGCGCGGTTGAGCCCCAGTTTCACCAGGCGCAGGCGGCTGGTATTAATCGCGAAGGTAATGCAGGCGGCAACGATACCCAGCGCCAGTCCCGCCACGAAGCCCCACGCGATGATCGCCAGAAAGATCACGGCCATCTGGACGTAATCGGAGCGCTGCATGGTACGCCAGCCCTTCATCAGCCAGTCAAAGAGCAGGTCCGCTCCGAGTTGGAGCAGCATGGCGCCGAGGATGGGCACGGGCACGTATCCCAGCACCTTTGTGCCGAGCGCCAGGGTGAGCAAGCAGACTGCGCCCGCAAGAATCCCGCTGGCGCGGTGCCGCGCGCCGGCGCGATAGTTCAGCAACGTTCGGCTCATCGAGAGCGTTCCGGTCATTCCCCCGCACATTCCCACCAGAATGTTGGCCATTCCATTCAGGCGCAATTCGCGATCAAGATCCACATCCAGGCGCGCCTCCACTTCGATGGCCATCAGGCCCAGCAGTAAGGTCATGGTGGTTACGGCAACCAGCGCGACGTACCCGCCGCCGGCCCAAAACAGCGCGGGCAGGTTGATGTTGGAAATGGATTTTAGCAGCCAGGGACCCGGCAGGGCCGCTCCGGAGGACAGATCCAGGAGCCATCCGGCCTCGCGCGCCCCTGCGAGTGAGTAACCTGCGGCACGTAAAGCTCCGTGGGTCGCGAGTGTCCCGCCGAGCAGCACAGCGGGAAGCGCGAGGGGGTGTTTTGCGCGCTTGATCAGAAGAAAACCGAGCGCAAACGCTAAGCCCACCGCGAGTTGAATGAAGCGCCGTCCCTGACCCTGCGGCTCGAGCAACTCGGCAAAACTCCGCGTGCCGGTGACGATGCGAATTCCGCCCGCCGCCAACAACCCTCCCGACGCCGCCATGAATCCCGCGATCACTGGGTAAGGCACGAAGCGGATCCAGCGGCCTGCCTTCCACAAGCCGAACAGGTAAAGCGTCACACCGGTGATCAGCGTTCCCGCGATCAACGCGAACATCACGGTAGCGGCGGCGTCCTCTGCATGCCCGCGACGCGTGAGGTCAGCGACAATGAAGCTGGCAATCGCGGCAAGAACCGCAACCAGCTTGGAATCCGGACCGGCAATGGCGAAAGGCATGCTGCTGCCAAGCGCAAAAACGATCGCCATGATGCCGGCGCTCACCAATCCGTATCCGATGCCAAGGGGCAGCTTCGACGCGAGGGGGCCGGAAAAGATCATTGCCGCGTAGCTCAGCGTGGCAGTGATGATGACGATCGGCGTCACCAGCCCCGAAGTGATATCCCGGGTGGTCATTGTTATTGCAGTGGCGCGGAGGTTCTTTCCGAATGAGCTATCATAACATCGCGGTGGTTGCTTCGCTCCTTCAACGCAACGTCTTCGCCTTCATGTTCTTGTAACATTCGGGAGAATTCGCTCGAATTGGTGGGGGTAGGAGACCTCATGAGGAGCCCTGACCATCGGGCCATAAGCGCTAACTTCACGCCGACGGGGTGGTGCCGAGCCGCGGAGCGGCGACGTCCTTCAGCCCACGGCGACCGGGCCGTGGAATGCGAACGGGCCTGAACACTCACGGGGAGCCCCGTAGGGGCGGCATCGGGAGCAGTCCCAGGCGCGGGGTGATGGCTGCGTTGGGTGATGTCGCCCCTTGCGGGGCTGACGTGACCGGCCCGGCAATATTCCCACGGCTTCGCCGTGGGCTACATGATTTTGCCCGCTTTGCGGGCTTTTCTACTGCGGACTGTTTTAAGTTAGCGCTTATGGACCATCGGGCTGGGTTGCGCTGCGCGGAGTTCAGCCGGATTCAGGCGCCGATGTAGCGCGCGTAGAGGCCGCGGGCAACGGCGGGGTCCCGTGTTCCCTTGACAATCACCCGGCCATCCGGAAATACCGTCAACTCGTAAGGGTCGAGAGAGCACTTCAGCAGGAATTCGTTGGCGAGCACGGGGCCAAACCGTTCCAGGCGGGCTTTCAGTTGGGGGAGGTCGAGCGCGCGCGACTCGGTTTGATGAATCTGCACGGAGTTGCGTCCGCACATGCTGATGTGCGTGGCCCCGCCTTGGTCGAGGTAAGCGTATTCGTGCCCGGCGCAAACACTGCACTGAGGATCGCGTGGCGCTTTGACCTGCTGGAAGCGATTGCTCCACAGGTCGTACGCAAGCAATGTCCCGTGCAATTCCGACTCGCGGCCCAGTAATATCTTGAGAGCTTCGGTCGACTGAACGGCAGCAGCCCAGGAGACAGCGGGGCCGATGACGCCCACCGTATCGCAGGTCTCGTGCATTCCCCGGGGAGATTTCGGGAAGACGCAGGCGAGGCAGGCTGTGTGCCCCGGGAGAATCGTCATCGTCGCCGCGTAGCTGGCGACCACAGCCCCATAAATCCAGGGAATCCCTAATTTCACCGCGGCGTCGTTCAGGAGGTAGCGCGTTTCGAAGTTGTCCGTCGCGTCCAAAATAACGTCAAACCCTTCGATGAATTCCTCAACATTGCTGCTGTCGGCGTCGGCGACGATTCCCTCCACATGCACGTCGGAATTGATTCGGCGGAGCTTCCGCTCCGCGGCGACCGCCTTGGGCAGGCTCGCTTTCGCATCAGCCTCGTCAAAGAGCATTTGGCGCTGAAGGTTCGACTCCTCCACGAAATCGCGATCCACAATGCGCACGGTTCCCACGCCCGCCCGCACCAGAGCATTGGCCTGCGCGGTGCCGAGCGCTCCGCAGCCGAGAATCATAACTTTCGAAGCCAGCAGCTTCTCCTGCCCGTCCGCCCCGATGGGCGAAAAGAGAATCTGCCGCGAGTATTTTTCCCTGTTCATAAGAGTCCGGCCATTCCCAATAACGCTGTCGGCCTGTAGCTCCCGAGAAAAAAAGTGCTTCCAACCGGCCTTTGTAATTATACGCGCACCGCTGAAATCAGGGAGCGAATCCGGTTTGGCCCAATCTGGGGAAATTATCTTTTGGCAAGAACTGCCGATAAATAACGGGTGGAACACCGCCGCATCATCACCGAATCGCCTGCGGCTACGCCCAGCCCCACCCGATTTATCGCCCGGCAGCCAATCTTCGATCGGCGTGAGCAAGTCTACGGTTACGAACTCCTTTTCCGTTCAGGGTTGGAAAACCGCTACACCGCAAACGATGGAGACGCTGCGGTTCGGGACGTGGTCGATAACTTCCTGAACGCCGGTGCGAGAACGCTTACCGCGGGTCGAAAGGCCTTTATCAACTGCACGCGCCAATTCCTGGTGAACGAGTATGCGACCCTCCTGCCCAAAGAGGAGAGCATCATCGAGATCCTGGAGACGATCGAACCGGACTCCGAAGTGGTCGCGGCGTGCCGAAGGCTGAAGGAGCTTGGCTACGTGATCGCTCTGGACGATTTTGTCGACGCCGAGAAATTCCAACCTTTCGTCGAACTGGCCGATATCATCAAGATTGATTTCAAACTTTCGGCGCCGGGCGAAAGGAAGGGAGCGGTCGCTAAATTCTCGCCGCTGGGAATACAGATGCTGGCGGAAAAGGTAGAAACGCGCGCCGAGTTCGCCGAAGCCCGGAAAAGCGGCTACGCGTACTTCCAGGGCTATTTCTTCTGCAAGCCGCAGATTGTCCCCACGCGCCACATCCCGGCATTCAAACTTCACTACCTGCAAATCCTGCAGGCCATCAGCAGGCGAGAGCTGGATCGAAATGAAATTGTGGCGCTGATCGACCAGGAACTCTCGCTCTGCTACAAGCTCTTGCGGTTTGTGAACTCTCCCCTTTTTGCCTTTCGGCGCGACGTCAACTCGACAAGGCACGCGCTTAATCTGCTGGGCGATCAATCGCTCAAGAAATGGGCCTCGGTGGCCGCGGTTCTGGGCATGTGCGGGAGCGAGCCCAATGAACTGGTCCTGACTTCGCTCACCCGGGGCCGCTGCTGCGAGTTGTTGGCGGCGGATCGCGACGGCAGGAAAGACGAGCAGAGCCTGTTCCTCTTGGGTGTGTTTTCGCTGATGGATGCCATGCTGGGCCGGCCCCTACCGGAAATTGTCGCGGAAATCGCGCTGCCCGAAAGTGTCCGCGCCGCCATCCTGGGGAGATCCAACCCCTACCGGGAGATCCTCGACCTCGTTCTCGCGTTCGAAGCGGGGAGATGGTTCGAGGTTAGCGAGCGCGCTTTCGGCCTCCGGCTGGATGAGTCGCAACTCTCCGCAACTTACTTGCAGGCTGTGGATTGGGCGCAGAAAGTGTTTGAAGTCTGACGTTGAAGGATGTACATGTGGAACGACATCGGTGTTGATGCGTGGTGGGCCTGGGTAGAGTTGAACTACCGACCTCACCCTTATCAG
>CAWEFC010000068.1:0-10554 GCA_963808085.1 uncultured Acidobacteriota bacterium
TTCGCGGGCAGAATGCCCATCCGCCGGAAATCATGAAAATAAATTCTCCTGAATTTCCTACCGGTAGGAAATTCGCGGACGCCTCCCTCCGATTTGGCCGCCACATTGCTCGGCTACGGTTCGGAGAGTTGTCTTTGGGTGAAATAACCCATGGTGCATAGGTGTCAGGTGCCGGGTGTCAGTAGAGGGATCGCGGGCATCACGCCCCTGAGTACGAAGGGCACGAATGTACAGCCGGAAAAATCATCCGACGGACGGAAGGTTTGATCATGGACGGCGAATGGGAAGAGTCCCGTCGGGATCGAACGCAGAAAAAAAGATGTTAATAAATGACGAACGAAGCCGGAATGTGCATGAAAACAAAGGAACGAGTGACGTTGTGTCCGAAAATAAAGCGACATTTCTGCGCAACTTTTCGACATTTTACACAAACCCGCGCGTATTTTGCAGAACTTGCCGGCTTTCTTGTCAATTTTTTGAGCGTCCCGGCGGTAATTCCCGTTTCAAAGTATGCAAGCTCGAGGCACGGGCATTCCGCACGTGAAGGAGTCAGGGTCAGGATGGGCCAGGGCACAAGGGCGCTCCTCGCAGCATGCTCGGGCGTGCGGAGCTTTAGCCGCTTGCTGCCGTTTTCTCCCCAGGCAGCTTGCTGGCTCTGGCTCTGCTATAATTTAGCTTTTATCGCCGAAATCCCAACAGGCACCGACATCGCAGCGCGAGGCTTGCCTGGCGAAGTTGCATCCAACTAACAGTAGAAGAGGGAGCACTCATTGTTACCGGAAATTCAACAAAGGATTCAGTCCAAGTTTCAGGAGGCCGTACGCACGGCGTTTAAGATGGAGGTAGGCCCCCCCGCGCTCGATGCGCCTCCCAATTCGGAGATGGGCGACATCTCGCTGGCCGGGTGTTTCGAACTGGCCAAACAGTTGCGCCAGGCTCCCCGCAAAATCGCCGAGCAACTCGTTCCCCTGGTCTCCACGTTGGAAGGAGTGGAGCGCGTCACGGTGGCCGGCGCCGGGTACCTGAATTTTCACCTGGATCGCGCGAAAACGGCGGCACGCATGTTCACTCTGCGGGAGGGCTCAGGGGGAGGCCGAACGCCGTTCGGCCCTACGGAGCGCGGCAAAATTCTGGTCGAACATACCAGCATCAACCCCAATAAGGCCGCGCACATCGGCCATTTGCGCAACGCCGTTCTGGGCGACACTTTCGTACGCCTGCTGCGCTTCAGCGGCGAAAACGTGGAAGTGCAAAACTATATCGACAACACCGGAGTCCAGGTTGCCGACGTGGTCGTTGGGTTTCTCCATTTGGAGAAGAAGACCCTGAAAGACGTTGAAGCTTTGATGCACGACGCGACGACTCGCTTCGATTACTACTGTTGGGACCTTTACGCGCGCGTTTTCCAATTGTATGAGGAGAACAAAGAAGTCCTCAAGTTGCGCGCTCAGGCCCTGAAGGACATCGAAGAAGGCCACGGCGAAACCGCGGCCATGGCAGAGATGATTTCCACTGCCATCGTTCGCACCCACCTCGATACCATGTTGCGTCTGAATATCGAATATGACCTGCTCGCGCAGGAAAGCGAAATCCTGAAACTTCAGTTCTGGAGTGCCGCCTTCGAGTTGCTCAAGAAGGAAAGAGCCATTCGGTTCGAAGACGCGGGTAAGAGCGCCGGCTGCTGGGTGATGGATTTGGCGGACGCTTCGGCGGAGGCCGATGGCGAGACGTCCGATGCCGACGACATCAAGATCATCGTGCGCTCGAACGGCACCGTCACCTATGTGGGCAAGGACATTGCTTACCACCTCTGGAAGTTCGCCCTGCTCGGAAAAGACTTTGGCTACTCTCGCTTCTATCGCTATCCCGACGGCCGCTGGGTGTGGCGCACCACCGTTGACGGCCAGCCCGACGCCCCGCCCTTCGGCCACGCGAGCGCTGCATACGCCGTGATTGACACGCGCCAGTCCTACCTTCAGAACATCGTGAAGGCGGCCTTCCACACTCTGGGTTACCACGAGCGCGCCCGCAATCTCCACCACTTTGCCTACGAAGTGGTAGGGCTCACCGCGCGCTGTGCGGAAGAGATGGGCATTACGATCAGTGACGAGGACCGCGGGCGCCCTTATGTGGAGGTTTCCGGGCGCAAAGGCCAGGGCGTGAAGGCCGACGACCTGATCGATATGCTGATCGCGCGCGCCGCCGAAGAAGTGAGCTCGCGCAACATGGCGCAGGATCCGGCGGAAGTGCAAGACATCGCCCGCAAGATCGCCGTGGCCGCGCTGCGGTATTTCCTGCTGAAGTTCTCGCGCCGGGTGATTATCGCCTTTGACTTCAGGGAGGCGCTGGCCTTCGAGGGCGAGACAGGGCCCTACCTGCAATACAGCACCGTGCGCGCGCGGAACATCGTTCGTAAATTCCAGGAGACACGCCCGGAATTCAAACCGGCGGAATTATCGAGTACCCTCTCGCCGGAGGAGTTACAACAGTTTTATAAGGGAGAAGACGGCGCCGCATTCTGGGAGCTAACGTTGCTTGCGGCGCAACTGGAAGGGGCAGTGGAACAGGCGATTGCGAGCGAAGAGCCCGCCGTCGTGGCCAAGTACGCATTCCGCCTCGGGCAAGCCTTCAATAATTTCTACCATCACTTCCATATCCTGAGCGAGCCGGATGCCTCGCGCCAGCAATTCCTGCTCTACCTCGTCCGCCTCACGGAACGTACCCTAACTCTCGCCACCGAACACATGGGGATTGAGATTCCCGATCGTATGTAGGTCAGAGTGAGGTGGGGCAGGGAAGCCACCGATTGGGACTCGTAGGGGCACCCCTCGCGGGTGCCCAATAGGGGGGCCGAACCGGGCCCGTGGGTGGGCACCCACAAGGGGTGCCCCTATGTACCGAACGCTTCCTCCGCGCTGGCCACCATGGCGCGGTCGGAGGGCAGTTCGATTACGAACTTGGTCCCGGTAGGAAAGTTCTCCTCCACGCGGATTGAGCCGTGGTGCTCGGAGATGATGCGATTGACGATTGCCAATCCCAACCCGGTTCCAGAGCGTTTGGTGGAGAAGTAGGGAAGGAAGAGGCGTTCCTTAGCCTCCGGAGTGATTCCCGGTCCACTATCCTCCACAGTGATTTCCACCACATCGCGATCCGGGGCGAGCGCGCTGCGCACCCAGATTTCCTTGCGTAGCGACTGTCCAAGAGCCTCGGCGGCATTGTCAACCAGATTCACCACCACGCGCTTCATCTGATCCGGGTCCGCCAGCACAATCGGCAAATCGGGGGAAAGATCGCGCTGCAAAGAGATCCCATCCAGCCGGCCGGCAAACACGTTCAGGGCATCCTCCAAAATATCGTTCACTTGCGCCGGCGCCGGTTTGGAGGCAGGGAAGCGGGCAAAGGCGGTAAATTCATCCACCAGGGTTTTCAAAGTACCAATCTCGCGGCCGATCAGCTTGGCGCTGTCACCCACGGCGGCCAGCAGGTCGCGCGGAGGCGAACCGGTATCCATCCGCTCGAGCAGCCGCAGAATTCGCTCGGTGGAAAGCTGAATGGGAGTGAGGGGATTCTTGATTTCGTGGGCGATGCGCCGCGCCACCTCTTGCCACGCCGCCGAGCGCTGCGAGCGCAGAACCTCCGCCAAGTCTTCCAGCACCAGCACCGAGCCCACGCGTCCGTGCCGAGCCTGCACGGAGGAGACAGTCAGCGCCATGAAAATACGGCGCCCATCGAGATCGAGTTCCATTTGCTGAGTCACCACACCCTGGCGTGCCGCCCGCCGGAACATGCGAGCGATCACCCGCGCGTCTTCGGCCGAGAAGAGGTCCGTCAAAGCGCGCGCGGATTGGGTGCGTGGCCGGCCGAACAGCCGCTCTGCCGTGGTATTCAAGCGCGTGATCTGCCCTTGCGGGTCAAACGAAACGACTCCGGTGGGGATGTTCTCCAGGATGGCTTCAATGGTGTTGCCGCGCTCCTCCAATTGACGGTTGGCTTCCTGAAGCTTCAGCGACGCCTGCTCGATGGCGCGCCGGTTTTCAAGGAGCTGCTGGGTCATCTGATTGAATGAATGAACTAGGACCGCCAGTTCGTCGTCCGCGGGCGTCGAGACTTGGAATCCCAGGTTGCCTTGCGCCACCTCATGCGTGGCATTGGCCAGCGCCTGGATGGGAACCGTGACGCGCTTGGAGAAGAAAAGCGCGAACCAAGTGGCGATGAAAAGAATGATCAGCGTCAGCAACCACAGCATGGACACATAGTTGCGCTTCTGAGCCTTCCGTTGGAGGCTCAGCTCGTTATATTTCTGCGTTTCTCGCTGGATCTCGCCGGAGATCTGCGTGAGCTTCGATGGCAGCCGCATGATGCCGGCGATGGTGCCCAAGCGAGCGCCGGAGGGCGCGAAAATCGGGTCGACGGAGATGAAAAGCTCATATTCACCCGCGTACCAGTGCCCCATAAGGCCGTGCGCGGGAATCGATCCGCCAAAAATCTGCGGGAAGTAGCGGGCGATCATGGACGGGTCGGGCCACGGGTCGCCGGCCTGAGCTAGAAGCTGGCCTGAGGGATCGAAGCACATGGCGGAAACCGTCCCCGGGTCGGCCGCCACCTCCTGCGTCACCAGCCTGGCCACGACCGGCGCTTGGTGCTTATCCAGGGCCTCAATCACGTCTTGATCCTGCGCGAGGTAGCTGGAGATGTGGTCGGCCCGTTGCGCAGCTTGTACTTCGAGTTCGCGGACCAACTCCTCCGAGTCCGCGCGAATCAGGTCGAGGGGCACGCTGAACCACTTGTCAATCGTTCGGTTCAGCAGGCCGTAGGCAAAGATGAAGAGAAAGATCACCGGCACCAGGGAGAGGCCGAGGAAAGCCACCACCATTTTCGTTTTGAACCGCGAGCCCAGTTGCTGCTGCTGCCGCTCGACATACAGCTTAAGCAAAATGCGCAGCAGAATCAGGGCGAAGATGACAAAGGCGAGAAAAATGACGGTGGAAAGAGCGAGCAGAAGAAGGGTTTCTTCTGAGCTATTGGGGTGGATGAAATTCAGGTTGAGCGACGCCTGGCTCCAACCTAGGAAGAAGAGGATTGGAACGAGGATCAGCAGGACAACAAGGAAAACCTTCCGGCGATGAGCAGGGTCGGGATTCATGCTGGAAACTCGAAACTGGAAGCTCGAAACTGGAAATTAGAAACTGGAAACTCGACGTTCACGCAGAACTCTGAGTTTTACCGTTATGCCGAATCCGAAACTCGAGATTCAATGCCCAAATCGTGCCCCGAATTTCGCTTTTCCAGTTTCGAGTTTCCAATTTCCAGTTTCGAGTTTCCCATTAAGTACTTGTCCAATGGGCACTCCTCGCAGCGCGCCACGTTCCGGTGGCAAAAGCGCTTGGCTGCCTCGACCAGCAAGGCGTGAAACTCGTTAAACATGCCTTCTTCCGGCGGCAAATGCTGGTGCAGAAATCGCTGTGCGGAATCGTAATCCGCCTCCTGCGGAAGCAGTTGGTGGCGCGACAGGATTCGCCGGGTATAAGCATCCGCAACAAATACGGGTTGCCGGCCGGAATAGAGCAGTATCGCGTCGGCGGTTTCCGGACCAATGCCGTTGAGTGCCAAAAGTTGGCCGCGGGCTTGCTCGACGCTCAGGGAAAAGAGTGAGTCCAAAGAGCCGCCATGAGCCTGATCGATCCAGTTGGCGAAATTATGTAGGGTCTTGGCTTTTTGCCGGTAAAATCCCGCCGGGCGCACCAATTGCTCCAATTCGACGAGGGGAACCTGCCGCAAGGATCTTTGCGCGAGAAGGCCCGCTTTGCGGAGATTCTTCAAGGCTAAGGTCGCATTGCGCCACGTGGTATTTTGCGTGAGGATGGCGCCCAAAATCACTTCCCAGCGCGTTCGAGCCGGCCACCACCCCTGCGGCCCAAAGCTTTCCAGGAGCGTCGCGTAAAATTGGCGGAGAGTTTCCGCTGATGTGGCTTCCGCCTTCTCAATGGCCAACTGCATAATTTCAAAAGTTATACTTGCCACCGGGCAAAGTCAAGGCGCGCTCCAGAGCGTGCCCTAGGTCGGATTCTTCGCGGCGCTTGATTTCCGCCTTATTGTTTGGTAACTTGGAATCTGTGGGAAGGGTAGGGATTATCCTAGCGCTAACCCCAGGAGGAGTTTCAATGCCGATCGAGCTTACGTCTAAAGCTGTGTCCAAGGTCAAAGAGATCATGTCCCAGCAGGAACCTCAGCCACTCGGGCTTCGCGTCGGGGTCGCCGGCGGCGGGTGTTCCGGGTTCTCGTACCAAATGAACTTTGAAAGTCAGGCCAATCCTATCGACAAGGTTTATGAATTCGAAGGCCTGAAAGTCTTTGTCGATCAGGCTTCGCTGATGTACTTGAACGGGACCAAGGTCGATTACGTCGAAACCTTGGAGGGCGCGGGGTTCAAGTTCGAAAACCCCAACGTCAAAACCACCTGCGGATGCGGCAGTTCGTTCAGCGTGTAAACTCTTCCTTTGCCAGTCTTTCTAGCCCCCGTCACGCCCGCAAGGCGCCACGGGGGTTTTCCTTTTAGAGCCCTTTTCCGCGTCCCACGTTCACTAAAATTCCTGCCTGGGACACAACATTCACGAGACGCTTACAACTGATCGTGGCAGGCGTCCGTCTCGTTCCGGGCGGACAAATTGTCGGTTTTCACTTCGGAAGTTGGTGCACCCCTCGCGCCTGCATGATCCACGTTGGCGCGTCGTTCCATAGGACCCCAGTGGTTGACTCGCCGTTTTTCTGCTCGTAGATCATCAGGCCGGTGGTGTCCAAAGTTGGAGGGGCGGTTAGGGTGACCAGCCCGCTGACTCCCGTGAAAGCGGTCGTGGAGGAGGTCAAGATGGTCATGATATTCCCGCCAAACAATCCACTGCAAGGAGCCATGGTGAAGCCGCCGGTCACGCCATCGGATCCCGCCACCTTCAAAGCCTGAAAATTTCCCAGCACGTTCTGCGGCCTAAGGAAGACCTGGTTCGCGGTAAGAGTCTGAGGTTTGCTTGGACCGATCGTGCCGAACACGGCGACCTTTTGCCCGAGACCCAGCGTCTGGGGGCCGAAGGTGAATGCCTGGTGGTTCAAATATTCCCAGTTCATAAAGTAATTGGTGGTGCCCGCCAACGTCGCCGTGATTCCGGCGTGAAGCGGAACCGTTTCGCTAAGGCCAGGCACCTCATCGTCGACGAGCAGGGTGAACGAAGTCGCGTTGCCGGAGCCATCCTGCACGAGGTTGATAACTCTCCCCAGGAAGGCCGCACTTTGGCCGGCGACTGAAACGGGCTCATCCGCATCGACGGTTTGGGCGATGATCTGCCCGCTGGTGTTGACGGTGGCATCAACTTCCGCAAAAGTGTTCGCCGTAAGCCCGGAGAAAGCCGTGACACCGTTGCCTTCAAAAACCGTGTCGCTGTTCGCCAGGATGGTGAGGGCCTGCCCGGTGCCATCGTCCACAGCAAGGCCGAAACTGCCCGTGAAATTGGCAGGGACCGCGGTGCTCAGGTTCTGCACAGTTCCGTACAGCGCTGTGGCCTCGCCTACGGTGGCGCCCGAGGTGGTGGTAGAGGTGAGGGTAATTTGCGGGTCGACGGTTCCCGTAACCTGCCCGGTGGCGCTTACCTGCAACGATTGGAGCAGACTAAAATCCATCATCATGCCGCTGGTGGCGCCACTGGTTAGCACCAGAGCCGGACTGATCGCAATCGTCAGCGTCGTAGCGGTCAGGGTTACCGGCACGGTCACCGGAACCGGAGGACTCACCGCAGTGTTCAGGACGACCAGTTGTGGACTTGTCAGCGTGATCTGCAGTCCAGTATAGGCCCCCGGCTGCGTGACGCTCGCAAGGCTCAGGATATTGGTGAAGTCGGCGAGCCGGGCAAAGTCCACGGTGGCGGGCGCCGCGGAAGTGATGAGCGGAACGGGCGTTCCGCCGCCCTGCGGAACGAGGCTGGCGGAAGTGATGGTGACCACGAACGATTCCACATCGCAGATGGGTGTGTCGGTTCCGAACATCGCGAGAGTCGCCGGGGTCGAGCGTGAAGGCGGAGCCGTGTTGGGTTTATAGTTGCACCCCACCATCAGCGCCGCGGCCAAGTTGACGGCCAGGGCTAATCGTATTCCCTCAGTGCTCATACTGCCTCCCGCATCTGCTCAGCCTGCTCCCCGAGGTCAGCGGAGGATGCCGTGCCGAAGGAGGCTGGGCCAGTATTCGGTTTCGCGGGAGTTGCGGGCCGCGGCCGATCGATTAACCAAAGTACATACATTTGATTCACTAATTTCACGCTTTGAGATTATCACCGTGGTAGGCGAAAATCCATAGCCTGGGAGCGCGGGCATCCTGCCCGCTTTTGCAAACCGCCGCCGAGTTTGAGTTTGGCAAAATGGAGTGACATTCGCATCCGTAGCGCGGGCATCCTGCCCGCTGGCGCAGGGGCGTCCCGCCCCTGCCATTGCATGGCCTGTGGCCACGCCCCAAGTGGCGGGAGCGTGCCGCTCCCGTCAGCGGGCGAGACGCCCGAGCTACCAGGGGAATCCATCACTATCATTTGCACTCCCCCATAGGACGGCACCATCACTCGCGAATGGAATTGAGTATGCACGACGGAATCTGCAAAAAACCGAATCGATCTGCCAAATTGCCGTTCAAAATCTGCACTTTTCTGCAAAATGAGTGTCGGTTCGACGTAAATGTCAAAAATTAAGACCTAAATGTCTGATTCTTTTCGGGCATTGTGTCTTGCGTTCCTTTGTTTTCAATGACATTCCGGCTTCGAACGTATATTTAATTCTTTTTGCTGTACACCGTCCGTGGCTCGGACCTGTTTTGCCGGTTTTCCCTGACGTAAGTTTTCCCCTGTAGCGAACAAATCCCCGACCTCCAAACCAAGTACGCGGCTGCTGCCGGGCAAGCACCTTGGGGGGAGATCGATGGGAAATGCCGCAGCAAATCGGGCTTGCTCGGATCGAGATACTTCGAGGAGAATCTAGAAATTCTTCCTGGCCAATTTGAGCGGGCCGCAGAATGCCGCGGACTGACGGATGGCGAAAGTCCCGCGTTGACCTTCCTCCCCCAGATGATTGCTTCCGGAAGCCTCGAAAACCGTCCATAATGACCTCAAAGCCGGTACCAATTCGATCAAAAAAGTGTGATTTCGCGATCGACATTCTGTCACTCGACCCTGTGTTTTCATAGACATAGTCGGATCATCCTGCATTTTTAACATCTTTTTGCCGCGAACCGCTGATCCTCGGCTCTTTAACTTATTTAGTTTCAGTGACTTGGCTTTGCCCTGCTTTTTCACAGATTTCTCGTAACTACTTGTATTTTCATAAATATAGTCGCTTTTTGGAGCGGTTTCGCAAAAAAAGCGTCCGCGACGACCATACTACAAGTAACCGGCTTTGTTTCAATAACTTGGAGTTTTGCGTTCCCCCTGGTTTTGCTCCCAGCTCTACTCGTAACAGTACGTCTTTTCATGAACATAGTCGCTTTCGGAGAGGAACAATGGGCGCGCGGTTCGCGGCAAGGAGTCAGCCAGCAATCCGGCTTAGAAGCCAGTACTGGACAGCCCACGCCACGCCTGCTAAGTTCACTCTGCTGTCTGCCCTGCGTCCGCAGAGAGTGTTCCTGAACTGCGCAATTTCGCCCAAAGACAATTCCACACCCCATACCCCTGCACGTTGATTGCCATAGGCTACAGGCATTTTGACCCTGATTCCCCCGGCGGGCGTTCCCACCCCTGGCCCTCCGCCGAGCCCGTTCGCGCTCGCGGAGCTTTGGAGTGCGGCAGCTCGCCGCCACTTTCCTCCCCGCCAGCTTGCTCGCGGGATTTGACTTTGCCCGTTGCCCACCGGGAGGCGGGATTTGAGTCGACTGGCCGCCAGCAAGCTGGCTGGTGAGAAAGCAGTAGCAGGCTACCGCTCCAAAGCTGCGCGGACCGGCTGGCGCAGAAGCCGGTTTCGCGTCCCAGACCGCCTTATCGGAGCGGTCGCTTTCGAGCCTGGAGCTGAGCGGGGGCCAGAGGTTGCCGGAAAACCACCCCCGCCGCTTGCGCGTCGTCCCCTCCTCACTTTGAGCCCTGCTCTGGCCGCCGCACTGGCGGCCACCGGCCGGAGTTTAAAGCTCCCCTCCTGATTCAGGAGGGGCCGATAAACGCGCGCTGCGCAACTTGAAGAACTTCATCCTCAGCTTCGACTTCATCAAGATGCGTCCGGACCAAAGCTTTGTGCTGAGCGGCGTGCCAGGGAGCCTACTGCCGAGGCCTCAGCCAGCCGGGCGAGCAGTATGCGCTGTATCATCACCACAGCCAACTCGAACACGACCAGATGTACTATCTTGTGAACCCGGGGCATTATCATGAAACGTTGATCTTGGACATTCCGGGAGGCAACTACCGGGAGGAGTGGATTGATCCCGCTTCGGGCTCGGTCATCGCCAGCCGCACGTTCACGCACCAAGGCGGGAAAAAGGAATTCCGCACCCCGGAGCATACGCTCGACATCGCCCTGCGGGTGAAGCGCATTCCCTGAATAATT